>CAJULM010000021.1:42572-45216 GCA_910587285.1 uncultured Oscillospiraceae bacterium | reverse complement strand
GAGCAACGCCCTTTTAAGGCGAAGGTCCGGGGTTCGAGTCCCCGCTGGGTCACCATAACGCGCAGATACGAACACTGTTTGTAGTGAGAAATGTATTTGCGGTTGAAACGAAGAACGAGCCAAGGTTGTGAGACCTTGGCTCGTTCTCTGCTTATTGCTCCATAAAATTTTTAATGGTTTCTACTAACTGATCTTTTTGTTTAGCTTTAATTTCACATTGCCATATCACTAAAAATGTCCATCCAATTTTTGATAGCTCTTCATAGTTTTGTTGGTCGCGCATAATATTCCTCTGTATTTTCGTTGCCCAAAAATCATGATTGGTTTCAGGCAAATGTCCTCGCTTACAGCTATGCCCATGCCAGAAGCAGCCATTAACAAAAATAGCTTTCTTTTTACCTGGAAAGATGATATCGGGTCGACATGGCAAAAGGCGGCTTTTTAGTCGATAGCGATTATATCCCATTTCACAAAGTAGCTTTCGGATAAATAGTTCTGGAGTTGTATTTTTACTTTTGACCATACTCATTATTTTTGAGCGTTTGCCTGAGTCAAAAACATCGGCCATAAACACACCATCCAAATGTTCCGTTATATTATCAGCCTGTATTTTGCAGAAAGCTGGAGGAAGTGCATTCCCAATCATCAAAGCTATAGCGGATCGGGATAGATTAGTAGGGAAAATGTAATTCTGTGGAAATGTCTGCAACATCGCAGCTTCTCTGGCCGAAATGCACCGATTCTGTTCGGGATGCAGGAATCTTCCTTTGGAAGGATTTAGGCATCCACCAGTAATTGTTGATGAAACTTTGTCCCAAGCCAATCTTCCATAAACATCTTTAAAACCTATTCCCTCTTTACGATGGCACGGAAGAATGTATTCTTCCGGTAAATCCAGGCGGCTTCCACCATCGTGAGGGGTCAATCTAATTTGCTCTTGAATATGTGCGGTGTGTTGGGGAAATATCTGGTGTAAGGGATCATTGCTGTCTTGCGGCAACGGCATTTTTCCAATAGCATCTCTAACTGTTATAGTTCGATTGTTACCCGCTGCAGGTTCAATTGTACCCAACAGAGACCCGACTAGAACCAATCTCTTTCTTCTCTGAGGCACGCCATATCGAGCGACATCTACGACTTTATAGGTAATAGTATATCCCAAGCGTTTCATCTGTGTAACAGCTTTTTTAAATTCTGTATATTCAGCTAGTGCTGGTACATTTTCAAGCATAATGGTAATTGGCATCAAAGCCGTAACAAACCTAACATATTCCCATATTAATCGATTCCTTACATCTCTCTTTGATCCACGTTTATTTTTCCTGCGTATGGTTGAGAAGCCTTGGCAGGGGGGACATCCAGCTAGCAAATGTAACGGTTCATCGCCCAATAACTCTTCAATAACGTGAGGATTCACTTGCCTAATGTCTTTTTCATATAGAACCACGCCTCGCTGTTCATTATTTGCTCTATATGCTTGAGCAGCATTGTGATCTATTTCAATGGCAGCAACCACTCTATATCCTGCAGTGAACAACCCTTCAGTCATGCCACCACATCCGGCAAAGAGATCGACTGCGTTATATGCCATAGCAGTAGTACCTCCACTCATTAAGGCCAAGCACTATAAAAGCCAACTTCCGGGTGTTCAAAAGTTCCTACCACAACTCCACGGTCTAAAAAAATGTTGAACTCTTCACAGCTGGTTTCCGGCAACAGTAGACAAGTATGACATGCAGCAAGATTAAGTGCATCTCGACCTTGCCCTTCACTTGATATACAGACTGGATCATTGGAGCAAATACGTCCGCTTTCGATTGCCTGGCGAAACACTCTGGGAAACGAATCTTTATAACCTTGCCGAACAAGTCCTCCGAGTGTTCCCTCAGAGTCTCCGCTGGCTGTATAAATTAAAATACCTGCCATTGGATTTGTCTCTGATTCACTAGAATAGATACGCTCTCTCAAAGATGCTGCAGAGTAGCCGCATTCAAAACTGAGTTGCCGAATAAGCAGATGTGCAAGGGAGTGAAGAAACAAGAATTGAGGCGTTATTTTTCCTCCTCTTGTTTCACTCATAGGTGTTGTCGCATAGTTGTCGGTTATTTGTCTTGCACGTTTATATACTTCTGTATTTCCGACAAGCCACTTGGACAGCGTTTCACGGTCAAATTCTATAAAAATGCCTTCGCCACGCACTTCATAGGCTGGATACCATGTAGTTTCCGGCTTCTTTATGGATACAAACCTGAGCTCGCCTTTTCCCCGATCTGAGGAACCAGGAGGGTTGAGTCGTGTGAACCCGGTGAGGGCGCGAACCTCACGAACTTTATGGATCAACGCAATAGACTTTAAACCTGGTATCCCATAAGAACTAATGTCAATGCCTTCACGAATAAAGTCATCTGATTTAGTAAAATCAGATAATTCCCCAGTAAGGGCAAGGAATTCTTCCAGACGGTAGTGCTCGCTATTTGTCGTATACTCTTCAGGTGGGGCTTCCAGCCATTTGCGGGTCAAAATCGCTTTTATAATCTCAAAATCAATCGCTGTTTGAAGAGCAATACTTTTGGCCCATTCATCAAGTCGTTTTTTTATACGATCATCGCGTTCATCTTCGTCAAAGTCTTCTAGCCTAATCAGA
>CAJULM010000021.1:0-42562 GCA_910587285.1 uncultured Oscillospiraceae bacterium | reverse complement strand
GAGTGACTGGAGTTCAGACGTGTGCTCTTCCGATCTTAGATTGTTCAATTTTTGTATTGATTCGATCAGAGTAGGGGGGGATGACCAAGGAACTAACAATTTTGGGGAAATATGCTGACGAAGCACCGCGCTGTATTGCCCTAGGAAATTCCGTGCAGGCTTCGTGTTCACCTTTCCAAGGATGGTGCCCGGTACACCTATACCCAGACGATCCCAATCGTTCCATGGCGGTGCGGCCTTCTTCCTTGTCAAATGCACCAAAAAGGGAGGCGTGTGCCCTGCAGGTATCACAGATGACCTCGAGGCCCTCCAAGCCAGCGGAGGACACAGTCCCTGTTTGAAATTTCAGTTTTGGATCCTTGCAAATATCTTTGCGGCCTCCCTTGTTCTTTTCGTGAACCCATTCGACCCAAGGAAAATCATCAATATGGCCATGATTACACGCAACCACAATACGGGTAACAACAAGATCCTGAGAACACTGCATACATTTCGGGTGTTTCATGTATCCATCGTATGAGAGAGCCCGTGCAGTCGCCTTTCTTCGATACTCTTTGACCCATTGTTTTATTGGCTGGAAACGCCGACACTTGGGGCAAAAATACCACTGTGGAAAGCGCACATAAGAGATTCCCTCCGGAAATTCATTTTTTCCTCCAGGCATCCCAAATTTTGTGACTTGCAAAGCTTTTTCCAGGCGTTCATCATGGATAAAAACAACCTTATTGTCCCAGTATTCGGGAGCGGCCGTCATAAGGGTTTGGTCTGGAAAATCAATCATTGCTCCTACGCCATACTGCAAGACAGCTTGGGCAGCTCGGATAGTGTGAGTGACTCGATTCAATGGGATCCGAGTTTTAGGCTCATCCAACATCATCACCCCATAAAATAATATTTGATGCAATGCTTTGATCGACGTTGCGCATAGAGGTGGGAGTGTCAATTGCTTGATCGTGTCCGCTGCCAAAAGATTTGATGAGTCGTCGTGCATCTCCCGTGGGAGGTGTCATAATATATCGATATCCAAACCGAAAGTTTTCTTCACCCGCTATAACAAGATCTTCGACCCATTTCTCCCAGAAATTAGTTAGTTCCTGCTCGATTGCAGGTGTTTCGTCAGAAAGAGAAAAGTCCATGCGATCATTGATTTCCCTTGCACGCTGGAGAATATAATCTTGGATTTCCTTAACTGCTGGAGCATCCTTGTCAAACATTGCAGCACTTTCATCTGTGGTGAAGCCATAGGCTAATCTCATCAAAGAAATCGCTACTGCATGCATAGCCCGATCTCGCGCAGGTTTAGAGAATGGCGTTAAGCCTGTCGGTTCTACATATTTGTAAAAAGAGTTATGGTATGCGTCAAATTGTTCATAGTGAGATCTGTCACGGCTTTTAGAACCGTCATAAAGAACAATGGCCATTCCAGGATAAGTCCGTCCAACGCGGCTTGAAGCTTGGATATACTCACTCGTGAGCTTTGGCTGACCGACTAAAAGCATGATATTAAGTCGGTCAACATCTACACCGACCGAAATCATATTTGTGGCAAGGAGCACACCAATAGCATATTTTCGCTTTTCTTGGTTCTCTTTGGAATATGTTAGATGTTCAAGTCGATCCAATGTGTCATTCAGCTGTGTTGTGGAGACACGACTGGTTAATTCGCTAGCTGCACCTGTTGGACGAGCGCCGCTCCTCCGGCCAAACCGATACGCCATTCTTCGTATATTATCTTTAACGTCATCATCAACCAATGTAGAACATTTTCCCAAGTCTCGAAGGCTGTTAAAATATGCCGTAAGGGTCCAAAACTTGTCTTTGACTTCATCGCTAAAAGGCATCATATGCACACGTTGCAGGATAGTTGAAATAAGCCGCACTTCCATCATGGCCTTCGTTTTTCCGGCTGGCATGACACCCACATATATTCTTCCAGGTTTTTTATCTAATGGCGCCTCGCGGGAGAAATATGAATCTTCGGCATCTAATCCGGGGGGCGGGAATTGCCTGACTTCACGGTTGTATAGCGACGCACATTGATCCTTTGCACGACGAATTGTCGCGGTTGATGCCACTATTTTGGGACGAACGCCTTTTTTAGAGCACAGTCTGTCAATAGCCGCCTCATAAAGTCCTACCATGGTGCCAAGAGGACCGGAAATCAAATGAAGCTCATCCTGGATAATTAGCTCCGGAGTCCGGTTTTCACTATAGCTGCCAAAAAAAGATGCTACCGCTCCATTCCAGGCCATCATGGCAAACTTATCAACCGTCCCAAACAACAGCGTTGGGGGGTGTTCATATAGCTCTTCGTCCACTACTTGAATGGGCAATTTTGACTCAAACAGGCATCTTTCTTGGGGACAGTGCATAAAGAAATGCTTACCATCTTTCATTGCATATCCCCATTGCCCCACGAGCTTTTTCCCTGTTGGGTCAACTTCCTTAACCAATTTAGTCCCGCACCAAGGGCACTTCAAAATTTGAAACTTATTGTGTCTATCTTTTGCATCTCTAAGGCTCCTCGCACTTGCTTTATTGAGTTCTTCCAAGTGCTCCTGTGCGCATCCTTGACTCCCCATGTTTCTATTAGGCGTGTGTGTTCCACCAATCCAAAGTCCTATGGAAATTGGCTCTGTGCCCAAATCATATGAAGGATATTTTTTCTTCCCCGCGCTATCTTTTCGAATGGCCTCACAGGCGCAAATGAGCGTTCCTGCGCGCACAAACTGCTGTGACGCAAGTAGCCTCAAGGTATAGCGCATGATGACGGTCGTTCCGCCTGATTTAGTCGGATACGCCATTCGACGGTAAAAAATAGTAAAAGCACTAAGCCCTAAATAAGCTTCGGTTTTACCGCCGCCCGTGGGAAACCAAATTAAGTCCACAAGATCGCGCTCAGGTAGCTCTGGATTCACAATAGAGTTTACACTCATGAGCAAAAATGCAAGCTGAAAAGGCCGCCATGCTGGTTCCATACTCCTAGGATAGTATGTTTCTGCATGATAGTAGTCAAGATTGGCCATATACGCTTGTAGTTCAAAATTATCGGGAAGGCATTCCTGTGATTGTATGCCCATGTGAATGCGTTGCATCAGCATTGCCCTGTTTGAGAGGAGAAATGCTGCATAAGCCTTATCGTTTTCGAAAAGCGTTTGGATACCGTCCTTCATCCGCTGGTATGCCTCTTTGCATTGTGCAATATGGTGAGCAGATGCTCCGCTATGACAGTTAGGTAAAGTCGTTGCAATCTGCTCTATCCCTGGAGCATCAGGATTATCAGGGTTGGTTATCCATCGCCCATATGACTCAACTATTTCATTTAAGGCCGCAAGCTTGTCGGCCTTTTCTGTAGTATCCAAATCGGATAAATACTTCATTTGGAAGGCTTTATTTGGCACTCGGGCATCGTGATTGTCAAAATCCGTTTGAGCAACCGTATGCACCGGCATATAGTCGCTCTTAATGATACCGTGGCCGTCTATGATCTCCCAGGATACAGATACACCATGCCCGGTAGCATACGTGTGTTTATTGCGATACAAAAGGGCCAGTGCAGCGGCTTCTTGATCGTTTGACGAGCCAAAGGCACTCTGCGTATATTCTACAAACTCGTTTCCCAAACATGCGCTATCTATTGCTATCTCGGGCTGAAAAATTGAATTGAGACCATTATATTTTCCTGTTGCCCCATTAACCAGCAGTATCGTTACAGAGAAAAATCCTCCTTCTGTCCTTTTTTTAATAGCGGTTAGCTTTAGTTTGGTTCCATCAATATCCATACAGCCAGCTACATTTCCAGAAAAAGCAAGTTTTATCGGCAGAGAATGCGGCATTCGAATAAAGCCGCTTCGCCCAAGCTGATTGCACAACCGAAATGCGGCATCAATTAAGCGAAGATCCTCCACTTGATCGGTGTTCTTTATTCTATATACATCGCTACGCGTTAACTGGGTCTTTAGGCGCAACACAGAGCATTCTTTATCAAATTCAATATACGGTTCAAATAACGGAGGAATGGAATAATTTTCATAGGTAGGAGTAAACGGTAGGCAACAATCCCTTACCCGTGTCTTTTTATAAGTACCGAAAGACAATGAAACTTCCAGTTCAGATGGATCATGACGAAGGAAAAAAGTCAACCCCATTGAGGATGGCAGATTTTGCGTAGATAAACCTATTTCGTCATTCAGTGACGAAGTTTCATGCTCATCCACTGCATTTTCGCCATGAATAACCTCCGAAACGGAGTCATCATTTGTCCACAATTGATTTGTCTGATCGGTATGTGTCTCTATCAAATCCAAATTTTCTTCCTGCGCAGAGAAATTATCCGACACATCATTATCTAACCCAATCGGATTTCGCTGTGGATACAAAATGCCAACACTATACCGAACTTCAGGCAAGTCGGTAATGATTTCATGTTCCGCATCTGGATATGAAATCTCCGATCCCGGACCAAGAAGTTCTTTTCGAAATTGCTCGATAAGATAAGCACGCGCACCCTGCAATTCAAAAACATCCATTTCTATCTCTCCCTCGGCGCATTCTGTAACCGATTAGACATATGCGTTGGAATAATCAGCTTTTGCGGTGTTAGGATTTTATCAACTCTGACGATTCGAACTCCTTGGGAAATATCACCAACTGTGTCGGAAAATATGAATTCAACTTTCTTGCGTTTTTGCCCCAACATATTAAGCATTGTCAGACCCAAATATTTCAGTATTCTAACTCGGGTTTCTCGAACAAAATTACATGCATTCCAACAAACGTCAGGATCAAAGCTACCGGCACCAATAATTTCAGTAATTGCGACATAGGATTCTCTGTCCCGAGGTCCTACAATATGGGACTCGGGGTCTAACCAAGTCCGAATAGTCACATAATGCCGTGAGTGTCCCATGGCGGTCATTGAGGAGGATATATCGCGAACAGTCATTCCACTTTTCTCCATATAGTGTTTAAGTGCATCCTTCCACTCTTTGGAATGTTTATAGGCAGCAGCCAGCCGTCCAGAGGAATCTTTGCGGGCCGCAATCTTTTGGAGCAGATCGTCTACAATATCGGCAGTTTCATTGCCATAATTATTAAAAACAAGATAGTCTCCAATTTGGATATCTTCTATGCCTTTTTCAGTAACAGACTCCGTTTCTTCATCAAGACAATATGCAATATAATTCTTTGTCAAAAACGCAGACTCTTCTGTTTCAAACACTATGATTTTAGGAATTTCTACTGTAGCCTGTGACCCAGCCCCCATACTTGAAAGAGGTTCTATTGCTCTGTGTATTGTGGCGGCATTTACATACTCTTCTAATTCGCCATCAAATGCGCTCGTATTATCAGATGTTGCTGAAAACTCGGGATCAATGAAGCTCTTAAACTCTTGTGGGTTTCGGCGGTCATAAAAATGTTCCAACTTCTGTGTGCAGTTCGTCACATAATCAAAACTTGGTAATTCGAAGTCATATAGCAAGACTAAACTTGATTTTGCTACATTGATACAACGAGCCATATCACTCGCCTTTATAGCCCCACAAAACACTACTTGACCGCAGCGATTTTCCGTGTTTAAAAACTGTGTCGGTGTATAGCCTGTAATGCGCCTTGCAAACAATTTGTTTTTCTCAGCAAAACCGATAGTAAACATTTTGCCATAACTTTCTTTGGGAGAGATTACAATAATTCTATCATCTGTGCCTGAATCCATTAGCATTTGAAATAGAACATTAGCTTTTTTGTTTTCATATTGAAGTGCGGCATAAAAATCAGTTAGCCCTTGAATCACATGGGACATCTGCTCCCAAAGTACTCCGGTCACACCGATAGAAAGCTCACGCAATTTGTCGATTTGATCTTTCGGTGATCGTCTGGAAAGTATCCCTTTAGAAATCTGCCGTTCCAAAAGCTGCATCGTTGCAGTCGAGTAAACAAATAGTTTCAACAAAGAAAATCCAATTAAGACAAATAATTCGTTGTCTACACCAGGGTAGTCGGCCTTAGAAATTGCCCACAGGCTTTTCCGAATGGCATTATACTCGTCACAGGGAATAGGGGTGTCCAGTACTTGCTTACTGATGGTTCGGTGTAGCATGGCCTCAAGCATTAGGACAAGTTGGGTGCTCAAGCTGCTTCCGCTATAGGTTTTCGCTTCTAGATGGTGACGGATTAACTTATGAGTCCAGGCAAACAAGGCAAAATCTTCATTTTGCTGCAAAAACGAATCATCTGTAGTATACTCTATTAGTCCGAGTACAGCAACATGTGGCAGAGAGTGACGCAAAAACAGGCCGTTTAACTCTGTTCCGGAAATCTTTGAAATATCTTTTGTATATACGACTAAACCACAAGTATCTCTATCGGAATCACCTATAATGAGTTCTCTTGCCGTAGAGGTGCGCCCAGTAAATTTTAAAATGGGTTCAACTCTAGTTGTATTCCCAGGGTAAGCATAGCATTTGTCCTCAGAATAATATGCACTAGGGAACAATTCTCCAATGCGGATACTTGTACCTGAAGGTAGTTTGAGTTGTGTATATTTCATGATTGCATCTGTAGATGTGCGATCAGAAATGATCACCACGGAACCAGGTACTCTAATTGGAATATTCTTATCGTCTATTTGTAGTAGTTCTTTGAAGAAAGCTTTTTCTCGCAGCTGGGGGTTCTTCACGCCTCGTTTGTCCAATGCAGTAGCATCGCCGTAGTAAGGCGTGATTTGATGAAATCTGGCTGGATGAACAGTGCTTTTGATGGAACCATTTCCCTTCTTTCCCGGTTGCTCAATAATAGCGTAACCGTCCTTGGTCAGGCCCTTATAGAGAGCACGCCCTCCTTCAAAAATGACATGGGTATCTTCAGAAAGTGCAGGAATTACCTTATCAGCAGTTTCCTTGCTTCGAACAACGCAATATAGTCCCAATGCCACAGCTGCAATAATTGGAGTCAACAGTGTTGGCGCTGTAAGGCTTACTGTGCGACTTCTATCCTGTTCAAATGACTTTAGGAGAAAGTCCGAATTAGCACGCAAAATATTGGGGAGCGGACACTCTTGTTCGTTAAACACAATGGTACACCGACTGAAGATGCTTCCTAAGTCCATGTGCTAACCCCCCTAAATAAATTTTTATAAATAAATGCTATTTAAGTAATATCAAGTGTGTAAATAGAGCCTATACGACTCTTTATGAACAAAGTATACCATATTTACTTTGCATCGGCAAGGTTAGGCAGAAATATGTTTTTATTCGGCTAAACATCATGCGAAGCACCAGTCGAAGTCGAAATAAAGGCATCAATAGATGCCCAAAAAATGAGGTGTCGGGTTTAGAGTCTCAAAAACTTGTGCTGGGGCACCAACCTGAAAATACGGCGGTCGCATTTCTCGCAAAGACGATTGATGTCGACGGCGTTCAATTGGGTACAGCACTCAGAAACAAAGCGCTTGGGATGAAGGCAGTAAAAAGCATTGGAGGTGGTATCGTCACCGTGACCTTCGAAGGTATTTGACAAAAGGTTTCAGCTTCCGGGGGCCATCAACAGAGTTTTCTGAGCATCGGGACAGCTCAGATAGCTGGAACCAGCACTCCTGATTGATAATGCCGGAAATGGCTTTACTATTTGGCGAATTGCTATCCGCAGCCTATTCCTGCGGGGCTAATTTACCCCTGGCAATCATCGTTTTTTTGCCTATATTTGTGCAAAACTGCCTTTGAAAAAATGTGCAAATTCATGATAAACTGTTGTCAGACTTAGAAAGGAGCACCCAAACATGAAAAGAATCAAAGCTGCCTGTCTCATGCAGACCATCTGTTTCCAGTCCGGTGACGGCAACTCCTCTCAGTATGGCAGGGAACAGGTTCAGAAGGAGTACGAGCTGTACAAAGAGCGGATGGCCCAACGGGGGACGGCGTTCAAAGTCCTGGAAGAAAGCACCCAGCCTGACGGCTCCATTCTCGTGAAGCTGAAAAAGCAGAACAATCAACAGCCTGTGGGGGACTACTTTGACTGACATCCCGCAGGCGAAAATACGGCCAGACAGTCCAAGAGCTGTCTGGCTGTGTTCTTCTACATCCAACATCTCATACGAAGGGAGACAAAGGCGATGTTCCAAATCGGGCAGTATATCGTGTATCACAGTGCGGAGGTCTGCCAGGTAGAGGCAATCGGGCCGCTCCGCTTTGCCGGTGACCGTGACGTGGACTACTATACCCTGCGCCCGTTTGACGTGGACAGCAGCGGAAAAATCTACATCCCGGTGGATACGGCTGTGTTCATGCGGGCAGTCATCACCAAGGCGGAGGCCCTTCGCCGCCTCAAAGAGCTGGAACTGCTGAACGTGAAAATCCCCGGTGCGATGTCCCGCCCCCAACTGGCAAACTACTACCGGGAACTGCTCCTATCCCATGATCTGAGTGAGCAGCTCAAGCTGTTTAAAGAGCTTCACTGTAAAAGCAGGGCCGCGCCCCGCAGTAAGAAGGGGCTGGCGCTCACAGAACAGCGGCTCTATAAGCAGGTGGGAAAGCTGTTGAGCGGAGAGCTCTCCCTCGCCCTGCGGGAGACGCCGGAGCGGTCCATGAAGCGGCTTCGCGCGGCGGCGGAGGCCGTGCAAAAATGACCGCGAACTTGCTGTCACCAATGCGCCCGGAATGTGGACCGGGTGTTTTTTTAGACCAAATCAATAAAAGTTCTTGACAAATAGTATTTATGCATACTATAACGATATATATAAAGACGGAAAGGCTGTGCAGTCCGATTCGCCGCAACAGCTAAAACAAAGACCATTTGTACCGATAAATGGGGGTGGGTATATGAACAAGGTGGTATGGTATCTGCTGGTTATCGTTGTCACAGATACCATCCGGGAGTGGCTGTGGCAGCTATGGAATCATACGGCGGGGCGGCTGATGGGCCTGTTCGAGAAAAAAGGAGGGGACGGTTGTGGACAGTGACAGCGATGTGATCGACATACGGCATCTGACCAAACGCTATGGAAGCGGGAAAGGCGTATTTGACGTTACGCTCTGTGTTGGCCGGGGCGAGGTCTACGGCTATTTAGGCCCCAACGGGGCGGGCAAATCCACCACCATGCGGCACTTGATGGGCTTTACCAGGCCCCAGTCCGGCTTTGCCCGCATCGAGGGGCTGGACTGCTGGGAGGAACAGGACAAGATCCAGCGGCGGGTGGGTTATCTGCCGGGGAAAATCGCATTTCCCGACGATATGGCGGGGACCGCCTATTTGAAGCTGATCGCCAAAATGCGGAAGCTGCGGGACAACTCCGCCACAGAGCGGCTGTTGGAGCGGTTTGAGCTGGACCCAAGCGGGAACCTCAAGCGGATGTCCAAAGGGATGAAGCAGAAAGTGGGTATCGTGGCGGCGTTCATGCACGATCCGGACATCCTGCTCCTGGACGAACCCACCAGCGGCCTGGACCCCCTGATGCAGAACCGCTTTATTGAACTCATCCGAGAGGAAAAGGGGCGGGGAAAGGCCATCCTTCTCTCGTCCCACATTTTCGACGAGGTGGAAAAGACCTGTGACCGGGTGGGGATGATCCGCAGCGGAACACTGATCCAGGAGGCCACGGTGGACGAGCTGCGCCGCTCCCAGCAAAAAACCTATCAGATCAGATTTGACAGTGCCGCCGGTTTGGAGCTTGCGGCACGGGCCTATCCTGACGCGGTATCCCAGCGGGAGCAGAACCAAATCACCCTCTCTGTGGCCGACGGGGAACTGGACCGCATGATCTCCGTGCTGTCCCAGTGCCGGGTCAGTTCTCTGCGGGAGGAACAGCACACGCTGGAGGAATATTTCATGGGATTGTACGGGAGGGATAGAGATGTTTAGTCCGCCCTATTTCAAGCAGATCGTGAGATCGAACCTCAAATTCCTGCTGGCGTTCACGGCGGTTCTCTGCCTGTTCCTCACCGTCATGACCAATGTGTTCACCCCCGCCGCCATGAACGATCTGCAATCGGCGGTGAGCGGCACGGCCCTGGGGCACATCCTCACGGGGAACGGCACCCTGGTGGGCTTCATGTCCAACTCTTTCTACGCGCTGATGGCCATCATCTTCCCCATGGTGTACTCCATCACAGTGGGCAACCGGCTCATCGCGGAGAAGGTGGATAAGGGAACCATGGCCGGGTTTCTGTCCACCCCCGCCACGCGCCTGAAAATCGTGATCACCAGCGCGGTCTATTTCATCGCTTCCTTGGCGGTGATGTGGGGGATCGCCTCCGTGGCCGGCGTGGCGGCGGCCCACATCTTTCAACCCGGCGCGCTGGACGTGGAGATATTCTTGAATTTGAACATGGGCGCGTTCCTCTACCATTTGGTCGTCAGCGGGATCTGCTTCTGCGCCTCCTGCATCTTCAATACGTCCAGGAACTCCCTGATTTTCGGGGCCGGGATACCGCTGTTTTTCTTCGTGGTGAGCCTGTTCATCAAGCTCTCCGGCGATTTGGATTTTTTGAAATATGTGACGCTGAACACGCTGTTCAATACCCAGGATATCCTGTCCGGCGTTGGGTTCGAGGGGGCCTTCACCGCTATGCGGACCGCCGCCGTCATTCTCTACGCCGTGGCCATCCTGTGGTTCCAGGAGAAAGACCTGCCAATATAACACAACAGAGGATCAGCAAATCAGTCAATCATGAAAAGGGGGAAACCTTATGTCATCAGAAGATAAACGATTTTGGGAGGCTTGGGGTCAGGCCAACTCGCTGTACGGTTTTTGGGCCGCCTCCAATAACATCAATTACTATACGCTGTTCGTCCTGTACGCCCTGGACGGCCAGCAGCCTGTGACGCAGAAACAGGTCTGCGCGTGTACGGGGCTTTCCAAGCAGACCGTCAACAGCGTGATCCGCTCCCTGAAAAACCAGGGCTATCTGGCCCTCTCCCCCGCCGCCGGGGACCGGCGGGAAAAGCAGGTGGGCCTCACCGAGAAGGGGCTGGCCTACTCCCAGGAGCTGCTGGCCCCCCTCCACGCGCTGGAGGAACGAGTTTTTGAGCTGATGGGGGAGGACCGGGTGCGGCAGATGGTGGACGCTGTCACCCTGTTCAACACAATTTTTGAAAAGGAAATGAAACGTAGAAATGGATAATACTTTGGCAAAAAAGTTTGGGTTTGGTTCGCTGCTGTCCTTTGCGGCGCCAAATATCATCATGATGGTCATTTTGTCCATGTATATCATTGTGGACGGTATGTTTATCGCCCGTTTCGTGGGCACGACAGCGCTGTCGGCGGTCAATATGTTCTACCCGGCTCTCTGCTTCGAGATGGCTGTGGCGATCATGCTGGCCACGGGCGGAAGCGCCATCGTGGCCAGAAAGATGGGGGAGGGAAAGCAAAAGGAAGCCCAAAACAATTTGAGCTTCCTCATCACTGTGGAACTGCTGATCGGCGTGGCCGTCGCTCTGCTTGGCAATCTGTTCGCCGGGGGCCTGATGTCTCTGCTGGGGGCCAGCCCGGCGCAGACGCCGTTGACGGTCGCCTACGCCAGGATCATTTTCGCCTTCGCTCCGGCGTTTTTTCTTCAAACCGCTTTCCAGACTTTCTTTGTGACCGCGGGGAAACCCACGCTGGGGCTGGCTGTCACTATTTTGGGCGGTGCAGCCAATATCGTATTGGATTATGTCTTTATGGCGCCGCTGAACATGGGTGTGGAGGGGGCGGCGCTGGCCACTGGAATCGGTTACTGCATCCCCGCCATTTCCGGCATCGTTTTTTTCTTGTTCTCAAGGAAGAACCCGCTGTGCTTTGTGAAGCCCAGCTTTGACGGTGGCGTTTTGCTTCACGCATGTACCAACGGTTCCTCAGAGATGGTGACAAACCTTGCCAATGCGGTCACCACATTTTTGTTCAACTACACGCTGCTGCAGTTTCATGGCGAGGACGGCGTGGCGGCCATCACCATCGTTTTATACTTCCAATATATCTTTACCGCCCTCTATTTCGGCTATTCCAATGGGATCGCGCCCATCATCAGCTATAAATATGGGAGCGATGACCGGGAACAGCTCCAGGGCATCTTCAAGAGCAGCGTCATTTTTTTGATTGTCAGCACGGTCATATCGAATATTCTGATCCATCTGGCAATAGGCGGGATATTGACCATTTTCACTCCGGCAGGCAGCAGCGTTTACAACATCGCCCTGCACGGCTTTTCCATCTACTCCATCGCGTTCCTCGTCATGGGGCTGGGGATCTTTTCCTCCGCGCTGTTCACCGCCTTTTCCGACGGGAAAACGTCGGCTGTCATATCCTTCTCCAGGACCTTCATTTTCATCGTAGGCGCGATCATGCTTCTCCCCATGATATTGGATGAAACAGGAGTATGGCTGGCCGTCCCATTGGCTGAACTATTGGGCGCGGTGGTGTCGATCATATATCTTATCGTAAAGAAAAATAAATTCCACTATATCGCGTAGAGAAACGGAGTGTCAAAATGAACAAGATCGTTACAATCAGCCGTGAGTTCGGCAGCGGCGGGCGTGAACTGGGAAAACGTCTGTCCGATGCCCTGGGCGTACCCTGCTATGACAACGAGATCATTGAAATGATTACAAAAGAACACGGGTTTGACGCCGACTATGTGGCTCAAATCTCAGAGAGCGGCTTGAAAGCTATGTATCCACTAACCATTGGGCGGCGGTTCTCTACCTCGTACACAGGGCTGGAGCAGCAGGTCCAAGTGGTCGTGGCCCAACGTAAGATCATTGAGCGTTTGGGAGAACAGGGCGATTGTGTGATCGTGGGCCGTTGCGCCGATGTCATTCTGGCGCATTTGAAACCATTGCGGGTTTTCGTCTACGCCAGTCAAGCGTCCAAATTGGATCGCTGCCGGAAGAGGGCTGCGGAGAGCGAACGGCTGACACCGCTCGAGATGGAGCGCCGGATGCGGAGAATCGATAAGAACCGGGCGGAGCAGTATGACCTGGTTGGGGGCGCCGATTGTGGCGCAAGAGGCAGCTATGATCTATGCGTAAATACATCAGGCAAAGAGATCAAAACCTTGATTCCGGCGCTTGCGGAATACGCGAGGTGCTGGTTTGGCGAGAGCGGAGGCGGAATATGAAAAAGATTTCATTGATCCTGGGGATTGTGTTCTTTGCCGCGGCACTTTTGGGGACAGGATATGTACTGCTCAACCGGGATAAGGCGGACGCAATCTATTTTCTGCCCCCGCTGCTGGCCTCGTTTGTCTGCTTTTCCTATTATCAAGAGAGAAAATGAGACGAACAGATGGCGCTAAATTTGAGAGACAGCAAGATAGGTTGATTGAATATTTTAAGCTGTTCAATTGCATGAGCCGGGAAGGAACGGGAGGCTGCGTCAATACTGACGCAGCCTCCCGTTCCTTCCCTCCGGATGGTTCTGTTCGTCGCTTCTGCTGACACAGAAACTCCTCGCAGAACCCCTCTGCATCTCTTGTTCCCCATGGCAGGTATTGCCCTCCGCTCACGGTATATTAAAACACATTGCTTCTTTTGAAGGCTGCCATTTTTCAGCGCTGTCCGTTTCCCTATGATATTTTTAAAATCTCATGGCTTTCCGATTTGCACCTAAAATCAGCCATCCCTAAACTGATCTGATGCGCCAAATTTTGAAATGCGGATGATCGTGGAGCCTCGTGCGCCCCATCGCCCCACCACCGAAAAAGCCATATGCTCTATATTATCATCCTCAAAGAAAATACCTTTGAGATTGTTGATGATGACATTGATGGCCCGATTGGAGGTGTCCCACAGCCGGGTATTATCGCTGCCCCTTGTGGTGGTGATTTCAATTTCCACAAACGCTTTTTGAAAATATGGGAGCGGACTTTGTTGGGCCGCCTGTGCGATGGCCGCATGAACCATCGCTTTCCAGTGTTCCTCCACAGCTTCAGTTAGCTTTTTCATGGATGGCAGTGGTTCCGCAATGGTCAGGGTGACAGTATCGCCGCTATTTTTACCGGCACTTCGTTCCCAGGCAAAACGCCTGCCGGATGGTATGCCTCCAAACATTTCTATATCGTAAACAACAGCCAGCAGCTGGCTTTGCAGTCGAATCGTGTAACGATAGGCCCGCTTCAGTTCTGCCAAATCGGGAGCCGGACTTTTCAATAGGCATTGATCAATCGCCTTTAATGTCTTTTTTAGGTCGATATTCATAGAGTTTTAACCCCTCCAGCTCCAAGACGTCTGGATACATCCGCAGGATAGCCTTGTCCTGCGGGCGAAAACACAGCGCATAGCGAACTTCCGGCGGCGCAGGAAGTTCAGTGGACAGAGACTGTGACAAACTTTTTGCCGCTGAGAAAAAATAGACGAATTTCAGCAGGTCAGTAGCGGGATTGGCAAAAAAGCGATAAGGCCACTGCTCATAGTCGCCCTGTGCCGGGTCAGATAATTTATAGTTGCCCTTGCGTTGAAGATCCATCTGATTTTCTACTGATAGGATAAGATTCAAATCTGTCCCAAGTTGGTCTCGCGTGGTCAGATAGACGTGTTCGTACTGTGCCCGCAGCTTGATGGGCGAGCGGGACCAGCGGGTGGGACGGTTTCGTTCCATGCAGATGTTGGACAGGAGCTGCCGGCGGTTCCACATCGTCTGACGAATGATGTTTTTCGCAATCTCATTCCGTTTATCTGCATCACAGACTAAAACCATCCCGGTGGCTTTGGTTTCATAGCGGCCATATTTTGTGTAAAAGAGCGAGCCCTCCGCCCGTACTTGCCAGTCCATCTGGCCGTCCCCAATGTCGTAGACGGCCAGCCGCTGCGTGCCATCTGCCAGCATTCCAACAAACCGGGTGGTGGATAAAATGCCCGAGGCAATATTCCGCCAACAGGCTGATGGAATAAAACAGGCCTTTCCAGAATTCGAAGGCTTTGCGGCGGCAGGTATTCCGATTCGGTCCATCAGCGCCGCCATTCGGGAAACATCCATGATCCGTTTTGTTTCAGATGCGCCCCCGCCGGAAGAAATCAGTGGCCTGATATTGGGGAACAGCGCCCGTCCTTTTGCCAGAATCATTACGCTGCCGTCTTTACGCTTGGACAGGTATCTGTTTTTCGTCAGTGGACGGAACGCATACGACAATGCCACATGGTTCGTTGTGTTCTCTGTTTCCAACAGTTCCAAACAACTGGGATAGTCCAGGAGGTTGAATCGGGCCAGGTGCCGGATCAACTTCAACTGGTTTCCATGTAATTTCATTGATATCCTCCTCACAAAAACAGCGGCAGACCGGCTTTCTTCAAAACTGCCGGTCTGCCGCGCAATACGGTAGAGATCTGTGCTCCCGCAAGACCACCACCCCCTTTACCAATGAATAGGCTCGGCTTAGCCCTCAAGCGGATATCCGCTCAGGTAGGCGATGAGCCGTTCCGTGTAGATACGGACATACCGCTGCCTGATCCCGATATTGCCGCCGATCAGACTGTAGGGCTCCCTGCCTTCTGCCACTAACCTGGAAAGTTGACGGGGGGAGACTCCAAGCAGCTCCGACGCGACCTGCAGTGGAATATGGTTTGGGTATGTTTGCCGCAGTTTCTCAGCCGTTTTTTGGTCCATAGACAATGCCTCCTTTCCCCGTGCGCCACTGGTCAAAGGCCGCTTCGTTTGCCGGGTCTTCATAAAAACGCAGGACAGCCTCTAAAAAAGCAGCGCACAGTATTTTTTGGTCTACGCGCGGGATAGTTTTCGGAATGATCCGAACGGCGTGGGCAGCGGATATCACCTCCTATTGTCAATCAGATGCTGGCAAGTGCGGTGCGGCGGCCTGATTGACAGTTTCTGGGTATAGTATACTGCTGTTTATTCTGGCTGTCAACTAATTGGTTATATAATTGTAGAATATTCTATATTGACATCTAACGGTTGACATGATATGCTGTAATTACCATATAGGAGTCAAAAGGAGGCTGGGATAATGGAATTTTTTAAAAAGGAATACCCGGAACCGCCCAAGATAGACATTGAATATGTTTCCTTTGGAGAGCGCCTTCGCACGATCCGCAAGGAGAAGGGAATGTCCCAAGATGAGTTTGCGAACCTGCTGGGAACGTCCAAGCAGGTATTGAGCCGTTACGAAACAGGCCAGCGCATTCCGAAAATCACCCAGGTCCAGTTATATGCCAGCCGGCTGAATGTTTCTGCCGACTATCTGATGGGGGATTCCGCGGAGGAAGCGACATTTAATTCGCTGTGCAAAGGGGACCACCCGCCCTTCTATAAAATTTTTATTGATGTCACATGGGAGATGGGGCTGGATATCCCGGGGATCGTCCGGGTCACCGGCCTGACAGACTGGCAGGTCCGCGTCATCATCATCCGGCAGCTGAAGGACGCCCCGCTGCCCCTTGCGCTGAAACTCTCTGATACGCTGGGCGTGCCGCTGGAGGTGTGGACGGGTGACCAGATGTACACGCCGCGGGACATCTCTGTGGAGGCCCGGGAGGTGGCGCGGGCCTATGACCAGGCCAGCCTGAAGGACAGGAATACGGCCCGGCTGGCCCTTGACCTGGAGCCGATAAAAGAGGTGAAACAGAAGTGAACGCAGTTGTCTACGCCCGCTATTCCAGCCACAAGCAGGGGGAACAGTCCATTGAGGGCCAGCTGGCGGCGGCCTACAAATACGCCGGAGAGCATGGCTACACCATCATCCATGAATACTGTGACCGGGCGCAGACAGGCCGGAATGACGACCGGGAGCAGTTCCAGCAGATGCTGAAGGACACGGCGAAGAAGCAGTTTGAGGCGGTCATCATTTGGAAAATTGACCGCTTTGGCCGCAACCGGGAAGAAATAGCGTTTAACAAGTACCGCTGTAAAAAGAATGGGGTGAAGGTGCTCTATACCGCCGAGAGCATCCCGGACACGCCGGAAGGGATCATCCTGGAAGCGGTTTTGGAGGGGATGGCGGAGTATTACTCCGTTCAGCTTGCCACCAACGTAAAGCGCGGCATGGACATTGCCGCCAGCAAGGGGCAGAGCGTGGGCGGCACCATCCCGCTGGGGTATCGCACCGGGGCGGACAAGCACTTGGAGCCGGACCCGGAGACAGCGCCCCTGGTCAAGCGTATTTTTGAAATGTATGCGTCGGGGAGTACACAAAAGGAGATTATCGACGTTCTCAACGCGGAGGGACTGCGGACCCGTAAAGGAAAGCCGGTGACGGTGAACAGCATCCGGGCCGTTTTGAAAAACAAAAAGTACATGGGTGTGTACCATTATAATGGAAAAGAGTACCCCGACGCATATATTCCTGCGCTGATTGACGCGGAAACCTTTGATAAAGTGCAGCGGATGCTGGTACAAAACCGGAAAGCGCCCGCTAAGAAGTGGACGAAAGCGGAATACCTGCTCACGGGCAAGCTGTTCTGCGGGCTGTGCGGACAGACGATGATCGGCGAGAGCGGGACGGGGAAAAGTGGCACCCGGTATCACTATTACAACTGCCTGGGCAAGAAAAATCACCGCACCTGCAAGAAGCGTGCGGTTCGTAAAAGCTGGATTGAGGAGCTGGTGCTGGCAAAAGCGAAAGCCGTTGTAATGAGTGATGAAATGATTGACTTTATCGCGCAAAAGACTTATGATTATTATGTAGAACAGAATACGGATACTTCTTACACGGATTCCCTCCACGCTGAGTTGGAGCGGGTGAACACGGCAACGGCCAATTTGATCCGAGCCATGGAGGCCGGGATCTTCAACGATGCCACAAGAACCCGTATGGAGGAACTGGAGGCTCAGAAGGGAGAGCTGGAAGCAGCCCTGGCCGATGCGGAGCTGATAAGTGGCTTGCGGCTTACACAGGAGCACATCAAGTTTTTCCTGCTGCAATTTCGTCAGTTAGATTTTGATGAACCAAACAGCCAGCGGCGGATCATTGACATTTTCATAAATGCGGTATTTGTATATGACGATAAGGTGACAATTACCTTCAATTACTCTGGGGACAACCGCACGATCACGCTGGCGGAGGTGGATGCCGCCGCGAAAGGTGTTCATGCGCTGAGCGGCATGGGTCACCACCATCGGAGCAAGCATGATACCGCTTGCTCCGATATTTTTTCTAATAGTACTCGGAGTGCCCTTCTCCCGCCGTGGCTATCAGGGGAGAAGGGCCGCTCTGGCGGAGAGTGCAAGCGCCAGAGCAGGGATGAGGATAGGGGGAATTTTCGTGAAATACGCGCTGATTACCGGCGGTTCCCGGGGGATTGGGGCCGCTGCCGCCCGTCTGTTCGCCCAGCGGGGCTGGGGGGTGGCGGTGGGCTATTGCCGGAGTGAGGCCCAGGCCCAGAGCCTGGCAGAAGAAATACGGTTTTTGGGCGTGCCTGCCATAGCTGTGCCGGCGGATGTGGCCGACCGGGTCCAGGTGGAGCGAATGGTTGACAATGTGTTAGAAAAATTTTGTCAACTTGACATTTTGGTTTGTGCTGCGGGGATATCCCACGTGGGTCTTGTCAGTCAAATTGACGAGGACGAATGGCGGCGTTTGTTCGCTGTGAACGTGGACGGGGTGCATCACTGCTGCCAGGCCGTTCTACCGCATATGCTGGGGCGGAAGACGGGCTCCATTGTCACGGTGTCCTCTATGTGGGGGCAGGTAGGGGCCTCCTGCGAAGCGGCCTATTCGGCCACGAAGGGAGCGGTGATCGCCTACACGAAGGCGCTGGCCAAGGAGCTTGGTCCCTCCCATATTCGGGTAAACTGCGTGGCTCCTGGGGTGATTGACACGGAAATGAACGCCCAGCTTACCCCGGAGGACCTGGCCGCTCTGGCGGACGAGACCCCTTTGGGCCGCATCGGTACGGCGGCGGAGGCCGCCGCCGCCATCGCGTTTTTGGCCTCAGACGAGGCGGCCTTTCTCACCGGGCAGGTGCTTGCCCCCAACGGCGGGCTGGTGGTTTGAGGACGAATGTCCGTCAAATAGCACACAATGGCAGGGCTCCTTCTGATTGCATTGGTGAATTTTGTGGTTGACAATGGTGGGAGACAAGTATATAATTGTCAACAATCTGGGGGGCGCGGTTGTGCTCCCTGTGATGCAAAATGGATCGTCAGCGACAAGAATTAGGAGGACATAGGATGAAAAAGAAGAATCTTGCGGCCCTGCTCATGGCGGGCGCCATGTGTATGAGTTTGCTGGCCGGATGCTCCGCCAAGGATGAGTCCAGCCAGCCCTCTGCCTCTCAGCCCGCGGGCCAGGAGAACCAGAACGGCGGCGTGGTCACGATCAAGGTGGGCGGCATCGGCCCCACCACCGGCAACAACGCCCAGTACGGGACCGCGACCCAGTGGGGCGCGGAAATCGCCGTGGAGGAGATCAACGCGCTGGGCGGCCCGATCAAGTTTGATTTCAAGTACGAGGACGACACCGGCGCGGCGGACACCGCCGTGGCGGCCTACAACTCCCTGAAGGACTGGGCCAAGGACGCGCCCCTGGTGATCTACGGCTGCACCACCACCACCCCCTGCGTGGCCGTGGCCGCCGAGACCTACAGCGACCGTTACTTCCAGCTCACCCCCTCCGCATCTTCCCCCGATGTCACCGCCAACAAGGACAACACCTTCCAGATGTGCTTTACCGACCCAGGCCAGGGCAGCGCCGCCGCTGAGTACCTGAAGAGCAGCGGCCTGGGCACCAAGATCGGCGTCATCTACAACAACGGCGACGCCTATTCCACCGGCATTGCCGACGCTTTCATCGCCCATGCCAAGGAGATTGGCCTGGACGTGGTGGCCACCTCCACCTATCCCGAGGACACCACCACCGATTACACCGTCCAGCTCAACGCCTGCAAGGACGCCGGCGCGGACCTGGTGTTCCTGCCCATCTACTACACCCCCGCCTCCCTGATTCTGGCCCAGGCCAAGCAGATGAATTACGCCCCCATCTTCTTTGGCGGCGACGGCATGGACGGTATGCTGGACATGGACGGCTTTGACAAGTCTCTGGCCGAGGGCCTGCTGCTCATGACCCCCTTCAACGCCTCCGGCACCGACGAGCGCACCAAGACCTTTGTGGAGACCTATCAGGCGGCCCACGGCATCCTGCCCAACCAGTTCGCCGCCGACGGCTACGACTGTATGTACGCCATCTATGAGGCCTGCTGCCAGATCGACGGCATTGCCGACATGGACCACGCCCAGCTGTGCGACGCTCTGATCGCCCTGTTCACCGGCGGCGACTTCTCCGTGGACGGCCTGACCGGCACCGGCATGAAGTGGCTCACAACCGGCGAGATCTCCAAGGCCCCCGTGGTGGTCAAGGTGGAGAACGGCGGGTACGTCACCCAATAATTCTGACCCAAACGGTTCAAACCAGGAAAGGGGCTGCCGGAGTGCTCCGGCAGCCCCTTTTTCGCCGCGGCAGGACCTTTTTCCCTGCCGCGGCCCTGTCGTATTTTTGAGAGAGGTGAGGAAATGTCCTTCCTGAACAATGTGATCACCGGCGTCAGCCTGGGCAGCATCTACGCCATCATCGCCCTGGGCTACACCATGGTGTACGGCATTGCCAAGATGCTGAACTTCGCCCACGGCGATGTCATCATGGTGGGCGCTTATATGTGCTTTTTCGCCGTGGGCAGCTTCAGCCTGCCCCCTGCGGCGGGGGTGCTGCTGGCGGTGGCGGTGTGCACGGTGCTGGGCATCGCCATCGAGCGGCTGGCCTACAAGCCCCTGCGGTCCGCCCCCTCCCTGGCGGTGCTCATCACCGCCATCGGCGTCAGCTACCTGCTGCAAAACAGCGCCCAGCTCCTCTGGGGCGCGGACACCAAGACGTTCCGGCCCTTGGTGGAGGGCAGCCTGGTGCTGGTCCCCGGCCAGCTGTCCATCTCCTACGTGGCCGTTCTGTCCATCGTCTGCTGCGTGGTGGTGATGATTACCCTGACCCTGTTCACCGGCCAGACCAAGCTGGGCAAGGCCATGCGGGCCTGCTCGGAGGATAAGGCCGCCGCCCAGCTTATGGGCATCGACGTGAACGCCACCATCTCCATGACCTTTGCCATCGGCTCCGCCCTGGCGGCCATCGCCGGGGTGCTGATGTGCTCGGCCTATCCGGTTCTGTCCCCCACCACCGGCTCCATGCCGGGCATCCGGGCCTTCACCGCCGCCGTGTTTGGCGGAATCGGCTCTGTTCCCGGGGCGCTGCTGGGCGGCATTCTGCTGGGCGTCATTGAGACCTTCGCCAAGGCGTACATCTCCACCGACCTGTCGGACGCGGTGGTGTTCGCGGTGCTGATTGTGGTGCTTTTGGTGAAGCCGGCCGGGCTGATGGGCAAGTACGTGCCCGAGAAAGTGTGAGGCGGCCATGAAGAAACTGAACAAGAACTCCCTCGATGGGTTTATCAATTATGGCATCGTGATTGTGGCCTTTGCCGTGATCCAGACCGCCGTCGGCATGGGCAAAATGTCCAATATTCTCCAGAGCCTGTTGGTGCCCGCCTGCTGCTACATTGTCATGGCGGTGTCGCTGAATCTGACGGTGGGCATTCTGGGCGAGCTGTCTCTGGGGCACGCGGGCTTTATGAGCTTGGGCGCGTTTGCCGGCATCACAGCCTCCGTTTTGCTGCAAAGCGCCATCCCCGTGGGGCCCCTGCGTTTGGCGGTGTCCATGCTGGTGGGGGCGGCCTTCGGCGCGCTGGGCGGCGTTATCGTGGGCGTGCCGGTCCTTCGGCTCCAGGGGGACTATCTGGCCATCGTCACGCTGGCCTTCGGACAGATTATTCAGAATATCATTATGGTGCTCTACGTGGGGGTGGACGAGAACGGCTTCCACATGGCCGCCGGGTCGGAGCAGTTCCATCTCTCCGCTGGCGGCACCGCCATTATCAAGGGCCCCATGGGGGCGGTGGGCGTGACCAAGCTGGCCTCCTTCACCGCCGGGTTTGTGTTGATTCTCATCACCCTGCTGGTGGTGCAGAATTTGGTGAACAGCCGCTCAGGCAGGGCCATCATGGCGCTGCGGGATAACCGCATCGCCGCGGAGAGCGTGGGCATCAACGTCACCAAATACAAGCTCATGGCCTTTGTCACCTCCGCTGCGCTGGCGGGGGCGGCCGGGGCGCTGTGGGGGTTGAACTATTCCTCCACCGTGGCCTCCAAATTTAATTTCAACACCTCGATCCTGGTGCTGGTGTTCGTGGTGCTGGGCGGGCTGGGCTCGATCAGGGGCTCCATCATCGCCGCCGCCCTGCTCTATGTCCTGCCTGACCTGCTGCGGCAGTTCGGGGACATCTCGGACTACCGTATGCTCATTTACGCCATCATTCTCATCCTGGTGATGCTGGCCACCAACAACGACCGGCTGAAGGACCTGGTGGGTCGGGTGATCCCCAAACGGAAGGGGGCGGCAAGCAATGGCTGAGCGCAAGCAGTTTGAAAAGGGCAGAATGGTGCCCGTACCCAGCGTATCCATCATTCCGGAGCGGGACGTGGGCAAGACCCCCATCCTGGAGTGCAGCCATCTGGGCATCGACTTCGGCGGCCTCACCGCCGTGAACGAATTTAACATCACCGTGGGCCGCACAGAGATCGCTGGACTCATCGGCCCCAACGGCGCGGGGAAAACAACGGTATTTAACCTGCTTACCAAGGTGTACCAGCCCACCCGGGGCACCATTTTGCTGGACGGACTGGACACCCACGGCAAAACCCCCGCCCAGATCAACCGGATGGGCATCGCCCGCACCTTCCAGAATATCCGGCTGTTCAATAACCTGAGCGTGGAGGACAATGTGAAAATCGGCCTGCACAACCAGGAAAAATACTCCATGCTCTCCGGCATTTTCCGCCTGCCCAAGTACTGGCGGCAGGAAAAGGCGGCCCACGAGCGGGCGCTGGAGCTGCTGTCCATCTTCGATATGCAGGACCTGGCGAGCCATCAGGCGGGCAGCCTGCCTTACGGGGCCCAGCGGCGGCTGGAGATTGTCCGGGCGCTGGCCACCAATCCGTCGCTGCTGCTGCTGGACGAGCCGGCGGCGGGCATGAACCCCTCCGAGACCGCCGAGCTGATGGAAAACATTGTGAAGATTCGGGACACCTTCCAGATTGCGGTCATGCTCATCGAGCACGACATGAGCCTGGTCATGGGCATCTGCGAGGGCATCTGTGTGCTCAACTTCGGCCAGATCATCGCCAAGGGGACGGCGGAGGAGATTCAATCCAATCCCACGGTCATTGAGGCCTATTTGGGCAAGCAGCAGTGAGGAGGGCGCGCATATGCTGAAGGTAAATGATATCAATGTGTATTACGGCGCCATCCACGCCATCAAGGGGGTCTCCTTTCAGGTGAACGCCGGAGAGGTGGTCACGCTCATCGGGGCCAACGGCGCGGGCAAATCCACGATTCTGAATACGGTGTGCGGCCTGCTCCATTCCCAAACCGGCTCTATCGAATTTTTGGAGCAGAACCTGGGCTCCGTCCCTGCCCACAAGATTGTGGAGCGCGGGATGGCCCACGTCCCAGAGGGGCGGCGGGTGTTTTTACAGATGTCGGTGGAGGAGAATCTGGAGATGGGGGCGTACACCCAGCCCCGCGCCGGCATCGCCGCCAGCCTGGAGCGGGTCTACCAGCAGTTTCCCCGGCTGAAGGAGCGGCGGAAGCAGGTGG
This sequence comes from uncultured Oscillospiraceae bacterium, assembly GCA_910587285.1. Classification (GTDB taxonomy): domain Bacteria; phylum Bacillota; class Clostridia; order Oscillospirales; family Oscillospiraceae; genus Enterenecus. The sequence continues at coordinate 18,944 of CAJULM010000021.1, read as the reverse complement.
CGGGCACCCTGTCCGGCGGCGAGCAGCAGATGCTGGCCATGGGCCGGGGGCTGATGAGCAACCCCAAGCTGCTCATGCTGGACGAGCCCTCCATGGGGCTGGCCCCCATCCTGGTGGACCAAATTTTCGATATCATCCGCCGGCTCCACCAGGCGGGCACCACCATCCTGCTGGTGGAGCAAAACGCCCGCATGGCCCTCAGCGTGGCCGACCGGGGCTACGTGCTGGAGACGGGCAAGATTGTGGCCACCGGCACCGGGGACGAGCTGCTCCGGGACGCGGCGGTGAAAAAGGCGTACCTGGGCGGGTAAATTTCTTTCTCCTGAAGGGGTGAGGAGCCCAGGGAGATTCCGGTTGACAACTGTAAGCCGGGCGCACTGCCTATTGTCTGGCGGAGAGATATGCTGGCTGACAACTGTAAGCCGGACGCGCTGCGCATCGCCCGGTGGAGAGATGCGGAACAAAAAGGGCCTGCGGCACACGCCGCAGGCCCTTTGCCGTCACATCGCCAGCTTAAACAGATTGTTGTCCGTGTTGAAATTGTTGGCCGAGTAGAGCACCAGCACCTGGTCGATGCCGTTGTCCGCCACGTACTGCTTGAGGGACATATTGTTGTAGCGCAGGTCAAACAGGTGGACCTCCTGGAACTCCTCGGCCAGGAAGGGGGCCAGAGAGTCGGAGTAGGAGTCCCGCACCACCAGCAGCTTGCCGCCCTGGGCGTCGGGGTTCCGGATGACGCACAGGGGCTGGTTTCCCCCTAAAAAGAAGGCGTACTTGTCCTTGGCCTCCAGCCTCTCCGGGTGGTACAGGCTGCTCTCGACGGGCTTGCCCTCCGGGTAGCTGGTGACGGTGACGCGGCCCTTTGTGCCCCCCTCGGGGATGAGGGTATAGATGCTGTCCGGCTTCACCCAGCCCGCGCCGGAGGCGGAGTATGTGGTGCCGTAAAATTGGTCGGATTGCAGGGTCAGGGGATAGTCGTAAATGCCGCCGCTGTCGCCCATGGCACGCATCAGTTCCAGATAGACCCGGTAGGCTCCCATAGTGGTCCAGTGGTGGTCGGTGCGGTAGAAAGAGCCGTCCTCATCCGGGGACTGGGTGTTGCCGCAGGTGATGCCCAGCGAATACCGCAGGTCTACAAATGTCACCCTGTCCCCGCACAGCTCCGCCGCCCGCTCAATGGTGGAGCCGTCGTCCACATTGGGGGCGTTGTCGGGCAGGAACATGGCCCAGGCCCAGCTCTTGTCCGGCACCAGGGCGAAATACACCGGCACGTCCACATTGGCGCCCAGGCTGTTCACATAGCCTAACTTTTGATCCAGCTCCTTGTGGTCCAGCCGGGTGAAATGGGCGAACAGGGTCTGTCCGTCGGCGCCGAAGTAGACCTTGTTGTTTTCCTGCTTGCCCAAGGCGCGCTCGGACAGGGCCTTGAGCTGCACCCACTGGTCCCGTAGAGGGAACTGGTCGTTGAAGTACTCCTCGAAATCCTCCATGAACTTCCCCGAGCGCACCGAGTCCCAGGTGGGGGGCTTGAATTGGGCCAGCCAGTCGTTCTCCTGCTCGGAAAAAGTCCGGTCGGGGAGGAGGACGTGGGCGATGCCAAAACCGAAAATAAAGGTGCAGAACAGTATCGTGATAAACATGGAATATTTCTTGCTCATGCCCGTACCTCCTTAAAATCTAAAGTACAGGAAGGGATTGTAGGTTCCGTCCACCAGGTAGGCGGTGGTGACAGCCAGCCCGGCCAGCATCAGCACGGGGAAGGCGAGCTGCTGCGCCCGCTGCGGCAGCTTGTGCCAGAGGGTTTTGGCCAGGGGGGTGGCGGCCATAATGGCGATGACGAGAATGGGCAGGTAATTGCGCAGATAGTACAGGAAATCCCCGTCCAGCACACCTGCACCGAAGCCGAACATGGCGGCCAGATAGGGCCCCATAGCGGAGAAGTCCTCCACGGCGAAGATGGCCCAGCCCACGATGGCGATGAGCACGCCGTACACGTGGCAGAGCCAGGCCGGGGCCTTGCTCAGCGCCTTGTCCAGCCACAGCTTTTCCAAGCCGATCCACACAAACCAATACAGGCCCCAGAGCAGGAAGTTCCAGCTGGCCCCGTGCCAGATGCCGGTGGCGGCCCAGACGATGAGCAGGTTGAACACCATCCGAGCGGGCTTTACCCGGCTGCCCCCCAAGGGGAAGTAGAGATACTCCCGGAACCAGCTGCCCAGGGAGATGTGCCACCGCCGCCAGAACTCGCTGGCGGACTTAGAGATATAGGGATAATTGAAGTTTTCCAAAAACTCGAAGCCCAGCATCCGGCCCAGGCCGATGGCCATGTCCGAATAGCCGGAGAAGTCAAAGTAGAGCTGGAGGGAAAAGGCGAGGATGCCCAGCCATGCCCCCGAGGTGGTGAGCTGGGCGGAGGGGGTGGCCAGATACACATCCCACAGCGGGCCCAGGGCGTTGGCCAGCAGCACCTTTTTACACGCGCCAATGGTGAAGCGCTGGACGCCAGAGGCAAATTTCTCGAAGGTGTGGTCTCTGCGCTCCAGCTGGTCGTCCAGGTCCTTGTACTTGAGGATGGGGCCGGCGATGAGCTGGGGAAACAGGGTGACAAAGGTGCCGAAGGTGACGATGTTCTTCTGGCAGGGTGCGTCCCCACGGTAGACGTCGATGGTGTAGCTCATGGTCTGGAAGGTGTAGAAGGAGATGCCGATGGGCAGGGTGAAGGGGATGGAATCCCCGCCGGGCAGGGGCAGGTACTCAATGATGGGCAGCACGCCCGCGCCGATGGAGGCCAGGCTGCCGGCGATGAAATTATAATACTTGAAGAAGCCCAGCAGCAGCAGGTTGAAGATCACCGAGGAGGCCACGGCCATTCGGGCCCCCCGGTCGTTCCCCTTGGCCTTGCAGCGGGTGACGATGCGCCCGTGGGAGTAGTCGATGGCAATGGAGAGGAACATGATGAGCACGTACACCGGCTCGCCCCAGCCATAAAAGATCAGGTTGACGACGAGTAGCACCAGGTTGCGCCATTTCAGGGGAGCGATATAGTACAAAACCAATACGACGGGGAAATAGAGAAATAGAAAATACGGACTGGAAAATATCATGGGCGGTCACCTCGCCGGGAATATTTTGAAGGGAAAGCGCCCCGGCGCGAGCGCCGGGGCGAAGGGAGGGCTTATTCAAAGAGCGTGTTGAACTGGGCGACAATGTCGTCGCACTTGTCGTAGGCGATGAGCAGGACGTAGCAGCCGTTGGACACGATGCGGGAATTGTTCTGCCACCCTTCAATGGAAGCGGGATACCATGCGGCGCCGGGATTTTCCTCGTCTCCCACCATGTAGTCCACCCGGGCCTGGAGAATGTCCAGCACGGCGGGCACGTCCGCCTGGTCCGTCACCTCCACCAGAGCGATCTCGCACACCACGGCGGACATCATGGGCTGAAACACCACCAGCTGCCGGGTGGAGATGGCGGTGAGGCCGGGATAGAGCACGTCCAGATACTCGTTATACAGCTCGGCGGTGGCGGCAAAATCCGGGTCGTCGAACATAATATTCTCGTAGAACTGCCGCAGGTCGGGCTGGCCCGCCGGGGCGGAGGACTCACCGGGTTCCTCGGGCGTGACCTCGGGATCGGGCGGGAGGCTCAGGGTGGGCTCCGGATTGGGGGTGGGCGTGGGCTTCGGCGTGGGCGCGGGGGTAGGCGTGGGCTCCACGGAAGGCTCCTCGCTGGGCGGAACCGAGGGGGTCTCGGTCTCGGGGGGGAGGGACAGGGAGGGTTCCTCGCTGGGGTCGCCGGAGGGCTCCTGAGATTCAGGCTTGCCCACGGGACCGTCCGCCGCTTCGGTCTGAATGGGATCGGACACCTCTGCGGACTCGTCAGGTGTGGGGCCGTTGAGCCCCGGCTTGGCGCAGGAGGACAGCAGGGATAGGGCCATGGCCGCGCACAGGACCAAGGGAAGGATACGTTTCATATGTCTCTCAACTCCTCATTGCTATGTCACCGCCGCACTGTCGGCGGATTTCTCACTGGAAAAGGGCGTTAAACTCGTCCACGATGGCGTCTGCGTCCTGATGGCAGACCAGCATCACATAGGTGTCGTTGGCGGTGACGAGCTTGGAATTGTGCAGCCACATCTCTACCTCCTCGGGGTAGTTGCCAGGCCCCTCGGTGGTCTTGGCGTCAATGCGGGCCTGGAGGATTTCCTTCACCTTGGCGGCGTCCTCTTCGTTCTTGGCCTGGACCAAGGCCAGCTCCCCGCCGGAGAAGGAGATCAGGGCGAGGTAAACCTCCAGCTGCTCCAGGTCCATGTCCTTCAGACCGGGGTAGTTGTTTTCCAGCATGATGGCGCCCAGCTCCTCGTCGGCGGGGTCGGCCTTCTCCATGGCGGCGAACTCGTGGCTCTCCTGCACGGTTTGGGCAAAGGCGGCCAGGTCGGCGTCCTTACGGGGGGCGGTAGAGGGGCTGTCTCCACGGGGGCCGCCGCAGGCGGACAGCAGGGACAGGCACAGCGCCGCGGCGGCGCACAGGGAAAGGATTCTGATTCGTTTCATCGTGATATACTCCTTAATAAGATATAAAGTTTTGGGTTAGGCAAACAGGGCGTTGAACTCGTCTACGATTTGGTCGCAATCCTCGGAGGTCACCATCAGCACATAGTTGCCGTTGACCTTCACCCGGGCGGAATTGTTCCACAGCTCGGTGGGGCCGGGGTACCAGGCTCCACCGGGGGTCTCGCCGTCCCCCGCCATATAGTCGATGCGGGCCTGGAAAATCTCCCTGACCTTGTCGGCATCCTCGGCGTTTTTCGCCTGGACCATGGAAAATTCCCCGTTGTTCAGCGTGATCATGGACATATAGATCACCCGCTGCTCCAGCTCCAGGTCCAGCAGGCCGGGCAGGTACTGCTCTATGGACTGCTTGGCAAATTCATCCGCTTCCGGGTCCTGCTCCATGAGAAAGGCGGCGAAGTCATACTTTTCCTGAAGGGCTTGGGCAAAGGCGGACAGGTCCGCCTGCTTCTGGGCTGTTCCGCCTGAGCAGGAGGACAGCAGGAGGAGCAGCACCGCTGCGGCGGTGACTCCCATGGACAGAATAAATTTCTTCATGGTTTGCAGCACTCTTTTCCTTGTGATTTTGCGCCGGCGGCCCAGGTTTTATACAGGGCGCCCGGCGCTGTCGATATGGCTTCTCACCCGCTGGACAATCATGTCCAGGGCCACAAGGTTGTGCCCGCCCTCCAGCACCACAATGTCGGCGTGCTGGCGGCTGGGCTGGACGAACTGCTCGTGCATGGGTTTGACGGTGGTGAGGTACTGGGAGATCACCGAGTCCAGCGAGCGCCCGCGCTCCTTTACATCCCGGAGAATGCGGCGCAGGATGCGCACGTCCGCGTCGGTGTCCACAAATATCTTCACGTCCATCAGGTTCCGCAGGGCCTTGTTTTCAAAAATCAAAATGCCCTCTACGATAACTACCTTTGTGGGGCGCACCTCCACGGTCTCCTCCGAGCGGTTGTGGATGGTGTAGTCGTACACAGGGCAGCGGATGGCCTCCCCCGCGGTCAGCCGGCGCAGATCGTCCACCAAAAGAGCGGTGTCGAAGGAGTCGGGATGGTCGTAGTTCAGCGCGGCCCGCTGCTCATAGGACAGCCCCACGTGCTTTTTATAGTAGTTGTCGTGGTAGACCACGGACACATCATCCCCGAAAGCGTCTTGCAGCCGCCGGGTGAGCGTGGTTTTTCCCGAACCGGTTCCGCCGGCGATGCCGATGATCATGGTGTTCATATGCCGTCCTCCTGTGCTCAGAAATGAAGCCTGTGTGGATTTTAGCATATGCCGGCGAAAATAGCAACCATTTCCATGGCCCTGTCAGAAAGCGTCCACTGTGGGGAATACCTTTAGCCGGGGAGAAAGGTTGCATGAAGACGTTAAAAATGATATAATTCCTCTCGCAATTTTTGACCATGGAAAAGGAGCGGCAGACCAACTATGATTACTGTCACTGATTTAAGCCTCAACTACAGCGGAACCCCGCTGTTCGCCCACGTGGACCTGCAATTCGACCGGGGCAACTGCTACGGCATCATCGGCGCCAACGGCGCGGGCAAATCCACCTTTCTGAAAATCCTCTCCGGCGAGCTGGACTCCACCTCCGGCCAGGTGAGCGTGCTGCCCAACATTCGGATGTCTGTGCTCAAGCAGAATCAAAACGCCTATGACGCCTTTTGCGTGATGGACACGGTGATTATGGGCAACCAGCGGCTGTATGACATCGGCAAGCAGAAGGACGCGCTGTACGCCAAGGAGGAGATGACGGACGAGGATGGTCTGCTGGCCTGCCAGCTGGAGGAGGAGTTCGCGGAGTTGGGCGGCTGGGAGGCGGAGAGCGGCGCCAGCCGCATTCTCCAGGGCCTGGGCGTGGGCACCGAGTACCATCAGAGCGGCATGGCCACCCTGGACCCCCGGCTGAAGGTGAAGGTTCTGCTGGCTCAGGCGCTGTTCGGCGAGCCCGACCTGCTGATGATGGACGAGCCCACCAACAATCTGGACATCGAGGCGGTGAACTGGCTGGAGGATTTTCTGCTGGATTTTGAGGGCACGGTCATCGTGGTGTCCCACGACCGGCACTTCCTCAACACCGTGTGCACCCACATCGTGGACATCGACTACGGCAAAATCAAGATGTACGTGGGCAACTACGACTTCTGGTACGAGTCCTCCCAGCTGGTGCAGCAGCTGATTAAGAACCAAAACAAACGCAACGAGGAAAAAATCAAGGAGCTTCAGGACTTTATCTCCCGCTTTTCCGCCAACAAGTCCAAGTCCAAGCAGGCCACGGCGAGGCGCAAGCTGCTGGACAAGCTCAGCGTGGAGGAGATGCCCGCCTCCTCCCGGCGATACCCCTTCGTGGGCTTTACGCCCGACCGGGAGGTGGGCAAGGACATCCTATTCGTCACCGACGTGTCAAAGACCATCGACGGGGTGAAGGTGCTGGACAAGGTGTCCTTCATCGTGGGCCACGATGAGAAAATCGCCTTTGTGGGGGACAATGAGAACGCCCACACCGCCCTGTTCAAGATACTGGCGGGGGAGCTGGAGCCGGATGAGGGGACGGTAAAGTGGGGCCAGACCGCCACCTTCTCCTATTTTCCCAAGGACAATACCCCCTATTTTGAGGACTGTGAGGACGATTTGGTGCAGTGGCTGCGCCAGTACTCCCGCGACCCCCAGGAGCAGTACCTCCGGGGCTTTCTGGGCCGGATGCTGTTCTCCGGCGAGGAGGTCAACAAGCCGGTGAAGGTGCTGTCCGGTGGGGAAAAGGTGCGGTGTATGCTCTCCCGGATGATGCTGTCCGGGGCCAATGTGCTGATGCTGGACCAGCCCACCAACCACCTGGACCTGGAGTCCATCGCGGCGCTGAACAAGGGGCTGGAGGCGGTGCGGTGCAATGTGCTGGTGGCCTGTCACGATCACCAGCTGATTCAGACTGTATGCAATCGTATTTTTGACTTTACGCAGGACGGCAGACTGATCGACCGCAAGACCAGCTACGACGAGTATTTGGAGGCGCAGCGCGAGCAGGCGGAATGAGAGGGGACTTTTGCTGAAGCGCCGGTGGCGTTGACCCGTTCCGCAGGTGGGCGGAACAGAGGGAAACGGAGCAGGGCTGTGTTTTTGCAACGGGTGGGGCTGGAGGGAGGACTGCGGGAATTGGCGTCTGTTCCGGAAAAGCGGGATGTTCTGATCACCCATATCCACGCTGACCACTCCGGAATGGCAGATTGGTTTGTTGGGCCCGGCTGCCGGATTTATATCAGTCAGGAGGATTTGCAGTGCTGCCGCCGCATCCTCAACGGAGGGAATGTCAATCAACAGAACGGCCGCTTTTTACAGGAAGGATTTCCTCTGTCTGAGTTGGAGTATCTTCGGACACATAATCCGGCAAGGAGTGAGCTGTCTCCACGGCTGACAACCAGATTCGCGATACGCTCGAATGAGAGGAGCGTGTCAACATAGAGCGCCCTTGATTATTGCCGAAACCAGCTGTGTCCGGCTGTCCTTCCACCAGGGACAGAATTTTTCTGTCTGTGGTCAGTTATGTGGCCAAACGAAAAAAGGGCCTCGCCAGCTGGCGAAGCCCTTTCTGTTTTTCGGGAACAAACGCGCCTGTCGATGTGGTGACCTTATTTCAACCCACGCCCCCCGCGAGGGGGACGACCGGTGGCGATCACCTGCCCATCCCGCAGTACCACATTTCAATCCACGCCCCCGCGAGGGGGGCGACATTGAGGGTCCATGACTCTGAAAGCCAGGGAGAAAATTTCAATCCACCCCCCCGCGAGGGGGGCGACTACGGCGGGTATTGGCACCAACCTCTATCTGGCATTTCAATCCACGCCCCCCTACAAGGGGGGCGACGGATCAGGCCCACGGCCCGGATCAGACCGAAAATATTTCAATCCACGCCCCCCATACGAGGGGGGCGACGCTGGGCGTCCCCGGCTCCGGCAAATCGTTCAGCGTATTTCAACCCACGCCCCCCGCGAGGGGGGGCGACAGCAGAAACAGCCAAAATTTCAAGCTGTTTTTACAACAATCAGATAATTTTCTAAAATATTCCTCCGAACTCCCGCCATTTCCCCCCAACAGGGCTATCTGTTTGCAGAAAACACCGCAAACTATGGTGCGAGACCGCTTGACCATAGTTGACACTTTGTTTTGCGATTTGACGCAGACGCTTGCGGCCGGCGGGGTCTTTGAAAAACTCTACCGCGTCGCACTGCCCGGATATGCCCAGCCGTGCCGAGTGGATGGCCAGCCTCCTGACGGTCAGCCGGTCCCCGCGGCTCTTCCGGAATTTATGGTCGTGGACGCGCTCGTGCATGAGATGGCCGTCTACTGTACGGTAATTTTCGGCCCACTGGTCCTCAATGCGGATCAGCGCCCACTGGCGGCGGCAGAAGGCGAAGTGCTGTAAGCCGGACAGCAGCAGCCAATCCTCCTCGGGCCAGCTCATCCCATCCGCCGGCAGGTGACGCCGGCCGGAAGGGCGGACTCATCCACCGTGACCCGGTAGTCCCCATAGGAGCGGGCGGGGGCGGGATCATCCTTGTCTGTCCGCTCCACCTTCACCGATTCAAAGAGCTTCCAGGCCGGGGCGCAGCCCAGCTCACAGTCGTGCTGAAACACAATCAGCTCCCGCACCGCCATCTTGCCCCGGGCGGCGGAGCGGTCATGCTCGAACATATTGAGGATCGCCTGCCACAGCAGCTCCAGGTCCTCCTGGGAGAAGCCGGTGGTCTTGCGGGCCAGATTGGCGGAGACATAGCCCTCGCAGCGGTAGAGGCCGTAGGGGATGATGTACTTGCGCCCCATCTCAGTCACCTTTTTCTCCGCGTCGGCCTCGGTGGTGATGGCCACGCGGGTAATGGTCACCTCCTGGGGCATCACCGGCTCCACGCTGCGGGCAAAGCCCAGCTGCACCGGCCCCCGAACCTGCCCACAGTTCAGGGCCGCCTTGAAAAAGGTGGTCATCACCGCGCCAAATGTTCGGATATCATAGAAATTGGCGCACATCCAGTCCCGGATTTTCTCGTCCAGGGCGGAATCGACTTTTTTCTTCTCCTTTACATCCTTTTCCGTGACTCCCAGCTCTTTGTAGGCTTCGGCATCGCTGCGGTTCAGGGGCACCCCGCCTTTGATATAAATGCGGTAGCCTGTTGCGCCCTCCTTGGCGGTCTCCACGTAGTTGCGGATTTTCCGCTTTAGGCACACGTCGGTCACCAGCCCCAGGCCGGTGTCCGGGTCCACCCGGGGCATATTGCCCGCGTCAGGGTCGCCGTTGGGATTTCCATTCTCCACGTCGAACAGGATGACAAACTCATAACGATTTTTGATGGGCTCAGGCATTTTTGTTTTCCTCCCTTTTCTGATAGCGGACCCGGGTCTGATGGTAGTACCCCAGCTGAAACGCCCCCTGCTGGGGCAGGGTCAGGCGGTCGGGGAATTCCTCGCCCAGCTTGGCGGCCAGTTCAGTCAGCTGTTTGCTGTAGGAGATGCCCAGCCCCTTGTTCAGCTTCCGCAGGTGCTTTTGGGCCAGATTGATCAGGGACGGGAATACCCGGCTGGGGGTGGCCGCCGCGGAGTTGAAATATTTGTCCTTGATGGTGGTATTGACGCCGGGGTTGGCGGAGGATTGGATGGCCTCCAGCACAGAGAACAGACGGCCTAAACTGTAGGGAATGTTGGTGCTGTCCGAATTCGGCGACACGGTCAAAACCTCCTTTGGCAGATCGGGATGGGAATTTTTCAAATAATACGCCTTCAAAATGGCGGCTCGGCCCCTGGTGATCTCCCGTTCCGCACGGATACGCAGGGAGACGCCATTGAGAAGCGTAGCAGGGTAGGGAGTATCACTCAAAATGGCACGTATGGTTTCGCCGGCCAGGCCGGGGGCAGGGGATTTGTCCCGGGAATTTCGGTTCACCGTCTCGTTTAGCAGCTTCCAGAGGGGGATGGTTTCAAATTTGTCAAAGGAGGGGCGGGCAATCTCCAGCCGCTGCTGGTGGGCCTGAATGTTCCGGATAAAGTTCCCGAAGGAATTCCTCAGGAAGAACCGCACGGACAGCCGGGCGGCGTTGGGGGACAGGCCCAGGATGTAAAACGTGGTGTTGGGGTCCAGCCTGGCCTCGTCAAACAGGACGGGCTTGCCCTGGCACAGATCCAGCATCATTTTTTGCAGGTCTGAGGCAGTGTAGACCGTGGGAGCGCCAAAGAAGCAGGCAGCCCATGCGCTTTGATAGGTTTTCTGCCCGCCCGACGCCCAAAACAGCACCGTGGTGTCTCCAATCCGCCCCACATAGTCCCGGTCCGATAACAGATGGTTCAGCGCGCTGGTGTAGGCAAAGGCGGCGTATCTGCTGGTGGGGGCGTTGAGGTTCTGCGTGTGTCCGTAGGAGCAGAAAGCGTCAGCGTTGAAGGAAACCAACGCCGCGCCGCTGGACTGGGCCCCGGCCACTCCCTTGATGGAGGGGTGGACCGCCTCCGCCGGGCCCTTTTTCCCGGTGACCAGGCACACCATCTCCGGGCCGCCCCCGGCGGAATCGTAGTGGGCCTGCCACGCCGACCGGATCAGAGCGTCATTCTGAAGAAAGACGCCGTCGTACCGAAAGACCAAATTCGCGCCTGCCAGGATATCATCCAGCTTGTCCGCCAGGGCGGGGTGCTCCCTGGCCTGTTCCGGGTCCCAGCGGTCAAAAAAGGCCAGCACAGCCCGGGCCGCAGGGCTGTCCACACTGTCTAAAACCTGATGATGGAGCGCTTTGCAGGCGGAAAAGCACTCCAAACTGCGCTGGGGCTTTCCCTTTTCGTCGATCCCCAGGATGTAGCTGGAGTTGTCCCACAAAAAGTTGGAAGCCACTCCGCTGGAGCGCTTGACCGGGGCGGGGAGGGACATGGGCCTGGGCGCCAGCACCTTCTTTTTCCCGCGCTCTTGCTCCTGTTTGAGCGAAACCGCCTGTTCCAGCTCCCCGGCGCTGTCGATGTACAGCGCGTAAGAGATATTGATATCGCTCCAGCCGGGGCGGGCCAGCTTTCCCTGGGCGGCCAGGTCCTCATAGTGCTCCACAAGCGCCTGCAGGATCATCCGATCACCTCCCCGCTGTCCCGGGCGGGGACGTTCAGCACGCCGTCCTGAAGCGATGCCCGGAAGAAAAGAGGGACGATGTTCTCAGGGTCGGCGTAGTCCAAATCCCAGAGCATATATCCCAGGTCCCGCACCCCGCTGAGCTCCTTCGGACAGGGCGGCGGGGTTTCGCACGCCTTGAACTGGGCGGGGAACTCCCGGCAGCCAAAATAGGGCTGGCTGTAAAACTGCCCCCGCTTGATCCGGCGCTTGATGATATCCTGAAATTTTCCGGCGTTGTCGCTGGCCGCCGCCTGGTCGGTCATGTCAAAATGGGCGTCGATGACATAGCGCACATCCCGCAGGAGCAGAGCGGCCCGCTGCTGGATGTCCCGGGAGGCGGCGGGGTACAGCTCTCCCTTGCCTCGCTCCATCACCGTCCGGGCCGAGCGGGCGTTGACGGTGGACTTCACCTCGTTGCGGCGCAGATTGGTGAAGCGGATAGGGGCGCAGACATGGATGCGGTCGATGACCCAGCGCAGGCCAGGGTGCCAGTAAATACTTTCCAGAAGCCCCCGGGCTGCGGAAGGCGTCATCACATCATAGCTGACCCGTTCTGTCTTCATCTCGGGGCGGGTGAAGCAGGCGTAGTCGCCCCAGACCTCCAATGAAATTGGCACAGCGTTCACTCTTTTCTCATTTTTGATAAGCATATCATATGTTTTGTCCGATAAGCAGGGCTATTTACAAAATTCTATCTAAATCGACAGAAATTTCCCGGCATCTGCCGCCAGCGACAGCCCCATATCGCTGTCATACAGCGCCGGATTGGTCAAAACCGCGCTGCCATCTTCCAGTACTTCCAAATCTCCCGCCAGATTCAGGGCTTCAAAGTGCTGTGGGTACATGGACACGCCGTACTGGCCCAGCGCCCGGTACAGCGCCCTGCTGTGCTCGCCGGAGCGGAGCTGCCGGACCAGCTCCTCCCCTTCCCCCAAGGGGATATATACGGTTTTTGTTTCACTGTCAATCAGGTGGAACCGCTTCGCAACTTTCCGGAAGAGCATGAAATCCCGCTCCATCACGGCGAGGATATCCTTCTGATCCAACGCCCTGGACCCCTTCAGACCCAACAGCTCCTGGAAGTAGCAGTAAATGGCCTCCGGGCTGTCCGGCAGGGCATGGCGGTTCAGCGCTTGGCGCCCCGCAGCCACCGGAATTTCAAACAGGGACGGGGGCGGGGCCTCCCCTTGAAATATAGTGACAACGCTCTCGTCGGCGGGGCGCTTTCCCTCCCGGTTGCACCGGCCCGCCGCCTGAAGGATGGAGTCCAGCCCCGCCTCCTCCCGAAATACCGCGGGAAAGTCCACATCCACCCCGGCCTCGATCAGCGAGGTGGAAACCACACGGCAGGGCAGGCCGTTGTTCAGCCGCGCCCGGATCCACTTCAGCACCGCCTTGCGGTGGGCGGGATACATCAGGGTGGACAGATGGAACGCGCCGTCCTTGTCCAGCAGGCCGTATATCTGTTGGGTGCTTTTCCGGCTGTTGACAATGCACAGGGCCTGCTTTTGCCCGCTGATTCGCTCCGCCACGGCCTCCCAGGACAGCGTTCCCTCCCGCCGGAAGGTGACGCGCTGGAAAAGCTCTTGGCGAAACACCTCCGGTGGACACAGCTCCACAGGGGGCTGCTCTGGCAGGAATTTCTTGAAAATCCCATCCAAAGCGGGCTGGGTGGCGGTACAAAGCACGGCGGAAGCTCCGTAATCCTTCACCAGCTGGGCGATGGCAAAGACGCAGGGGCGCAGGTATGGGATGGGCAGCATCTGCACTTCGTCAAAAATAATGACGCTTTGGGCCAGATTATGCAGCTTGCGGCACTGGGAGGATCGGCTGCCAAAGAGGGACTCAAAAAACTGTACAGCCGTGGTCACCACCACCGGCATATCCCAGTTCTCGGTGGCCCGGGCCAGCCGGGCATTGTCCGGACTGGCCTCATCCTCAATATCGTAAAGAACCCCGGAGTGGTGCTCCAGCACGTTTTTATCGCCCAGGATATCCCGGAAAACCTGGGCGTTTTGCTCGATGATGGAGGTATAGGGGATCACGTAGATCACCCGGCGCAGACCATGCGCACGGGCATGGCACAGGGCGAAGGCCAGAGAAGCCACGGTTTTGCCGCCCCCGGTGGGGATGGTGAGAGTAAACAGACCGGGCTTTTGTGCTGTGCCTTGATCCAGGCAGCACCGCAGCACGGCGCATCGCTCCCGGTTCAGCTCGTTCTGGGGCGGGAACCAGCCGGAGATGTGGGATTGAAGCTTTTTCTCCAAATCCTCCATCCGATCTCCGCCGCCCCGTTCCCGCTCTGCCCCCGCCATAAAAGTCTCCGTGTCCAGAAAATCCGCGTCTACCAGGCAGGAATAGAGCATCCGTGTGAAAAACATCTCCTCCAGCGGATTGGAAAATGCTGGAGTAGAGGCTGCGGGCAGTTTGAGCTCCTCCTGCCAAGCCTCGCAGGGCTCCAGCCCTCCAAGCGCGGCCTTCCTCATGCGGCCGCAAAAGGTGGGCTCATCCTGGTGATCCCCCTGTCCACCGCCATCGGGGAGCCCGCTGTGGTGCCCCGCCACGGCAAACGCGGCGCAGATCTGACCTCGTTTACAGCATTCCGCGGCTCCGGCTGTGGCGTGATCCACACGCTCAACGCTCCCTTGGATTCGGCGCTGGAAAGCAGCGGAATATTTCCCCAGATCATGGGCCAGGCCCGCCAGGCGGCCCTGCTCCTCCGCACCGAAGGATGCGGCGAATGCGGCGCATAGGTCGGATGTTCCGCTCAGGTGTTCCGCAACCGTTTGGCTTCTGCCGTCCAGGGAAAGATGGGCGAGATATCCGACTTCCATAGTGTAGGTCCTTCTCTCCGGCTGATTTTATGTATCAAGGATTACGTAGCATAAACAAATCCTATGATATTGATTATAGCGATTTTTTGCCTGTGTGCAAACAGATTTCGACAGCTGGAAACGGAGAACTGGTTGCCATTGCAACAAGATTGTCTTGGCAATCTCTTGTTGAAAAATTCTCTGAAAACGATGCTGACTGATTACGTCGGCTATTTGCGGGCGGTTTGTAAAAGGAATGTCTACCCGCAAGTGAACCCGGCCCATAGCCTCAACGGGGAAGCGTGGATCATCCACGCTGTAATCAGTAGAGGGCCTCCGCGCCGCCGCCCATATCAGCCGCGTCCCCCTGCCCCCAGCCGGGGGAAGATTTTTTCTGTCTGTGGTCATTTATGTGGTCAGGGTCAAAACACAAAAAATCAAGGCCGCAAAAAAGTGACGCAAAACAGAAAAATCCGCCAGAAACCAACGGCTTCAAGCGGATTTGTGGTGGACGATACAGGACTCGAACCTGTGACCTCCCGCACGTCAAGCATTTTCGCAAAACCCCTCTATATATTGGTACTAAACGGTTTTTTGTCGATTCCAACTCAAAATTGCCCCGAAGTTTGCCCCGAAAATGCGGTGGATACTGCATCAATCAGACTCTCTGGGCTATTGTTCATTACGTGACTGTATACGTTCAAGGTCATCCGAATATCATCATGTCCAGCCAGATACTGCACTTTTTTGATATCCAGTCCCCCTTCTATTAACCGGGTGATGTAGCTATGCCGCAGTTGGTGCGGCGTAACGCGAAAGTCAATCTTCACAATATTTTTCTGCGTTTTCCGCGGGGCAATGGGACGGCCCAGCTCCTTCTCCAGCGCAGCCCGTTTGGCTAACTTTGTTTCCGTCATGGGGCCGCGCCGGTCGATGATTCCGATGATATTGCGCATTCCCTGATAACTGATGTGCTGCCCATTAGAGGCATGGATCACGAAAAGGCTGTTGCTCCGTTTCTTTTCCTCCGCCAACGCAGCGGCTAAGTTAGGCGGCAGGGGAATGGTACGGTGGGCCGCCTTCGACTTGAGGGGCGCGGGAAACTCCGCCTTGCCGCCAGCGAAGCGCATCGCGTTGTTCACCGTTAGCCTGGGCGGATTTGCTTTTAAGTCAATGTCCTTCCACTGTAGTGCGCAGATTTCCTCGCGCCGAAGCCCTGCGTAAAGGCCCAGCATTACAAAAATATATGCCCGCGTTCCTTTTACCGCCGCCTCCAGCTGAGCGCACTGCTCTACAGAGAGGGCGGTCTTTTCTTTGGGCTTAGCGCCTGCTGGCTTGATTTTCTCCGCTGGGGAGCGAAGAAGCAGACCATTGTCAACCGCACATTCAAAAATCTGCTTTAGGGTGCTGACCGTCTTTTGCTGTGTGGAAAAAGACAGCCCGGCACACTGGGCCATGACCCGCTGACAGTGTTCTGGCTTAATATCCCGCACCTTCATGGCCCCCAGCACAGGGCAGATGCGGATGTTAATGGCGCTGCAATAGTCTTCGCGCCGGGAAAGAGAAAGGCCGTCCTTGCGGTTATTATACCACTCGGCAGCCAGTTCGGCAACTGTCGTTTTGTCGTCCAGGATCAGGCCCATCCGCTGGGCGGTTTCCAGGTCGTAGAGCTTTTTTCGCAGCTCGTCTTTGGTTTTGGCTCTTACATCTTTGTAAAGGCCAGATTTCAATTTTACACGCTTGCGGTAATAGCCTGTTTTTTCATCAAAGTAAAATTCCGGCCGCCGTGCCATAAAAATCAAGCCTCCTATCGCACATTTTCAAATTTGCGATTAAGAGGGACAACAGCCTCGCAAAGTTTGTTGTCCCTCTTAATCGCCGCTGGTGTTGGTAGCGCCGGGGAGGGTTTTTATTCATCCAGATACTTTACATATTTTTGATACTCAAAGGAGCCGTTTGGGACGGTCCTGGTCTGTTTCCTTCCATTTTTGTAAATAATTAAGAATGTGGTAGACCGCTTGCTTTTTGCGGTGGAGGCGCCAACAATTCCACCGACGGGACCCGCTACAAGATTGCCAACGGCGCCCCGGGCCGCCGCGCTTGAGGTTGAGGTTCGTCCATAAGCGTCGATAATCTTGGTTTTTGCAATGACGCTGCTGCCCGTTTCTGTGCCCTTATCAATGCTGCGCTTAATTCCTAAAATGCAAAGCGCAGTGATTGCAAAAGAGAAAAGTCCGAGCAGCAATAGGGTCAACGGCGGGGATGGATTACGCCCAGAAAAAAGATTATAAAAACAACTAATCCCAGTAAGACCAAATACAACAGCAAAAATCCCACAAAATGCTTTCATAATGATTGCTCCTTTTATATTTTTGCCTTTCGGCGGTTCTGCTCTTTTCTTGTAGCACAACCTATTTGCTTTATCGGAACAGACACTTGTCTTTGGCCTCCTTTTTTATGATTCGATAGGGCAAAATAAAAAATCAACACATCATTTCAAGGAGGCTTTAGAAATATAGATCGGTTGCCAAATTGCCGTGGGTGTACCAACAAACGGCCATCCGCATGAAATCCTCGGTCACTTCAAAATGCTCCGCCAGGGAAAATATGTCGGTACAGCCATCGGCCACCGCATCATCCAGCTTGTCTTCCGGGACCAGCTTTTCTATGGCCCACTTGTTGGCACGGTTTTCGTGTTTCTGCCGCACATCAAGGGCGGCATAGCGGTTATAAAAACTGCCGGTCACACAATGGCCCAGTTCATGCCCAAGATGTACCCTTTTGTCCGATTCCGTTTCTAAAAGCGCGTCATCAATTCCGATATAGCAGTCCCCATTTTCCGCCTGGACACAAAGTGATCCCGTTTCAGGAAGCCGGAATGGGATAATCGGAATGTGCTCCGCATCCGCAATTCGATATAAAAAGATGGAATCGTTCACGCGCTACCCCTTCCTTTTTTCCTCCTCTCTCTGCTTGACATAGGCGGCAAAATTTTTCACCTCATCAAACATAGCGTCAGTGATTTCACCGCCACCGCCAAAGAGGGCAAATTTGATATCCTCATCACTGGGCTTGCGTTCACCCTCTGGGGTGGGCATTTTTTCTATAGGGCCTCCAAATCCAGTTCCATCTCCAAAACCAGCTCCAGAAGCAGAGCCGCCCCCAAACCCAGACTGATTTGTTTTTCCAAAAAGATAATCTGTTGTAACGCCGAAATAATCCGCTATTTTTTGTGCAGTCTCAATTTTGATGCTTTTTGCTCGGCCCTTTCGCAGTTCGGTCATGAAGCTTCGGCTCATCCCCAAATCATCACTCATCTTTACGCCGGATATGCCTCTTTCTTTGAGCAGTCTATCTATGTTTTTGCACACTTCAGACATGGTACAGCCCCTCCATTTTGTGCATAACGACAAAAACACAAAAGTTTGTGCTTCTGGCTTGACATACACAAAGCTTTGTACTATGATAAACACATAAGGTACAAAACTTTGTTTGCCTGTTTGCTGATACTTACATAATAGTACATTGTTTTGTACTTGTCAATAGTTTTATTTATGAAGGGAGGCCTTTTGTCACAATGGCTGAATACACGAGCTTTGGGTTGGCGGTTAAGACGAAACTTCTGGGGCCACCGTCCAGAACTCAGGCGTGGCTTGTAGACGAAGTGCGGGCAGCTACCGGGCTATATGTGGATGGCGCATACATATCGAAAATCCTCACCGGCCAGCGCAACGCTCCGAAAATCGTCCAGGCCATTCGGGAGATTCTGAATCTGCCAGAGCAAGAACAGGATAGCGCATGAGCAGTCCGATAAACCGGCACCTATTGGGGGGGTGAAAAGGATGGTACGCTACCCAATTCTCTCCAGAGAAATCCGGGAGAGTGAGTTTACAGTAGCAGATATCGCAACGAGCCTTGGGATAACCCAGAAATCGCTCTACAACAAATTAAATGGGAAAACGGAGTTTACGTGGTCGGAAATATGCGCCATCATCGAACATTTTTTCCCATACTACGATCCGCAAGATTTATTTGCCCAGGCGGACAGCCGGAGCAACACGTGAAAGGAGATCTCTATGAAGCACTATATCACAAAGTACAGAGAAAACGGTGCCAGATATGCCGAAGCGTGGTTCCAGATTAATCTATTTGGTCACTGCTTCTGCTTATGGCGGGTGAGGACAAAAATTTAGGACCCCTGCGGCAACAGGGGTCCTGTGGGGTTAAATCTTTTCCCACCTACGGCCGGGCTCCTGTGTAGGCGGAAGACGGTCGCCCGGATCAATGGTGACCTGCCTGGGGCGGGGAACTTGCCCACCACGGGGGCCAACTTCACGGTATTCACCGCGCGGCTTGTTATCTTCCCCAGGTTTATACAGTTTGTTCGCCACTTGGAATCCTCCTTTCCAATGTATTGCGGAAAGATTATACCAAAGCATGAAA
>CAJULM010000020.1 GCA_910587285.1 uncultured Oscillospiraceae bacterium | reverse complement strand
GACGATGACGGTGTTCTCGAAGTTCACCACCTTGCCGTGGGCGTCGGAGATGTGCCCGTCGTCCAGGATTTGCAGCAGCACGTTGAGCACGTCGGGGTGGGCCTTCTCGATCTCATCGAACAGCACCACGCAGTAGGGCTTGCGGCGGATTTTCTCAGTGAGCTGGCCCGCGTCGTCATAGCCCACGTACCCCGGGGGAGAGCCGATGATCCGGGACACGGAGTGTTTCTCCATGAACTCGCTCATGTCCAGCCGGATGAGGGACTCGGGGGAGGAGAACAGGTCGGCGGCCAGCCGCTTCACCAGCTCCGTCTTGCCCACGCCGGTGGAGCCCACGAAGATGAAGCTTACCGGCTTGTGCTTGGCGGAGATGCCCACCCGGCCCCGGCGGATGGCGTTGGACACGGCCTCTACCGCGTCGTCCTGCCCCACGATGTGGGCCCGGAGGCGCTCGTCCAGCTTGGCCAGACGCTCAAACTCCTGCTCCTGGATGGAGGTGGCGGGAATTTTGGTCCACAGCTCGATGACTCGCGCCAGATGGGCAACGGTCAGCGGGGGGTCACCCTTGGCGGCGAGAATGTCCCGCTCTCCGGTGAGCTGGGCCTGTTTGCTTTTCAGCTCGGCCAGGCGCTGATAGGCCTTTTCATTGGCGGCGGACTGCACCGCCTGCTTTTCGGAGGTGACGGCGCCCAGCTTTTCCTGAAGCTCGGCAATCTGCTTGCGGCGGCCTGCCTGCCGCTCCTGGAAGGCGGGGTCGTCCCGGTTGGGGGCCTCGGCATCGTCCCGGTTCACCGCCATCTCTAACGTGTCCCGCTGGCGCTGAAGCTTTTGCTCCTGCTTTTGCAGATCCTGGAGCTTGGGGTCGTTCTGGCCGCCGGTGGAGGCCAGAACCACCTCCATCTCCTTGGCGTAGTCGGCCAGCTCCTTGTCGATCTCAGCCAGCCGGGCCAGGTCCTTGTTGTGGAGGTTCACATCGGAGGAGGCCTCGTCGATGAGGTCGATGGCCTTATCGGGGAGGTAGCGGTCGGTGATGTACCGCTCGCTCATGGTCACCGCCTGGCGGCAGATGTCCGGGCTGATGGAGACGTGGTGGAAGGCCTCGTAATAGGGGGTGATGCCCTTTAAAATCTCCACGGATTCGTCAATAGACGGTTCCTCCACGATGACGGGCTGGAAGCGGCGCTCCAGGGCGGAATCCTTCTCGATGTACTTGCGGTACTCGGTGAGGGTGGTGGCGCCGATGACCTGAATCTCCCCCCGGCTCAGGGCGGGCTTGAGGATGTTGGCGGCATTCATGGAGCCCTCCGCGTCCCCCGCGCCCACGATGGAGTGGACCTCGTCGATGACCAAGATGATATTGCCCAGCTTTTTCACCTCGTCGATGAGGCCCTTCATGCGGCTCTCAAACTGGCCCCGGAACTGGGTGCCCGCCACCAGGGCGGTGAGGTCCAGCAGATAGACCTCCTTGTCCAGCAGCTTATAGGGCACATCCCGGTCGTAGATGCGCTGGGCCAGCCCTTCGGCGATGGCGGTTTTGCCCACGCCGGGGTCGCCGATGAGGCAGGGGTTGTTTTTCTGCCGCCGGTTCAAAATCTGGATGGTGCGCTCAATTTCGTTGGCGCGGCCTACAATGCGGTCCAGCTTGCCCTCGTGGGCCTTGCGAGTGAGAGAGATGCAGTAATTCTCCAGAAATTTGCGCTTCGGGCCCTGGTTCCGCTCGGCCTTGGCGGCGGTTTTGTCCTCCTTGGCGGTCCCGCCCCGCTGGACGGGGTCCCGGTCGGGGGCGCCGTCGGAGGAGGAGCCGAACAGCTTGCTCAGGAAGGGGAAGGTGGCGGTGCGGCCCTCGTCCTCCTCCTCGCCATCGTCACTGTCCTGGGGCTCCTCGCTGTCGGCGGGGGACAGGCCCTCGGCCTCCTCCGCGCCGCCGAAGGCAGACATCATTTCGGTGGAAATGGACTCCAGATCCTCGTCGGAGATGCCCATTTTTTTCATCATGTCGTCCACCGGCTTGATGCCAAGCTCCCGCGCGCACTTCAGGCACAGGCCCTCGTTCTTGGTCTCGCTGCCCTCAATCTTGGTTATGAAAATCACCGCCACATTTTTGTGGCAGCGGGTACACATGGTTGGGCGCATCGTATCGCTCCTTTCAGGGAGAAAAGTTCTCGCAGGGGTGTTTGCAGTACCATATCAAATAAATATGAACACGTCATGAATTTTAGAGTGGTAATTTTCCCGCGTCAAGGGAAATCGTTCGCCGGCTTCATACTGCTGGCAGTGGGATGCAGGCGCTCAGCCGGACAGGTCCATCAGCAGCTCGCTCAGGCGGCTGACGGTGAACAGGGAGAGGACGGGGGTGTCCGGCTGGCTGGGAACGACTCCGGCCAGCTGGCCCAGCCACACCAGCACAACTGTGACCAGCCCGCCCTTGATAAGCCCGACAATCAGCCCGCCCGCCGTGTTCACTTCAGCCAGGATGGGCAGCTGGAAGGCCAGGTCCAGGGCGTGGCTGAGGAGAAACCACACCAGGAGAATGACCACGAACACCAGTCCGAACAGCAGCGCCCGGGCGATCCCCAGGGACAGATAGCCCGCCAGGGCGTCCAGCGGGGACAGGGGGTCGTGGCCCAGGCTGTCGTAGGCTACGCCCTGCTCCAGAAAGTCGGAGAAGCCCTCAAACAGACCCTCCTCCTGGATACAGTCCAGCAGCTGCTCCAGGGTGTAGGCAGCCTCTCCCTCGGCAGCGGCGATATCAGGCTCCACGCCACGGAAGGTCTGGGCGATGATGGGGCGGATGATGTTGGCCACCGGGGCACAGAATTGCTCCGACAGGAACTGTGCTCCGAAAAAGGCCACTGCCACAGCGGCCAAGCCGCACAGGGACAGAACCAGGCCTTTGGACGCGCCCCGCCAGGCAAAAAAAGCCAGAAGCGCTACGATTAGTATGTCAAATAAGTATGGCATACGCTCCTCCTTTCTCCGCGGCGGACGCGGAGCACAGTAAAAGCTCAGGGAATATAGAATCCAGCGCTGTCCTCCGAGACCAGGATGGCGGAGCCATCCGGCATGAGCAGAACGGTGCGGGCCCCTCGGGTGCCTTTGAGCGTGCTGTAAAGCGTCAGCTCATCCGTGTATATATCCAGCCGGTCACTGGTAAGGACGGCGAAGTAGCGACCCGCAGCGGCAATGGACATGACCTGCTCGTTGAGCGAGAGGGTTTGCCGCTGGCCCTGCTGGTCAATGACCCATAGCTCCGCCTGACTGCCCGCGTGGTATTTGCCCAGCAGGGCCAGGGCGAAGCCGTTGCCGCTCAGGGTATACCGCCGCAGATACCGATCCGCCCAGTCGGTGTGCACGCTGCGCCCGCTGTGGTCGGTGATGTCCAGCCCCTGGTCACTCAGGGTCCACACTGCGGAGCTGGTGTGCCTCACATCCAGCACCACGCCGCCGCCCAGAGAGCAGGAGGCGTCGGGCTGGTAGGTGCCGTTGGAATAGGTCATGGCGTAGAGGGACAGGCCGGTGTCAAACGCGCCGCCGCTCTGCCCCGCGGTGAGGATGGCCAGAGTGTGCCCGTTGTCGGACAGCGCAGCGTCCATCACAAAGGCGGAGGAGAGGTTGATGCTCATCACAGGGGAGTAGGATGCGTCATATACAGTGACCATTCCCCGGTAGCCGCTGGCCTGGGTGGCCACGGTGAGCTGGCCGCTGCGGTTGAGTCGGGCGGAGAGTATGGGCTCCAATTCATCGGTGGACCACACCAGCGAGCGCTGGCCCAGGATGTACAGGGACGATCCGCCCGCGTCGTACACCACAGCCAAAGAGCCGTTTGTGTTTACCACCGGGTTTGTCATGCTCACCGATTGGTTGATATACTGGGTGCCGCTGCCAGAGTAGAGAGAGATGGCGTTGCGGGAGCACACCAGCAGGTCCCCGTCCAGCACGGCGAAGGTATCGCTCAGCTCGCCGTCATAGGAGAAAGCATCCGCCTGTCCGCTGTCGCTGCGGGTGAGGGAAAGATATGTGAAATACCGCTTGATGCTGTCCATATTCAGCTGGTCCCGGAAGGCCACCATGACCACCAGCGCCAAAAAGACCGCCAGCACCACCAGGGCGGCAATCAGCCGCGTGAGAAAGCGGGGCAGTTTTTTGGGTGGCTTTTTTTGCTGTTTTTGGCTTTGTTCGTCCATAAAACCCCCGCTTTACAGTGCCTTGACCAAATAAATCATATCCACCAGCTGCTTGCCGCCCTCAAAAATGGGGTGATTGTAGCGGTCGGTAAAGAAATTCGGGATCACGTGGGAGAGGCGAAAGCCGCAGGCCTCGTAAAAGGGAAGGGTGAGTGGGCTGTCCCCGGTGCCGACCAGCAGGCGGGAATACCGCCCCCGGTAGGTTTCGCACAGGAAGTCCACCAGTTGCCGGCCGCAGCCCTGACGCTGTCGGGCGGGCTCCACCGCCAGGTTCTTCAGCTCCAGCGTGCCGTCCCCCTCGTCGGTGACCACACACAGCCCATGAACGCCGCAGTCCTCTAAGATGTACAGAGTTCCCCGTTCCAGATAGCGGTCGATCATGTCCTCCTGTTCGTCCCCCAGCAGGAGCAGGGGGAGGAAGCGCTTTTTATCGGTTTTAATTTCTGTAATGTTCACAATACGTCCTCGTTGTACCACAGATTGGTCATGTATAGTCCGTCCGGCGGCGCGGTGGGCCCCGCCAGGGTTCGGTTGCGGGAGGCCAGGATAGCGGGAATCTCCGTAGGGTCCAGCTTGCCCTCGGCGGCGTAGATGCAGGTGCCCACCATGGCCCGAACCATGTTGTAGAGAAAACCGTCGGCGCATACCCTGCATTCGATCATTGTCCCATGGCGTTCAATCTCAAAGTAATGGACGGTGCGCACGGTGGTGCGGGTTTCGGTGCCCACGCTGCGCACGGCGGCGAAGTCGTGGGTGCCCACGAACTGGGCGGCGGCCCGGACCATGACGGACTCGTCCAGAAGCTTAGGGTAGAACCACACCCGGTTTACGTAGAAGGGGTCCCGGATGCGGGAGTTATAGATTTTATAGGTGTACTCCTTCTTCCGGCAGGAGCCGATGGCGTTGAAGGAGTCGGACACCACGGTGGCCTTGAATACGGAGATGTCGTCGGGCAGGCGGGTATTCACCGCCAGGGGCAGCCGCTCCACTGGAATGCCGGAGGTGGTGCGGAAATTGGCCACATACACCTGGGCGTGGACGCCCGCGTCGGTGCGGCCAGCGCCGGTGAGCTTCACGGGATGACACACCACCGAGGACAGGGCTTTTTCCAGTGTCTCCGCCACCGAGACGGCGTTTTTCTGCACCTGCCAGCCGTGGTAGGCGGTGCCGGTGTAGCTCAGCCGCAGGGCGATATTGCGCTGTTCCATAAGCAAAGCTCCTTCCAGTGGGAAGCCGTCCCGTTATGCGTCCAATCCCAGCGTGGTGTCATAGCCCCCAATGCCCTAAAACGCCGATGCCCACCGCCAGCGCCAGCGTTGCCAGCATGAATACCACATCGGACGGGCGGTAATGGAGCTGACTCATGCGGGTGCGGCCCTGGCCGCCGTGATAGCAGCGGCACTCCATGGCGGTGGCCAGCTCGTCGGCCCGCCGAAAGGCGGAGATGAACAGGGGCACCAGCAGGGGGATGAGAGCCTTGGCCTTTTGGATCAGGTTTCCGGTGTCAAAATCCGCGCCCCGGGCCCGCTGGGCGGACATGATCTTATCCGTCTCCTCGATGAGAGTGGGGATGAAGCGCAGCGCGATGGACATCATCATGGACAGCTCGTGGACGGGGATATGAAGCTTTTTCAGCGGCCCCATCAGGCTCTCCAGCCCGTCGGTGAGGGCCAGGGGAGAGGTGGTATAGGTGAGCAGGAAGGTGCAGGAGATGAGCATCAGGATGCGCACCACCATGAAAAAGGCGTGAATGACGCCCTCGCGGGTGACAGTGAAAATCCAGAAGGAGACCAGGGCCTCCCCCGGCGTATAGAAGACGTTGAGCACGGCGGTAAATACCAAAATGAACACCACCGGCTTCATTCCACGCAGCAGAGCCTTCAGGCTGACGGTGGACGAGACCACCACAGCGGCCAAAGCCACAAGCAAAATACCGTAGGTGACCAATCCCTCCGCCAAAAACAGGGCCACAATATAGCAGATGAGGGCCACCAGCTTGGCCCTGGGGTCCAGGCGGTGGATGGGGGAGCTGCCGGGGAAGTACTGGCCCAGAGTGATATCGCGCAGCGCCATCTTACTGTGCCTCCCTTCGGTGGAGGGCGGCCAAAACGGCCTCCCTGGCCTGGGGGATGGTGTATACCGAGGCGGGCACCTCCGCCCCCATGGACCGCAGCCGGGCGAACACCCGCGTCATAGCGGGCACGCCCAGGCCCATGGCCTCCAGCTCGTCCCCGTGGGCGAACACGGCCTCGGGGGCGCCGGAGAAGGGGATGGCTCCCTGGTGGATGACCACCAGCCGCCCTGCCTCCCGGGCCACCTCCTCCATAGAGTGGGACACCAGGATGATGCAGGCGTTTTTCTCCTCGTGGTAGGTGCGGATGTTGTCCAGAATTCGGGCGGAGCCGGCGGGGTCCAGTCCGGCGGTGGGCTCGTCCAACACCAGCACCTGGGGCTCCATGGCGATGACACCCGCGATGGCCACCCGGCGCTTCTGGCCGCCGGACAGGTCGAAGGGGGATTTCTCCAGCACCCCCGGCTCCAGCCCCACAAACCGGGCGGATTGCTTGACCCGGCGGTCGATTTCGTCCTTGTCCAGCCCCATGTTCTTGGGGCCGAAGGCGATGTCCTGATACACCGTCTCCTCAAAGAGCTGGTATTCCGGGTACTGGAACACCAGCCCCACCTGGCACCGCACCTGGCGGGTGCGCTCCTTGCTCTCGAAGATATCCGCGCCGTCAAATAGCACCTGGCCGGAGGTGGGCTTCAAAAGGCCGTTGAGATGCTGGATGAGGGTGGATTTCCCCGACCCGGTGCGACCAATCACGGCCAGGTACTCCCCGGGCTGGGCGGAAAAGTCCACGCTGTCCAGGGCGGTGTGCTCGAAGGGCGTACCCTGGCTGTAGGTGTGTGTGAGTTGTTTGGTTTCGATGATAGCTCCCATGAATCAAACTCCTTGGATGGAGATCGTGAGCTGACGATGCAGTTCTAATCCCTTAGATTGGTTAAAGCTTCAGGGTTCGCTGAGAGTACCATTCCGACAGCCTGACATTGATCGAGCTCCTGACAGCCGCCGCAGGTCGCCATGCCTTTTTTCAACGCGCACTGGCGAATGGCGCAAAGGCTCTCGCAATATACCGTTTTAGCGCCGTCTACACGGCAGCCCTCACAATTAATATGTTCCGGCAGAATGGGCGCGTTATTTAACTTGGCCCACAACTTTGCGGTTTTCTCACGCAAGGCTTGATCGTCATGGATCGTCGCGAGATATGCGTCGCATTTCTCACAGTCCAGCCCGCAATACCCGATCATGTCTCTCATCAATATGTGCCTCCTAAATATTGCGATTTGCGGTCCTACGCCAGCAGCTCCTTCAAAACCCCGGCGCACTCATCCACCGTCAGCGCGGTGAGGGGCACGTCCACCCCCGCCTGCCGCAGCTCGTACAGCAGGGCCACCGGCTCGGGCACCTCCAGCCCCAGGGAGCGCAGGCCGTCCACATTCTGGAACACCAGGGCGGGGCTGTCGTCGGCCACAATGTGGCCGTCGTGCATGACGATGAGACGGTCCGCCTGGGCGGCCTCGTCCATGTGGTGGGTGATGAGCACCACGGTCATGCTCTGCTCCCGGTTGAGCCAGCGGATGGTGTCCAGCACCTCTTTCCGGCCCACTGGGTCCAGCATGGCGGTGGGTTCGTCCAGTACGATGCACTTGGGGCGCATGGCCAGCACTCCGGCGATGGCCACCCGCTGCTTCTGCCCGCCGGAGAGCAGATGGGGGGCGTGGCGGGCGTATTCCGTCATACGGACAGCGGCTAAGGCTGCGTCTACCCGCTCCCGAATTTCCTGAGAGGGGACCCCCAGGTTTTCTGGCCCGAAGGCCACGTCCTCCTCCACCACGCTGGCCACGATCTGATTGTCTGGGTTCTGGAACACCATGCCCACCCGGCGGCGGATATCCAGCAGGAGGTTTTCGTCGGCGGTGTCCATGCCGTCTACGTATACCTTCCCCGATGTGGGCAGGAGGATGGCGTTGAAGTGCTTGGCCAGGGTGGACTTGCCCGAGCCGTTGTGACCCAGCACCGCCACAAACTCCCCAGGCTGGATGGCCAGGGTGAGGCCGTCCAGTACCGTGGGGGCCACGCCCTCCTCGGTGGTGTAGCGGAAGGTGAGGTTCTCAGTTTTTAAGATGGGTTCACTCATGAAAAAGCCTCTCCACCGGCCAGCTGACTGGGACGCACCCGAAAAAGGTGCTCCCCTGCTGCCGATTTGATGTCGTCGGGAAGTTTGGTATTGACCGTTAGGGTGCCGTCCGGGTTTTCCCCGGCGATGGTGCAGCGGAGCGCCCCGACACAGGGGATATCCTCCAGAGTAAGGCTCCGGGGGGAGAACACCGGGATTTTATCCTGAAACCGGTGCTTCACGCCCAGCGCGTCCACCAGGACGCACTCCGCAAAGCCGGGGTACCAGTCAAGATCCCAGATCCGGGTGATTCGGACGTTAAGGCAGGCTGTTTGATGGGCCATTGCGCCGCCCTCCCTCTATGGTGCGGTTCGCACCGCAAGCCCTGCCGCGAACTGGGGAAACAACCGCTTTACCGCCGCTCCCAGCAAGAAGCCGCCGAATACCCCCAGGGTGTTGAGCATCAAGTCATCGATGTCGAAGGTCCGGCCGATGAACAGCTGGCAGGTCTCGATGAACAGGGTGATGCAGGCGCCGGTGAGCAGAGCCCGCTTCCAGCTGAAGTTCCGAAACAGCAGGGCGGCGAAACAGCCGAAGGGCGTGAACATGACCACGTTGGCGATTAAAATGTAAGCGGAGTATGAGAAGGTCTGAAAGGGGATCAGGCTGACGGTGCCCGGACTGAAAAAGGGCCGCCCCGCCTCATTCCAGCCGCCTCCCGCCGGGAGATTCGCCAGAGCGGGCACCACCCACCGGGGGGTGAGCCCCAGGATGGCCGCCCCGCCGCAGTACATCCAAAGGAGGGCCAGAGCGAACTCCCGGCGTCTTGGGCTGGTAAGGCCCCTGCGTTCCAGCCTCCTGCCCCGCAGGGGGCGCAGGAGGAAAAACAACAGAATGGCCGGAAGTGCGCCGCAGAGCATGGCGAACAGGTAACGAAGGGTGCGTTCCATATCAGCGTTTGGTCCACCGCCCGGTGGCGCCGCAGGGCAGGGCCAGCCCTGTGGCGGTGACGGGGAGACCCAGTTCGTCGGACACGGTGCGCCCGCCGAACTTCCCGCCGATGACGGTCTGTAGAATATAGGTGAGCACCGATGGGGACAGCCCCGTGGTGTAGGAATTTAAAATCACGAACAGCGGGTTGTCGGACAGCACCCTCGCGACCAGCTCCACAAAGGGATACAAGTTTTCCTCCAGCTTCCACACTTCGCCGGAGGGGCCCCGGCCGTAGGAGGGGGGATCCATGATGACGGCGTCGTATTTCCGGCCGCGCCTGATCTCCCGCTCCACGAATTTAGCGCAGTCGTCCACAATCCAGCGGATGGGCCTGTCCTCCAAGCCGGAGGACTTAGCGTTCTCCTTGGCCCACTGTACCATGCCGCGGGCCGCGTCCACGTGGCACACGGAGGCCCCCGCCGCCGCGCAGGCGATGGTGGCCCCGCCGGTATAGGCGAACAGGTTGAGCACGTTCACGGGGCGTCCGGCGCACTTGATCTGTTCCTGGGCAAAATCCCAGTTGGCGGCTTGCTCGGGGAAGACGCCGGTGTGCTTGAAATTCATCAGTCCCACGTTGAAGGTGAGCTCCCGGTAACGGATCTGCCAGCGCTGGGGGACGCTTCGGTCCGCCCACTGGCCGCCGCCGGTGCTGGAGCGGGAATAACGCGCGTCTGGCTGCCGCCAGCCCTTGTGGGTTCGGGGGGTGTTCCAGATGGCCTGGGGGTCAGGCCGCAGCAGCAGCTTGCCTCCCCAGCGCTCCAGCTTTTCCCCTCTGCCGCAGTCCAGCAGCTCATAATCGGTCCAGCAATCGGCCAGCCACACGGCGTACGCCCCCTCTTGTCAGTGTAAATGCTCAAGATAGCATTATACAGTATCTTTTCCAAAATTGCAACAAAAACAGCCGCTTCCGCGTGAATTGGAAGCGGCTGCCATAGGTCATCGGCCGGAGTGTTTGGAGGCGGACCGCCTGGGCGCGGGCGCGGCGCGCCGCTGGGCGAGGAGGGCCAGGGAGGCGCTGCCCCACTCAAAGGCGCGCTCAAACACAAAGATTACCGAGGGGGTGAGCATTAGGAATACAACGATGACCAGCCCCGCCTGAAAGTCCAGGGGGGTGAGCTGGAACATTTTGCCGAAGGCCAGCACCGCGACCACAAAGGCGGCGGACATGGCGCCCAGAAGGGACCACCGCTTCCAGTCCAGGGGCTTGGAGATATAGTACAGCACCAGCAGGCCTACCTCGCCCATGATAACGGTGGCCAGGGTGGACAGAGTGACCCGCTCGAAGGCGAAGGCGGCGGTGAACAGCTCGATGAAAATCATCAACACCACGTTGGCCAGCCCGCCGGGCAGGGCGCGACGGAGCACGTTGGTCATGAACCGGCCCTTGACGATTTCATGGTTGGGTTCCAGCGCCAGCACGAAGGAGGGCGCGCCGATGGTCAGGGCGCTGATCAGAGTGAGCTGGATGGGGATGAAGGGGTAAGGAAAGCCGGCGAACAGCGTGATGAGGGACAGGAAGAAGGACATAATATTCTTCACCAGGTAGAGGGCCGCCGAGCGCTGGATGTTGTTGATGACCCGCCGCCCCTCCTGCACCACCTGGGGCATGGAGGCGAAATTGGAGTCCAGCAGAACCACCTGGGCCACCTGGCAGGCCGCCTCCGACCCGGAGGCCATGGCGATGCCGCAGTCCGCGTCCTTCAGGGCCAGCACGTCGTTCACGCCGTCCCCGGTCATAGCCACGGTGTGGCCCGCCTTTTGCAGCGCCTTCACCAGCTTGCGCTTTTGGTCCGGCGTCACCCGGCCGAATACGTTGTAGTCCCGCACCGCGCGGGCGTAGTCGCTGGGCTCCTTGAGGGTGGCGGCGTCAATATACCGCTCCGCCCCCGCGATGCCGGCTTGAAGGGCCACGGCGGATACGGTGGAAGGGTTGTCGCCGGAGATCACCTTTACGGTCACACCCTGCTGGGCGAAGTAGCGGAAGGTCTCCGGCGCCTCCTCCCGGATGGGATTGGTGATGACCGCCAGGGCCAGGGGCTCCACCGCCCCCGCGATGCCTCCCTCTATGGTGGGGGCATTGGCGCATTTGGCCAGGAGCAGTACCCGGCAGCCCTGCTCCTGATAGGGGGTGACCATGTGCTGCAAATCGGCGTACCGGGCCTTCATGATGAACTCCGGCGCACCCACCACATAGGCCCCGTAGGCACGGAAGACCACCGCCGACCACTTGTTGGCGGAGGTGAAGGGGACGGTGCGCTCTACCTGCCACAGAGAGGATTTGCTGAATCGCTCCGCCATCGCGCGGGCGGTGTCGTTGTCCGCGTCGATAGCGCGATAGTAGGCGTTGAAAATTTCCTCCACCTTCCCGGCGGGGCAGCGGTCCTCGTCCAAGGGCACCACCTCCTGAACGGACATCTTCGGCTGGGTGATGGTGCCCGTCTTGTCCACGCACAGCACGTCCACATGGGCCAGGGTCTCCACCGCCGCCATCTCGTGGACCAGGGTTTTCCTCTGGGCCAGGCGCATGACGGAAACCGCCAGCGCTACGCTGGTGAGCAGATACAGCCCCTCGGGAATCATGCCGATGAGGGCGGCCACCACGGCGGGAACAGCGTCGGCAAAGGCGTTTTCCTGGACCATCAGCTCGTTGTAAAACAGCGCCGCGCCGATGGGGATAAGGGCGAAGCCGATGAAGCGAATGAGTTTGTCCAGCGACTTCATCATCTCCGACCGGCCCACGCCCTGGTCGGCCTTGGCCTCCAGGGACAGCCGGGCGGCATAGCTGGCGCTGCCCACCCGGTCCAGCCGGGCGCGGCACTTGCCGGACACCACGAAGCTGCCGCTGAGCAGCTCGTCTCCGGGGTTTTTGATGATGGGGTCGGCCTCGCCGGTGATGAGGGCCTCGTTCACCGTCACCTGGCCGGACATCACCGGGCCGTCGGCGGGGATTTGATCCCCCGCGCCCAGCTCCACAATATCCTCCCGCACCAGCTTGTGGACGGGAACTGTGCCCAGCTGTCCGTCACGTACCACCTTTACCCTGGACTCGCTGATGAGGGACAGCTTTTCCAGTGTGGCCCGGGAGCGCAGTTGCTGAATGATGCCGATGAGAGAGTTGACAACGGCGATGGCCAGGAACATCATGTCCTTAAAGTCCCCGGCCAGCACCAGCAGGGCGGCCAACACCACAAACACCAGATTGAAAAAGGTGAGGGTGTTTTCCCGGATGATCTGGCCGGTGGACTTGGCGGTGGAGGCCACCGCCTCGTTGCCCAGGCCCTGCTCCAGAAGCTCCGACGCCTGGGCGGCGGTGAGCCCCTGCTTGGGGTCGGGGAAGATGCGCTCCGGTTCCCGGGGCGAGCGGGCGGGGCGGGCCTGCGCTGTGAAGGATTCCTCGTCCCGCCGGCGGCGGGGGGGCGGGGCCTGCTGGGCCTGTGACGATTGAGCCATAAAGGAAGCTCCTTTTTGTCGTAATTTGAGAGATGCTAAGGAACATCATACCATAGGAAAGGGTTGGCGTAAAGCGCCAACCCTTTAACGTTTTATGAATTTAGTCAAACGCAGCAGCGCAGAGGGGCTGGGCATAAGGCCGTGGTTTCTTTAAATGCTCCATCGCACCTCTACGGTAAACACCCCGTTTTCCCACCGGGCGGCTGCTGTGTGGCCCATCCGCTCCGCCAGTGCCTTGACGATGGCCAGCCCCAGGCCGGTGGACTGCCCGGTGCGCATTTTGTCGGCGGTATAGAACCGTTCGAACACATGGGCGGCGTCCTCGGCGGTGAGGCTGTCTGCCCGGTTGGAAAAGGAGGATACGATGGCGTTTTCCTCCCGGTACAGCCGGATGGTGAGGGCGCCCTTTCCGTGGCGCAGGGCGTTGGTGAGCAGGTTGGAAAAAATGCGGGTCACTGCCCCGCTGTCCGCCCAGACGGAGGGTAGATGGTCGGCCACATCCACATCCATGACCAAGCCGCTGGCCTCAATCTGTTCATAGGTGGCGGCCAGCTGGTCGGACAGCGCCCGGCCCAGGTCCACCTTATCCCGCTCCAAGGGCAGCTCGCCCCCCTCGATACGGGACAGATCGTAAAAGGAGGCGATGAACACCTGAAGGGTGCGGGCCCGGCTCTCGATGACGGTCAGATATTCCGCCTTTTTTTCCGGAGACAGACTGTCCCCCTCCAGCAGTTGCAAATAGCCCAGAATGGAGGTCAGCGGCGTGCGCAGGTCGTGGGACACGTTGGCGATCTGCTGCCGCAGCTCCTGCACCTTCCGGCGGTAGGACGCCCGCTCGGACTGTCTCAGCTCCAACAGCTCATTGAGGCAGGCCAGCAGCTCCTCCGCCCCGGAGCTGGGGCAGGGGAGGGCAAGCCGGACCGTAGTCTCGTCCGCCAGCTGCTCCCGCATCCGGCGGGCGGCGTTGTGAAGCCCTCGCTCCAGCGTGAGCTGCCGCCCGATGAGGCCGGCGCACATTAGAGCCAGCGCGATGATGAGGACAGTTTTCATAGAGGAAGCCCCTTTCTCCGTTACAGATAGCCGAACATGATGAGGAGCAGAACAGCGAGCAAAATAAGCAGCGCTGCCTTGACGTACCACGCGGAGCGGTCCCCACGGGTGGCCCAGAGCATGAGCAGCACCAGTAGGATGGGGCCGAGAATACCCAGCGGCCCCTGCATGAGAAAGGTCAAATTCATGGGACACCTCACGAAACGGCTTTCGCCGGGCCTTGCGGCTCGGCTGAAAGCGCGGGTTTTACCTTTTGCGCCTTATGGTCACGAATACGCACAGGGCTGCGGCACCGGCGGCCAAAAGGCACATCATGAGTTTTTTTCCGTTCAAATCATCCACCTTGCAATCACGCCGTCACTTAATCTCTTTTCTGTGGAAGCCGTACAGTCCGATGGCGGTGCAGACTGTCACCCAGAATGCCCCTACCAGCCACGCCTGCCCCAGATAGACCGGGTCGCCCACCACGGCCTTGGCGGTGTCCAGCATGGGGCGGGGGAAGTATTCGGAAGTCTTGACCAGCAGATTCCCAAGCCAGCCCTGGACAAGCAGGCCGGTGACGCTCAAAAAGGTGTCCAGTATAAAGACGATACCCACATAGAGGAAGGAGCTGGTCATCTCCCCGTTGGTGAGGAACAGGCACATACACATGGCCGCTTGCCCGCCGATCCACAGGGGGATGCCCGCCGCCAGAAAGTAGCCCACGATGATCAGGGCGTCCCCGGCGGAGAAGAACCCAGCGGGACCCTCTATGGGCAGGCAGATGGCGCACAGGCCGATGAAAAAGGCCATCATGATCGCCAGATACACAAGAGACAGCAGGGTCTGGGCGATGAGCTTGCCCAGATAGATCTGGGTGCGGCTGATGCCGAAGGACACCTCGTTTTTCAGGGTGGAGTTCTTGTATTGGGCGGCGAATACCATGTCCCCGGTGAGCAGGCACATGCTGAAGCCGATGGCCCTCAACTCCACAATGCTGACGATGGCCCCGCCGAAGGGGGTGGCGAAGGAGTGGGAGTTGTGGAAGGCGAAGCCCGCCGCAAAAATTCCCTCCAGCACCAGCATCACCGCCAGGGCGATATAGGTGTAGGGGCGGCGCAGTACCTTGTAGGTCTCGGCGCGGATGTAGTTAAGCATGGCGGCCACCTCCGATCAGGTTGAGGAAGTAGGCCTCCAGATCCGCGCCCTTCTGCTCCATGGCCAGCAGGGCCACGCCGTTTTGGGCCAGGGCGTAGGACGCCCGCTTGGGGTCGTCCAGGCAGTCGTAGAGCTGGATCACGTTGCCGGGGAGCACCTCGAACTTGTCGGTGCCCAGCTCCGTCTGAAGGATGGCGGCGGCGCGGGAGGCGTCGTCCACCTCCAGGCGCAGACAGGTGCGGCACTTGTCGTGAAGGGCCTGGGCGGAAATCTCCTCCAGGATTTTGCCCTGCTCCATAAAGCCGTACCGGGTGGCGATATTGGACAGCTCGGACAGAATGTGGCTGGAGACGAGGATGGTGGTCTCCCGCTCCTGGTTGAGCTGCCAGAGAATCTGCCGGAACTCCGCTACCCCTTTCGGGTCCAGGCCGTTGATGGGTTCGTCCAGGATGAGAAAGTCCGGGCGGTTCATCAGGGCCAGGGCCAGTCCCAGCCGCTGCTTCATGCCCAGGGAGAAGGACTTGAACTTCTTGTTCTCTGTATCGGTCAGGTCCACCAGCTCCAGCGCCTCGTCCACCGTCTGCTTCCCCGGAATGCCACGCTGAAGGCGGTAGTACTCCAAATTCTCCCGCGCGGTGAGGAAGGGGGAGAACGAGGGAATCTCGATCATGGCCCCGGTGCGCCGGCGCTGGGGGCCCATCTCTCTGCCCGATGCGCCAAAGAGCTCTATCTCGCCGCCGGAGGGTTGAGACTGGCCCGTAGCCATGCGCATCAGGGTGGTTTTACCCGCTCCGTTGCGGCCAACCAGACCGTAGATATCCCCCCGGCGGACCATCATGTTTGTTCCGTCCAGAGCCATGCAGGCTCCGTAGGCTTTTTTGAGGCCGTAGGTGGCCAGCACCGCAGTGTTTTCTGCCATAGTGTTTCCGCCTTTCTGTTTGAACTGTCCCCATTGTAGCGTGGAAAGGCCAAAACTTTGGAAAGGAAGTATAAAGAAAGCTTAAATATCGGGGCGGCGCGCCTAAGCTCACGCTTCGGGCTGTCACGCTCGGATTGGCCGCGCCCACGGGTCGCTTTCCCTCCGACTCAGACAAAACCCGCCTGCCGCTGCGCGGCGGCTGGGCTTTTGCCTTCGCTTCGGTCCAAGCTCCCCTGCGCGGGTATCCTCACGCTTCTCCCAACTTAAACCCAATCCCCCACACGGTTTTGATATAGCTGTGCTCCGGGTCGGCCTTGGCCAGCTTGGAGCGCAGGTTGCTCACATGGACGTTCACCGTGTTGTCGTCTCCGATGAAGTCCTCTCCCCACACCGACTCGTAGATCTGGGCACGGGAAAAGGCCCGGCGGGGATTTTTCATCAGCAGGGCTAAAATGTCGAACTCCCGGCTGGTGAGGGAAATCTCCCGGCCGTCCAGGAGGGCTGCGTGGCTGTCCAAATCCAGTGTCAGGGGGCCGGAGGACAGAACCTCGGAGGTGGAGACAGAGAACTGGCGGCTGCGGCGCAGCTGGGCCTCCACCCGGGCCAGCACCTCGGCGTTGTCGAAGGGCTTGGGGATGAAGTCGTCCGCCCCCAGCTTGAGCACGTTGACCCGGTCGGATATTCCCATCTTGGCGGACACGACGATGATGGGCATGGTTTTGCCCCGGCGGATACGCTGGATGAACTCCTCTCCGGTGCAGCCGGGGAGCATCAAATCCAGAAGCACCAGGTCGTAGTCATATTTTTCCGCCCACAGCAGGGCCTCGCTGCCGGAAAAGGCGGCGCGGCAGGTATAGCCCGCGCCCTCCAAAATGGCGCACAGCAGGCGGTTGATGTCGGCGTCGTCCTCCACGATGAGAATATTTACATTGTCCATATCCTACCTCCGCAAGCGGTGTTGTTGGGGTTCCCCGGTCCATCCGGGGCGGCGCGGCTGTCCTCGCGCTTCTCATACTGTCACGCTCAGATTGGCCGCGCGGCCGGGTCGCTTTCGCTGCGACTCAGGCAAAACCCGGCCCAACTTTGTTGGCCCTGGGCTTTTACCTTCGCTGCGCTCCAAGCTCCCCTGCGCGGCTGTCCTCGCGCTTCTATCATAGCACAACTGCCCCCGGCGGTTCCAGACGCCGGGGGCAGACTTTAGAAATTTTTAAGCTTTGACGGGCTTTTGCCTGTTCAGCTTCAGCACGTTTTTATAAAACGCATCCAGCTCCTTCTTGGTTTTGAAGGCGGCCACATACATCTGATTGCCCATGGCGTCGGACAGTACGTCGGGAATCCGGCCCACCAGCTTTAGGTTTTCGCCGTATTTCTCCAGAATATCGTCGTGGCTGAGGGCGAAGTCCTTGCCGTCCCGCCGGCCGGCGTAGGCGCAGAAGGCGTGCTCTCCTGTTTCAAGGGTGGAGTGGTCAAAGGCGATCATGTCCGCCCAGATTTTGTAGACGTTGGTGGAGTTGGCAAAGTTCATCATGTCCGGGCTGAACCCGCCGCAGGGGCGCATATTGACCTCCAGGGCCACCACGTCTCCCTTTTTGCCCATGCCCGGCTGGTCCTGGGTGAGACGGAAGAACTCGAAGTGGACAAAGCGGCTTTTGACCCCAAAGCTTTTGACGGTGGCCCGGCCGGCGCTGCGGGTGTCGGCGGGAAGGTCCTTGACAATGTAGTAGATGGAGTTGTCCTCCTGGTTTACGATGTCCATGATGGACATGGGGGTGACGTTGCCCGTCTCAAAAATGGGATTGCCCTGGGAGTCGATGATGGCGTCATAGGAGTTGACCTCGGCGTGGATGAACTCCTCCATGATGTAGGACACGCCCGCCATGCGGTTGGACAGGAAACGCCTCAACCCCTCCTCGTTTTCCAGCTTATGGGTGTCGGAGGCGCCCACGCCGTTGTCCGGCTTGACCACCACCGGCCAGCCCACCTGCTTGA
This sequence comes from uncultured Oscillospiraceae bacterium, assembly GCA_910587285.1. Lineage (GTDB taxonomy): Bacteria > Bacillota > Clostridia > Oscillospirales > Oscillospiraceae > Enterenecus. Next base: position 27,786 of record CAJULM010000020.1, on the reverse strand, counting down.
TGAAGGCGAGGCAGCCCGCTTCATCGTCCACCATATGGCAACGGGCCACGGGGATGCCCGCCTTTTGGTAGTACTCCTTCATCTTGGATTTGTATTTGATGCGGGGGATATCCTCCGCCTGGAAGCCGGAGGTGATGTGGAAGTCGGTGCGGAGCTGGGCGTCCCGCTCCAGCCAGTATTCGTTGTTGGACTCCAGCCAGTCCACCCGGCCGTGCTTGAAGATAAAGTAGGCCACGGCCCGGTACACTTCCTCGTAGTTTTCCAGGCTGTCCACCTTATAATACTCGTTGAGGCTGTCCCGGAGCTCTCCGGGCAGCCCGTCAAAGGGCGCGTCGCCAATGCCCAGCACGTTCATGCCGTTGTTCTTCAGCTCCCGGCAGAATTGCCAGTAGTTGGTGGGGAAATTGGGGGAAATGAAGATCACGTTTTTCATCGGTCATTCCTTCTCTCTCTTTGAATGAAATGAATCTTCCAGCAGATAGGGCGCGAAGTAGGCGACCTGCTTGTACCACCAGTCCCAATCGTGGGCCACGTCCCACCCCCAGAAGTCCACCCAGAGGTGAATGTCCTTCTCGTAGCAGAGGTGGGCCATCTGCCGGGTGGTCTCCGGAATCTCCCAGGGCCCCTGGCCCACGCAGATGACGCCCTTCTTCTGATTGTAGAGCTGAATGAATGGGTGGTCCTTGGGCATATCTGCCAGATAGTGCACTGGAGAGTTGCGGTACACCACCTCGTCCATGTAGCCGTCGAAGCCGTAGCCGGCGGTGTAGATGCCGCTGAGGGCCAGCAGGCGATCAAACAGGTCGGGCCGGCGCAGGAACAGGTTGACGGCGTGGGTGGCGCCCAGAGAGCAGCCGAATACCATAATACCGGCCTCGCCGGTCCAGCCGTTGCGCTCGTTTACCATGGCGCGCATGAAGGGCACGACCTCGTCGGTGATATAGGCGATCCACTGCTCATAACGGCGGATGCGCCAGTAGGGGTCTCCCTGCTTGTCCGACCAGCTCTCGGCGTCCATGGTGTCGATGGAGAACACCATCACCTGGCCCGACTCAATCCAGGGCGACCAGACGTCCGTCATGTTAAAGTTCTCAAAGTCAAAGAACCGCCCATTTTGGCAGGGGATGAACAGCATGGGGCGGCCTGCGTGGCCGTATACCTTCATCTCCATGTCCCGGCCCAGGGCGGGGCTGTAGTCCTTAAAATACTGTGTCTCCATGGGATCACTCCTCTCTGCCGTAGAGCAGGGTATGTATGAAAAAGGGGATCTGCCGCTCCCAGCTGGCCTCGCAGTGCTCGCCGCCTGGGACGATGCGGAAGCTGAGCATGAGCTGCTTTTCGGTGAGCAGCGCCGCCGCCCGGCCTAACTGCCGGAGCATACCGCTGTGGTTGTCCAGCTCCTGGGAGCCGTAGTCCATGTACAGCACGGTGCCCGGCGCGGGGCGGGCGGCGCGAATCATGCTTTCCGCCTTGCCCGGGGCCACCCACAGGGAGGGGGAGAGTGCCGCCGCCCGGGAAAACACGTGGTTATATTCCAGCAGGGCGTACAGGCTCATGAGCCCGCCCATAGAGCTGCCGGCAATGAAGGTGTCCTCCCGGCCGGGAAGGGTGGGAAATTCCCGGTCGATCTCGGCCTTGAACACGTTGGCCATCCAGTCCATGGTGATTTTACCCCGGCCCACGACTTTCTTAAATTGGGGGGTGCGGAAGGTGAAGGGGGAGTATTCGCTCAGCCGCCCGTTGTCCGGGTGGTGATTGCACTCCACCGCCGCCACCATGATCTGGGTCTGGGTGGCGTCTAAATACTCGCCCAGTCCCCAGCTCTTACCGTAGGTGGCATCCTCGTCGAAAAATACATTGTGCCCATCGAACATATACAGCACCGGATAGCGCAGGTCGTGGTCCTCCTCCCAGGAGTCGGGGACATAGACATAGGCCCGGCGGGGTTCGTCTCCAGTGAGCTCGGGGATAGTGAGGTTCCATTGGTCGATCATGGTGGGGCAGTCCTTTCTCGCTTCAAAGCGTTAATGATGGTTTTTAATAGTTTAGCATAGGAAAGAGAAAAATGCAATCCGTGGATTGTCCGTATTTCCCGAAGCTGAGCTGGGGCATGATAGGAATTATCTCCAAAAAAGTGGCGGGCCGGAGAAAGCCCGGCCCGCGAAGGGGTTAGAGGGTGAACTGCGCTACGCAGAACGCCGCGTATATGGCCAGCAGCAGGAGGCCCTGGCCCCGGTGCAGCTTTCCTTTGGTGAGGGCGGGGAAGGTGAGCAGGGCCATCACCAGCAGCATCACCGGGATATCCAGCACCAGGGAGGCGTTATACCCGGCGATGGTGGAGCCCTGAGGGATGGGGAAGGGGGCCAGGGTGACGGACACCCCGGACACCAGCACCAGGTTGAACACGTTGGCGCCGATGACATTGCCCAGGGAGAGCGCTCCGTGGCCCTTGGCCAAGGATGTGATGGCAGTGACCAGCTCGGGCAGAGACGTGCCCAGCGCTACGAAGGTGAGGGCGATGACCGACTCAGGGACGCCCAGCGCCTGGGCGATGAGAGTGCCGTTGTCCACCAACAGGTTGGCCCCCACCGCGATGAGCGCAGCCCCGGCGATGAGCAGAACGACGTCCTTGAGGGTGGAGCCCTCCTCCCCGGCCGGCTCGTGCTGGGCAGGGGCGGGAGAGGACTTCATCTGCCACACAGTGGACACCATGTAAGCGGCAAACAGCGCCAACAGAAACAGTCCGGCCACCCGGCTGAAATAGCCGGTGGTGTAGGCGATGCCGGCATACAGCGCCGCCGCCGCGAAAAAGAAGCACACCGGCAGGCGTAGGGATTTGGGGTCCACCTTGCCGGGGCGGACGGCCACGGTGATGGCGGCGATGAGGGCGGTGTTGCAGATGACCGAGCCGATGGCGTTGCCATAGGCGATTTCGCCGTGGCCGCTGAGGGCGGAGGCGGTGGACACCATCACTTCGGGCAGAGTGGTGCCGATAGAAACCACCGTAGCGCCGATGAGCAGCTCGGGCAGGTGAAAGCGCCGGGCGATGCCGGTGGCGCCGTCCACAAACCAGTCGCCGCCCTTAATGAGAAAAACCAAGCCCACGACAAATAGAAGAACCGGGATGAGCATTGTGATGACCTCCAAGGGGCCCCAAGGGGGCTGTGATGTAAAGAAAAGGGCACCGTCTGGGGACAGTGCCCTTATAGCCTACCTCAAAGGCCGCCTGTTTGTCAATGAGATTGTCAAAATTTTTCCAAAGGATTGTCAGCGGCGGTGGGATGTGGTATCATCAGTACAATACCAAAAGAAAAGAAGGGACAGGAATGGACACGGTGATTCAAAAATTCCGCACCGCTTTTGGCGGTTTCAACCGCCAGGATGTGCAGCAGTACATCGAGCAGACCGCCGCCGCCCACCGGCAGGAGCTGGCCCAGCTCCAGGAGCGGCTGGACCAGGCGGAGGAGAAGAACGCCCAGTTGGAGGCGGCTCTGTCCGGCGCGGAGAGCGAAAAGAGCGGCGCGGCGGCCGAGGAGGCCAAAGTGCGCGCCTCTCTGGAGGCGTCCACCCGGTCGCTGTCCAAGCTGCGGGGCGAGCTGTCCCAGACGGAGTCCAAGCTGATGGTGGCCAAAAAGGAGCTGGAGCGGCTTCAGACCCAGGTGGGCACCCTGGAGCCCATGGCGGAAAGCTATGCCCAGTTGAAGGACCGGGTGGCCACCGTGGAGCTGGACGCCCACCGCAGAGCCCAGGACACGGTGAGCCAGGCCCAGGAGGAGGCGGAGCGCATCCGTGCCGATACCCAGCAGTGGCTGGACGGGGTGCTGGAGCAGTACGGCCAGCTGCGCCGGGGGATGGATACACTGCTGGAGCAGGCCCAGGCTCTGGGAAGGGCGGCGGAGCAGGTGGGCACATTGGACAAGGCAGCTCAGGGCCTGCGGGAGCAGGGAGGGCTGAGATGAGCGCGCTGGCCGTTTGCACAGAGGACCTGCCCTCCCGTGTGAGCCAGCTGCGGGCCGGGGACCGGGTGCTGCTGTCCGGCGTCATCTACACCGCGCGGGACGCCGCCCACAAGCGGCTGTTTGAGCTGTTGGACGCGGGAAAACCCCTGCCCTTCGAGATAAACGGGGCGGTCATCTACTACGCAGGCCCCACCCCTGGGCAGCAGGGCATGGCGGTGGGGGCCTGTGGGCCCACTACGGCGGGACGGATGGACGCCTTCGCCCCCCGGCTGCTGGATTTGGGTCTGACCGCCATGATCGGCAAGGGAGAGCGCAGCCAGAGCGTGGTAGACGCCATGGTGCGCAACGGGGCGTGCTATTTCGCCGCCGTGGGCGGCGCGGGGGCGCTCATCGCCCGGTGCATTGAGACGGCCCAGGTCATCGCCTTTGACGATTTGGGCTGCGAGTCCGTGAAGCGGATGACGGTGCGGGACCTGCCCCTCACCGTGGCCATCGACAGTCTGGGGAACGACCTGTTCCGGCAGGGCCGGGCGGAGTATCGGAGGACATAAAAAATACCCGTCTCCCAGTGTGGGGGCGGGTATTTCTGTGCATTCGCTTTTTTTGGGGTGTACAAATCCAGCCGGCCGGGGTATGCTGAAGGCGAAAGGGAGGCGAGAGTGTGGACCAAATCAAAATCGGCGCGTTTATTGCCCGGCTGCGGAAGGAGAAGGGCTGGACCCAGGAGGAGTTGGGGGAGCGGCTGGGGGTGACGAACAAGACGGTCTCCCGCTGGGAGAACGGGGACTATATGCCCGGCGTCGAGGCGCTGACCCTGATGGGAAGGGAGTTTGGCGTGAGTCTGAACGAGCTGATCGAGGGGCGCAGGCTGGAGAGCGAGGAGGACTTCCGCACGGCGGCGGACGAGAAGCTGGCCGACGCGCTGCAAAGGCCGGGCGAGCGGCTGCGGCGGTGGCTGGAGCGGTACGGGGCCTTCCCGGCGGTGACGGCGATGCTGTGCGCGGCGCTGGTGCTGTGCCTGTGCTGGCAGCGGGATTATACGCGGCGCTGCCCCATGGACGAGGCCGCGATGGGAAACTGGTGCACCGATTGGCGCGGAACGGCGGGCGAGTACCTGGTGTTTGCTGCGGACGGGAAATATTACCGCTACCGCCAGTTTGAGCCGCTGGAGTACGGCAGCTATACGGCGGACGGCCCGCTGGTGACGGTGGAGACGGGGGAGCGGCGCTTCCAGGCGCTCATCAAAGGGCGCAGCATCTATCTCCCGGACGGGGAGGGAAAGCTGACCGGCTATGAAAAGAGTTTGGAGGGGGACGCGCGGGTGAGCGTGTTCATCAACGTCGCCCCGGAGGATTTTGAGGAATGAGAACAGCCCGCCCGGTTTGACCGGGCGGGCCGTTTTTTGTTTTGCAGCGAAAGGGCCGCTCAGCCGCCGAACACGGCGATCAGGAAGCCCGCCGCGATGGCCGAGCCGATGACGCCGGCCACGTTGGGGCCCATAGCGTGCATCAGCAGGAAGTTGTTGGGGTTGGCCTCCCGGCCCACATCCTGGGACACGCGGGCGGCCATAGGTACTGCGGACACGCCGGCGGAGCCGATGAGCGGGTTGATCTTGCCGCCGGACAGTTTGTACATCAGCTTGCCCACCAGCAGGCCGCCGATGGTGGAGAACATGAAGGCGATCACGCCCAGCACCACGATGGCCAGGGTCTGGAAGGTGAGAAAGCGGGTGGCCACCGTGGTGGCGCCCACGCTGATGCCCAGGAACAGGGTGACAATGTTCATCAGGGCGTTCTGAGCGGTGTCGCTCAGACGCTCGGTGACGCCCGTCTCTTTCAGCAGGTTGCCGAACATGAGGCAGCCGATGAGGGGGGCGGTGGAGGGGATGAGCAGGATGACGAACACGGCCACGATGATGGGGAAGACAATCTTCTCCACCTTGGACACCTCGCGAGCCTGCTCCATCTTCACCTGGCGCTCTTTTTCCGTGGTCAGCGCCCGCATGAGGGGCTTCTGAATCATGGGGATCAGGGCCATGTAGGAATAGGCCGCGATGGCGATGGGGCCAAGGAGGTGAGGGGCCAGTTTGGAGGTGGTAAGGATGGCCGTGGGGCCGTCCGCGCCGCCGATGATGCCGATGGAGCCCGCCTCGGGGCCGGTGAAGCCCAGCAGCATGGCGCCGAACATGGCAAAGAACACGCCCAGCTGGGCAGCCGCGCCCAGCAGCAGGGAGGAGGGCCGGGCAATGAGGGGCCCGAAGTCCGTCATGGCGCCGATGCCGATGAAGATCAGACAGGGGTACACGCCGGCCTTCACGCCGATATACAGGATGTCCAGCAGGCCGCCGAAATGGGCCACATCGGTGAAGGACAGGTGCTCCACAATGTTGGGCTCCTTGGCGCCTTCAGGCAGGTTGGCCAGATATTCCTCCACGGAGAGCACCCGGCTGCCGTCCTCAGTGACCTCGATGAGAGCGGTGTCATTGGCGGCGTCATAGGCGCATTCGTTGACGTAGGCGTCCCACATACCCATGTGGTACAGCCCCGCGCCGGGAATATTGGTGAGCAGGGCGCCGAAAGCGATGCCCACCAGCAGCAGCGGCTCAAACTTCTTGCCGATGCCCAGATAGAGCAGCACACAGGCCACTACAATCATCACGAGGTATTTCCAGCCGCCGCTCAGGAAGAACCCGGCGAAGCCGGACTCGTTGACCAGCTTGGAAAGGGTTTGTAAGATATCCATACAAGCCCCTCCTTATGCCAGGACGATCAGCGGCGAACCGGTCTCCACATGGCTGCCCTTCTGCACCACCACCTGAGCGACGGTGCCGTCCCTGGGGGCGAGAATCTCGTTTTCCATCTTCATGGCCTCCAGCACCACCAGCAGCTGGCCCTCCTTGACGGCGGCGCCCTGGGCGACCTCCACCCGGAGAATGGTGCCGGGCATGGGGGAGTTCACCGGCTCGCCGGAGGCGGTGACGGTGGGGGCGGCGGCCGCAGGAGCGGCGGGCGCGGCGGCAGGAGCCGCAGCGGGAGCGGGAGCAGCGGCAGCGGCAGGCGCGGGGGCGAAGGCCTCGTACTCGTCCACCAGCATGGCCTTGCCCGCCTCTACCTCCACCTCGTAGGTGCGGCTGTTCAGGGTCACTTTATATTTCATTTCACTTGACCTCCTTAATGGACTTGAAGCGCAGCTCGTTCAGCGGCTTGCCCATCTTGTCGGCCACAATCGCCATAATCATGGCGGCCTCCTTGTCGGGCACGTCGAACAGCTTGACCTCGCCGGCGGAGCCGGGGGCCGGGGGCGCGGAAGGAGCAGCGGCGGCCGCGGGAGCGGCCTGAGCAGGGGCCGCCTGCGTCTGCTTGGCGCGGCTGCCCGCCATGGCCTTACCCATGAGAATCACCACGCACATCAGCAGGACCAGGCCGACAAACACCACGGCATAGCCCAGCACGGCGGCGATGCCGGCGTCGCCGATGCCCATTTTGCCGGCGGCAAGAGCGAGAGTATTCATACCGCTCCCTCCTTATGCCTCGGTGATGGTGTAGGTGGCCATGTTCTCCTCCTTGGCCAGACGGTCCTTGAAGAACTTCTCCGCCTGATCGGGGAAACAGATATAGCTCATCACGTCTTCCTCGCTGCGGCACAGGTCGCCCAGGGCTTCCTTGGCAGCCTTGAACTCCTCGCCGGTGCGCTTGGAGTCCTCGATGCGGCAGTCCACGGGCTTGCCGCCCTCGCCCAGAATTTTGGCCTCCAGCTCCTTGCTGACGGGGGCGGGAGCGATGCCGTACTCGCCCTTGAAGTAGTTCTTGATCTCCTTGGAAATCTGCTTATAGCGCTCGCCCATGAGCACGTTGGTGACGGCCTGGTTGCCCACCATCTGGGACAGGGGGGTGACCAGCGGGGGATAGCCCAGATCGGCGCGGACGCTGGGAATCTCGGCCAGGGCGGCGTCGAACTTGTCCATAGCGTTCAGGTCCTTCAGGTTGGCGATCATGTTGGACAGCATTCCGCCGGGGACCTTGTATACCAGGGCCTGGGAGTCGGTGGCCATGCTCTTGGGGTTGATGAGGCCGGAGTCCACATACTTCTGCTTGATGGGCTTGAAGTAGTCGTTCACCTGGTTGATGACATCCTCGTTCAGCCCGGTGCTGATGCCGTACTGCTGGAGGGCGTAGAACATGGTCTCGGTGGCCGCCTGGCTGGTGCCGTTGGAGAAGCAGGAGGTGGCGGTGTCGATCACATCCACGCCGGAGTCGATGGCCTTCATCAGCGTCATGTAGGCCATGCCGGTGGTGCAGTGGGTGTGGAGGACGATGGGCATATCGCCGATAGCGTCCTTGATGCCCTTGATGAGACCCTCGGCTTCGTTGGGGCTCATGGTGCCGGCCATATCCTTCAGACAGATGGTGTCGAAGCCCATCTTCTTCAGCTCTTTACACATCTCCACGTATTTGGCGACGGTGTGTACGGGGCTCTGGGTGTAGGAGATACAGCCGGAGGCCACGGTGTTCTTCTTGGCGTACTTCTTGGTGGCCTCCAGGGCGGTGGTGATGTTGCGGAAGTCGTTGAGGGCGTCGAAAATACGGATCACATCAATGCCGTTCTTGATGGACAGCTCCACGAACTTCTCCACCACGTCGTCGTGATAGTGCTTGTAGCCCAGCAGATTCTGGCCGCGCAGCAGCATCTGCAGCCGGGTGTTGGGCATATTCTTACGGATGTTGCGCAGCCGCTCCCAGGGATCTTCGCCCAGGTAGCGCAGGCAGGAGTCGAAGGTGGCGCCGCCCCAGCACTCCACCGAGTAGTAGCCGGCCTTGTCCATGGTGGACAGGATATCGGCATAGTCGGAATAGGGCAGACGGGTAGCCATCAGGGACTGGTTTGCGTCACGGAGTACGGTCTCCGTAAACTGGACCTGTTTCTTCAAATTGGATACACCTCCAAATTTCTCTTGGTTCGAATCGCGCCGGAGAAAAATGGGGCGCCGCGCCGAAGCACGGCGCCTCTTTTCGCCCGGTCTATGCGGTTTTTCGTAGGGAAGGGGCTTGGGTCTCGCCTTTGGCTCGGTCGTGCGGTGAACGTGTGCCGCTGGCACGCACCGTCCCCTCCCGCCTTACCGATGTGCTCTCTGCTTCTCGGAAGGGCTAAGGCCCTTCTGACAAAGCAGAGAATGGAACAGGGTGCGATTACGCCTTGGGACCAGCCTCAACCAGCGCCTTGCCAGCGTCGTTGCCGGTGTACTTCACAAAGTTCTTCACGAAGCGGCCGGCCAGGTCCTTGGCCTTGGTGTCCCACTCGCTGGCGTCGCCGTAGGTGTCCCGGGGGTCCAGGATGGCGGGGTCCACGCCGGGCAGGGCGGTGGGCACTTCCAGGTTGAAGTAGGGGATGGTCTTGGTCTCGGCCTTGAGGATGGAGCCGTCCAGGATGGCGTCAATGATGCCGCGGGTGTCCTTGATGGAGATGCGCTTGCCGGTGCCGTTCCAGCCGGTGTTCACCAGGTAGGCCTTGGCGCCGGACTTCTCCATCTTCTTCACCAGCTCCTCACCGTACTTGGTGGGGTGCAGCTCCAGGAAGGCCTGGCCGAAGCAGGCGGAGAAGGTGGGGGTGGGCTCGGTGATGCCCCGCTCGGTGCCGGCCAGCTTGGAGGTGAAGCCGGACAGGAAGTAATACTGAGTCTGCTCCGGGGTGAGGATGGACACCGGGGGGAGTACGCCGAAGGCGTCGGCGGACAGGAAGATCACGTTCTTAGCATCGGGGCCGGCGGACACGGGGCGCACGATCTTCTCGATATGATCGATGGGATAGGAGACGCGGGTGTTCTCGGTGACGGACTTGTCATGGAAGTCAATCTTGCCGTTCTCATCCACGGTGACGTTCTCCAGCAGGGCGTTGCGCTTGATGGCGTTGTAGATGTCGGGCTCGGACTCCTTATCCAAATCGATAACCTTGGCGTAGCAGCCGCCCTCGAAGTTGAACACGCCGTTGTCGTCCCAGCCGTGCTCGTCGTCGCCGATGAGTAGGCGCTTGGGGTCGGTGGACAGGGTGGTCTTGCCGGTGCCGGACAGGCCGAAGAACAGGGCGGTATTCTCGCCGTTCATGTCGGTGTTGGCGGAGCAGTGCATGGAGGCCATGCCGTTCAGAGGCAGGAAGTAGTTCATCATGGAGAACAGACCCTTCTTCATCTCGCCGCCGTACCAGGTGTTGAGGATGACCTGCTCACGGGAGGTGATGTTGAAGATGGCGGCGGTCTCGGAGTTGAGGCCCAGCTCCTTGAAGTTCTCCACCTTAGCCTTGGCGGCGTTGTAGGAGACGAAGTCGGGCTTGAAGTTCTTCAGCTCCTCCTCAGTGGGGGCGATGAACATATTCTTGACGAAGTGGGCCTGCCACGCCACCTCCATGATGAAGCGCACGGCCATGCGGGAGTCGGGGTTGGTGCCGCAGAACACGTCCATTACGTAGAGCTTCTTGTTGGACAGCTCCTGGATGGCCAGGGCCTTGCAGGCGTCCCAGGCCTCCTGAGAGGCGGGCTTGTTGTCGTTTTTGAACTCGTCGGAAGTCCACCACACGGTGTCCTTGGAGTTCTCGTCCATCACGATGAATTTGTCCTTGGGGGAACGGCCGGTGTAGATGCCGGTCATCACGTTGACGGCGCCCAGCTCGGTTACCTGCCCCTTTTCAAAGCCCTCCAGGGTGGGGTCCATCTCCGCCTCAAAAAGCTGCTCATAAGTGGGGTTGTATACGATTTCTTTAATGCCGGTGATGCCGTACTTTTCCAGACCATAGGTTTCCATAGATGTTTTTCCTCCTCAAGAATAAAGTATGCTTGCAGCGCCCTGCTTCCGGGCAGGAAGGGCGCGGGCCAACGACAGCGGCAGGGAAGCCATCCCCCACCAATTCCGCAGTATAACATAGATTTGTCTGCATTTCCATGACTATTTCTGCCACTATGTTAAATTTTACACAAAATCAGCGTTTTCACCAATGGGCCGGTGAAGAAATGGGAAAAGCGGCGGAGGGATTTGGCACAATGACGAAGAAAAGGGGCGGGGGAAATGCGCGGGGAAAAGAAAGCTCCCCGCCGCCCAAATAGACGGCAGGGAGCTTGGTTTTGCCTTTCTTACTCAGCAGAGATCGCGCCCATGGGGCAGGTACCCTCGCAAGCGCCGCAGTCGATGCAGGCGCCGGCGTCGATGACCATGTGGTCGTCGCCCATGGAGATCGCGCCCACGGGGCAGGAGCTCTCGCAAGCGCCGCAGGAGACGCAAGTGTCGTTGATTACGCGTGCCATGTAACATACACCTCCAAATCCAGTAGTGTGTTTTGAACCGCCTCTTATTGTATCATATCTCTGAAAAATTGCAATAAGAAATTTTGACCGGGAAACAGGTATAATTCTGGCTAAAAATTCCCATCCTCTCCAAAGAAAGATAGGATGACAGGAGCTGGGATCATATGGAACGGCTTAGATTTTTTCAGCGGTTGAGAGGTTTTTTTATGATGGATTGGGAAAAGAAGCAGCCCCCGCGGGATGCGGCCGGGCGGGCAGGGGGGGATCCTCAGGCCCTTTATCGGGAGGAGCGGCCCCGGACCCGGGAGGGGGCGGACACCCGACTCACCGACCGGTTCAGCCGGGACTTAACCCGGATGGCGGCCATGGGAGCGCTGGACCCCCTGGTGGGCCGGGAGCGAGAGGTGGGCCGGGTGATTCAGATTCTGGCCCGGCGCACCAAGAACAATCCCGCCCTCATCGGGGAGCCCGGCGTGGGCAAGACTGCAGTGGCGGAGGGGCTGGCCCTGCGCATGGCGTCCGGAGCGGTGCCCGAGCCGCTGCGGGGCAAACGGCTGCTGAGCCTGGACCTGGTGTCCATGGTGGCGGGCACCAAGTACCGCGGCGAGTTTGAGGAGCGGGTGAACCAGGTGCTGGCCGAGGTGCGCCGGGTGGGAAACGTCATTCTGTTCCTGGACGAGCTGCACAACATTGTGGGGGCGGGGTCCGCCGAGGGGGCCATCGACGCGGCCAATATTCTCAAGCCCGCTCTGAGCCGGGGCGAGATTCAGGTGGTGGGGGCCACCACCTTGGAGGAGTACCGCAAGTATATTGAAAAGGATGCGGCGCTGGAACGGCGCTTTCAGCCCGTGCGTGTGGAGGAACCCACCCCGGACCAGGCCAGGGCCATCCTGCGCGGGCTGCGCCGCCGGTACGAGGAGCACCACGGCCTGACCATTTCGGACGGGGCCATCGACGCGGCGGTGGAGCTGAGCCAGCGCTATCTCCCCGACCGCTTTCTGCCCGACAAGGCCATCGACCTCATCGACGAGGGAGCGGCCCGGATGCGGGTGGAGGAGGAGGTGCCCATCAGCCTGCGGGCGCTGTCCGACCGGGCGGAGCGGGCGGCCAGGGAAAAGGCCCAGGCTATCGCCGCACAAGACTTTGAGCGGGCGGCGGTGCTCCGGGACGCGGAGGCCGACTTTCGCCGGGAGCTAGACCGCAAGCAGAGCCGCCAGAAGGGCGGGACCGCCCGGGAGCTGGGCCGGGAGGAGATCGCGGCGGTGGTGGAGCAGTGGACAGGCATTCCCCTGGAGTCCATCACCAAGGGGGAGGCGCGCCGCCTGCTGGAGCTGGAGGGGGAGCTGCACCGCCGGGTGGTGGGGCAGGATAAAGCGGTGTCCGCCGTGGCCGCCGCCATCCGCCGCAGCCGGGTGGGGCTGAAGGAGCCCAACCGCCCCGTGGGCGTGTTTCTGTTCCTGGGCCCCACTGGAGTGGGAAAGACGGAGCTGTGCCGCGCCCTGGCTGCGGCGTTGTTCGGCAGCGAGGACGCGCTGATCCGCTTTGATATGTCCGAGTATATGGAGAAGCACGCCGCTTCCCGGCTGGTGGGCTCGCCCCCTGGCTACGTGGGTCACGAGGAAGGAGGGCAGCTCACCGAGCAGGTGCGCCGCCGCCCCTGGTCGGTGGTGCTGTTCGACGAGCTGGAGAAGGCCCACGACGATTTGCAGAATATTCTGCTCCAGGTGATGGAGGACGGCCAGCTCACCGACGGGCAGGGGAGAAAGGCGGATTTTCGCAACACGGTGGTGGTGATGACTTCCAACGTGGGAGCTCAGAAGCTGGTGAGCAAGTCGCCTCCTCTGGGCTTTGCCGGCGGCGCTTCGGACGACAAGCGCCGGGAGGAGGTCATGGCTGAGCTGCGCAGCCGGTTCAAGCCGGAGTTTCTGAACCGTTTGGACGAGGTGATTTTGTTTGACCGCTTGGAACGCCGGGATTTGGAGCGCATCGCCATGCGCCTGCTGGGGGGCGTTCGAGGCCGTCTGTCCGAGCTGGGAGTGGATTTAGACGCCAAGTGGGAGGCAGTGAGGCTGCTGGCCGACCCGGGCAGCGAGCGGGAGCAGGGGGCCCGGCCCATCCGCCGGGCGGTGCGCCGGCAGGTGGAGGAGCCCGCCGCCGACCTGCTCCTGTCCGAGCAGCTGGGCGCGGGAGACACCCTGTGCCTGGCGGTGGAGCGGGAGGACATTGTGCTGCGCACAGAAAAGCGGCAGGTGTGACGGCCGGGGCAGGGCAAGGGCGCGGGAGGGATGGCTCCTGCGCCCTTGCCCCTTTCAAAATGTATGAATATGCGAATATGTGAAAAATTGCCCAGACAGATGGGGGGAGGGACGGATAATTATGCAATTTATTGATTGAAATAGGAGGGGGGTGGGTGTATACTCTTTCAAATAGCCTTTTTGGCTTTTTGGAGAAGGAGAGGGAGTAATCTGCCATGACTGATATTAAGAAAGTGGTGCTGGCCTATTCTGGCGGTCTGGATACGTCCATCATCATCCCCTGGCTGAAGGAAAACTACAACAACCCGGAGATTATCGCCGTGGCCGCCGACGTGGGGCAGGGCGACGAGCTGGACGGCATTGAGGAAAAGGCCCTGGAGACCGGCGCCTCTAAAATTTACATTGAGGACCTCACCGACGCGATGGTGGAGGAGGTCATCATCCCTTCGATGATGATGGGGGCCAAGTACGAGGACTATCTGCTGGGCACCGCCTTTGCCCGGCCGGTGATTGGCCGCCACCTGGTGGAGATTGCCCAGCGGGAGGGAGCGGACGCCATCTGCCACGGCTGTACCGGCAAGGGCAACGATCAGGTGCGCTTTGAGCTGGCCATCAAGCGCTTTGCGCCCGACATGAAGATCATCGCCCCCTGGCGGGAGTGGTCCATCCGAAGCCGGGAGGAGGAGATTGACTACGCCGAGGCCCATCAGGTTCCGCTGAAGATCTCCCGGGAGACCAGCTACTCCAAGGACAAGAACCTGTGGCACCTCAGCCACGAGGGGCTGGATTTGGAGGACCCCGCCAACGAGCCCACCTATGACAAGCCCGGCTTTTTGGAGATGGGCGTCTCCCCCATGAAGGCCCCTGACGCGCCTGCCCTGGTGACCATCGACTTTGAGAAGGGCTGGCCGGTGGCGGTGAACGGCGAGCGGATGAAGGCGTCCGACATCATCCGGCGACTGAACCAGTTGGGCGGGGACAACGGCATCGGCATTTTAGACATTGTGGAGAACCGGCTGGTGGGCATGAAGGATCGGGGGGTGTACGAGACCCCCGGCGGCGCGATCCTGTACCGGGCCCATGAGGTTTTGGAGATGATCACTCTGGACAAGGACACCGCCCACATGAAGCGCAAGCTGGCGGTGGATTTTGCCGACCTGATCTACAACGGCAAGTGGTTTACTCCGCTGAGGGAAGCCCTCCAGGCCTTTGCCCAGGACACCCAGAAGCACGTGACGGGCACGGTGAAGCTGAAGCTGTATAAGGGCAATCTCATCACCTCCTCCGTCACCTCCCCTGAGACGCTGTACTCGGAGGACCTGGTGACCTTTGAGGAGAGCGACTACGATCAGAAGGACTCCAAGGGCTTTATCAACCTGTGGGGTCTGCCGGATAAGGTGCAGGCGCTGCGGGAGCAGGGAAAGCTGTAAGCGTCCGAGCCGTCGCGAGTGCCAAAACGCATAAAGAGAGGTAATTCATATGAAACTCTGGGCGGGCCGATTCCAAAAGGAAACCGACTCCCTGGTGAACGACTTTAATTCGTCCATCGGCTTTGATGCCCGGCTGTATGAGCAGGACATCCGGGGCTCCATTGCCCACGCAACGATGCTGGGAAAAACGGGAATTATTGAGCCGGCCGAGGCGGATAGAATTGTGGAGGGCCTGACCGCCATTCTGGCGGATGTGAAGGCGGACAAGGTGGAGTTCTCCCTGGATAACGAGGACATCCACATGAACATCGAGGCCCTGCTTACCCAGCGCATCGGCCAGACGGGCAAGCGGCTGCACACCGCCCGCTCCCGGAACGACCAGGTGGCCACCGACTTCCGGCTGTATGTGAAGGAGGAAATCCCCCATATCATTTCCCTTGTGCTGGGGCTGGAGCGGGTGCTGGTGAAAAAGGCGAGGGCCCATGTGAGCACTGTTATGCCCGGCTACACCCACCTTCAGCGGGCTCAGCCCGTCACGTTCGGCCATTATATGATGGCCTACGTCAATATGCTTCGCCGGGACGTGACCCGGCTGGAGGACTGCCGGGAGCGTTTGGACGAGTGTCCGCTGGGCTCCGGGGCGCTGGCTACCTCCACCTACCCGGTGGACCGGTTTCAGACCGCCGCCGCCCTGGGCTTTGCCAAGCCGGTGAACAACTCCATCGACGCGGTAGCCGACCGGGACTACGCCATTGAGCTGCTGTCCGCCCTGTCCATTTTGATGATGCACCTGTCCCGGTTTTCCGAGGAGATCATCGCGTGGTGCTCCTGGGAGTTCAAGTTTGTGGAACTGGACGACGCCTATTCCACCGGCTCGTCCATCATGCCCCAGAAGAAGAACCCGGATGTGGCCGAGCTGGTCCGGGGCAAAACCGGGCGGGTGTACGGCTCGCTCATCACGCTGCTCACGGTGATGAAGGGCCTGCCCTTGGCCTACAACAAGGATATGCAGGAGGACAAGGAGCCGGTTTTCGATGCCATCGACACCGTGGAGCTGTGCGTACCTGTGTTCACCGCCATGCTGGATACGCTGACGGTGAAAAAGAAGGCCATGGCCCGGGCGGCGTCGGTGGGCTTCATCAACGCCACCGACTGCGCCGACTACCTGGTGAAAAAGGGGCTGCCCTTCCGGGAGGCCTACATGATTGTGGGCCGGCTGGTGAACCTATGCTTGGAGAAGGGCAAGACGTTGGACACGCTGCCTCTGAAGGAGTTCCAAACGGTGTCCGGGCTTTTTGAGTGGGATGTGTACGACGCGCTGCGGCTGCGGGCCTGCGTCAACGGTCGAAAGGTGTATGGCGGTCCGTCGGAGGAGAGCGTAAAAAAGCAGATTAAGCAGATCGAGGCGTTCATCGCGGAGCGGTCAAGCGATGCGGGAGGGAAATGAGATGGAGCTGTCGGCGTATTTCAAAAGCGTGCTGGAGCAGGATAGAAGCCCGGTGGTTCTATGTGATTTGAAGCACGCCATCGTGTATATGAACCCGGCGGCGGCAAAGCGGTACGCCAAGCAGGGCGGTGGGGCGCTGCAGGGCCGGAGCTTGCTGGGCTGCCACACGCCCAAGGCCAACGAGCTGATTGAGCGGGTGGTGGCGTGGTTTGGCCAGAGCCCGGACCACAACCTGATGTATACCTTCCGCAACGACGAGGAGAATAAGGACGTTTACATGGTGGCGCTGAGGGATGAGAGCGGGGGGCTCATCGGGTATTACGAGAAGCACGAGTACCGGGATCGGGAGACGATGGACCTGTACGATTTTAAGCCATAAAAACAGCTGCTTGCTGCATGCTTTAAAGTCCCCCTTGCGGTGCAGGGGGGACTTTGCTATAATTGGCTCAAAGGGGGGATGACCTGTGACTGCGCAGGAACAGTTCCGGCAATGGGTTCAAGACAGCGGCAGCATTGTCTTTTTCGGCGGGGCTGGGGTGTCTACGGAGAGTGGGATTCCCGATTTCCGTAGCGTGGACGGTCTCTATCATCAGAAGTACGATGATCCGCCGGAGATCATTTTGAGCCATACCTATTTTACCCGGCACACAGAGGAGTTTTATCGCTTTTACCGGGAAAAAATGCTCTGCCTGGACGCTGAGCCCAACGCCGCCCACTTGAAGCTGGCACAGTGGGAGCGGGCGGGTAGGCTGGCGGCGGTGGTCACGCAAAATATCGACGGTCTGCACCAAATGGCTGGGAGCAAGACGGTGTACGAGCTGCACGGCAGCGTCCACCGCAATTACTGCACCCAGTGCGGTGCGTTTTACGGCGCGGATTTCATCCTCCAAAGCGGAGGCGTGCCCCGCTGCCCGGTGTGCGGCGGACTGGTGAAGCCGGATGTGGTGCTGTATGAGGAGGGGCTGGACCAGGACACGGTGGAGGGGGCGGTGCGGGCCATCGCTCAGGCGGATATGCTTATCGTGGGGGGCACCTCTTTGGTGGTGTACCCCGCCGCGGGGCTCATCCGCTATTACCGGGGGAGTAAGCTGGCGCTCATCAACCGGGACCCCACCCCTTACGATGGGGAGGCCGACCTGGTGATCCACGATTCGATTGGAAAGGTGCTGGGGGGAATGGAGGCATGAACGAGAAAAAGCCGGACCGGGTGGGGCAGGTATTTGCCGCCCTGGGGAAATCGGTGTGCTATGTGGCGCTGTTTTTGGGGATGCAGGTGGCAGTGATGCTGCCGCTGATTGTCAACGCCATCACGAAAATGGTGTCGGGGGATATGGACGGGGCGTATGACCTTTTGAACGCCGACGCCATGCTGTATACGCTGCTCTCCGGACTGCTCACCATCGCGGTGGTGCTGGCGTTTTACCTGATCCGCCGAAAAAAGCTCAGCGAGGCGCTGTGGCTGCGTCCGGTGTCCACTCCCGCCCTGTTCAGCGGGGCGGCGGTGGCGCCGGGGCTGTACTTGATAATCGCCTTTGCGCTGGCCCTGCTGCCCGAGGCCTGGCAGGAGAGCTATGGCGAAGCCTCCGCCAATCTGGGCGAAGTCAGTGCGGTCGGGCTGATCGCCGTGGTGGTGGTGGCGCCGGTGCTGGAGGAATTTATTTTCCGGGGGCTGGTGCTCAACCGGCTGAGCCGGGTGATGCCGTGGTGGCTGGCAGTGGTGCTGTCCGCCGCCGTCTTCGGGGCGTGCCACGGCCATCCGGTCTGGTTCTGCTACGCCTTTGTGCTGGGGTCGGTGTTTGGATTCATCGTTCTGCGCACCGGCTCCATTGTGCCCACCATCCTGGCCCATGTGGTGTTCAACGGCATTGGGCAGGTTTTCTCCGCCGTGCCCGAGACCGAGGAGGGGACGGAGCTGCTCATCGCCATAGGCGTGTTGCTGGCGGTGGCTATTGTAGCCCCGATTCTGGACCGCAAGGGCATCGCCGCCCTGTTTCGCTCCAAGCCCAAGGGGGAGGGTGGGGACGAGCCGCCCGCTGCCCGGAATACGTACGATTATGACCCTTGGGAGAAGTAAGCGCTCCAGCCGCCCGCCTTATGGCGGGCGGTTTTACACCGTGTGATTTATCGAAAAACAATAAAAAATACTTGACAAACGATATCATTCGTGGTAAGCTCTGGAACAAGAGGTGGTGGAAATGGAACAAACTTCCGTGCAGAAGCTGGCCCGGGTGCTGCGGGTGATGGTGGTCGTGGTGTTTGTGTGTAATCTCATCGTGCTGTTTTTCGTGCCGGCTCTGGCGGGGCTGATGGCGGAAAACCGCTGGGACGGCCAGGCGCTGGAGCGAATTATGGAGGGCGGGCCGTATCAGAATATGTTCTTCCAATTTGTCCTGTACGGCTGGCATCCGGCCATTTGGATGCTGGCGCTGGCAGGGGAGGATTTCTACTGGCCGGTCTTGACGCTGTTTTTATTGTCCTGTGGCACCTGCACCGCCGTCATTCTCTGGCAGGGCAAGCGGGTGCTGGACACCATCCTGAAGGGGAACCCCTTCGTGATGGACAACGCCAAGAGCCTGAGGCGGGCGGCTGTCTGCTGCTTCCTCATCTCCGGGGCGGCGCTTTTGCGGCTGATCTGGGGCTTTGCCACCTATGGGAACATCCTGCCTCTGCTGAGCTACAATGCCCTGTTCGTTCCCGTTTTCCTCATGGCGGGGCTTTTGTGCATGGTCGTGTCCGCCCTGTTCCGTCAGGCCGCCCAGCTCAAGGCGGAAAATGACCTGACGATATAGGGGGGCGGCGCATGGCGGATACTTTGTCTCTCCTCTCCCGCAGGGGGCGGAGAGCCTTCAAGGAGGGCGGCGTATGGCGATTCTTGTGAATCTGGACGTGATGATGGCCAGGCGAAAGATGTCCCTGGGGGAGCTGTCCCAGAAGGTGGACGTGACTATGGCCAACCTGTCCATTTTGAAGAACAACAAGGCCAAGGCGGTGCGTTTCTCTACCCTGGAGGCCATCTGCCGGGCGCTGGACTGCCAGCCGGGGGATATTTTGGAGTACGTCCCCGACGGGGAGGACTGACAAGCAAACAAAAAAGACCGCGTGACCGCCTCCGGCCATGGGGGCGGTTTTTTGCGGTCCATTTTGGAAAGGAGACGCGAATATGAAACGTTTTTTGTCCCTGTGGCTCATTGCTCTTGCGGTGCTGTGCGCCCTGTCCGGCTGCGGCGGCGACATTGAGGCCGACCTGGTATTTGTCAACCAGTCGGACGCCACCATCGTGGAGGTGGTGGTGGAGTTCCAGGATCAGAGCGGGGGAACCCGGAACGCCGACAGCTCTGCCCTGCGCCGGGGAGAGAGCTTCGGCTTCGAGGCGGGGGAGTACCCGGCGACGGTGTATGTATACGACAAGGCCGTGGGCGATGTGGCGGAAGGGGCGCTGACTCAGATTACCATCCGGGAGGCTCCGCCTGAGGGGGAGCGGTGGTACGTTACCGCCTGGGACGGGGCGGAGGGTCTGACGCTCCTCACCAGCACCCGGCTGCTGGACTTGGACGAGGTGTAACCATGGGCGGCTTTTTGGAGTACCTCTTGACGCAGATGTGGAAGGAGTTGCTGCCGGTTGTGCTGCTGTGGCTCCCGCTGCTGGAGCTGACGGCGGTGTGCGTCGTGGCGCTGAACGAGCTGGAGCCTCTCCGGCGGCGGGGCCTGTTCGCGCTGTTTTTCACGCTGCTGGCGCTGACGGCGGTGCTGTTCGGCGGGGCAATGGCACTGGGCTGGAGCGGCCTTGCCTGGAGAACCTGGTTCCAGGAGGGGCTGAGCGTGATTTTATGGCTGGTGGGGCTGGCCACGGGCATTCTGACGGTGGTATACGGCAAGCGCTGGATGGTGCAGCGGTGGCAGCCCAAACGGGCGGAGCTGGGGATGACGGTGACGCTGTTCTGCCTGGTGAGCGCCATGCTTGTGGGCACGGTGGTGGGCGGTCTGTGGGCCATGGGTCCCGGTGAGCAGGAGGTTGCCTATAGAGGACAAAGGATGATCCTGGGCACATGGACGTGGATGGAGAAAAGCTATAGCCTGTACGAGTATCGCGGCCCCCTGGTGCGGGGGGACGTGCCTGTACCCGATTGGGACCTGTCCCAGCTGGAGGGAGCGTATTTTGACGCGGGCTGAACGGACGCATCCGGCTTGCTTTTTTTGTCGCTGAGCGGTATAATAAAGGCAAATCAAGGGAAAGAGGTGCGGCCATGATTGCGGACGAGAGGCAATTTCATATCAACTGCAGGGCTGGGGACGTGGGACGGTACTGCCTGCTTCCCGGCGACCCCGGGCGGTGTGAGAAGATCGCCCAGTATTTTGACAACCCTGTCCATGTGATGACCAACCGGGAGTACGTTACCTATACCGGGACGCTGCTGGGGGAACAGGTGAGCGTCACCTCCACCGGCATCGGCGGGCCGTCCGCCTCCATCGCCATGGAGGAGCTGGCCAACATCGGCGCGGATACCTTCATCCGGGTGGGGACCTGCGGGGGCATTAAGCTGGAAGTGATCAGCGGAGACATTATTGTGGCCACCGGCGCGGTGCGCATGGAGGGTGCCAGCCGGGAGTACGCCCCCATTGAGTTCCCCGCTGTGGCGGATTTCGAGGTGCTCACCGCGTTGGTGGACGCGGCCAAGGCCTCCGGCCGGCGGTGGCACGCCGGGGTGGTGCAGTGCAAGGACTCCTTCTACGGCCAGCACTCGCCGGAGCGTATGCCGGTGAGCTACGAGCTGCAAAGCAAATGGGAGGCGTGGAAGCGCTTGGGGGTGCTGGCCTCCGAGATGGAGAGCGCGGCGCTGTTTACCGTGGCGGCCCACCGGGGTGTGCGGTGCGGCTCCGCCTTCCACGTGATCTGGAATCAGGAGCGCAACGCCGCCGGGTTGGACCAAATCCGGGACGAGGACACCGATTCCGCCATCCGGGTGGGGATTGAGGCGGTAAAGCTGCTCATAGACCGAGATCGGAGGAAGGTCCGATAAGGGAATCGAAAAACTCGGCCCGGTCGGTGGCGGAGCCGGTATTCCCCAGGTTGGGTTGGATGTCGTCGCTGGCTGTGTTCAGTGCCATGAGGGCTAAGTTGCTGCGCATCAGGTCAAACAGGGAGGCCAGCACCGCCAGCTCATCCGCTGTTTTCCCCTGGGCGATGAAGATGGACAGGGCGGCGGCGACGGATACCAAATTCGCGCCTTGGGACGAGGAAGCATTGGAATTGCGGCATTTCGTAACAGACCACCCCCTTTCCCTCAGTATATGTGGAAAAGGGAAACAGGTACACAAAAACGGCCGAGATGGGGACATCTACGGTCGTTTTTTTGGCTTCACAGCATTTTTACATATCTGAGGTCGTGACAGGGCGGGCTGTTGGGGAAGGGGATGTCGGCGCTGGTGCCGTCCCAGGTAAAGCCGTGGGCGGCGTAAAACCGGCGCGCGCCCTGGTTTTCCTGAAGGACAAACACGAAAGCGTTTTGAAAGCCCTCCTCCTTCATCCGGCGGCAGGCCTCGTCAAACAGCAGCCCGCCGTAGCCCCGGCCACGCTCCTGGGGGTGGGTGTAGAAGGAGGCGATCTCCCCCCAGTCGGCGTAGGCGGCGTTGTCGAATTTACAAATATCGCCCGGATTGTAATTCACCGCCCGGGCTTTGCAGTAGTTCAGGCAGGACACCGGCGTATCTCCCCGGTAGAGCAGTAGGCCGCGCACGCCGTTTTTCGTCTCGTAATTTTGACGAAACGTCTCCACCCAGCGGTCATCGGTGATTTCCCTCGCCATGTAGTCGGCGGGCACCGCGTCCACATAGGTATCCCGCCAGCCCAGGGCGTGAATGAGGGACATGGCTCGGAAATGTTCGTCGGTGCAGGCGTCCACAAACGTTAAGTTCTGCATAGTGTTGCCTCCATGCCGTGGGGTGGCGGGTACACCGCGCCAGGTGGCGCGTACAAGTATTTTGCCGAAGGCAAAATCTTGGCGCAGGGCGGATTCATTTCGCCCGAGCATGAAAAATTCGAAGGGGTCCCCACCCGGCGAAGCCGCGTGGGGAAGTCCCGCCAGCCCAGGGCGTGAATGAGGGACATGGCCTGGAAATGTTCGTCGGTGCAGGCGTCCACAAATCGCAGTTCGTCCATAAAAACCTCCCAAAGTGAGCGGCCCCTCCCCAACCGGGGCGGGGCCGTGAATCGGCGGCAGTTCCCCAAGCCCGCCCTCGCTCTCAGTCAACGCATTGGTAGTACGGTGTGCACGGTGACGATACCATTGTGCGCGGTTTGGGCGTGACAATCACGTGGAGGGCTCGAACCTCTCGCGCCTGCCCTGCGGCGCATCCATGGTCCGGCTCATTCTCAGCCGGAGGAGATGCGTTCGCCCTAAGAGCTACCTGCTGCCAACCTGTCAAGCCAATTCCGTGGCCCAGTTGGCAGCTTGAATGGAATTGTCCAGCAGGCGCAGATTCTTTGCCATGGCGTCCACCTGTATTTGCAATTCCTTCACGTTCACAGTGCTCAGCAGCTTGATTTCGCTGCGGGTGCCCCGGCGGACAAGCTGGCTGGCGGCCTGGGTCAGACCCCGGTAGGAGTTGAGCTTCAGCGTCAACGCGTCCCGCCGGGCCAGCAGGGCGGTGAGGGTCTCGCCGTCCACTATGGTGCGGCAGTTGGTCAGGTTGATTTGGGCGATGAGCTGCTCCAGCTGGGCCGCGCAGCGGTCCAGCTCGTTGAGCAGTGCGGTGGGGTCTTCGGCGGGCTGCTCCCCCTCCTGCACGATGGCGTTGTTGTTCAGCCGCTGCTGGAGCTGCTGAATCCGGCGGTTCAAATCTGCCCGCTCCTGTAAGGCCTCCGCTAATTTCATAACTGCTCCTCCCTTACACGCCCGCCTCCGCGGGCTCCTTTTCTGTTTCCGCCTCCTGCTTGGCCAGGGCCTTGGCGTTGGCCAGCATGAGCTTGATGCGGTTTTCCTGGTTGATTTTCGTCGCGCCGGGATCGTAGTCGATGGCCACGATGTTCGAATTGGGATAGTCGTCCTTCAGCTTGCGGATCATGCCCTTGCCTACGATGTGGTTGGGCAGGCAGCCGAAGGGCTGGGTGCACACGATGTTGGGCACCCCGGAGTGGATGAGCTCCAGCATCTCGCCGGTGAGCAGCCAGCCCTCGCCCATCTTGTTTCCGTCCCCCAGGTAGCCCTGTACCAGCTGGTGCATCTCCTCAAAGGTGCCGGGGGCGCGGAAGCGGCTTTTTTTCAGGGCGGCGATCATATCCCGCTGGCAGTGCTCAATGTAGCCCTTGAAGATTTGGCACACCTTCTTTTTGGCCCACAGCCCGCCGTAGATGTCCACGTCCACCTCCCGGTTGAAGATTTTGAAAATCATGAAATCGGTGAGGCCGGGCACCACCGGCTCCGCCCCTTCGGAGAGGAGGAAATCCTCTAAATTGTTGTTGCCCAGGGGGGAGAACTTGACATAGATTTCCCCCACCACGCCCACCTTCACCTTCTCATCCTGGGAGACGGGGATGGCGGCGAAGTCGGCGATGATGGCGTCGAAATTGTCCCGCATCTGCTTGCGGCTCATGCCCTTTCCGACCTGGAAGCCGTGGATGAGCGTTTCCTGCCACTGGTCCACCAGGCGGTCGGTCTGGCCATGGTTCAGCTCGTAGGGCCGCACCTGGTTGGCCACGTTGACGATGAGGTCGCCGTACATCATGGCGTAAATCATCTTGCGGATCATGGACAGGGTGAGGGACCAGCCGGGGTTTTTCTCCAGCCCGGACAGGTTCACCGAGATGACGGGGACAAACTCCAGCCCGGCCTTTTCCAGCGCCTTGCGCAGCAGGTGGATGTAGTTGGACGCCCGGCAGCCGCCCCCGGTCTGGGTGATGAACAGGGCGATTTTATGGGGATCGTACCCGCCGTGCTTGATGGCGTCGATGAGCTGGCCGATGACCAGCAGCGCGGGGTAGCAGGTGTCGTTGTGGACGTATTTCAGCCCCTCGTCCACGATGCCCCGGTGGTTGGTGGTGAGCATATCCACCTTGTAGCCCTCCAGCACCAGCAGCTGGCGGAACATCCCAAAGTGGACGGGAAGCATTTGAGGCATGAGGATGGTGTACTCCACCTTCATCTCTTTGGTAAAGAGCAGGCGTCCGTCCTTGTCGTATTTCAGCTCAGCCATAGGTAAAAACTCCTTTCGCGGGGGTTATGCGCCCTTCACAGCCCAGTAGAGCCGCCCGATGGACTGGCTCATGCCCAGGGACTGCTGAAGGGCCAGGGAGGCCTCGTTTCCATCAAATATCTGTCCGTAGGGCACGTGTCCCCTGGACAGCTCCAGGGCGATCATGTGGGACTGGAGCAGCTTGGCCAGCCCCCGGCGGCGGTACTGGGGCAGCACCTGCAAAAGCCCTATGGAGCCCTCGGCGTGGCGGCCGATGAAGCCCATGAGGGTGTCGCCCTCAAAAGCGCCGTACAGCTCCCCCCAGCTGATGAGCTGGGACAGATAGCCGTCGTCTGAGCTGCCTGCGTTGTAATTGGCCTCTACAATGGGCAGGTGGGATAGGTCGAGCCGGTGTACCTGGGCGCCGGCGCTGGGCGCGGGCGGGGGCGTGGTGCGCAGATAGCCCGCCTGCCAACAGGGATTCAGGCCCCCAAAGCCAAACCGCTTTTTCAGTTCGTCCAGATAAAAATCCTCGTGGACGGTGAGAAAATCGGGCTGTGAGGGCAGCATGGCCAGAAGGCGCTTGGCGGTGGGCAGATCGTCGGCAAACATGGTGAAGCCCAGGTCCTGCCCGTCCTTTTCATAGCTGTGGAACGCCGCCAGTGCGCCGTGGGGCAGGGCTGCGATGAGATGGCCCTCCTTCCGGCGGATGGTTTCGGTGAGGTCCAGATACAGCACTGGGTCCCGGTTCAGCGCGGCCTGGCAGATGGATAAATCACACATGAGCAAGCTCCTTTCGATGTCTTCACGCTCCGATTGAGCGCACGGCCGGGTCGTTTTCATTGCGACTCGGGCAAAATCAGCCCCCGCTGTGCGGCGGCTGGATTTTGTCCTCGCTTCGTTCCAAGCTCCCCTGTGCGCCTATCGTCGCGCTCGCTCCTCCATAGCCGCCATCAGCGAACGCACCCGGATTTTCACCGCGCCCAGGTTGCTGATGTCGTCGATTTTCAACTGGGTATACAGCTTGCCGCCCTCCTCCAAAATGGAGCGCACCTCATCCCCGGTGATGGCGTCGGTGCCGCAGCCGAAGCTGACCAGCTGCACCAGCTCCATGTCGGGCTGCTGGCATACGTACCGGGCGGCGTTGTACATACGGGCCTGGAACGTCCACTGGTTGAGCACCTTTCGGGGGGCGTAGCCCTCGCGGTAGGCCACCGCGTCCTCGCTCACCAGCACAAAGCCGAAGGAGGTGATGAGCTCGTTGATGCCGTGGTTGATCTCCGGGTCGATGTGGTAGGGGCGGCCCGCCAGGACGATGATGGGCAGGCCATTCCTCCTGGCCTGGTCGATGTACTGCTGCCCGGTGCGGCGAAGGTCCTCCTTATATCGGTCATAGGCCTGGTAAGCCGCCCGGATGGCGTTGGCGGCCTCCTTCCGGGGGATGCCGAAGGTGTCGGCAAACCACTGGGAGCCGATGCGCTCATAGTCCTTTGGGCGGTGCAGCCCGGCGTAGGGGTTGAGAAAGCGGGATTTTTTCAAATCGGGCATATTGGCGGCCAGCAGCTCTGGGTAGTAGGCCACCACTGGGCAGTTGTAGTTGTTGTCCGAGGCTTTTTCATCGAAGTTGTAGGACATACAGGGGTAGAAAATGGCGTCCACCCCCAGCTCCACCAGGGCCTCCACATGGCCGTGGAGCAGCTTGGCGGGGTAGCACACTGTATCCGATGGGATGGTGCGCTGGCCCTTGATGTACAGCTTTCGGGAGGACTCGGGAGAGAGCACGACCTCGAAGTTCAGCCGGGTGAACAGCTCAAACCAAAAGGGGAGGTTTTCGTACATATTCAGGCCGAAGGGCAGGCCGATGCGCCCCCTTGAGCCGTCGCCAAAGCCCTTGCCCTCCATGGAACGCAGCGTTTCATACTTATAGCGGTACAGGTCGGGCAGGTCCGCCTTCTCCTTGCCCAAGGGCCGGGAGCAGCGGTTGCCCGAGATAAACCGCCGCCCGCCGTCAAAGCTGTTTACCGTGAGGGAGCAGTGGTTGGTGCACAGATTGCAGGTGACGGGCTTGGCGGCGTGGGTGAAGCTCTCCAGCGCCGCCGCGTCCAGCAGGGCGGACTTGTCCAGCCCCAGGTCCCGGGCGGCCAGGGCCGCGCCAAAGGCGCCCATAATCCCCGCGATGGTGGGGCGGGTGACGTTCCGGCCCAGCTCCTGCTCGAAGGCCCGGAGGACCGCGTCGTTGTGGAAGGTGCCCCCCTGTACCACGATGTGACGGCCCAGGTCGTCGGCGGAGGCGGCGCGGATCACCTTGTAGATGGCATTTTTCACGATGGAGATGGACAGCCCCGCGCTGATATCCTCTACGCTGGCCCCGTCCTTCTGGGCCTGCTTCACCGAGGAGTTCATAAACACCGTACACCGGGAGCCCAGGTTCACCGGCTTCTGGGTGAACAGGCCCAGTTTGGCAAAGTCGGCGATGCTGTACCCCAGGGCCTTGGCAAAGGTCTCGATGAAGGAGCCGCAGCCGGAGGAGCAGGCCTCGTTGAGCATGATGGAGTCCACCGCGCCGTTGCGGATTTTGAAGCACTTCATGTCCTGACCGCCGATGTCGATGATGAAGTCCACGTCGGGGTTGAAGTGGGCGGCGGCGCGGTAGTGGGCCACCGTCTCCACCAGCCCCAGGTCGCAGGAAAAGGCGTTTTTAATGAGGTCCTCCCCGTAGCCGGTGACGGCGGAGCCGCGGATTTTGATTCGGGCTCCGCACAGACGGTGGATTTCCCTGAGCTGCTCCAGTACAATGGCCACCGGGTTGCCCAGGTTGGAGTGGTAGTAGGTGTATAGCAGCCCGCCGTCCGGAGCGATGAGGGCCATTTTTGTGGTGGTGGAGCCGGCATCGATGCCCAAGTAGGCGTCGCCCTCATAGGTCCCGATGTCCAGCTCCGGCGGGGCGGAGGAGTTGTGGCGGGCGGAGAAGGCGTCGTAATCCGCCTGAGAGTCAAACAGCGGGGGCATAGTGTCCACCACAGAGGCGGCGCCCCGGCTCTCCTCCAAGAGCCGCAGCAGCTCGTCAAAGGGCCGGGCCTCGTAGTCGCAGGCGCACAGCGCCGCCCCCATGGCGGCGAAGCAGTCGCCGTCCTCAGGGAAGACGGCGTGATCTCCGTCTAATTGGAGGGTGTCCACAAACCGCTCCCGCAGGCCCATGAGGAAGTGCAGGGGGCCGCCCAGAAATACGATTTTGCCC
>CAJULM010000019.1 GCA_910587285.1 uncultured Oscillospiraceae bacterium | reverse complement strand
ACGGGTGAAGCCGGACGTAGAGCTGGCCGCGCTGGAGCTGGTACTGGACTGGCTGCTGAGTTGAGATATTCCTAAATAGCAATATCTGTGATTCAAAGGGCATGAGCGGTTATAAAACTGCCCATGCCCTTTTTGCGGAGTATGCCTACGATTGCCGCAGCCACGTCCCAAATTCCTCCATAGTGAGTTTCCCCGCGTCACAGTCATCTCGCTTCTCTCTGGTCCTTTCGCTCCAATCGTAAAATTCGTCCTTGGTAATCCGCCCCGCTTTGATCCAGGCAAAACGTTTCTTATACTCCCGACGAAAGATCTTGAATGCCTCGTCCGTGCTCTTGTTTTTCTCCCACACCCGGAACGCGCCGATTTCCTTGCAGGTACGGCCCCTCTCATCGGCGGGACGGTCGCAGTATTCCGTCCCGCCGTGGCCTGTCACCGCGAACAGCCGCCCGCAGTTTTTGCACCGGCGCATTTTGATCTCACGGTTCAGGCACTCCCGCAGATGGTAGTCAATCACTTGACACCTAAATTGATGTAAAGACAAATGCGTTGTGTATGCCGCAGTTTTTGAAGAAGAATTGCAACAGTGCATTGTGTTTTCTCAACGGCGCACATCGAACCCGCCCAGGGGACAAGCGAGGAAAACCGGGCTTATATCCAGAAGTCGGGGAAATGGGCGGAAGGAGAGAAAGGGGAAACCTCTGTTCCCGGGACATTCGAGGAGTGGGGGGAATGTCCGAACGAACGGCCAGGAGAACGTGCAGACTTAGCCATACTGTATGAGTACATCAAGGACGGGCTGTCCAACTATGAAATCATGGAGGCGAACCCGGATTATATGCTGAGCCTGGAGAAGATCGAGCGGGCGCGGCAAGCTGTCCGGGAGCAACAGTACCGGGAAACGTTCCGGGAGTTGGAGGTTACTTACATATGGGGGCCGACAGGGACGGGGAAAACCCGTACGTGATGGAGGGGCACAGCTACGCCGGGGTATACCGGGTAACAGACTACGCCCACCCATTTGACAGCTACGCCGGGGAAGAAGTGCTGTTGCTGGACGAGTACACCAGCAGTTTCAAAATCCGAGATTTGCTGAACTATCTGGACGGCTACCCGCTGACATTGCCAGCACGGTACAGTAACCGGGTGGCGTGTTATACAAGGGTCTACATCATATCAAACCTGTGCTTATCAAGGCAGTATCCGGAAGTACAATATGAATCCCCGGCAACGTATGGGGCACTGTTGCGTCGAATTCATAAGGTGAGACGGTACACAGGCCCCGGTGAGTATAAGGAGTATAGCACCGAGGAATATATGGAGAACCCGTTTTTACAGAGGTAGCAGAAGCGGGGCCGGGACGAAGCCCGCCCAGGAAGATAGCGGTGAGAACGTCTAAGAGACAACGGTGGGTGGGCAGGGCGCCCCAATGCAATGACAGCCCCGCAGGGCCGCACCTTTGAAAAACCGAGTAAAGGAGGCGGTAAGGGTGACCCCGGCAGACCTAAAGCGGGCGGAAGATACACAGCTGGTCATACCTGACTATGAGATAGAAGCAATGGCCCGTGTCTTACTCCCGGCGCTCCGGGCTTTCTATGCCAGTCCAGAGAGCCAAGCGGCGTTTGAAGCATGGAAGCGAAACCAGGAACATACATAACAGAAGCGGCCCCCGTCACACTGGCAGGGGCCGCTTTTCTATGCGTTGATATTGTCCAGATAAACAACAAACCCGAACCCGTCCCCGATGGGGAACAAGTTCGGATTATGTTGGTTTGGTGGAGACTACAGAACTCGAATCTGTGACCTCTTGCGTGTGAAGGATTTAGTCACAAATGTCTCCAACCAGTTGCGCCACAACCAATTCCTGATTTCAAATTAATCGGTTTTGCAACATATTTCGCAACAGATCAAAGGGCTATTGCGAATTCCTTGTTTTCCGGTATATGAACGTCTTGCGATACAGCCCCCAAGGCACCTGGTTTTATACCCATATACGGACAAGGAGGTTAGTATGACTTCTATTATTTCGATTACAAACTCTAAGGGTGGTGTAGGTAAAACCACAACTGCCCTTAACTTGGGAATGGCGCTTGTTTCTGAGAAAAAGCGAGTGCTATTGTGCGATAATGATCCCCAGGGCAATCTCACAGCTTCATTGGGCTATATCCCGGCAGAGCAATCTCATGCCTTGGCGAATCTTCTGCTGGCTGCCATCGACTATCCGGAGGATCTGGAACTGCACCTTGGCCGAACCATCATACATACGGACAGCGGCCTCGACCTGCTTCCGGCTAACCGCCGGCTGGCTGACGCCGCCGCACGGCTTCAAGTGATGCAACTATCTCAGTACAATGCCGTGGGCGAGGTAAACCGGGCCTGCGAGAAGGTCATGTCTGTGTTGCTGGAGCAACTGCAAGACCAATATGATTATATCATAATTGACTGCGGATTGAAACATGAACTTTTGACCGTCAACGCCCTGGCAGCCTCGGACTACTGCATTATCCCGGTACAGGCTCACTTTCTGGCCAGCGAGGGGATCCCCGATGTGCTGGAGCTGGTCAAATCGGTGCAGGCCAAATTCAATCCCAACCTCAAGATTGCGGGGATCCTTCTGACTATGTACCAGTCCAGACCCCAGCTGTGCCAGAGTGTGAAAGCCAGCGTTTCCGAGGTCTACGGCGAGGATTTCCACGTGTTCCAGCGGCCCATCGAGTATTCCATTAAAGTGGCGGAGTGCCCTGCGGCGGGACAGAGCATTTTTGAGTATGCCCCCAAAAACGCCGCCGCCGAATCCTACCGCAGTCTGGCGGAGGAGGTGCTGGCCCTTGGCTAAAAAGGCAATGGACGACTTGCTGAAGCGCCGAATGTCCGCCACGCAGCAGGCATCCGAGCTCCAGGCTTCAGACGAAGCCTATGCGAAGCTGTTCCAGAAAGCGCCGCCCGCGGTGAGCGCCAAAATTTGTAATTTACGGCTGGACAAGCTCACACCATTCTTCACCGCAGACATTGGCTTTCGTCCCTACACCCCGTCTCAGCTTCAGGCCCTTGCGGGGCAGCTTGCTGAGGATGGGCTGATGGTTCGCATTATCGTGCGGCCCATCCCTGGGGAGGAACGCTATGAGATTTTGGCAGGGCATAACCGTACCGCCGCCGCCCGGCTGGCCGGATGGTCAGAAATCCCTGCCGAGGTCGTAGAGGCTGACGATGCCCGGGCAGTCGTCATTGCCACCTCCACCAACCTGATCCACCGTCATGATTTGTCTATCATTGTGCGGGGCAAGGCATATAAGGCGCTGCTGGATGCCAAGAACAGAAATGGGCAGAGAAATGCCGCTGAGGGGACCTTTGGCGATTCTCGCCAAAGGTACAACGCCCGGGCGCTGGTGGCTGAGTTCTTTGGTGTCACCGAGTACGAGATCCGCAAGGCGGTCAAGCTCACCTATCTCATCCCGGAACTGGTCAGCATCCTGGAGACAGCCCCGAAGCAGCTGAACTTGGCCTGCGCCGATATGATAGCGGACTATGACCCGGAATCCCAGCAGGCGTTCATTGAGATGTGCCGCAATGAGAGTTATCCGCTCAACAAGGCCGCTATGAAGTATATCGCTTCCAAGTGCCCACCCCCTTCCGCCAAGCACCAGGATATGTACGAGGCATGGCGGGAGGCCCGGGCGCGGGCCGAAAAGCGTTTGGCCGCCCCGCCCAAGAAGATATCCTTTGCCCGCAAGCAGTTTGCCCCCTACCTGGACGGGCGCAGCGACAAGGAGATCGAGGCCCTGTTTTTGGAGTTCCTGCGGGAACGGATGAGATAATGTATAATATCAAAAACAAGTGCTCGGAGGTATTGCCATGAGCGAACAGGACAAGATTCGATTATTTGAGGATCAGCCAATCTGAACAGCGTAGGATGCAGAACAGGAAGAATAGTCCTTTCCAGTAGTAGATGTGGCGAGCGTACTAACAGATCAGCCGACGCAACACAATGCCAGTACCTATTGGGCTGTGCTGAAAAAGCGGCTAAAGGATGAAGGTGCAGATCAGTTGCTTACAAATTGTAAGCAACTGAAATTAAAATCTCCGAAAACCTGCGGGACAATATGAGCACCACTGAACTCATTCTTAATATGCTGGCGGAAAACTCTACCAAGGCAATCTCCAAGAGGGAGCAACCGGAGGGTTCTGAAGAAAATCGTGAAGTGGCATAGCGGGGCGGCGGGGTCGCCCACATTGCCCGTCAGGCGTTAGAGAGTGAAACGGGAGCGCCGGTGGTCACGGCTCAGAATGCCATGCAGTTGAATACCGTGGTCACCAATATGATCAAGCAGGTGGCCGAATCTCAGCCGGATGACCCGAAGGGATCAGACAACTGACAATCGAAAAATACTGGAGAAAGGCTTGACGCCGCAAGGCGTCAGGCTTTTCTTTTGCCCTGGAGGTGGCCCTATGCGTATTCCTATCAGCGAAATCAAGGTAAACCCCGGACGGAGGAATGCCGCGCCGGCCGATGTCCGGGAGCTGGCGGACAGCATTGTCGAGGTCGGCCTGCTGAATCCCGTCACAGTCAGTCAAAGCCGAACCCTCATCGCCGGGCTTCACCGGCTGGAGGCTGCCAAGCTGCTGGGCTGGACGGAGATCGAGTGCGTTGTCAGCGGCTTAGAGGGCCTGCGGGCTGAGCTGGCGGAGATCGACGAGAACTTTGTGCGCAGCGACCTGACGCCTCTTGAGTTCGGGGAGCTGCTTCTGCGCCGGAAGGAGGTCTACGAAGCCCTCCACCCTGAGAGCGTCCAAACCAACCAGGGCGGGCCCTTTCGCGGCAATCAGCACCAGAAGGTCAGCGACAAAATGACGCAGACCACAAAATCCTTTGCTCAGGACACCGCCGAGAAACTGTGCATTGGCCGCCGCACGGTGGAGCGCCAGGTGCAGATCGCCAAAAACCTGACCTCTGAGGCAAAGGACATCCTCCGCGGAGCGGATACGCCGGTCACCCGGAAGCAGGCCCTGGCCCTCTCCCGGCTGGAGCCGGGCCCCCAGGCGGAGGCCGCCGCCCTGCTGGCCGCCGGGGAGATCAAGTCGGTAGAGGAGTACGCGCCCCCCGTCCGGGCGGGGCCTGTCCCGCAACCCGGCCCTGCCCTGACCCCGGATGCCTTGGCCGCTGAAGCGTCACAGTTCGCGCAGGTGCTCCGGCGAACATCTGAACGGTGTTGCTCAGAGATCTTTGCCTGTCTGATGCCCGCACAGGTCAACGCCCTCCGACGTCAGATGGCCAGTGCGCGGAATGCGGTAGAGAAATTTGAAAAATTACTGGAGATGACAACGAAATGATGAGAAGCAATCGCCCCACTCACAGCCCCTTCGACAGCACCGCCATTGACCGCCTGCGCCGGATGGGGCTGGCCACGGCGGACGGTTCGGTGGAGCGGGATGCCATGGCGGTGTTCTGCTGCATCTTCGCCGGACAATTCTATGACGATCTGTGCGACTACCACCAGGACGACGTCCAGGCGGTCAAAGCCGCTGTCACCCCCCTGGTGGATGGCGTGGACACCGGCAATCCCCAGGGAAAGTTCCTGATGATCTGCCTGCAATATGACAGCATCTACCGCTCCCTGCCCGACCCGGTTTGGTGGCTCAGCGGCAGTCCGGCCTTTGCAGAGGCCTTCGCGGACGGCTTCCTGGCCCACTTGAAACGGCTGGATGAAGCATCAGGAGGTTGAACCTAATGGTACAGGACAACGCGATTTACATTGTTCCGGCTTCGTTGCAAGAGGCCAACGACTATTTGGCGGAGCACATCCGCCGGTGCCAGCCCATGCGCGGCTGTAAATTTTCCGTGGGCTGTGCCCTGGATGGGGAGCTGGTGGGCGCGGCCATCGTGGGCCGCTGCCGGGACGACGCTCAGGCGGTGCAGATCGACCGCATTTACACCACCGGGGGCCGTGCCGCCTACGGGATGCTCTACGGTGCGGCGGCACGGGCGGCCCAGGCCCTGGGCTATTGGAAAATCATCGCCTTCCTGCCGGCGGACAGGCCGGACTCCGCCCTGCGCGCTGCGGGATGGGTCCGTGCCGACCCTGTGGATACCAACAGGAAGTGGGCATCGAAAACCCTGCGCTATGAACGGCTGCTGATAACGCGCCGCCGATGGAGGAGGTGAGACCATGAAGGGTATCAAAGTCTACGCACCCCCGGAGCGGGCCGCGCCCGTGGCCCAGTTCATCGACGGCCTGGAGCCCCGGCTGCGGGAAAAGCTGATTCGTCAGCTCATCGTTCTGCCCACCACACCGCGGGCCAACCTCCGGGAACCCCACTACAAGCACTTCACCTTGGAGCGGTACCGGGAGCTTTACGAGCTGCGCGAGCGGGGCCGTGTGTTGGTGCGGGTCATCTTCACCATCCGGCCCAACGGGGAGGTCATCCTGCTCCATGGCTTCATCAAGCGGCAGAGCCGGGACACCATGCAGGCCCTGGAGCAGTCCCTCGACATCCTGGCCCGGCTGCGGGAGCGGCCGGAGCTGGCAGTGGAGTACATCGTGAAGGAGGAAAAGCTGTGAACCGGCATACGCCCATTCGCGGGCCCCCCATAGGGCTTGCCCGGATATCCCAGCACCCAACTTGACGAAAGGAGTATTTGAACCTAATGAAAAAGATTTGCCTTTGTCTGCT
Organism: uncultured Oscillospiraceae bacterium; assembly: GCA_910587285.1. Classification (GTDB taxonomy): domain Bacteria; phylum Bacillota; class Clostridia; order Oscillospirales; family Oscillospiraceae; genus Enterenecus. Next base: position 40,446 of record CAJULM010000019.1, on the reverse strand, counting down.
GCTGACGGCGGCGTTGACCATGAGCGCCAGCGCCCTGGAGGTGCCTACCAATACGGTGGTGCAGAACCTCAACGGCAGCCAGCAGGTGGTCAAGACCTATACCGTTTCCCCCGAGGTGGACGCCCAGACACTGATTGAGGAGCCCTTCCAGTTGGAGGGCTTTCTTTATACCTACGCGGACATCGTGAAGCAGGACAACCGGGTGGCCGAGCGCCAGACCCACACCGAAACAGTGACGGTGGAGACAGCCAAGAAGAACCTGGATGTGATCCTGGAGCAGCTGGCCCCTACCATGGAGTATGACGACGGCACCTGGGCGGGCACCCTGGCCCTGGATCACACTAGTATCCACACCCAGGCGGCAGGCTACACCACCGGTAGCAGTACGATCACTGCCACCAAGACCATCGGCCCGCTGGATCGCAATGATATGTCCTATGTCCCTGCCACCACGACAAAGAACGGGGTGACGCTGAACCTGTCCAATGTGGAATGGCAGGTCATCGGCACCGATCTGACGGGTGATATGCTGGCCCCCTGCTCTTATCAGGCGGTGGCCACCTACAGCGGCAAGAGCTACTACAAAGCCGCCACCGGGTATGTCACCACCGCCAACTATGTGGGTGAAATCACCCACGAGGGGGTGGAGAGCGTCACCTATCGGGTAACGTACCTGGGTGAGGAGCGCAAATCGGAGCCCAGCCCTGTCCCTGGATCGGAACATCCCAACCTGTTTCAGCGGGCTTTGTCCTCCCCGAACCTTCTGCGCAATGTGCTGGGGGGCGCGGGCGTCATTACGGCGGTGGTACTGACAGTGCTGCTGGTTCTGTCCCGCCTGGAGGTCAAATCGCTGCGGGCAGGGAACGGTGAGTCGGACGATGAACAGGAGGAAGACGACACATGAACAAGATGAGAAACTTGTTGGGACTGGCTTTGGCGGCGGGCGCAGCGCTGTCCCTGACGATCCCGGCCTTCGCTTCGGATTACAGCTTTGCGACGACCGCGCCCCAGGACTACTACGGCAGCACCAGCTATGAGGATGTGTACGGTTCCCAGTACAACTACGGCGGCAGGAATGCCGTGGACTACGATGTGCCCGAGCTGGAGTATGGCCGCATGAGCACCACCATGACCGGCGTGATGGAGCGCACCATCCTGCCCGGGCTCCAGGGAGCTGTGTCCACCACGGACGGTTCCGGCGTCTATGGGGTTGGAGGTGGCAGCCCTCTCACGGAGCTGGTCATCGACGGGGACGGCGGCCCCGGTTCGGGCGTCAGCCCTGCTCCGCCCGGCATCCAGCAGCCCGGCTACACCAGCGTGCAGGGCATGGCCTACAAAGACGGCAGCATCGGCACCCTGTCCATCCCCAAGCTGGGTATCAATGTGAAGGTGTGGGAGGGCGAGACCAACGCCAGCATGGCCAAGGGTCTGGGCCACTACAGCTCCACCTCCGGCTGGTCCGGCAACATCGGGGTGTGTGGGCACAACCGGGGCGCAAAATATAACATCGGCGCTATCAAAAACCTGGTGGCCGGCGATATCATCACCTATACCACCATCTACGGCACCCGCACCTACCAAGTGACAATGGTGAAGATTATTGCCAACACTGACTGGAGCTATCTCCAAGGGACGGCGGACAACCGTATCACCATCACCACCTGCTTGGAGAACCAGCCCGCAAAAAGAATTTGCGTGCAGGCGGTAGAGAAAAGTTCCTGAATCCGGCCAGATATGGGAAATTTGAGGAGGTGGAAACGCAAAATCATTTTATCGGCGCAGGGAATTCAAATAATCCTTTGACAATTATACCGCATGGGATTATGCTCAAATCAGAAAGAAATGAAAGGAGCATTTTATCATGAGGAAAAGGATTATTACACTGCTTTTAGGGATGGCATTGGGCATGGCTTTGCTCAGTGGAGGGTATGCGGCGGCATCTACGGTTTTGACCGCTACACCCAGCAGTCAGACTATTTACATTGACGGCCAGCAGGTGACCATGACCGCCTACCTGATTGGCGGCAGCAACTATGTGAGGCTTCGGGACATCGGCGAGGCTGTGGGCTTCAACGTCTACTGGGATGGGACAGTGCGAATTGAGAGCGATAAGCCCTATACCGGCGTGGCGCCGGGGAATACGGCATCCGTTCCCACCCAGCAGCCCTCCGGCACCGTAACCATCCCCACAGACGGCTCCCGGTACGTCCCCAAAAATGGTGACAAGATCGCCTGTAATGATGGCACTGTTTACGCCGTCACCGACGCCAGTGGCTATGACGCGAATATGTTCGCCGAGGGTCCTCTGGGTCCCCTGCCCACCGCCGCCTGTGATTGGAGCAGCTTTCCTGCCATGGTCCTGCCCCAAGCGGAGGCCCGCCACTTCTCCCTGCCGGACGGCGAGTACCTGTTCCTGCGCAACCTCTATGAGACCCGTCGGATGCAGTACACCCTGATGAATCTGGCCGGGACCCACCCGGACACCAGCCAGGGCGGGCGGCTTCGCTACGGCTCCAAGGGGACGCCCTACGTCTCCATCAGTCTCACCGTCCCGGACGACCTCACCGCCCACTCCTTCTGGCCCTGGCGGGAGAGCGAGCTGTCCAACAACTTCAACTCCTGCCCGCCTGGAAAATACTTCGTGGAAGCCTGGGATGTGTTCAAGAACGGCAAATTTCTCTATACCGAGTACAAGATCGCAACAGCTATCTAAACTTCAAAAATCACTGACTAAGGGGGCGCCATCCGGCGCTCCCTTTCATTTTAGGAGGTATACATGAAAAAACGGTTTTTATCCCTGCTGTTGGTCCTGGCCATGGCGTTGGGGATGATCCCCAGCGCCATTTTTCCCGCCTCCGCCGCCTCCACCCCGGAGGAGGCTCTGGGCGAAATCAATATCTACAATAGCGGCGTGACCTTGGACTACCTGTGCGTCAACGGCCGGGTGAAAGAGCAGCCCTACGACTACTACCTCTATACCAACTCCAAAGGTGAGCAGGTAGAGATTCCCGTGTACTGCGTCAATCCCACCATCTACGGCGTTCCCGAGACGGTGGGCCCCGGCCAGAGCATCAAGTACATCGCCAATGAGAAGTCCAAGGACCCCAAGGTCATGGGGATCGTGGCCAACGGCTACCCCACCAAGACCCTGGCTGAGCTGGGCGTCAACTCCAAGTACGAGGCGTGGTACGCCACCAAGATCGCCCTGTGGTGCTATCTGCTGTCCAACTGGGACATCTCCGCCCTGTCGGTGAACCCCGGCTGTTCCGATCAGGCGGCGGCCCAGAGGGTGCTGGCCGCCGTGAAAAAAGCCTACAGTGGCATCAGCTGGACCTCTAACCTGGAGCCTGGCTTAACCTGCACCCCGGATCAGCCTGTTGCCTATGATGTGACCATCGACGGTAAAGCCTACAAGCAGCAGGTCTACACTGCCGCATCCCTGACCTGGGTGTGCGACTACGACATCAACGTGGGCTTCTCCACCCCGGACAATGTGCCCGCCGGCACTCGGATCGTGGACATGGAGAACAAGGACATCACCGCCATCCCCACGCAGTACGTTCAGGGACAGGGCTATGTGGGTCAGTTCAAGGTGCTCTATCCCGCCGACGCTGTGGAGGGGAAAAGCGGCAGCGTCCAGCTCTCCCTGAACGCGGATGTGTACCAGTACGCCATCTATTACGCCATCTGCGCTGAGTCTGACAAGTACGGCAACCTACAGCGATACATGGCCACAACCGACCCCACCACGCCCATCCGCATCAACGCCATCAGCGCCTACTCCGGCGGCCCGGATGTGCCCGATACCCCCGACATCCCCGATACGCCGGACACCCCCACGGCCGGTCCCGGCTCCCTGCGGATCATAAAGCTGGAGACGGGCACCGAGATTCCTCTGGCCGGGGCGGTTTTTGAGGTGGTGGGCCCCAACGGAGACACCATCGGCGTCTTTGCCACCGATGGGAGCGGAACCATCGTCATCCCCGAGGCGGAGCCCGGAAATTATACCATTTACGAGCGGTCCGCTCCGAAATTTCACCTGCTCTGCAAAAACTCCGCCCAAAATGTCACTGTAGTGGAAGGAAAAGAGGCCGAGGTGACCTTTTACAACGACCCCTACGGGTCTTTGCGGGTGGAGAAGTACAGCGACACCGGCGAGGGCCTGGAGGGCGTCACCATACAAATCAAGCACATTGAAAGCGGCGCTACCCAGTCCGCCCAGACCGGACCGGGGGGCGTCGCCGTCTTCGATGAGCTGAAACCGGGTGCTTACGAGGTGCGCGAAACCGCCGGAATCAAGGGCTGGATCGCGGATACAGAGACCATCCAGACCGTCTCCGTGGTGACGGGTGAAATGTCCACAGCGACCTTTACCAACAAGGAGCTGCCCGGCCTCAAAATCATCAAATATGACCGAACCACTATGGCAATTTTGCCCGACATCACCTTTACCGTTTGGCGGGATGGCGAGCTGTTGGGCGATTTCAAGACCAATGCCTTGGGGGAGATCGTCCTCACCGATCAGAAACCGGGTACTTTCCTGGTGCAGGAAAAGCAGAGCGACGACGCCCACATCACTGTCACCACCCCCCAGCAGGTGGAGCTTCACGCAGGCGACGGCATCAAGGAGCTGGTGTTCTTCAATGACCTCAAGCCTGGGATGCACCTCATCAAGGTGGACAGCGCCGACCTCTCCAAGCCCATTGCCAACGCGAAATTCAAATTCGAGGCGGTGGACGGAAGCTGGGGCCCGGTGGAGATGACCACGCTGGAGGACGGAACCATCGACCTGTCCAAGCTACCCGCCGGCGCCGCAGTGGTGACGGAGCTGGAATGCCCGGGCTATGTGATCGACGACGCCCAGCGCATCATCCAGCTCAAGCCCAACGAGGTGGCTCAGTTCGTCTTTACGAACTCCAAAAAGCCCTCATTGCATCTGCTGAAAACCAGTTCGGACGGCTCCCCGTTGGAGGGCGTTTCCTTCCGGCTGGCCAAAATCGAGGACGGCACCCACTACCTGGATCGCAAGACCTCGGCAACAGGTGAAATTTTGTGGGAGGGCTTGGAGCCCGGTGTGTATTCCTTGGTGGAAACGGCCACATTGAACGATCACATTTTGAGCATTAAGGAGCATCATATCGAGCTGTTCCCCGGGAAGATCAGCACAATCGTGCTGCAAAACTACAAACGCCCCAATTTGTACGTATACAAAAATGACGCGGACGATGGATCGCCCATCGCCAATACGGTTTTTACTGTCCGCGCCGCAGACGGCCATTCCGTGGATGAGATTAAGACGGACGCCACAGGCCGTGCCGAGCTGAAAAACCTCCTGCCCGGCGTCTATGAGATCACCGAGAAATCCGTACCCTCCCCCTGGTTGAAGGATGCCCCCAGCCAGCTGGTGACGCTGTACCCCGACCGGGATCACACGGCGTACTTCAAGAACCATAAACGGCCTGTAATCGAGATCATCAAGGAGAACGCCGTCACCTTCGACCGGTTGGCCAACGTGCCCTTCCGGGTGTGGTATGCCAGCAACAACACCGCCACCGGCGAGATGAACGACCTGGGCGTGTTTTACACCGATGAAAATGGCCGCATCGAACTGGACGGCACCAAGATGGGCACCCTGGGCCTCCGGGACGGCTGGTTCCGTGTCCAGGAGCTGGAGCCTTTGAAGGGCTTCGCCAAGGCTGACCCCGACACCCAGGAGGCGTTCGTGCCTGCCGGTCAGGGCCATACTTTCGTGTTCCGCAATCAGCCGCTGTCCGCCATCTGTGTCTGGAAGTATGACCGGCAGCACCCCAACCAGGCCATCGAGGGGGCGGTGTTCCAGATCCGTTACCTGTCTGGCAACACCTCCGGCACGGGCGGCACTGTGATCGGCACCTACCGCACCTCGGCCAACGGAAGCTTCACGGTCACCGGGTTGGCTAAGGGTACTTATATCATCGAGGAATTGTCCAGTGATGGAACGCACGTCATCGACACGCCGCCCCAGACGGTGTATCTCTCCGGCGAGGAGCAGGAAGTGGTGCAGGTCTATTTCGGCAACTCTGCCAAGGGCGCCCTCCTGGTATCCAAGGTGGGGGACAATGGCGAACCCCTGAGCGGCGTTGAGTTTTTGGTTACCAAGTCCGATGGAGCGCTGGTGGGCGACGCCAACGGCAAGTTTGTGACTGGGCCGGACGGAACCTTCCTGGTGACCGATATCGACCCCAACACTACGCTGGTCGTAAAGGAAGTCAGGGCAAAACCGGGCTATTTGCTGGACGATGTGGCCCAGACCGCTGTTGTGAAAGCTGGGCAGACGGTACGGCTCCAGTTCATCAATCACAAAGCGGGGAATTTGATCATCCACAAACTGTCCGGGGCGGATAAGAAGACGCCGCTGGAAGGGGTCCAGTTCAAGATCACCTATGCGGATGGGCGTGTGGTGGATGCCGAGGACGGCAAGCTGTCCTCCAACGGGCTGTATACCACTAACAAGGAGGGCCAAATTATCCTCTCCAATATCACAGGCACCGTCATCTGTACGGAGGTGGCCAGCGTACCTGGCTATACCATCGACCCCAATACCCGCAGCCAGACCATTGTGGTCAACCCCGGTGGTGACACGCAGCATTTGTGGTTTTACAACGACCCCATCGGCGGTGTTGAAATTGTGAAGGTGGTGGAAGGGAACGAGAGCAAGCGCATCCCCAACGTCACCTTTGAGATCCGCCGCATGGACGATGCCCTGGTGGACACTGTGACGACTGGGACGGATGGCCGGGTGTTTGTCACCCTGGAGGCGGGCAGCTATTACGCGGTGGAGACAAAATGCCCCTCTGGATTCAAGCTGGATTCCACCCCGCACTATTTCGAGGTGGTGACGGGCAAAACAACGCCCCCGTTGGTGGTGACCAACAAGGCCTTCTCAGGCATCCTCATCCACAAAATCAATTCCGTCACTAAAGAGGGAATTTATGGGGTGAAGTTCCTAGTCTACGATCAGAACAAGAACCCCATCGGCGAGTACACCTCTGACGACCAGGGCTATGTTTACATCGACGACCTCACTGTTCAGGGCAAGGGCCGGCTGTATATTCGTGAATTGGAGGCCGCCCCCGGCTACGAGTTGGACAAGGAGTACAAGACCGTCTACGTCAAGCCCGGGGAAACGACGGAGGTCAAGTGGGAGAACACCCCCATCACCGGGCAGTTCCAGATCCGCAAGTATGCTGCCGAGTACAACGAGGTCACCGGTACCCCGGCAGGCGCCCCCCTGAAGGGGGCGGTGTATGAGATCAGCGAGGCCCGGTCCGGCAAGGTGGTGGATTACATCACCACCGACGCCAGAGGCGTGGCGGCGTCCAAACCCCTGCCCTTGGGGAGGTATAAAATCGTTGAAGTGACCGCCCCGGCCTATTGGCAGCTCAGCAACACCGTGTTTGACGAGACCTTGGAGTATTCTGGCCAGATCATCAAGCTGTCCGACTACGACAAACCCTCCAACCTGGGCGTCACCATCACCAAGCGGGGCAATGCCCAGGCGCTGCCGGGCAGCCAGATGCGGTACGACTTTACTGTGGCCAACACCAGCAATGTGCCTCTCTCTGAGTTTTACTGGCACGACCGCGTCCCCACCGACGCTACCCGGGCCACGGTGCTGACCACCGGCACCTACAGCGCACGGCTGAATTACCGAGTGCTGTATAAGACCAACTACCGCTCCGGCTATCAGGTGCTGGCGTCCAACCTGCTCACCAGCAGCAACTACTCCTACAACCTGAACGCCATCCCCATGCAGCCGGGCGAGTATGTCACCGATGTCTATTTTGATTTCGGCAAGGTGCCCGTGGGCTTCCAGTCCACCACCAGCCCCACTCTGACGGTGCAGGTGCTGGGCACGGTGGCCAACGGCTATCAGATCATCAATCGGGCCGACGTGGGCGGCAAGTACCAGGGCACCTGGCAGACCGCCCAGGCCACCTGGCTCACCATCGTGCGCAGGCTGGGGCCTGTGCCCACCCTGCCCCAGACGGGGTACTAAATGATAAGCGGGACGGCTCTTTTTTGAGGGCCGTCCCGCGCCTGTTATCATTTCCAGATCTTAACCGCTTTCTCGTCCTCGTCCAGACATTGCTCCCGCAGCTTCTCTAGCTCGGCGGTGTGATCGTCCCCGGGATTTTCATAGTCCAGGGTTTTGAGCACCAGCCACTCAAAGCCCTCCTCGCCGTACTGCTCCCACAGGGCAGCCAGCCGCTTGTTGGGATGGCTGCCCATGGAGAGTTTGGCCCGGTTGCTGTTGAAGTCGGCCCTGGTATCCTTTGACGCGCCTAAAAACGCTTCGCCGGTGGCCTTGCACCGAATTGAGATAACGCCCATCTCGGGGCGGCGGAGCTTCCATTGCTCAACCATCGCTTTTTTCTGCGCCTTGTCCATTTCCCCCGTCTCCTTCCATCCTCGGCTGTTGGATGATGAAATCAACCAACTTTGTCCTGAAGGCATTATCTTGATTCAAAGAGGCAAATATGCGGTCCACCTGCTCTTTCGCCGTTTCCCCTTGCTTGATGGGCAGGTGAACCGCCATGAGAAAGCTGCTGGTCGTCCCGCCCTCCTGGCGCGCCCAGGTATTTCCGGCCAGCTCGGTCCGGTCGGCGGGGTTTTCGCCGTACTCCACCACAACATCCACGATCATCGTGCTGTTGATATGCAAGGCCGTGGCGGGCACCCGGAAAGAGAACGAGTTGAGCATGGAGATTTCCGTATCCTCCAGCGTAGGGGAGCGGGGGCTGTCGGTGCGCTCCTCCCGGATCAGTTCCGCCATACGGGCTGAGAATTCGTCCTGCTCCACTTCATTGGCGGGGCGGACTTCGTATTTCCCGCAGTCGGGGCATTGCTCGGGCTCTTCGCTTCGGCTGAAGATAAAACCACAGTTGTCACAGCTATATACCATTTCAATCACCGAATCAATCATACCAAAGCGTGGGCCGGATTTCAACCCTACAGGGGAAATGAATGAACGGCTGCCGTTTTACTTGCTGCGTGTTTCCGCTCCATCAAGCCGCAGAGAAGCGTAAAACGCGCTCAGAACCTCCAAGCTCGTGGTTCTGTTTTGGATGGGGAGGGAACTCCAGACGATATCCCGATACCGTGCCGGGGGATCGTCTCGCAGTCTGGGGTCAATGATGGACACGATCCCAGTATCAGACGCGCTGCGAATCAGCCGCCCAATGCCCTGCTTCAGCTTGATGATCATTTCGGGCACGCGCACCTCCATCAAGCCATCTTTCACCATTGATACCTTGTCCTCGATGATGGGGTCCGGCACGGGAAACGGGAGGCGGAAAATCACGAGATTGGACAGGCTCTTACCCTTAATGTCAATGCCCTCCCAATAAGCGCCCGTTCCCAGGAGCACAGAGTCTACATTGTCCCGAAACTCCTTCAGCACCTGATCCTGGGATGGGCCGGGCTGCTGTTTCAGCACTTGGTAGGGCAGGTCACGGCTCTGGAGCGCTTGGTACACCTCCTCCAGGTCGGTCTTTGCCGTAAACAGCACAAGCGCCTTGCCGTGGGAGATATCAAGGATCTCAACGAGCCGTTCCACACCCGCCTGGATAAAGGCGCCGCGTTCTTGCGTTGGGTGGGGCAGGTCGTCGCAGTAGTACAGCATGGCGTGTTCGTCATATGGGAAGGGGGACGGTTTCGGCTCGGACAGAAAACCGCGCCCGTCCAGGGGAAACCCGGTATTGCTGATGAAATAGGAGTACATATCCTGAAGGCTGCCCTGGGTGGTATTCGTCAGAGTGGCAGATGTTAGGACTGTTCGGATGTTTCCCTCAAAATACAGTTCGCGGATGATGTTCCGCATATTCCGCGGGCAAAACACCAGCTCCAGCGCACGGCCCTTTCGCTCAATCCAAAGCAGGTTTGTATGCAGTTCATTGGTCAGGGTGGAAAGGGCGTCTGCCGTTTCATAAAAATCGTCCGCCGCGTCCCCACTGTCCCCCCGCCTCAAGTCAAGGGTGGACAGGATTTGGGCACTTTCTGAAAGGCGCTTCAATGTCGATGCCATGTCCCGCAGCAGGGCCAGCGAGTTTTCATCTTGCCGGAAAAAGAATCGGTCCGCATACTTCATATCCTGCTCAGATTCAGCAATTTGACGCCGGACCTGTTCTTGCAGGCGTTTGAAAAATGCACGCACGGCGCTTTTCGCGCTGTTGACCTCCCCCTGAATATGGGCGGTCATTTCCGCGGGCACCTCATGCTGCACCTGCTTGATCAGCGTTAGGAGGCGGGCTTGCTCCAAGCTCCGGGTCGTCGCGCTGCGCACCTTGGACTCCAAATTATGCGCTTCGTCAATGACCACAATTTTAACGGATTCGTTGATGAGTCCGCCCAACCCCCTGCTCTGCCGTAGAAGGTGGGCCGTCAAGAAGTCCTGGTTGCAGACAACGAGCCCACCGGAAAATCTTAGCTCCGAGCGCATATCACGATACAGACACCGGCGATGGCATTTGCGGCATCGGTATCCGAACTGCTTGACGCAGATCTGTTCCCACAGGCCCTGCGGCAAGTCCCCGGGGTATTCCGCCCTGTCCTGATATCCGTCGGCAATTAAAGCGGCAAGCTCCTCCGGCATCTTTGCGTCGGGACGGGCCTGGTATTCCTCCACTCTTTTCATGCAGATATAGTTGGTCTGGCCCTTTGCAAGCACCAACCTCAAACGTGTTCCGAGCTGTTCATGTAAAAACCTGATGTCGCGCATCAACTGCTCCTGGAGCGCGATGGTCGATGTGGCGATGACGATAGTTCCCCCGCCCTGGTTGGTACGCAACAATAGTGGGACCAGGTAGGCAAAGGATTTTCCAATGCCGACGCCGGCCTCCACCAAAATGTGCTGATCATTTTTGATAGCGTCCAGGATCTCAAACGCCATATCCGCCTGACCTTCCCGCTCCTCAAAATGAGGCCGCTTCGGGCTGGCATCCCAGAAAAATGAGCAGACCCGCCTGCTGATCTTCATGATGTCCGCGGCTCTCTTCTTGTCCGGGTTCGCTTGGACTTCAAAAAAACCTGTGTATTCCATAGCGCCCCCCTTGTTCTGACTTACAGCACCTCATAGCCGATGGGGCGCCAGTGAGCCTCTATTTGAATGGATGCTCCGGTTTGCTCTTGCTCATAGTCCTCGGACGAAATTCGGTAGGTGGCATAAAAGCGCGTATCGCCGCATCTGCATTCCAGCCGTACAAAATACTGGTCGGGCGTATATGAAGTGCGCGGTATGAGATGCATTGATTTCTCAGTAAAAAAAGGGTACATCGTGACGTCGGTATCCGCGTCAATTTTTTCGTATTGATCCAAAATGCCTACCGTCGGCCGATGCCGGGCAAAGAATCGGGACACCCGAATACGGCTGCGGACGATTCGGAACATCGTACAGACAAAAGAAATCAGCACAGCCACCATGGCGGCGATCAGGATGAGGCTGAATAAATCAAGTTCTAACGGTCTACCCATTTGAGCGTCCTCCGACTACAGCTGTAGTATCTATTATCCTACCACATTCACCCATACGATTCAAGGAGATGTTTTTTATCGGAATTCAACATGAGCCTACTTACCCCGCCCTGGATCGGGCCGCGTTCCTGATCGAACACGCCTGTGTGCCCAGGGCCTATCCAACCTTCTGCGCCGAAACCGCCCAGCTTCTGGCCATGATGGAGGCGGCTCAGCGGCAAAACACCCCGCAGGAACCCAACGGACGCTAAGGCTTTTTCCGTTTCGGCGCTACGCTGTCGTAGCTGAGTTCTATCAGCGGGAAGATCTGTTCATCGGGCACGGTCTCATCCAGCAGTATGGAGATCCAGGAGCTTTTGCTCATGTGGTACGCTGGGAGGAATCCATCCTGGGCCAGCAGAGAGCCTACCAGCACCGGGTCGCATTTCAGATCCATCACATCGGCAGTTCCGTCCCCCGGCAGGTCTATGCTTTTCTTTGCCACGTCCATAACGGCGGCGAACCACTTCCGGCTGGCGCTCTGACGGAACACTGCGTAATTGGGATACCGCGCCCAGAGATGCTCCGGCTCCGCTGCGTACCTGTCCTGAATGTGCTGGATGATCCTTTCCCGTTGGGACAACCGCGCCATGCAAACACCCCCCATTTTGTTTATACCAATATACCAAATCAAACGTTCCCTTTCAAGGGACGCCATCAAAGGAGGAGCTTATGCAAACCAAAGAAAACTTTTGGGGGCAGATGTGCCCCCGCCTGCCCCGCGTTTACATCCACACCATGACGGCGGTGCTGCTATGCGCGGCTCTGGCCCTCCCCGGCATGGCCGCCGCCAATACCGCCGGAAACGATATGTGGACAGTGGCCCAAAACATCATCGTGGATGTATATAACCACATCGCCGGCATCAGCACCGCCCTGGCCGGGCTCATGTCCGCCATCGCGGTCATTGGGGTGAAGCTGTCTGGCAACCAGCACAAGTCGGATCAAGCGTGGGACTGGCTCAAGCGCATCTGGGTGGCCTGGGCCGTCATCAACGGCATCGGGGCCTTCATTGCGTACATCACCCCGCAGTTCTCCGGCTTCAACACCCTGACGCCGTGACGCCATGCTGGAGTTTCTTTTTCGCGGCTTCTTCGAGTGGATCTACGGCCTGATCGTAGATATCTGGGGATTCATCGCCGGAGGGCTGCTGGACATCATGGGGCTGGATTTCGCCTACATCCAGTCCCACATCCCCATCATGGACGACATGGCCCGGGTGCTGATGGCGGCGGGATGGGCGCTATTGCTGGGCAACCTGGTGTTCCAAGCGCTGAAAAGCATGGCGGCGGGCCTGGGCTTCGAGGGGGAAGACCCCAAGCTGCTGTTCGCCCGTACCTTCGTGTTCGCCTTCCTGCTGCTGGCAAGCCCCCAGATCTGCCGGATCGGGCTGGACCTCACCTCCAGCATCATGGATTTGCTGAGCATCCCGGACGCCACCAACGTGGCCCTGGTGGATGAGAGTATCTTCGGCACCCTCACCGCCTCCTGGCTCATGGCCATCATTTGCAGCGTCATCGTCATGTTCAAGGTGTTGAAGCTGGTCATCGAAATCGCCGAGCGGTATGTTATTCTGGCCATGCTGGCCCTCACCGCGCCCCTGGCTTTCGCCATGGGCGGCAGCAAAAACACCGCTTCCATCTTTACAGGCTGGTGCCGGATGTTCGGCTCCATGTGCCTGCTGATGGTCACCAACCTGGTGTGCTTCAAGATGTTGTTCTCGGTGGTGTCCACGGTGCCCTCCGGACTGGATGTGCTGCCCTGGATGGTGCTGATCTTCGCCATCGTGAAGGTGGCCCACAAGTCGGATGAGATCATCACCCGCATCGGCTTGAATCCTGCCATCACCGGCGGGGGTGGCCGAACCCTGCTGGGCACAGTGGTGAATACCGCTGTGCGTACGGTGACAAGCCAGGCCACTAAAAGCGTAATGGGCAGCCTCGGCTTTGGGAACGGGGCCTCTGCTTCCAGCACCTGCTCTGGCGGTGGTGGCGGCTTCCGATTTGGATCCCGGTTCTCTGCCAGCGGCGGGGGACACTTCGGCGGCACCCGTGGCGGCGGACGTTCCAGCGGCGGCCAGACATCCGGGCGCGGGGCGCAAGCCGGCGGGCAGCCCGGCGGTTCCTTTGGCGGCGGACGCTCCTTTGGTGGCGATGGGCGGCACAGCGGGGCCGGGGACGGCTCCCAGGACTTCGGCGGATCGCGTGGCGGCGGCAGGTATACATACCACAGCGCTGGACAGCAAAGCTCCGCCCAGCAGACCAGCACCCGGCAGGAAAATACGTCCCAGGCATCCGCTCAGCAGAATCATACCGGCGGCACTGGGACAAACACTGCCCGGGGCGGCGGACGGCCCCAGCAGGCCCGGAGAAGCTCTGTGCCCCCTGGAACCCGGCATCCCCACAGCTATGTGCCACCCTCCGGCACAGCCAATGCGCCTGCGCCTGGTGCGACGGGGGCAGGCAGTTTCCGGCCCGGTTCCGCAGGGACAGTGCCCAAGGGCGGCGCTCCCCATCCCGGCGTAGCAGGAATGGCGCCGAAAGGCACCGCGCCGAGGCAGCCCAACAGCCCTCAGCCCGGCGCGGCAGAAACGGGGCCGTCTCGCCAATCCACCCGATCCACTCATTCCTCGGGCGGCAGTACGGTGAACAGCGCAACCCAGACCTCCGCCCAGACCAGTGTGACCATGGGTGGGGGCAGGCCGGGAAGTTCGACGGCACAGGTTCCGCCTGGCCCACCCCGGACGCCTCACCCTGGCGGGCCGTCGGCTCCAAAATCTGGGGCCAAGTCGGATAAGACACGCGTCACCCGGCGGGAAAACTCGGGCGCTGCCACGAAAACGCCCGCTGCTCCGTCCGCTTCTGGCTCCTCCCAGCCCGGTCCCACAGGAAAGCCGACCCGCACCACCCAGCGGCCCGCCGATTCCTCGCCCCGGCCCGGCAGGAATGTTCCCCCGGCCACAGCGGCATCCCCGGCAGGAGGCGCATCTGCCAGCCAGGCCCGGCAGGAAACGCGTACATCTGCCAAGCCTGCGTCTGCCCTGGTAAAGGGGGGCACTCCCACCATTCGCCCCGGCCCGGCAGGAACCGCGCCCAACGGCAAACAGGCGGCGGGGCAGTCTCAGGCGGCCAAGAATCGGACGACGCGGGCGAAACCTGCCCATCGTCCGCAGCCCAACAGGAGAGGAGGAAATAACCGTGGGTGAAAACGAAAACCGGGCCGGCGGCGCGGCCAGGGCGGCGGCTCATATCGCTGCGGCCTTGGCCACTACGGGGGCCAAGGGCGCGGCCCTGGCCGCAGCCCAGGAGGCCGCGCCCTTCCTGGTCAAGCTGGCGGCTGGGCTGCTGATCCTGTTGCTGCTCATCCCCATGCTGGTGTTCACCGCCCTGCCCAACATCTTTTTCGGCTATGACAGCTCTACCACACCCGAAATCATGGATCTCACCACGTCGGCCCACGGGCTGGAGGTGGTCTATCAGAACATTGAGCGGAAAAATCAATCTGTCATTGACCGGCTGGTGGAAAGCATTCTTCCGAGTTTTATGACGGAGGATGTACCCGATTACGACGATTACACGGTGGAAAAATCCCTGGGAAATGTGAATCACTACTGGCTCATCGCCATCGGCTCCGTTCGGTACAAGCAGGATCTCAACGTCATGGACGAACCAACCATCGAAAAGCTGCTTTCCGACAAGCTGACCTATACCGCTTCCATTACAGACCGCGTCCTGCATATCTCGGTTCGGGATCTGTCGCCGGACGCCTACATGGACAAGCTGGGCTTCACCCAGGAGGAAAAAGACTGGGCGGCCCTGCTCTACTCGGTGATGGCAGACGGCCAGAGCGTCAGCCCCGGCGACACCGACGGCCTGGGCCAATACGGCACGGACTACGGGAACGTCACTTTTGCTCATGCCGACACCCCCGTGGTCTACTACAATCAGACAGACGCCCGGTGGGGCAATAAGCTCTATGGCCGCACCGGCACCATCGGCTGGGAGGGCTGCGGCCCCACCGCCCTGGCCATGGTGGTGGCGTCCATGACGGACAATAAGGTAACGCCCTATGACGTGGCCCAGTGGTCTGTCCGAAACGGCTACCGCTGTGAGGGCAACGGGAGCTACCACAGCCTGATCCCCAACGGCGGCGAGCACTACGGCCTCACCGTTGACAAAATCGGCAAGGACAGCAAAAAGCTGGTGGAGGCGCTGGAATCGGGCAAGCTGGTCATCGCCATCATGGCCCCGGGGCACTTCACCACCACCGGCCATTTCATCGTCCTGCGGGGTATCACCGAGGAGGGCAAGGTGCTGGTGGCAGACGTGCGCCCAGATAGGGCGTGATTAGAAGTAGAAAAATGGTACTACCCCGTAAGATAACGCGGGAGACAACCTGCCTGACCGGGGGGCGAAAGCTGATACGGGAACATAGCATGGCAGGAAAGCGGTAAGTTGCCTAAAGGCAATTTGGCACGACTGAACCGCGATGTCAAGCGGATATGAGGATAGAACTGGGTTTGTTATTGCGAGCTTCGAGTTTCCTTTACCAAGAGGACAGAGGAAAGTGCCTGAAACCTCTGATATGAGTACATTTGGGTATGGTCGGCACCCAAATGGTTATCAATCAACTCATAAGACACGCTGGAGAGCCAGTGGTAAAGAAGCGAAAGCATATCCGACAATCCGCATACCAACTAATCACGTTAACTGGGGATTGCCTAAACAGGAATGCCATGGGGAGGTGAACAACGGCTATGACAATTTGTGTCTGAATATCCTGCAAGGCAACGGAGCCGCCATAGTAGTCAATGAGAGGGATAATGACCCTTACACGGCGAAGGGCGGCAGTCATTACATGCCAAAATCAACAGCGATTAGGGAGGAATACCTCACAATGAAACCAACAATGGAGATTTTGGAGAATGTCAAGCAAAACTCTGCGAGGAACAAGGACGAGGTTTTTACCCGGTTATACCGCTATATGCTTCGCCCAGACCTGTACTATCAGGCGTATCAAAACCTGTACGCAAATAATGGAGCGTCAACCCAGGGGATAAATGAGGACACGGCGGACGGTTTCAGCAAAGCAAAAATAGAACGAATCATCAAGATGCTTGCTGACGAAACCTACACCCCGCACCCGGCCCGCCGTACTTATATCCAGAAAGCAAACGGGAAAATGCGCCCCTTGGGAATCCCCACCTTTACGGACAAGCTGGTGCAAGAGGTCCTGCGAATGATACTGGAAGCGGTATATGAACCTGTGTTTCTGGACTGCTCCCATGGATTTCGGCCTAATCGGAGCTGCCATACCGCCCTAAAATCAATCAAAAAGGGTTTCAATGGCATCCGCTGGTTTGTGGAAGGTGACATTAAAGGCTGTTTTGACAACATAGACCATTCAGCTTTGGTGGGCATTATCAGCAGCAAAATCAAAGATGCGCGACTCATCAAGCTGATTTGGAAACTGCTGAAAGCGGGATATTGTGAAGATTGGCAGTACCACATGACATACAGCGGGACACCGCAGGGCGGAATCTGCTCGCCGATTTTTGCAAACATCTACCTGCATGAGCTGGACAAGTTTGTTGTCAATCTCGCGAAAAACTTCGATAAACCCAAAGAGAAGAAGTTTACGCCGGAATATCAGAAGATTGCCAGTAAACTGGAATATATCCGCAAAAAACTCATAGTTGCCGAAGACCGTGAAAAATCTGAACTTTTACGTCGGCGGGAAACACTGCGCAAAGAGCTGATTAAAACGCCCTGCAAATCGCAGACGGATAAAAAGCTGAAATATGTGCGCTATGCGGATGATTTTCTGATTGGAGTGAATGGGAACAAGGAGGATTGTGCGCGAATTAAGCGCCAGTTGTCGGAGTTTATTGCGGGGACGCTGAAAATGGAACTCAGCGAGGAGAAGACGCTTATCACCCACAGCAATGAATACGCCAGATTTTTAGGTTATGATGTGCGGGTCAGACGCAACGGCCAAATCAAGCACGGAGGGCCGGGAAGCCGTACCAAAAGGACTTTGAATGGTATGGTAGAACTCTGTGTGCCATTTGAGGATAAAATCATGCCTTTTCTGTTTGATAAAAAAGTGATATGTCAGACAGAGGACGGCAGAATCAAGCCGGAGCGCCGGAAAACCTTGCTGCGATGTACTGACCTTGAAATCATATCTGCTTATAATGCAGAACTGCGGGGACTTTGCAACTACTATTCTATAGCGAGTAATTTCGGGAAACTGAATTATTTTGCGTATCTGATGGAGTATAGCTGCCTAAAAACCCTTGCGGGAAAGCACAAAAGCAAAATCAGTAAAATCAAGGCGCAGTACAAAGATGGACGGGGCGGTTGGGGGATACCCTATGAAACCAAACAGGGGCGAAAACGCTGCTATTTTGCAAAATACAGCGATTGCAAAGATGCTTGGAATCCCACCGACCAAATCTCAAATGCTGTTGTGCGCTTTGCGTATACTACAACAACGCTTGAAAAACGTCTATCCGCAAAAGTCTGTGAGTTATGCGGAGCGACCGATGCAGAACACTACGAAATCCATCATATCCGTAAGGTGAAGGATTTGCAGGGCAAGGAAACCTGGGAGCAAATCATGATTGCCAAACGGCGCAAAACGTTAGTGGTCTGTGAAAGCTGCCATAAGCTGATTCATAGAAAAAAGTTTTGTAAAACGGAGTAATGATGGCGAGCCGTGTACATCGAGAGGTGTAAGCACGGTTCTGAGAGGGGGTGGCGCAAACCTGCCGCAGAAATGCGGTAAGGCGGCGCTTCCCTACTCTACCCCGCCAGCGTAAAGCGGAGCAACCAGGAGTGGCCCCTTCGCACCGTCGTCAACGAGGCCGCATCCCGGGCGGGCGCGGGCGGGCCCTTCTGGGTGTTCTCGCGGTAAGCGGCGGATGAAATCAACTGTTTGGAGGGAATTTCATGGAACATGAAACCAATTTGAGGGCGCTGCGGCTGCGCCATGGCCTCCAGCTCACCGAGCTGTCCGAGGTGTCCTGGCTGTCCGACCAGTACATCAGCCGGGCGGAGCTGGGGCAGATCGCGGCCACGCCCCGCCTGGAGATACAGCTGGCCGATGCGGTGGAACAGGCGATCCTCCGGCGTGCCGCCGTCATCCGGGATATGAACCGGGATCTCCGGCGCTGCCGGGGCCGTCTGCTGGAGGTGAACGGCGATGAATGAGACCTACCACATCCCCGCCAACTTCACCGACGCGGGCCGGGTGATGGGGATGTTCGAGCTTCGCAATCTTGTGGAGGCCGTGATCCTGGTGCTGCCCGTGCTGTACTTCTGCCTGGTGCTGCTGCCTTTGGAGCTGACCGCCAAGATCACGGTGACGCTCATCATCGTAGTCCCCCTGGGGGGCTTCGGGCTCATCGGCGTTCGGGACGACAGCCTCACCCGCTGGATCACCGCCTGGTGGCGCTGGCGGAACAAGCGCCGTCTTATGACTTACAGAGGAGGAAAAAACTGAACCATGGATTTGAAACAACTGCTGTTCGGCGGCGGGGCAAAAGCTCCCGCCGCCGAACCTTTCCGGGACAGCATCCAGGCATGGCTTCCTATCAAGAACATCGTGGGCGGCGTGGTGGTTACCAAGGACGGCCGCTTCGTGAAGATCCTGGAGGTGCTGCCGGTGAACATCTACCTGAAATCCCCCAACGACCGGGAGAACATCATCTCCAGCTACGCCGCGTGGCTGAAGATCGCGCCGGACGATTTGCAGATTCAGACCCGCACCCTGCCCGCCGACACGGCGGACTACGTGGAGCGGATGAAGGAGTTCGCCGCCCATGAGCCAAACCAGTCCTGCCGGGAGATGATCGAGGACAACATCAAAGAGATTGGCCAGGGGGTGGCCAGCGACGCCCTGCGGCACCGCTTCTTCCTCATCTTCCAGTACGAGAGCCGGATGCACGCCAAAGGCCGCACCGCCGCCGCCATCGTCCAGCGGCTCAACGAGGAGGCGGACACCGCCCGGCGGTATCTGGACGGCTGTGAGCTGGAGGTGCTGGAGCCCAGCTTTGCCGACGACTTCATTTTGAAGCTGCTGTACGAAATCATCAACAAGCGGACCTCCCGCCGGGTACAGCTGCCGGAGGGGGTATTCGACATGACCACCGCCGTCCACGGCGTGTTTGAGGAGTGAGGCATATGCAGAAGAAAAAAACGGCCAGGGGCGGGGCCAAAACCGCTGCCAGCAAAAAGCCTCCGCTGAAAAAGGCGGAGGGCCAGGAAAAGTTCTCCCTGAAACGCCTGATATTCGGCGAGGAGAAAACCGACCTGTCCGAGCTGGAGGCGGGTTCCACCACCATCCTGGACATCCTGTCCCCCACCGCCATCGACACCAAGAGCCGGGACTATATCCTGGTGGACGGGGTGTACCACGCCTACCTCTATGTGGCGGGGTACGGCTACTCCACCACCGTGGGCTCCTGCTGGCTGGCCCCGCTGGTTGAGGCCGGAGAGGGCGTCAGCCTCAGCTTCACGGTCAAGCGCCAGAGCAAGGATAAGATCTTGTCCAAAATCTCCCAGACCACCATGGTGAACCGCTCCCGGATGCGGGACGTGGGGGACACCCGCCAGGACTATGAGGAGTTGGACAGCGCGATCAATTCCGGGCTGTATTTGAAGGACGCCATGAACCGGCAAAACGAGGACTTCTACTATATGCACACGCTGGTGGAGGTGACGGCGGACGACCCGGAGACGTTAGAACAGCGGGTGACGGCGGTGGAAAAGCTGTGCGTATCCATTGACATGATCGCCCGCCGCTGCGACTACAAAAACGAGCAGGCGTTTCTCTCGGCCCTGCCTTTGCTGGCCCTGGACGCGGACGTGGAGCGCAAATCCCGGCGCAATGCCCTTACCTCCGGCGTGGCGGCGGCTTTTCCCTTTGCCTCCTACGAGCTCAGCGACCGCAACGGCATCTTCCTGGGGCTGAACCTCTACAACCGCTCCCCGGTGTTTCTGGACCCCTACGATGACTACAAATATACCAACGGCAACTGCTGGATCGGCGGGTCCTCCGGCGTGGGCAAGACGCTCACCCTGCAATGCCTGGGCGGGCGGCTGCGGCAGCAGGGGCGGCGGGTGATCTTCATCGTGCCCAAGAAGGGCCACGAGTTCCGCCCCCTGTGCGAGCTGCTGGGCGGGCTGTACCTGCGCCTGTCCCCCTCCTCCAAGGACTGCCCCAACATCATGGCCATCCGGCGCCGGTCCCTGGACAGCTACGCCGGCCTGCGGGACATGGCCGCCCGGGACGACTCGGTGCTGGCCGATAAGATCTCCCGGCTCATCATCTGGTACTCCCTGCAAAAGCGGGATCTGTCCGATGAGGACAAGAACCATCTGGATTCCTCCCTGGTGGAGTGCTACCGGCGGTACGGCATCACCTTCGACAATTCCTCCGTCACCGACGGGGAGGGGAACTTCGTGGAAATGCCGATTCTGCCGGATTGGTACGACGTACTCTCCCAGAACCCGGACACCAAGCACCTGGCGGTGGTGCTGGCCCGGTATGTCACCGGCTCCGCCTCCGCCATGGGCCGGCGTAACCACATTGACCTGAACAACAAGTACATCGTGCTGGACACCTCCGGGATGCCGGACGACCTGCTGCTCCCCGGTATCTTCTGGGCCACTGACATCGCCAACGACCTGATCATGGACGCGGGCAGCGACCTGTCCGCCTTACTTGCCGATGAGCTGTGGTCCCTGGTGGGGGCCAACTCCAACCCTTTGGCGGCGGGCTTCGTCCAGGAGATGGTGAAGACCATCCGGGGCCTGGGCGGCATCGCCATCACCTCCACCCAGGGGATGCAGGATCTGTTTTCTTTGGACGGCGGCAAGTACGGCAAGGGCATTTTGGATTCCAGCCGGATCAAGCTGGTGATGCAGATGGAGGAACAGGAGGCCCGGCTGATTCAAAATGTGCTGAACCTCTCTGAGGATGAGGTGCGGCAGATCACCCGGTTCCGCCGGGGGGAGGGCCTGCTGTGCATCGGCTACAACCATGTGCCGGTGCAGTTCCACGCCACCCAGAAGGAGTACGACGCCATCACCACCTCCCCCACCGACCTGCGCACCCGGCGGAAGGAGGGCGGCAGATGAGCTTCCGACAGGACGCCGCCCGCCTTCAAAAGCTGGCCAACAACGCCTTCTGTCAGACCGGGGTACTGGCCGCGCTGGCGGATGGCGGGACGCCCGATCCGGACAAGCTGCAAAAGGCGTTGGAGCAGACGGCGGCGCAGTTTGAGAGCGCAGCCCTGGAGGTGCGCAAGCTGTGCGAGCGGTACAGCACCGGCACCGGGGGCTACGGCTCCCGGCCCGTCCTCCCGCCCTTGGAGATTGCCGGGTCGGTGGAGCTGCTGGGGTATAACTGGCTCCATATCACGCTGAACACCCTGCTGCCCCACTGCCGGTTCCAGCCCCCGGAGTGGTTCAGCGACACCATCCGCCGATTGCTGGATGAGTACGAGGCGCAGGGGTGCAAGCTGCCTTTTTTCAACCGGGCGCTGCTGGTGATCGACGAGCACACCGGGAGCAAGGGCCGCCACATTTTCGATCAGGACAACAAGGGGTGGAAGGCGGTGAGCAACGCCATCAAGGGCAGGCTCATCCCGGACGACGACCAGCACACCCTGGGCCTGACGCTGCTGTCCGGGCGGAGCGAGCTGGACGTATGCCATATCACTTTGCTGGACCTTTCCGACGCGGCGGACTTCTTCGCGTTCCATTCTGGGGACTATGAGGTGAAGCATTTTTACAATGGAGGCTGGAGCTGAATTGCCCTAAAAAGTGACCGGGACACCCATCAGGTTTTGGTTTGGCTCGGGCCGTTTTCGGCCAGTTGGCGGGCTATCGCAAATCTGATGGGTGTCCGCCGCTCCAAGCCGCTGAAAACAAAGACTTTCAGGGCGGCGGCAAAAACGCGGGACGTGAAAAAAGCTGACTTCTATGGGGAGCCATCAGATCAGCTCCCCATAGGGGGCTTGGAAAAGCGCCGAAAAAGTTCTTGCGCCGGCACCGGCGCAAGGGCGTTTTCGGCGCGCGCAGGAATATGGAGGGAGGTTCGGTATGCGTGATTTTCAGCCATCGGGACGTTGATATTTTGAAGCTGCTGTGCTGGTGCCAGTTCATTCAGCCCAGGGACTTGAGGGGAATCGCCCCGGAGGGGGATCGGAAAAACCTCATGGGCATGGGCCTCATTCGGCGGCACGAAAAGAGCGGGGCGCTGCTGCTCACCAGCAAGGGGCAGCTCCTTCTGGAGCATCTGCTGGACGGCGCGGTACCCCAGACCACCCGGGCCTACCACTCGCCGCTGATTGAGCGCCGCGTCCGGGTTTCCCGGCTGGTGGTGACCGCCTACCACGGCGGGGCCACCCCCTTCACCTTCGGGCCGGAGGAGTTGGACGGCCCCGCGGCCCTGTTTCTTCCCTCCATTGCCCGAAGTAAGGGCTCCAATCCCTGGGGCAGCGCCCGGGTGGCCGCCCTGGCCCGCCTGGGGAGCAGCCTCTACGCCATGCACTACGTCTGCCCCGGCATCGGTAAGGTGGCGCTGATGGATGAGTTGGCGGCCTTCTCTAATCAGACCGCCCGGTTCCGGGACGTGGGACGGGCGTTCATCTTCGCTGGGGCCAGCTATCAAAGCGTACTCACTGAGCTGGAGCGCCCCATGGATCGGAAGGATACCAAGCTGCTCACCTACGGCGGTGCGTACCGCTGCCTCCAACTCCCCGTCCACCTGCTGTCCTGCGACAGTACCGGGGCGGTGCAGTTCCAGATCATGGCCGCGCCGGACTACCGAACGCGGCTGACCAAGGCGGCGCTGAAAGGCCAGTACCACCCGCCCCCCGACGACGTACCCGAGTGGGACGCCATGTTCCAAGGCGTGCCCTTCCTCATGGCGGCGGATATGGATCTGCGCCGAATCAACGCCGCCATCCGCGCAGCCAGAAGCCGGGGCTTCCCCCAGATTGCCATGGCCGCCTTGGAGGGGCAGGCGGAGCAGGTGCTGTTCCCCCGCTGCCGGGACAAAAATCTGGCGCGGGTATTTGTGCTCACCGCCGAGGCGATCTCCGCCGTCACCGGCAGAAAACCCGTGCCCTATGTGCCCCCGCGCACCCAATTCACGACCTCGAAAGGAGATGTGGCGGATGCCCCGCTTATCCAAGCTCATCGAAAAGCTGGAAGATCGCCTTGAACCCATAATTGGCCCCTGGTACGAGCGGCACAAAAAGAGGCTGCCTCTCTACGCTGCCCTGGTGCTGGCGGGCTGGTATCTCTATGGGATGGTGCTCAACTCCATCCGGTTGGGCACTGCCGCCACCTTCCACAAGGCCGGCGAGGAGGTGGTGGAGAGCATCTGGGTGTTCAACCCTTTCCGCAACTGGTTTGTGCTGTTTACCCCTTTCGGCCTGGGGACTACGGCGGTGATTGCTCTGCTGGTGTGCCTGTTCACCGGGACGGGTTACAAATGGTTCTCCGGCTGCAAGGCCACCCGGGACAGCCGGGGCTTCGACATCCTGCCCGACGGCACCCACGGCTCCTCCGGGTTCCTCACCCGGAAGGAGATGGGGGAGTTTCTGGAGGTGGGCAGCGTGTCCGAGGTGAAGGGCATGATGCTGGGCAAGTACAAACGGCAGGAGAAAGACTCGGACAAGTACGCCCTGTACGCCGCCCACCGCATGGTGCCCGGGGACAACAATAATCTGCTGTGCATCGGCGCTCCCGGCAGCGGCAAATCCCGGGGCTTCATCATCCCGTTTTTGATGGGATGTGCCCAGCGGGGGGAATCAGTTTACATAACAGATCCAAAGGGGGAGCTCTTTGAAAAGCTGTCCCCCTATTTCAAAGAACACGGCCACTATGTCAAGGCGGTGAATTTCCTGGACATGGCCCACTCGGACGGCTGGAACTGCCTGTATGGGCTGGACAAGGAGCCTCAGCTGGCCCAGACCGTGGCCAACACCATCATCCAGAACACCTCCGGGGCCCACGAGGCGGATGACTTCTGGAGCCGCGCGGAGCTGAATCTGCTCATGGCGCTGATCCACTACGTGGTGAACCTGAAGGACGGCAGCGGCAAGCTGCTCCCCATCGAAAAGCGTGGTCTGGGGGACGTGTACCAGCTGCTGGCCCATCAGAGCATCCAGGACATCAACCGCACCCTGGCCCAGCTCCCCCCGGACCACCCGGCCAAAGGCCACCACGGTCTGTTTTTGAAGGCCAAGGAAAACCTGTGGGGCAGCATTGCCATCGGTCTGGGCAACCGGCTGGCCATCTTCCAGAACAAGCTGGTGGACGCCATCACCCGCAACCACGACGTAGACCTGCTGCTGCCGGGGCAGAAGCCCTGCGCCTACTTCGTCATCATCTCCGCCCAGGACAGCGCCTACCGCTTCCTCAGCTCGCTGTTCTTCTCCCTGGCCCTGCCCCGGCTGTCCGACTACGCCCGGCTGGAGGGGAAGGGTGGCCGCCTGCCGGTGCTGGTGAACTTCTGTTTGGACGAATACTGCAACATCGGCTACATGGACGGCATCGCCGATGCCCTCAACAGCATCCGGGGCTTCAACATGAGCTGCCAGGTGGTGGTGCAGAGCCTGTCCCAGTGGCAGGAAAAGTACCCCGGCAAGGAGTGGGAGAACCAGCTGGCCACCTTCGATCAGACGCTCTACATGGGCTGCAACGACTGGACCTCAGCGGACTACATCTCCAAGAAGTGCGGCAAGGTGACCATTTCCCTCACCAGCCAGTCCAAGCCCCAGCCGCCGCTCTATGGCTTCGTCTACGGCAACACACGGCCCTACTCCCAAACCCGCAGCAGCAGCCAACGGGAGCTGATGCAGCCGGATGAGATCCTGCGCCTGGACCGCTGCCAGTGCATCGCACTGTTTCAGGGTAGGAAGCCGGCGCTGCTCTACAAACTGACGCCGGAGGAGCTGCCGGGGTATGACGCGCTAAAGTCCTGCCGGGTGGCGGACTACACGCCGGAATGGAGGCTGAAGGAGGAGCGGAAAAAGGCGCAGGCGGCAAAAAAAGTGGCCCCGCCGGATGTACCCGAGCAGGAACCGCCTGCGCCGCCAAAGCAGCCGGATTCTGACGATGAGCCAAACCCGGCTCAGGGCCTGGAATACCAGCTCACCGGCCAGGGCCTGGGCATGGTGGAGCTGGGGCCTGACGGCGTGGTGGGCTGTGCGGATGAGGATGAAGAACTCCCGCCGGGAAGGTGATCCCGGCGGGAGTGAACCGCTTTTATTCCGCTGAAAGTCCCTGACGCAAAATGGATCGCCAATCGCTTTTCCCATAAAGGAAGCGGACAATGTGAACCGTCCAGGTTTCTTCAGCTATGACATAGAAAGCCAGATATTTTTTGATTTGGACAAAGCGGATCCCCCAAGAGGCCAAAAGATTATCATCCACAATGGCAAAACGCTCCGGCATTTGTTTTAGGCTGGAAAGCTCGCGCTCCGCTTCATCCAGCAGGTCATCTGCAGCCTGGGGATTTTTAAGGGAAAACTCGATATAGTCCTGTGCACGGGCTAAGTCCCGTTCCGCCCTACGGGTGATGTGAACCTGATAGGTGGTCATCCGTTCCGACGCCTCCTGAGCTGGCCAATGGCCTCGGAAAGCGGCCGAGTTCGGCCTTCGGCCACATCGTCCAAGCCCTCCTGGAGCAAACCGTAAAGTTCAAAACGGCCCATCAGTTTCTCATATGCCTCGATGCTCATCACAGCCAGGTCGCCCTTACCGTTTTTTGTGATGAACACAGGCTCATCGTATTCATGGCAAAAGGTAGATATTTCATTGTACTGATTTCTCAAATCCGCACTGGAGCGAATGCTCGGCATGACAGCCGCCTCCTTTCTGTAAAGAAATTATATCAAGATTTCTTTACAAAGTCAAGGCGGCGCTTTTTAAACAAGAAACTAATGAGGAGGTGCCCCAATGAGGGCCGCGACCATGAAAGAGCGCCCGTCCTTTCCGCTCATGCGGCAGACGGACGTGCAGAGTATTTACCATATGCAGATGCCCCGCTGGCTGTTTTCTGATCCCCGGTACGCCGGTATGAGCCTGGACGCCAAGGTGGCCTATACCTTTTTGCTCAACCGCTTTCAGCTCTCCCGCAGGAACGGCTGGGTGAACGACTTCGGGGAGGTATTCGTCATCTTCCCCCGGAAAGAGCTGGCACGGGAGCTGCGGATCTGCGAGCAGCGGGTGACGGCGGCTTTCCGCACACTGAAGGAGCTGAACCTGATCTGGGAGAAGCGGTGCGGCCGGGGCGACGCCAACCAAATTTACCTGGCTACCGTGGTGCCCCAGGACGACCCGGACTACACCAGCGCCCCCTTTGTAGACCCGGATGACGGTGCCTCCAGAAACGCCGATTCCGAGGTTCTTGACGGTTCGGATTTTCCCACGCCCTCCCAAGAACCGCAGGATCAGGGTGCCAAGAACCGCAAAGACTGCGCTTCTAAAACCGCAGAATCGGAGGTTCCAGAACCGCGGAAACGGCGGCCAAGTTATAAAGATCTTAGTCATACTTACCCCAGTCACACTGATGTCAGTCCGTCTGTACCTCGCACGCGCGCGGACGGACGGGCGGACGGGGAAGCGGAGCTCATGGGCATTTTGGATGCCTGTGAGCTCCAGTGTTTCCCCAGCGAAACCGCCCGGGTGTTTGAGAACGCCATTGAGCGGCTTTTTTACGCGGACAGCTTCCGGGTGGGCAATGCCACTCTGCCTCAAAGCCGGGTGCGGGCCAGGCTGAAGCTGCTGGACTACACGATTTTGCAGACCGCCGAGGCCAAGCTCCACGCGAACTTGGACAAGCCGGTGAAGAACTCCACCGCCTACACCATGGCCACCATTTTCAACTGCATTGCGGAGAGCGAGAGCGACCTGATGGTAGACCCGTATCTGAATGGGCTGCGCTCGTCGTCGCAGGCTCCATATCCCTCACCTCCGGCTGACGCCGAAGGCTCACTCACTTCGCCGCTCCTCCTCTCCCCATGTGAACCGCTTCGCTGGGTTCGCATGGGGGCCCCAGAAGACGGGAGGTGACGGGCATGTTTTTGTCCATACAGCAGAAATTTATCCTGGACACGCTGAAAAAGCTGAACTGCGTCCGCCGGCGGCAGCTCCATACCCTGGTGCGAGGCAGATTTCAGCAGGACGGCTTTGAAATCACCCAGGCCCGCATGGACGCCATGCTGCGTCAGCTGCGTGCGGGTACCGCCGATGTGCGGATGGACGGGGAATTGGTCTGGCTGTCCACCGCCCAGCCGGACGCCCGCCGTCTGGAGGCCATCGACGTGATGTTGGAACTCACCGGGGGAAAGCCCCAGGAATTCAACGCCAGCCGGGAACCGCCCCGGCTGCTGCGCTTTGCCTACGGGGACGATCTGCGCCCGTTCACCGTAGCCTCCCTGGACGCCGCACCCGCCGGGCTGCTGGAGCGGGGCAGGGCGGAACGCATCATCTGGATCGCGGACAGCGGCGAACCTCCCAAAGGGCTGACGCTGCCGCCCAAGCACTTCTTTGCCGCCCGCCAGCAGGACAGCTCCCACCGCTTCTATGGCTCCAACGGGCCATGAAGATATATCACACCACAAGGAGGATCTGATTATGCCTAAGAAGAAAATTACCCCCGCAGAGGAACCCGAGCAGACCGCCGGACTAATGGAGCAGGCTGGGGAGGAAGCCACCGCCCCACCGGGGGAGCCGCCCCAGGACGTGGGCGCGCCCAATGACAGCCCGCCTCTGGAGGTTGGGGAGCTGGGTGAAGCGGTGCCCGGTGATGACTCCGGCTTTCCGGGGGACGGTGAGGGGGAAGCCGAGGAGGTGATGGTGGTGGACGTGTCCGGGTTCCCGCCGGATGGTGGCCCGGAAGGCAAACCGCCCGAACCTATGCCGGAGGTCGTTCCGCCTATGGGCGCGCAGGAACCTGGCCCCACCGAGGGCGTGTCTATGGAAGACGGACAGCCCGCCAGTAACGCGCCGCCCGCCATGATGGAAGACGCCCTGCCTCCGGAATCCCTGCCGAACGAGGACGCTCCCCCTGCGCCGCCTCTCACTGATCGCCAGAGCTTCTTCGCCCTGGACTTCCACGAGCTGGATCGGGGGCTTTCTCAGGAGGAGCGGCAGGCGTGGAACTCCATCTACGCCTCCTTCCGCGGCCACAGCGCCCTGTCCGGCACGGTCATCGGCGCGGATCCCCACTCCATGAACGTCCGCAATAAGGAGACAGGCCAAGTGGAACGGCGCACCATGTACTGCGTGGTGGTGTTGGTCTACCGGGTGCCGGTTTACATCCCCGCCACCGAGATGTGGATGGGCGAGGCCCGCCCGGATTACGTGCTCCAGAACATGATGGGCGCCAGCATCGACTTCATCATCACCAAGGTGGACCGGGAGGGAGGCTATGCCATCGCGTCCCGGCGGCAGGCGTCCCGCGCCCAGCGGTATTTCTTCGCCCACCGGCCCGATCTGTGCGCCGAGGGGGCCAGGGTGAAATGCCGCCTGCTGGCGGTGGGGCCCCGGCGCTGTCTGGCGGAGTGCTACGGCCATGACATCGACCTGACCCAGCGGGAACTGAGCTACACCGCCATCGCTGATCTGCGGGAGCAGTACCGCCCCGGCGATGAACTGGACTGCATTGTGAAAGGCTACGACGCCGCCCGGCGGGAGCTGCTGATCTCGGTGAAGGAGACGGAGACCAACCCCTTCGAGGGCGCGGAGCAGCGTCATCCCGTGGGCAGCCGACGGTATGCGGTGATCGCCGGGAAATACGGCGGCGGAGTGTTCTGCAACCTGCCGGACGGCACGGTCTGTATGTGCAACTACTCCTATCAGCACGAGGACTCCGAGTTCCAGTCCGGGGATCACGTCACGCTGGTGGTGCAGCGGTTTGAGCGGGAGAAGCAGCAGATGTATGGCAAAATTCTGAGCAAGTGGTGACAAAAGGCCCGTGCCGTCAAATTCGACGGCACGGGCCTTTCTCATTTTACTGCGGCAGTTCAAAGGAAGGTTTGAGGTTTTTTGTGTCCTGCCGCTTTCACACTCAGCATCGTTTTCGAGGCCAGCAGCATGGGGGCGGGCAGCGACCGCGCCTTTTTAGGACAGACCGCTACGCAGCGCATACAGGTGATGCACTTTTCCGGGTCTGTTGTGTCCGGGTGCTCTGTGGGGATCGCGCCGATCGGACACCGCTTGGCGCACAGGCCGCATTTGATACAGGCTTTCCCCGCCTTGGGGTGGGCGGGCATTCCGCCAAATTCCCGATACGGCATATTGCCTGGAACCTGGACGGCGGATGGGCGGTCATCCTTGGACAGCTTTTCCGCCACCTGTGCTCCAAACTCCCGCGCCGTCCCCAGGTCATCCTCATCGGGGCGGCCGGCGGCGATGGAGCGGACAATGGAATGCTCCGCGATGAAAGCGGCGGCGGCAATCACCCGGAAGCCAATATCCTCCATGGTGTTTTTCAGCTCCAAAAGGGCGTCCTCAAACTCCCGGTTCCCATAGACCGCCACAGCCACAGCATTTTGTCCATTGCCGCGCATTTGAGACATTCGCTTCAGGGCCACGGCGGGGACACGGCCCCCATATACCGGGACGACGGCCAGCAATACTGTGTCCTCGCTGATCTCCTCCATTTTTTGCGGGATCGACAGGTCAATGTCCTGGTTGGGATAAGCGATGCCCTCCGCCACCGTATGGGCGATTTTCTGGGTAGTTCCTGTGGGACTGAAATAGGCGGTCAAGAGCCGCGATGATTTCATAAGGTTCCCTCCCTCTCTTTTTCTTAAAATGATAGTACAGCGCCGCTGCTTTTGCAACCATGTTTTTATTCCGCTGAACAGGCGGGTGGAACCCCTCCACCTATCCACCCACACTCTGGCATGGTACAATGAACCTGTATTTCAGGGCGGAGTAAGTTAGGGCGGAGTAAGCGAGGGAGGAACGGCGATGAAAGGGGGCGTACTATGTCCTCCGCCGGACTAACACGGCCTGGAAGAACAAAATACGGACCATGAAGACTGTGAATTGCCCATGGGGGCGGTCACGGTCTTTTTTTGCGTCCAGAAAGGAAGTACACGGATGAATGTCAGAAAGCAGATTGATTGAGCTGTCCTATTTCGATCCCAAATCGAAGGTCCGGCTCACCGCCTACGCGGACACCATTATGGTGGATCGGGACAACAGCACCATCACCGCCATCCGTTTTGGCGGCTACCCGGAGATGGTGCGGGCTATGTCGGACGCTATCTACGGCGGCGGCACGATTGAAGCGGTGCAGAACGAAACAAAGCGGGACCTCAAGAGCGCGCCCAAGGGCTACCGGCGGCAGCTGACCCACGACGGGGTATATGCCTCCGCTACGCTGATGGCCAACGACGACGCCCTCACCGCCCAGATCCAGGGCAATGAGGAGGATGAAGCGGAAGCAGGCGTCCAGCAGGAACTCCAGCCCCGGAGGTGTTACATTTTCTGCCCCGCCGGGGACCGGGACCGCCTGTTTGAAGAGGTGGACCGTAAGACCGCCGCGCCGATGATCCCTGCGTTTCGGGACTATGTGCTGGATGAGCTCACTGCCCGGGGCGACCTGCGGCAGCTGGAGGTGTTCTCGTTGAGAGAAAAACTGGACGCCTTTGTTCTGAGCTTAAAGCCGGAGGACGCCAATGTGGTGGAAATCCTGGAGGCCGGCCTGAAAAGCGGGGCCATCACCATCCCAGGCGCGGTTCCCGGTCAACCGGACGGCTTCGGCGATGTGAAAAGCGTTGTGGGCTACCTGAACGCCTTTGGCCCCACGGTAGCCCAGCGCATCCGCAGCCAGTTCCAGCCCCTGTTCGACCCGGCGGCGGAGCCCTTGTCCGAGGAGGTGCTGGCCGTCAACGACACGATCATGGCGAAAGCGGGGTACTCCCTGTACGACGCCCAGCTTGCTGTGGCGGAGGCCACCAAGCGGCAGTTAGACCGCAAGAAGGTCGCGCTCATTGTGGCGGAATGTGGAAGTGGCAAAACGAAAATCGGTTCCACGGCCATAGGCGCGCTCCAGGGAATGCACGCCGCCGCCGGCAAGCGGGGTAAGACCTTCAACCTCATTATGGCCCCTTCCCACGTCACCGGGAAATGGGTGCGGGAGATCGGCGAGACCCTGCCCAACACCTTCGCCATGGTGGTCAAGAGCATTACCGACCTGGACCGGCTGTACGCCGCCTACCAGGCCGGAGACAAGAGCGTGTACGCCGTGTTCAGCAAGGAGAAGGCCAGGGACGGGTATATGCGCTACCCCGCCGTGACCTATGACCACAGGGCAAAGGGCTTCCGCTGCCCGGACTGCGGGAAGCTCGTGCAGATGACGATTAGCGGCGACGGCACAAAATACGAGGTGAATGCGGATCAGCTCTATTTCATACGGGAGCACCGGGGAAACCACGCCTGCAAAAGCTGCGGGACATCCCTGTGGTCCGCCATCAATCCGGGGAGGAACATCCCCTGGGCAAAGATCAGCGATTACGGCTGGGTGTACCGCCCCCAGGCGGCAATGCACCGTAAGAGGACAAAAAACGAGCGCGTCCTGGCCCGCCTGGACGACATCGAGGCCAACCTGGACGGCTATGAGCCGGTGCGGGGGGCCTGCCGGCGCTTTCCCCTGAGCACCTACATCAAAAAGAAGTACCGGGGACGAATCGACGGGCTGCTATGCGATGAGCTCCATGAGTACAACAACGCCAGTGGCCAGGGGGACGCCATGGGCGAGCTGTTCGGCGTGTCCAGGCTGTTTGTGGGCATGACCGCCACCCTCATCAACGGGTACAGCTCGGGCCTGTTTCACCTGCTTTACCGCCTGGTGCCCGGCCTGATGGGTCGGGACGGCAAACCTTACCGCAAACCCGCCTGGTTTGACGATGAATACGGCGTCACTGAGAACGTCTACGAGCTGTCAGAGCCGGATTATAACTCCAACCGGCGCACGGTGAAGCGGCGGGTGCGAAGTAGGCAGCTTCCCGGCGTGTCGCCGCTGGTGTATTCCCGGTTCCTGCTGGAGTATACCAGCTTCCTCTCCCTGTCCGACATGGGAAAGGACCTGCCGGACTATGAGGAGATCCCGGTGCCGCTGGATATGCCTGAATCGGTGGAGAACGGCTACAAACAGGCTGAACATATTTTGCAGAAGGTGCTGAAAACAGACCGAAAGGCGGCCAACAAGCTGCTGTCCGCCTATCTGAACCTGCTCACCGTCTACCCGGATCAGCCCTATGACCAGCCTGAGATCGTTGACCCCATTAACGGCAGTGTGATCGTAAAGCCCGCCAATGCCGCCTGCTTTGACGATATCCTTCCCAAGGAGGAGAAGGTGCTGGAGATCGTCCGGGCAAAGGCGGCGGCAGGAGAGCGAGTGCTCATCTACACCAGCTGGACCCGTACCGATTCCCAGCAAAAGCTGTTAAAGCTTCTGACCGGGGAGGGGTACCGCACGGAGATCCTCCCGCCCACCGTCTCCCCCGGCAAGCGGGAGGCATGGGTGGAAAAACGGGTGCGTTCGGGGCTCCAGGTGCTCATCACCAATCCAAAATGCGTGGAGACAGGGCTCGATCTGAATGATTTTACCACACTGATTTTCTACAGCATGGGCTATAACCTGTTCACCCTGCGGCAGGCGTCCCGCCGGAGCTGGCGCATCAATCAGACCGCGCCCCGAGTAGAGGTCTACCTGCTCTACTACAAGGACACCATGCAGGCCAAGGCCATGAAGCTGATGGCCTCCAAGCTGGCGGTGGCGGGCATCATCGAAGGTGGCTTCTCTGAGGAAGGTCTGGCCGCCATGAGCGACGTGCGGGATCTGACCTCCCAGATGGCGAAGGAACTGGCCCTGGGCATCAAGGACAATGTGGAGGATATCGCCGCCGCATTCAAAAAGATGGCGGTCATCAACCCCGAGCGGCGTGCTCGCGCCGCAGCCCCGCCCGCGCCAGAGCTTCCGACACCGAAAGCCGCCGCCATCCAGGACACCAGCGCCCGTACCCGCCGGAAGGAGTTCGACGGCCTGCTGGAACGGACGCTGGAAGAACAAAAGAAGAAAAAGAAACCGAAGAAGTCTGTCGTGGACGAAAATCAATTCACCCTCGACGGCTTTGCCGCGTAAAGGAGGAAATTTTGAACATCACGATAAATCGGGCGGAGCTGTTGAGCGCCGTCCAAAAGGCCGCTGCCGTCGCGTCGGAGGACGCACCCCTGGAACCGCTGAAGGGGGTGCTTTTAGAGGCTGACGCCGCCGCGGGTACACTCACCTTCACTGCCACCAACATTGAGACTTCCCTGGAGCAGAAGTTGGTTTGTACCGTTGGAGAAGATGACGCGCTGGTGATGAACGCCAAGCTGCTGGCGGGGATGCTGGGGCTGATGTCCGGCGAGACGGCGCAGCTGCGCCGCAGGCCGGGAACCCGCGTGCTCACACTGCGCAGCGGGGAGACCATCTACAGCTGGGGCATCGGGGAGCGAGGCGAATTCCCCAAAATAGAGCTCCCGTTCCCGGAGGACACGGTAAAGCTGTCCGGCATCCCGTCCATGGCCCGGCAGACCATGTTCGCCACATCTGAGGACAAGGACAAACCCTTGATGCGCTGCGTAAACCTGATGTTCACCCGGGAAGGGCTGAAGGGAGTGGGCTACAACGGCCGGTGCCTGGTCGCCGCCAAGGGCGACGACAAATCCGCCGGGAACATCAGCCTGCTGCTGCCCGCCAACTCCCTGGAAAAGCTGGCCGGACTGTGTTCGGACGCAGATGAGTTCAACGTGGGCGTAGCCGGGAAGTTCCTGGTGTTCCAACGTCCGGGGCTCACGTTCGGGGCCATGCTGATGGAGGGCGACTATATGGACACGGACCGGCTGATGAACAACATCCGCAACCAGTTCACGCTGCTCACCGATGTGGCCGAGCTTCGGCGGACGCTGAAAACCGTGGCGGCGGTAGACCCCAAGGGCCGGGTGAAGCTGGCCTTTGACGGCGGGCGGATCACCTTCTCCTGCAAGGGAGAGCTGGGGGAAGCCTGCCAGGAGCTGGAGACC
Organism: uncultured Oscillospiraceae bacterium; assembly: GCA_910587285.1. Classification (GTDB taxonomy): domain Bacteria; phylum Bacillota; class Clostridia; order Oscillospirales; family Oscillospiraceae; genus Enterenecus. The sequence goes on along the minus strand of CAJULM010000019.1, from coordinate 5,788 downwards.
GCCCCGCTGACGGGAACGCCCCAGGGCGGATACTGGTATCTCATCTCCGACCTGATGGCCTGCCTGCGTTCGCTGTCCGGCACGGCCACCCTGGGCATCGCCCAGGCAGGGATGCTGGATCTGTCCACTGAGGGAGCCTACTATATGCAGACCGCCATGCGGGAGCCTGTGGCTGCCCCGGTGGTGGTGCAGAAGGCCCCCAAAGCCGAGCCAAAAAAAGCGGAAAAGAAGGCCAAACCCTCCAAGGCCAAGGCTAAGACCGCCAAAAAGGCGGCGTAGGGGGTGCAGCGTGTGAAGGAGAACGACATCTGTAGATATTGCGGCGGTGTGATCAAGCTGATTCCCGCCAAAGCGGTCTATGGCGAGTCCGCCCGGCGGCTGGGCATGGAGGGCGAGTTTGTCTATCAATGCCAGAACTGCAACGCCCGGGTGGGCTGCCACAAGGGCACCACGCGGGCCTTGGGCAATGTGGCCAATGAGGTGCTGCGGCTGAAGCGGATGGAGGCCCACCGGGTGTTCGACGCCCTTTGGAAAAGCGGGCGCATGACCCGGACGGGGGCGTACCGCTGGCTGGCAGGGGAACTTCATCTGAGGCCTGACCGCGCCCACATCGGTGGGTTTGAAATGGATCAGTGTCAGAGGGTCATTGAGCTGTGCGAAAAATGGAACAACGAGGAGGCGGCGTAATGCGGGAATGTGAGCATAAACAGTCGATGTGCCATTGTATTGACTGGAAAAATGATGACATAGCCATACAGGTTAATCACCTCATGAACTATTTTGAGTTCTCCGGCTTCGAACTGAAGTATACCACCCTGGAGCCGGAAGAAGGCCGCCGCCTGTGCAAAATCGGCCGATGCCGAATCTGTGGAGGTGACCTGTGCATCGGCAGGGAATTGCCCGGCCAGGCCACGCCGGATGAACTGTTGACGGAGATCTACCGTTGGATGTTTCAGATGTGGAGTGCGCAAAATGAACGGCTTCCCGCCAATGTAAACTGCTTCCGAGATATGTTTATATCGCTGTTTCACGAATCTGATCGGGAATTTGTGCAGGAATGGCTGAACGGGCGTGCTGGAAATGAGAACTCTCGCATCAGGGAGGGGTCGTAGATGGCAAAAACAAAGTACACCTTCCCGGTGCCGACTTGCCCCGGCTGCCAGTACCACCAGCTTGTGGGCTGCGCGCGCTACTGCAATGGTTTCCCGAAAAAACGGAAATCTAAGCGGTTCCGCAAGTCCGACCCGAAATACAAGCCCCCCAAGTGGTGCCCCCGGCTGACCTCCCCGCCGGTGTGCCGCGTCTACGGCTTTGTGGATGAGAAGAGCGAGTTCCTGGAATGGCGCCTCAACCGAAAGGACTACAAGCCGGGTGCGCACATCTCCCCCTCAGAATCCCGCTACAGGCTGCGCTGTGAGGGAACCCTTGGCCTGACTGCCAAGCAGTTTTATGACGCCATGCAGAGGGAATCTGTGGAGCAGACTTTTTCCGATGCTGGGATGGAGCTGGAGTATGGAGAGGTCATTGAGATAGACGACGGCCTGAAACCCTACTATTTTTATTACTTGAACTATGACAGGCTGCTTCCCCTGTACTCTTTCGACCGTTCGCGGGTGCGGACTGACGCAAAGGAGGACTGAAAAATGGTAAACAGATACTGCGAATGCTGCCACCGTCTGGCGGGCCGGCCCGATGCCGCCACCAATTTTTACAACGACCACTTCATCCCCACCCACTGGGCGTTGAACTATTTCAAACTCAGCGAGTGCTTGGGCGTCAGCCTGATGGGCTGCTGTAAGGACTGCGGCGGCGAGCTGGAGAAGGTCATCCCGATCCAGAAGGGCCTGACCGGGGACGATTTGCTGAAGGCCATTTATGACACGGTGCAGACCGCCCATCCCTATGACAGTTTTTCAACGCAGGTGGGGTACTACGGCCGCTGTGAGGAACGCAGCAGGTTCTATGCGAGCCGGGATGAGCAGCGCCAGTTCCGGCACAGCAAGCAATTCCTAGATTTGTTCAACGACTGGGATCGGGAGCGGGCACAGCTCTGGCTGGAACAGAATTTCCCGCCGGAGAAGCCCACCGAGGTGTTCCGGGACACCGGCGGCAGCCTGTTCAGCAGCGTGATCCGAAGGGCAAAGGCAAACGGCGATTTCGACAGGGCCGGGGCCATCCTGGACTACTACCTGCCCTGTGAGCACGAGGGGGGCAGGCACGAAGGGGTAAAGCTCACCGCCTACGAATTTGACTTTGTGCCCATCGTCAACTATGGCTGTGAGGGCATCTACATCGACTGCTATCTGAAGGGAAAGTTTGATGAATCCAGGCGGTGCTCCCTCCATGTGGGCACGCTGAAAACGCTGAGACGTGACCTGGAGGCCGCCAAAATCATGGGCGAGCTGTGCGGCGCACTGATGCATCACGCCAGCGAATATGTCAATCAGAACCTGCGCCGTTATACGCCGGCTCAAGAATTGGAGGCAGAATACCGGCAAAAGGACGCCGGGGAGGCCGGAAGCCATGTGTGAGCCTGGAACGAGGAATGGCCTGACGTTTTTGGAGTGCTGCGAGATCGTGCGATCCGGGGGCCTGCACATGATCCGCCCCAGCGGCGAAGCGTCCGGGCAGTACGACCTGTGCGAGCCTTTTGAAAACGAGAAGGGCTGGACCTGGCTGGACACTGTGACGGCTAACGTGGTCTGTCAGGTGTATAGCGCCCTTTCCCCGGAGCGGCAGGAGAAGTTTAAGGCCCTGCCTGCGGGAGTAATTTTGAATTTCTGCTGGAAGATCGTTGAAAAAGCACCGTAGAGTTTAAAGAAAGGACGCTGAACATGACGCTGAACGAATTTAAGCGAATGGCACAGGAACGGCCCATTTTCCTGGAGCTGCTCTGGCGCAACGGGGAAACGTCTGGCTTTGCGCCCTGGCTGCGGGGTCCCCGCCGCATCGCCGCTGTGCGCAGCTATGGCTTTGACCTGGTGCTCAACACCACGGAAGGACTGAACGATCCCAATCAGAAAACGTCCCAGCTGCGGGTGGAGCGGTCTGCTCGATTTGAGCTGGATGGCGATATCCTCTCCGTCTACAACGGCGGGTTCCGCCCGGCCACGGAGGACGAACAGGAGGCCATGGACGGCTGGGCCCGCAAGGCGGCCCAATCCCCGAACGCCGGATATTGGAGCATGGTGGGCTTTTTTCGGAGCTTTCCCAGTGGCGCCGGACGGCAGAACGCCCGCCGCCACAGGGGAAGCAGGGGCTATGAGCACCTGCTCCGTGACCGACGCAGGAAGATCGCCCCCTGCACCGGGCGGGAGCTCGTCTTTGACAAGAATGTTCGGGGAGAGCTGTCCCTGAAGTACCGGGTCATCGCGGCTTGACACAGGGCACACGAATGGCCGGCAAACAAATTGGGCCTGCGCCCCGCGCACAGGCCCCCAAAATACAAGGAGTTTTTGAAATGAAAAACAATATTTCCTATGAGCTTCGCAACCGCGTGGTGGAGGAGCACCTCCACTGCATCGACACCGTGATCCGGCAGAACTGGACGCTGATCCAGGCCGCGCACCTTGAACGGGACGATGTGTACCAACAGTTGGCCATCCGGCTGATCCGTTGCGTGGACACCTACGACCCGGCCAAGGGTTCTCTGAAAAAACGTATCTACGCGCAGCTGAAATATGAGCTGCTCAACTGCAAGGAGGTCCGCCGCCTGACCGGCATCACTGGCGCTCCGAAGGAGTTCCGTGGAGGAAACATCATTTCTCTCGACGCCATTCGGGAGGGCGGCAGGCTGTATCAGCAACTGAGCGCAGCGTAGGCGGAGAATGGCTGTGATGATGTACCGTCTGCGCGCGGCATTGCAAGGGTTTTGCCGCCGGCTGTCTCGCTTCATGACGCGGCATTTCATTGATCGGAAAAGCGAATGGGCGGATGTGGAAGAGTTGGGCGAAAATGTCGGTCAGGACGCCCGGTTCCTGCGCCTCCAGCTGACCAAGGCGCGGGCGGAAAACACCGACTTGAAAAGCCAGACGAAGGATTTCGGGGAGCGGTTTGCGGCGCTGTTCCATATGCCGGACGATGGGTTGCGGGAAATTGTCCGCAGCTACGAAATCCGGCGGAAATCGGTTGGGACATCCTGTGAAGTGGTTTTGGAGCATTGCGTCTTTTGCGGTGACCCGATAGAGGTGAAGGTGTTCCAGCATGAGCGGGACGCCCTGTTGTATGTGGCGCTCCTGCAAACGGCAGGATACCAGCCCCAACGCAATCTGTCCTGTCCGCTTTGCTATACGGAGTATGAAAAATCTCTGGAATTATCAAAGGATTGAAAGGGGTAAAACCATGCCAAATCAAAATACACAGTCCCTGTGTGACCGTATGCTGGCCGTGATGGCCGACGTGAACGGCCAGGTGGCGGAGCGGGAGGAGCTGGTGGAGGCCATCGCCCTGCTCACCCGAAAGAACCTGTTCATCCTGGGCGCGCCCGGCCAGGCCAAGAGCTACGCCATCAACCAGTTCCGCGCCCGGATCACCGGGGCCCGGCAGTTTGAGCGCCTACTGTCCAAGCAGACCGATGAGGAACAGCTTTTCGGGCGCGTTGACCTGTCCAGCCTGCTCCCCGGCAGCGTGCCAGAGTCTGTTGTAAGCGGCGATGAGCTCTACCAGCATCTGCGTTCAAAGCTAGAGTGTTTTGTAGAAAGCTTTTCCAGCCAAAAGGATTCGCCGTCAACCTATGAACTGCTGAGAGCGCACACGGCGGCGCTGGCGGATTATCGGGCGGCCCTGGCGGCACTTCACTCCGGCGAGCCCTCTGTACTCACTGCCGGAAAAATCCCCGAGGCGGACATTGTGTTCCTGGATGAGATCTTCAAATGCAATGACGGGGTGCTCAACTCCCTGCTCACCGCCCTCAATGAGCGCAAGTACACCAACGAGGGCCGTACTTATCCCATCCCCGTCATCTCCTTTTTCGCGGCGTCCAACGAGATCCCCAACTTCAACGATCCCCAGGAGAAGATCCTGGAGGCCCTCTATGACCGGCTGGAGCTGAAGGTGGTGACGGACAACATCTCAGACCGCACCAAGCGGCTGGCGGTGCTGGCGGACAAGCAGGCGGGGCGCGCCGGACAGGCCACTGCGTCCATCACATTGGACGAACTGGAACAGATGCAGGCGGAGGTGGCTGCGATCCCGGTGCCCGATGCCGCCAACGAGCTGGCTGACGATATCCTGTGCCAGCTTCGGAAGGACGGCGTCCCGGTGTCGGACCGCAAGTACCTCAATTACTACCCTATCGCCCAGGCCAAGGCGTGGCTGTCCGGCCACAGTCAGGTGGAGTCCCAGGATTTGCTGGCCCTGAAAAACTACCTCTGGCAGAAGCCGGGGGACCGGCCCGGGGTGGAAACTGTGCTGGAGCGCATGTGCGTCAACCCCATGCAGGACAAGGTGAACGGCATCCGGGCCATGGCGGTGGACGTGCGGACGGAGTTCGACGCGGCCATCTCCGATGCCAGTAAACCCAACGCGGGCAGCAAGGCCCTTATCAAGCTGCGGGGCGAACTGGTGCGGCTCTACAATGAGCAGCAGAAGCTGGCGGCGTCTGTTCAGTCCGATGGCGAGAAGGCGCTGACGGACGGCCTGCTGGCGGATATGGAACAGATCAACCGAAAGGCCCACGAGGCGGTGGGCTTCACCTACACGCCGCTGGAGCAGTTGGCGGCGTTACAATGAAATGATAGTCCAGTGGTATGAAGTCAAGGGTGATTGAAGGAAAAATTCAGAGGAAAAC
>CAJULM010000018.1 GCA_910587285.1 uncultured Oscillospiraceae bacterium | reverse complement strand
GAGATGGCCCGGGACGAGGCCCGTCACGGTAAGGCTCTCAAGGGCCTGCTGGACCGGTACTTCAAGTAAAAAACCCAATCAAAAAAGGACGCGGAGGCGAATGGCAAAGTGCCGCAACGAAGTATTCTATGTAAGGCAGGGCTGTGACTGTAAAAGGTCACAGTCCTGCTTTTTCAGGCCGTTTTCCGCTCTTTACGCCACTGTCCTCTGCCGTCCCCGGCTTCACAGAGGTTGTCAGCGATGTCAATGATCCCAGCGGCCTTGTAGTAAATCTCAATCTTTTGCCTGCGGTGCCCACTGCTCTTGTCGGGAGCGTGGACGATGATCTTGTCAACCAGTTCGTTCAACATTTCCGCTGTCAGTTCTTCCGGGTCGGTGTACTTGCGAACGCTTTTCAGGAATTGTCGGAGGTCATGGGCTTCCTGTTCGCCATCGTCAATCAGCGATTGCAGTTCCCCAATGACCTGCCGTACCTGCTTCTGCTCCTCCTCGTACTGCGTGGAAAGTTTGTCAAACCGCTCCGGGCTGAGCCGTCCCGCCACCATGTCCTCATAGATGCGCTTGAACAGCACGTCCAAGTCCTCATCCCGCCGCTTTAGCGTCACAATGTCCAGCTTGGCCTTTTCCACGGAAGATTGGCGCTTGAGGTTGGCTTTCTCCATTTCCCGCTTGACAAAGGATGTCTCAAACTGCTGGACATAGGCCAGGACGCGCTTCATGTGGGCCAGTACGATCTTCTCCATCGTCACCGCCCGGATATAGTGGGCGGTGCAAGTCCCGGTGTTGCTGCGGTAGTTGCCGCAGTTGAAGAAATCCTGATTCGCTGAAAAGCTGTTGGCCGTGTTGTATTGCAGCTTTGCCCCACAGTCGGCGCAGAACACCTTGCCGGAGAAAATGCTGACCTTCCCCGTAGCCGTCGGCCTGTGGCGGTGAGAGCGAATTTCCTGTACCACCTGAAAGGTGTGTTCATCCACAATGGCCGGATGGGTGTCCCGGAACAGCTTGCGCTCCTCCTTGGCGGTCTTGACCCGCTTCTTGCTGCGGTAGTTCTTGGATGCGGTCTTGAAATTCTCCGTATGGCCCAGATACTCCACCTTATCCAAAATCCCGGATACGGTTTTCTGTGCCCACTGGAAGGGCCGCTCTGGAAGCAGTTCGCCCCGCTGCTGGGCCTTGTATGCCGTGGGGGTGAGTACCTGTTCCCGCCTCAGCCGGTTGGCGATCTGTGTGGGGCCAAGGCCGTCACAGCACAGCTTGAAAATGTACCGAACCGTTTTCGCGGCTTCTTCGTCGATCAGCCACCTGTCCTTATCCTGCTCGTCCTTGACGTAGCCGAACGGGGGATTTGTGGTGAGATGCCTGCCGCTCTCGCCTTTCATCTTAAACGTGGATTTGATCTTCTTGGCGGTATCTCTGGCGTAAAGTTCGTTACAAAAATTGCGGATTGGGGTCATGTCAAACTCGGTCTGTACTGCGGAGTCCACGTTGTCGTTGATGGCGATGAACCGCACATCGTTCTCCACAAATACAATGTCCGTATACATCCCCACTTGCAGATAGTTACGGCCCAGCCGGGACATATCCTTGACAATGACCGTCCCTACTTCACCGGCTTCGATCATCTGCTCCATCTGACGGAAACTCGGCCGGTCGAAGTTCGTTCCGCTCCATCCGTCATCCACAAAAAAACGCAAATTTTTGAAGCGGTGCTGACGAGCATATCCTTGAAGCAATTCCTTTTGGTTGACAATACTGTTGCTCTCGCCCTCCCGCCCATCGTCCTGGGAAAGACGGCAGTAGAGGGCTGTGATCCTGTTTTCCTTCGATTGTCTGCTCACGGTATCTCCTTTCCGACAATCGGATACGGTGTATTGCAAAATCAGTATACCATATCCACGTCTATAATTCAACGCTTTAAAGCGAGATTGCTCGGCATTTTAGTCATCTTCCGCAGTCCGCAATTTACGACTGATCTGTTCCAACAGAAATTCATCACTGTTCGGGTCAAAGCGGCCCACCACCTCATATTCGGTGTGGCCATCTTTCATGGTAAAGTCCATGTCGGGCGGGATACGGCAAAGAAGAAGTGGTTCCCGCCCTGTGTCCAAGTTGAGCCTGTGACTTGCCATAATTTTCTCAATTTCCGGCCATTCAGCGTCTAATTTAGCAATATAGTCCTCAATTTTTGTTGTTCTTTCTTCTGCGGTCATCTGTATCGCTCTCCTTTCATCCTGGCCCGCGCCGTCTGGCGGTGCTGCTCCTCGTTGGCATAAACCATGTCCATCGTGTCCTGGATTTTGGCGGAGCGTTCCTCAACGCCGACATTCAGCTTCAATTTCTTGCGGCAGGCGGTAATCTGAGCGGTCACGGCCTGCTTTTCAGCCCGTAATTCTTCTTTTTCAGCCGGTGACGCTCTGCGGATTTTATTCTGCAAGTACTTCCGCTGATTGGTCAGCTCGTCCATTTCGCCTTGGAGGGCTTCACGGGCTGAAAGAAGATCGTCCAGTGTTTCAATGCGGGTTTTCGCCAGATAATCCACCTGGGCGGTGATTTCGTCCAGCTTTCGCAGTTCCTCTTTCAAAAACGGGCTGGTGGGCTGATAGGTCGTCCCTTTGGGCAAAATGCCAAGCTGGTACTCCCAATAAAGGAACAGCCGGTAAGTGTGAGAGGTGCGCTGAAACGGAACATAGGCCCGCAGTTCCTCCGGCAGTTCCGGGGCAAAATTGACGGTAGGGCGCTTGTTGCCGAAGCTGGCCCGCGCGCCCAGGCTACGCCTGATGTTCTCCGGCGTCCAATGTTCGTCCAGGGTGTCCAAACGGGTGAAGTGCTGATACTGTGGCAGGCGTATCTTCCAGTGTTTGCCTGTGAAATCGGTGAGATAGCCCTTGCGCCGGAGATACCTCTCCATCATCTCCACGGTTCGGCTTCCATTGACGGCCTCCCGCACATCTGCCCGGTAGATGTTGTAGCGGGTGGGCTTGCCGCTCTGTTCATCCAGCCAGATGGGACGGCTGGGGGCCTTACGCCCATACTCAATGACGGACAACCCATACTCCCGGCAAAGCCGGTCTGAGGTGTCCCGTAGGCGCTGCTGTTCAGCTTTTGAGTAGTTGTACTTTTTGCCATCCTTGAAGGACACAGAATTGAAACAAAAATGATTATGCAGATGGTCTTTGTCCAAGTGGGTGGTGACAATGACCTGGAACCTGTCGCCCCACATCTCCTGTGCCAGCTTCACGCCGATCTCATGGCACCGCTCTGGGGTGACCTCCCCCGGCTTGAAGCTCTGATAGCCGTGCCAGGCGATATAGTTATCCTTCTTGCCGTACCGCTGCTTGGTCAGGATCATTTGCTGCAAAGCCGTCTGCTTCAGGCAGTTGATAGCGGTGACATACGAGCCGTCTGCGGTTTTCTGTGGGTTCTGGATGTACGAAAATACATTGAAAAAGTCCTCGGTGCCCTTGGGTACAGTTTTCTCCGGGTTCTCAACGTAGTCGATCAGGTCACTGAGCCGACCCTTGATGTGCCATAGGCTGGTGGTCGCCATGTCGCATCACGCTCCATTCATCGCTTCCGCCGCAAGCGGCGAAAGCTCACCATTCCGCGGATGCTCCTCTTCCCACAAAGCCAAAGAGCGGCTTTGCGGGGGCCCCATTTCCACCTCCTGCAACAGCAGAACGAGCCGTTCAATCCTGGAACATTCTTCCGCCACTTCCGGGTAGTAGACCGCCAGCCGTCCCAGCTTATCGTGGATTTCATACAGGGCGTCCAGCAGTTCCCAAAACTCCGGCGGCTGCTTGGGCCTGGGCCGCTTGCCCAAGCAAATCTGCCGGAGATATTCGGATTGGGTCAGGCCACACAGAGCGGCGTCATGCTCCAGCCTGGTCTTTTCTTCGACCGTCAGTCGGATTTTCAGCCGTACTTTTTCATCGTTCGCACTCAAAATAATTCCTCCATTCTGTCAGATTTCCGCCGTGGGAGGGGGTATTCAGGGGTTTCCCCTGGGAATGGATTTTGCACCCTGGGGGGCGAAATCCGATGCTCGCTATCCCCGTGGACAGGGATAGTTCTGTTGCTCCTGGGTATGGGAAGCGGGTGGGGTCGGCTTCTTTCTGAGGAAGTGTGCTGAAAACATTTTCTCGTAGTTACGTTTGGCCCATCCCCATGTCTGGGCTATGGCATCATGGGTGATGCCATTCTCATAGATAGCCCGCACAAAATTGGCATCACCCGTGATGCCACGCAAAGGTGACGGCACATGACATCAAAAATGCCGTCATGATTCGGTTAAAGCCGATTAAGTGACGTCAATTTTGGCGCTACTTCTATTGGCGGAGTGAAATAGTGACGGCAAATAGGGTCATTTTTGCCGTCACGGTTATGGTTAGGACAAGTAGACGGCAAAATGCCGCCATGGTGATTTTGGGGTGGTTCACGTGACGGCGTTTTGCCGTCACGCTGTATTGCCGATTGTCCTGAATGACGTTCCTGCCCCTGTTCAGCAGCGTTATCTCGCTCACTCCCCGGTGGAGGTCATGGCGGAGTATCCCATTCAGACGGTCATTCAGTTGTCAAAACAAAAAAGAAGCCGGTACATCAAAACCAACCCCAGCAGAATTTTCGTTCCGCTGAAGCAAGTTTGATGTACCGGCCTTGTGTTTCACAAGTACCAAAAAGATGTTGCCTATATGTGTTATTCAGTTGGCCCACTTACATGGGAGTATAGTTTACCATGCGGAACTGATGTTTGTCAATGGCATATCGGCGGATGTTATAGATTGCTCTGGAAAAATACGGCTTTGTATGGTATCCTATAGAAAAAGCAACTGGGGGAATACCGCCATGACAGATACACAGCGCCGCGCCGCCGCGAAACAGTTTGCTACCGATTGGCAGGGCAAAGGCTACGAGAAAGGCCACAGCCAGACCTTTTGGCTATCCCTGCTCCAAAAAGTCTACGGGGTGGAGGAGCCAGACAAGTTTATCACCTTTGAGGATCAGATCATGCTGGATCACACCAGCTTCATCGACGGCTTTATTCCGTCCACCCACGTCCTGATCGAACAGAAAAGCCTTGGGAAAGAGCTGAACAAGCCCATCAAGCAGTCCGACGGTTCCCTGCTGTCTCCGTTCCAGCAGGCCAAGCGGTATGCCGCCGAGCTGCCCTACTCCCAGCGGCCCCGGTGGATCGTCACCTGCAATTTCGCCGAGTTCTACGTCTACGACATGGAGCGTCCCACTGGCGACCCGGAGGTCATCAAGCTGTGCGACCTGGAAAAAGAATACTACCGCCTGCAATTCCTGGTGGACACCGGGGACACCAACATCAAAAAAGAGATGGAGGTCTCCCTGCAAGCGGGCGAGATCGTGGGCATCCTCTACGACGCCCTGCTGAAGCAGTACAAAGACCCGGAGGCCGAAGACACGCTGAAAAGCCTGAACGCCCTGTGCGTCCGGCTGGTGTTCTGCCTGTACGCCGAGGACGCCGGTATCTTCGGCAGCAAGAGTATGTTCCATGACTATCTCCGGGATATTCCCGCCAGCGGCGTCCGCAAAGCATTAGTGGAGCTGTTCCGAACCCTGGATCAAAAGCCAGAGCAGCGGGACAAGTATCTGGCAGATGACAACCCGGCGCTGGCGGCGTTCCCCTACGTCAACGGCGGCTTGTTCAGCGACGAAAACATTGAAATTCCGCCCTTTACCGAGGAATTGAAAGCCCTCCTGCTGGAAAGGGCCAGCGGGGACTTTGACTGGTCGGCCATCAGCCCCACCATTTTCGGGGCGGTGTTTGAAAGCACCCTGAACCCGGACACCCGGCGCTCCGGCGGGATGCACTACACCAGCATTGAGAACATCCACAAGGTCATTGACCCGCTGTTCCTGGACGGCCTGCGCTCGGAGCTGGAGGAAATCAAGGAGATCGCCGTGGACAAGACCCGCAAGGCCAGACTGAGCGCATTTCAGGCAAAATTGGCGGGGCTGACTTTTCTTGATCCGGCCTGCGGCTCCGGCAATTTCCTGACGGAGACCTACCTGTCCCTGCGGAAGCTGGAAAACGAGGTCTTGCGGTGCTCCACCGACCAAATCAGCATGGATATGGAGGGCATCATCCAGGTGTCCATCGGTCAGTTCTACGGCATTGAGATCAACGACTTCGCCGTGACCGTGGCAAAGACCGCCCTGTGGATCGCGGAGAGCCAGATGATGAAGGAGACCGAGGACGTTGTCCACATGACCTTGGACTTCCTGCCGCTGAAATCCTACGCCAACATCACCGAGGGCAACGCCCTGCGGCTGGATTGGGAAAGCGTGGTGTCAAAGCATAAGCTGAACTACATCATGGGCAATCCGCCGTTTGTGGGTCATCAGTGGCGGTCAAAGGAGCAGGCGGAGGATTTGGAAGCAGTTTGCCGCGATATTCCAAAATGCGGAAAACTGGACTATGTTTGTGGATGGTACAACAAAGCCGCCGATTATATGCAAGGGACAAATATACATACCGCCTTTGTTTCAACAAATTCAATTTCTCAGGGGGAATCTGTGGGAATCCTATGGAAACCGCTGTTTGAAAAAGGTGTAGATATTGAATTTGCATATAGGACTTTTGTGTGGACAAGCGAAGCAAAGGATAAGGCCGCAGTTCATTGTGTCATTGTAGGATTCACTTGTGGAACTTCCAGCAGAACAAAACTACTTTTTGAATCCGAACGCAGCAAAATAGTTTCTCATATCAATGGTTACCTTCTTGATGCACCAGAAATGTTCATCAATTCCAGAGGAAGTGCTTTGCATGAGTATCCATCTATTGTGCAAGGGAACAAACCTTGGGACGGAGGGTACTTAATACTATCAATCGAAGAACGTAACGAGTTATTAGATAAGTACCCAGAAAGCGAAAAATATATAAAACCGTTCATCGGCTCCTATGAATTTATCAATGGGAAAAAACGATATTGCTTATGGTTGAAAGGTATTTCACCTGCTGAGTATAGGGGAATCCCAGAAATAATGGAACGATTAAATGGGGTTGCTGATACTCGGCGTAAAACAAAAACAGTTGCAGTTCAAGCACAAGCTGAAACCCCTATGCTCTTTTCACAAATTCGTCAGCCTGATTCAAATTATTTAGCAATTCCAGAAGTATCTTCTGAAAAGCGGCGATATATTCCAATTGGATTCATGACGCCAAACATTATTGCAAGCAACAAACTTTATTTAGTGCCAAAAGCTGATTTGTATATGCTCGGTGTAATGATTTCAAATGTCCATATGGCTTGGATGCGGGCCGTTTGCGGGCGGTTGAAAAGTGACTATAGCTATTCTCCCGCGGTCTACAACAACTTCCCCTGGCCCATCCCCACCGAAGCTCAGAAAGCCAAGATCGAGCAGACCGCCCAGGCCATCCTGGATGCCCGCGCCCTCTACCCGGATTGCTCCCTGGCCGACCTCTACGACGAAATTGCCATGCCCCCCGAGCTGCGCAAGGCCCACCAGCAGAACGACCGGGCCGTCATGCAGGCGTATGGGTTCGACGTGGCGACTACCACTGAGACAAGCTGCGTGGCGGAATTGATGAGGATGTATCAGAAACTGGTAGAATAAGGAGGGACTACATACGAGCAACGATTTTACTATGCAACTTATTGATGATGTTTTGCGGAAACGGTATACCGAACTGCAACAACAAGGTCGTTCCGAAGCCGAAATAGAGAAAATATTTTCAGATATTGATTATGGAGCTGCTATGATAGAATTAATTGAAACAATGTCATCTGACCATGTGGATTTCTTTGAAAAAACAATGTATGAGAGAGTGTTACAGGAACGAGTGCACACTGACGAATTTATATCCAGGAATGAGCAGATTTGGGGAAAAGGTTTTGTCGCGTCAGAGGCAATGTACCTAATTGCATATGAAGCAGGCAGCGATATCAATACTTATGCTAAAACTCTTCCAGAAAATCAGTATAAGGATATGATGTTCCGTTATTGCGTATTAGGTGAACTCTATGGACGTGCTTGCCAGCAGTATCTTGAGATTCTCCATTTACTCAAAGGTGGCTTTGCCGATGGTGCGACCGCTCGCTGGCGATCTTTGTTTGAGTTAAGCGTTATTTCGGAGTTTATCAGAAACAATGATGAAAAAGTTGCCAAAGCATACTACAGTGCATCATTCACAGATGATGGACGCTATGGTTGGGCAGGGACTGCACCTTGCTTTTCTGGATGGAAAAATCCTAATAAAATAACTTTCGAAAAAATAAAAGAACAATGCAGTATGTCAACCGATGCATGGGAAAATCAATACAAGCTGGCAAATAAAGTTGTTCATGCAACACCGCAAGGAACTTTTGATCGTTTAGGCGTGCCATCCGGCCCACGGACATTTACCCCAGTTGGCCATAGTGATTACGGGCTTGCCCCACCAGCAATCAATGCGGCTATTTCGCTTTCTATGATTGCAGCAGACTATTTTGGATTTGTTTCAAGTGGAGATTCGATCGTATATATACGAGTATTAACCAAATGGGCAAATCTTATCAGAGAATACTATACAGAGATTGAAACAAGATGTTTCGGTGAAACCGAGGATAATAAGCAAGAGTAACAAACCGGGGAACATGGCTCACGCTATGCTCCCCGGTTTGTTTGACTCTAAGTGCAAATAAGTTCGTTGTAGATGATTTCTTCTGCTTGATTTCGGATACTGTTCATCTGCCTGACCCACTCCATCTGATTCTCAACTTTGAGCTGTTCTGTGATACCCTCCTGCTCTGTCAGTCGATTAACCAACTGAAAAAACATAGTTTCTGCCTGGGTATCAACCGCAATCAAATGGTCATTCAGCTTGCCGCCGAGAAGCAGGGCATTGTAGAGCGGCCTCCGTTGTGTTTTCAGGTAGTGTCTCCGCCGTTGCCCCCAGATACCAACGGGAGCGGTTTCAGGTAGAGACAAATCGGGCAGGAAATAATCGCCTTCCTGATGATAGGTGCCACCCAGTTCTTCAAATAATGACTTCATTGCAGATTCCTCCGTTTGTTCAGATTTTCTGCAATACATCGTATCGACTGTCTTTACTACATTTTTTGAAACCATCGTTACGGAACCTCATTAAAAGCCTTTGCGTCCTTTTTATTCATCGTCCCGAAAATCAAATAACTGCTTTGTGGAAATTCCCAGCGCGTCGGAGAGCTTAAACAGCACATCGAAAGACGGCCCTACAACCCCACGTTCAATCGAGCTGACATATGTGCGGTCTATATCCGCTTTTTCCGCAAGCTGAATCTGTGACCAGCGGTTCTTCTTGCGATAGTACACCACATTCAAGCCAAACCTCATATAGCGGTCCCGATACTCCTCTTTCACTCCGACACCCCCTCGTATGTATTGTAAACGAGAATGTGTCTCTAATAAAACGTATATACAATCTCACATAGCGATTGACAATCTACATTTTGTATGTTACAGTGTAGAAAAAGGAGGGGTGTGCATTGTCTATTCTTGATTTTGGCTCCTCTGCTCCGTGTTTTGATCTCTGCTTTGACGCCCGCCCCAGGCCCTGCCGCCGGTGCAAGCACCCCTGTGACAAATCGTGCAGGCATTACCCCAAGGTGGTCGCCGCGCTCGAGGAGCTGAACGAGTTTCAGCGCAGTCTGGAGGAGCGGAAAAAGGAACTGACATAATCCCGTGCGCGCCCCGGCGGAAACGGAATGGACGCGCCGCATCCGCGCCGTGCTATACTCTCCTCAGCACAAGAGAGGGGGCATTCTTTTCCTCGCCGGGATGCACTGGATCGCGGGTAAGCTGGATAAAAAGCGGGATACCCCGCAGGAATAGCCTCTTTTTCAAAAAAACCGCACGGAGCCCTGGGCCCCGTGCGGTTTTGCGTTCGCTATCCGGCGGCAATCTCCGTTACGGTGAGCACCCCGTCCGCCACCCGGAAGCGCACCTCCAGCCCGGCAAACCCGAAGCCGTACACCCGGTCCGGGTCATCCTGGTAGGGCGGCCGGGGGTCCTGGGCCAATACGCCCAGCAGGGCCTCCCGGCGGTCCTCCGGCGCCCTGGCCAGCAGCTCCGGCGGGCACTCCACCGTCAGCCCTCCCTCCGGGGCCTCCCCCGCGAAGCCGCCCACCGCCTCAGGGCGGCAGTCCGCATAGGGCACATAGGGCTTCACATCCAAAATGGGAGTGCCGTCCGCCAAATCTGCCCCGGACACAATGAGCACCGGGCCCTCCGGCCCGTCCAGCTCCACCCGCTCCAGCCGCACGCAGGACAGGCCGATGGGGTTGGGCCGGAAGGGAGAACGGGTGGCGAACACCCCCACCCTCCGGTTACCGCCCAGCCGGGGCGGGCGCACCGTGGGGGACCAGCCCTGCCGCCGGTTTTGGGAAAACTCCCAGATGAGCCACAGGTGGGAGAAGCCCTCCATTCCCCGAAACGCCTCCGGGGCGCGATAGGGCGGCTCGAACACCACCACGGCCCGCAGCGCCTCCACCAGTCCGGCCTGCCGGGGCACGCCGAACTTGGAGGAAAAGTCCGAGCGGATATGGGCGATGGGCTCCATCTCAGTCCACGTTGGCGCTGGCCCGCATGGCCTGGATGGTGCGCTCCATGAGCTCGTCCAACTCCCAGCCCAGCAGCTCCGCGCCCTGCCGAATCACGTCCCGGGAGCACCCGGCCGCGAATTTTTTGTCCTTGAACTTTTTCTTCAGCGACTTGACCTCCATGTCCTCCACACTCTTGGAGGGCCGCATCATAGCCGCCGCGCCGATGAGCCCCGTGAGCTCGTCCGTGGCAAAGAGCACCCGCTCCATTTGGTGCTCGGGCTTCACGTCCACCAGCTCGCCCCAGCCGTGGCTGGCCACGGCGTGGATGACGGACTCGTCGATCTCCCGCTGGCGCATCAGCTCCTGGCACTTCACGCAGTGCTCATCAGGCCACTGCTCAAAATCCAGGTCGTGGAGAATCCCCACCGTCTCCCAGAAGTCCGCCTGGTCTCCATAGCCCAGCTCCTGGGCGAACCAGCGCAGCACATCGCCTACAACACGGCCGTGTTTACGGTGAAATTCTCCCTCGTTATACTCGCATAACAGCTCCCATGCCTGGTCCGGGGTGGGTATCATATGACACAGCTCCTTCACATTGTAATGAAGAAATCATACTACCCCCCGCCCCGCCTTGTCAAGTCTCACGCCGCGCCGCTGTGCCGGAGCATCCGGCCCACATAGATGCCGTAGCCGCTGGCGGGGTCGTCCACCATCACGTGGGTCACCGCTCCCACAATTTTTCCATTCTGCAAAATGGGGCTGCCGCTCATCCCCTGGACGATGCCGCCGGTGGCGTCCAGCAGACGCTGGTCTGTCACCTTGATGAGATAGTCCCGGCAATCGCTCTCGCTCTCGGGAAACACCTTGACAATCTCCACTTGGTACTCGTCCACCCGCTCGCCGGAGATATTGGTGAGAATGGTGGCGCTGCCCGCCTTCACCTCATTGCGCTGGGCCACCTCCACCGGCACGCCCTGAGCCCATTTCCCGTTGGTCATGGTTCCAAACACGCCGCCGGCGGTGTTGGCGCTGAGCAGGCCCAGGGTGGTCTTGGTGTCAAACACCCCCTTGAGCTGCCCCGGCGTGCCCGCCGCCCCCTTCTCCACCCCCGCCACCGTGGCGGGCAGGATGGAGCCGCTCTCCAGGGGCATGAGCAGGGCTGTGTCCACGTCGTTGATGCCGTGGCCCAGTGCGCCGAAGGCCCCGGTCTCCGGGCAGTAGAACGTCACTGTCCCGATGCCCGCCATGGAGTCCCGGATCCAGGCCCCCAGCTTATACGCCCCGTCGGCGGAGCACAGCACCGCCTGGGCGGTGAGCTGCACCTGCTTTTCGTCCCGGATGGCCCGGATGCTCATGGTCTTGCCCTCCAGCTCCTGGAGCAGAGAGGATACCTCCTCAATCGTATCCACCTCCGTGGAGTTGATGTGGGTGATGATGTCCCCCTCCCGCAGCCCGCAGGCCTTGGCCGGGTTCACATTTCCGCCGTCGGTGGCAATGTCGGACGTGCCCACCACCACCACGCCGTCGGAAAAGAGCTTGATGCCCACGGCCCGGCCCACCGGCACCACCGTGGCCGGGCTGGCAAAGGCCACTGTGGGCCACATCGTCAGCACCGCCGCCAGCAGCAGTCCCAGCCCCCGCAGAACCGCCGCCCCCATCGTTGGTCTTCCTTCTTCATTCAAATCCATTCACCGCCTCTTATTTGTGCGCGGCCGGCCGGTATTTCCGCGCCCGCGGGGCGGAAATACGCTTGACCGCGCCGTTTAAAACTGGCGGGCGTCCGGGCGGCTGGGGAGAGTTTCCTCTCCAATCGCTCTAACGCCCGCCCTGTTAATATGGCGGCGACAGTGAATTTTCATCGTGGCAAAGTCAGGCGGGTTTGACAGCCGGCCGGGCCCATTGTCCCGGCACAGCCCGCTTTTTCAAATGATACTGGAAAATCCAGGGCAATTTTCTGAATTTGGCCGATTTTCATCCCTCGAAACATTTTTATTTGGGACAAACATAGTTTGCCCACTTTCGGGCATACCATTTGAAAAAGGAGGCTGGCCCACATGAAAAAATCGACAAAAACGCTGCTGCTTACCTATCTGGCCGCATCCACGGCGGGCGTGCTGCTTCACTTTCTCCACCAGTGGTTCCCAAATCCAATTTTTGCGCTGATCTCCCCGGTGCGCGAGAGCGTATGGGAGCACGTGAAGCTGCTCTATTTTCCCATGCTGGGGGCGGCGCTCTTTCTGGGCCGGGGAAAGGGCGGCCTGGGCCGCGCGCCCTGGCTGCTGTCGCAAATTGCCGTATGCGCTGTCATGCTGGGCTCGGGCTATCTCTACCATGTGGTTTTTCGGGGCGAGGCCATGGCGGTGGACCTGCTGCTGTTCTTCGTCCCCCTGGCCCTGGGCTTTCTTCTGCCCCGGGCGCTGTGGCCGCTGTGCGAGTGGCCGGGCACGGAGCGGTGGGCCTGGGTCCTATCCAGCCTGCTGGGCGCGCTCATCGTTTGCTTCACCTTTTTCCCGCCGAAGGCGGCGCTGTTCGCCGATCTCAGCGAGGGTCTGCGCACCTTCCTGACCATACCGGTTTAGGATGAACGGATGTTTCACGTGAAACACGTCAGGGCAAAGTCCGCTTTGATTCGGAACGCCCTGACGGGCATTCCTCATCCCGCTCCCTTGCCCTTCCTCTCCCCACAAAGCCTGAACGACGGCTTTGTGGGGGCCCCATATAAGCAAAGTCCGCTTCAATTCAGAACGCCCTGACGGGCATTCCTCATCTCACCTGTCCCGTCCCCCGGACAACGTACTTATAGCTGCACAGCTCCGCCAGCCCCATGGGTCCCCGGGCGTGGAGCCGCTGGGTGGATATCCCCATCTCACAGCCCAGACCGAACTCCCCGCCGTCGGTAAATCGGGTGGAGGCGTTCCAATAGACGGCGGCGGAGTCCACGGCGCGAATGAAGCGCTGCGCCGCCCCCTCATCCCGGGTGACGATGGCCTCGGAGTGGCCGGTGGAGTGGGCGGCGATGTGGCCGCAGGCCTCCTCCACTCCGTCCACCACCTTTACGGCCAGAATGTGGTCCAAAAATTCGGTGTCGAAAGCGTCCGGCCCGGCGGGGGTTCCAGCGATCACCTTCGCCGCCGCCGCGTCCAGCCGCAGCTCCACCGGGGGCAGGCCCGCCCGGCCCCGCGCCTCCACCAGCCGGCCCTTCAGCCGGGGCAGGAACGCCCCGGCAATCTCCCGGTGGACCAGGCACACCTCGGCGGCGTTACACACGCTGGGCCGGGAGCATTTGGCGTTCTCCACAATAGACAGGGCCATGTCCAGGTCGGCGTCCCGGTCCACGTAGATGTGGCAGATGCCGGTGCCCGTCTCGATGACGGGGACGGTGGCGTTGTCCACGCAGGCCCGGATGAGCCCCGCTCCCCCTCTCGGAATAAGCAGGTCCACCAGACCCGCGGCCGTCATCAGCTCGTGGGCGGACTGGCGGGTGGCGTCCTCCACCAGCCCCAGCGCGTCCTGGGGCAGCCCCGCCCCGGACAGGCCCTGGCGCAGCGCTGTCACGATAGCCGCAGCGGAGCGGTGGGCCTGCTTGCCGCACCGCAGCACGCAGGCCGAGCCCGCCTTCAGGGCCAGCGCCGCCGCGTCTGACGTGACGTTGGGCCGGCTCTCATAGATGATGGCGATCACCCCCATGGGCACGGCGGTTTTCTCCATCACCAGCCCGTTGGGCCGCACCTCCCGGCGCAGCACTGCTCCCACCGGGTCGGGCAGGGCAGCTACGTCCCGGATGCCTTGAGCCATGCTGAACACCCGCTCCTCGTTGAGCGCCAGCCGGTCCAGCATCACGGGGGACACCGTGCCCTTGGCCTCGATCACGTCCAGCCCGTTGGCGGTGAGGATGGACTGGGTATTGTCCGCCAGCGCCTCCGCCATGGCCCGCAGCGCCCGGTTTTTCGTCTGGGTGTCCGCCATGGCCATGGCGCTTTTTGCGCCCTTTGCCCGCCGAAGCAGTTCCTGCGTCGTCATTGGTTCTTCCCCCTTCCCACGAAGCGGGTGCCCACAGGACCGCCCGCCGCGATATCATACAAAAGCTCAGGTCTTTGCCCATTGGTAATCACCATGTCGCAGCCACAGGCCATGGCCAGCTCCGCCGCCCTCAGCTTGGTGGCCATCCCCCCGGTGCCCAGGGCGGAGCCCGCCGCCCCCGCCAGCCCTTTCAGCTCCGGGGTGATCTCCCGCACCTCTGGAATGAGGGCGGCGTGGTCGTCCCTGCGGGGGTCGGCGGTGTACAGCCCGTCGATGTCGCTGAGCAGCACCAGCAGGTCCGCCCCCACGCACTGGGCCACAATGGCGGACAGGGTATCGTTCTCCCCGATGGTGGTGGACACCCCCACCTCATCGGTGGCCACGGCGTCGTTCTCGTTGACGATGGGCAGGGCGTTGAGCTGCAAAAGCCGCTCCATGGCGTTGACAAAATTCTGCCGCCGCTGGGGAAAGCTCACATCCTCCGCCGTGAGCAGCAGCTGGGCTACGGTGTGGTTATAGGCCCCAAAAAGCTTGTCATAGGTGTACATCAGCTCGCACTGGCCCACTGCCGCCGCGGCCTGCTTGGTGGGCATATCCGCCGGCCGGCCGGGGAGGTTCAGCTTGCCAACCCCCATGCCGATGGCCCCGGAGGACACCAAAATCAGCTCGTGTCCCTGATTCTTCAGGTCGGACAGCACCTTCACCAGCGCCTCCACCCGGCGGATATTCAGCCGCCCGGTGGCATGGGCCAAGGTGGAGGTGCCCACTTTCACCACAATCTTCATTTGCTTTTCCTCGCTATCATACGAAAGTGAAGGTTATTATATCACAGCACAGGGAAAAAGGGAAGCCCCCGGAGCAAATCCGGGGGCTTCTTAGCAGCGCGGAGAAGCGGATAGCGAGCGAGCTTGGAGCACAGCGAAGCCGAGCGCAGGGGCACGCAAACGCCCCCGAAGACCAGACTGAGACGGAGGGGAGCCGCGCTGCTCACGACGGCTCAACGCCTCCACCTTTTCAGCATGGGGAAAAACTGGTGCATCTGGGCCTTGGCCTGCTCCTGTGTCATGCCGGGGTTGCCCTGGACCATCATGGGAGCGCAGAAGTCGATCATCTCCTCCATTGTCATCTCCCCCGCGAACTGCCCGCCCTGGTAGCAGTAGGAGCAGTAATCCTCGCTGGCGGAGCCGTCCGCCTCGGTGCCGCGAGGCGTATCGGGTCCCAGGGGCATCCCGCAGGACTGGCAGAATTTCATGTCTTTGTAGTTTTCCATGGTTGGAACCTCCTTGATTTTGGATGGCTCCATTGTACCACGGCAAACCTGACAGGGCGTGTCATGTTCCCCGGCGTGGGCCCAATATATTTTCCAGCCCAGGGCGGCCAGCCGGCGGCGCAGCACATCGGGGGAGAGCACCTCCACCCCCGGCCCAAAGCTGAGCAGATAGCCGTACAGCCACTGGTCCTCGGGGAAGACCGCCTCCACCAGCAGAGAGCCGTCCTCCTGCCGCTCCACGCAGCTCTGGTCGAACTCGTCATATACCCGGTAGGCCAGGCTGGCGGCAAAGCGCAGCTTTACCTCCGCCCGGAACAGGGGCGGAATTTCCCCGGAAAACTCCATCTCCGGCGGCTCCAGCCGGCAGTGAAATACCTCCCCGGTAAGCTCCGGGGACAAAATCCGGGTCAGGCGAAAGGTGCGGTAGTCCTCCCGCTCCAGGTCGAGGGCCTGGAGATACCACCCCTGGCCCTTGTACACCAGCCGGGCGGGGAGGACCCGCCGGCGCCGGGTGGTCCCCCGGGAGCTGGCATATTCAAAGGTCAGTGTCTGGCGCTCCAGCACCGCCCGCTTCAAAAGGCGGAATTTCTCGTTCTCCTCCGCCCCCGCTCCCCACCGGGACAGATTCACCTGAAGCCAATCCTCCGGGCCCCGGCGAAACAGCGCCGACAGCTTGGACAGCGCCTGGTCCCCTTCCCGGCCGGGGAGGCTTTTCAGCGCCGCCAACAGCAGCCGCTGCTCCTCCTCCGTGAAGGCCGCCCGGTCCAGCACATACCCCGGCAGCAGCGCCACGCCGCCCCCCGCCCCCTGGGTGGTATACACCGGCACCCCTGCGGCGGACAGCGCGTCCACATCCCGCAGCACTGTGCGCTGGGACACCTCCAGCCGCGCCGCCAGCTCTCCGGCGGTCATGCGGCCCTTTTCCAGCAGGAGATAGACCATTTGAAACTGTCGGGCCGCAATGGACATGAAATCCCCTCCTTTTTTCTCCATTGTAGCACAGCAGGGCAAAAAGGGAAAGCCCCCGGACCAAATCCGGGGGCTGGTGAAGGATTGCGTGCCAGGGAGGAAGTGGGCCTTATTCCGCCGGCTCCTCGCCGAAGAATTCAGCCAGTATCTCGTCGCAGTTCAATACCGCCTCGTCGTCCTCACCCATCAGGGTGGCGAGCTCGGGCATTTCCATGCCCGCATACTCGGCGAACTCAATCAGAATATCCCGCACGGCGGCCACGGTGACCAGCTCGTCGGGGTCAAAGCTGTCTCCGGGAGCCACCCGCTCCAGAATGCCGATGGACTGGGCCCAGCCGATGGCGGGGGCGTACTCGTGGTCCCCAGGCACGTCGGTAAAGTCAGGGGCCGTAGCCGCGGGCTCTCCCTCGTGCCGCCACAGATAGTCCAGGAACTCCCCGCGGGTCACAGGGCCGGCAGCCAGGGGCACGGCGGGGTCGTCGATGTCGATGACCTCTTCCTCCCCCAAGTCAATTACGGGCTCATCGGGGGTGGTTGGGGTGGTGGGGGGAGTGGGAGGGGTGGGCTCAGAGGGGATCTCCTCGGTCATAGAATCCGACGTCTCGCAGCCCCGGACCAAGCAATCGCGGACACGGGTCTGGGTGCCGTCGCCGTTGTCGGTCCAGTCGCCCCAGCTGCCCCAGGTATGGTTCTCATCACCATGAGTTACCACCCTGCTGGTGCCGTCGCCGTTGTCTACCAGGCCCTTGCCGTCGAGGTACTTGTCGTCCAAGCTGGACACATTGCCGCCCTCCACCGACACAGAAACATTTCCGCCCTCGTCTACCACTGTAACGTCACCCTTTAGGGTGCCGTCAGTCATGGTGAAGGAGCCAGGTCCCTGGTTTGCACCACTGCCCGTCGTCCCATGTACCTGTACACCGTCGCCTCTGGCGGCAGTGTTATCGGCAATCAATCCGCCGTTCATGGTAAAGCTGCCCTGGTGAACGCCAACGCCGCCGCCACCGCAGTTCGCACCGGTAATCGTGTTGCCAGTGATCTCGCCCTTGTTCATGACAAACTCAGCGCCGTTCTTCACCCAGACGCCACCACCGCCGCCACCGCCGCTGTTCGTTGCAGTGTTGCCCGTGATTTTGCCGCCCTCCATGGTGAACGTAGCCGCATTACCCATATTACGATTACCTACGGCCACGCCGCCGCCATTGTTCTTCGCAGTGTTGCCGCTGATTTCGCCGCCGGTCATATGAAACGCACCATTGTACACATTCACACCGGCGCCATCCTTGCCGGCGTTGCCCGTAATAACGCCGCCATTCATAGTGAAAGAACCGTTTTCTTCCACATAGACGCCGGAATTCTTGCCTCCGGTGACCTGACCGGACACCTGCTCCCCATCTTCATCCACGCGGCCGCTGTCCTCAAGGGTCAGTTTACCGCCGTTCACCCAAATCGTGGAACCTGTACCCTTTTCAGAATAATCAACTTTCCAGCTGGCCAAGTCCAACGTAACATTTTTGTCGCTGCCGATGGTGATGCTGTCTTCGCTGCCAGTATTGACAACGTCCTCCTTCAACGTGATCTTGCCATCATCAAAAGAGAACGCGTCCCCCTGGTATGTGCCGTTAATGGCATTGTTGAGGTCGCTGAAGCTCGCTGCAAAAGACGGCAGAACCAAACCGGCGCACAGCGCCATGGAGGTGAGCACGGCAAAGCCGCGCCTACCAAACGTCTCAAACATTTTCATTCTCTGTTCCTTTCTTTGCATTGCTCGGACGCAAAGAGGTCCGGTAGCCGGGCTGCCATAGATACGGCTGAGTTCGTTCCTCGCGGAACGAACTCAGGGGGACTCCCCCTGAACCACTGCCCCTTAGGCCCCATAGCTTTGCGTCCCACGGTTTCCCGTGGTTTGCCGTGCAACCGAACGAGCGTGGGTACGGATCACTCCGCCCCGACGCCTCTGGCTTTGCGTCCCATCGTTTCCAATGGTTTGCCTAAATCGCAACCCGGCCAACGTAGCATCGGAAAGGTCTCCGCTGCGGTAGTCCCGTAGCTTTGCGCCCCACAGTTTCCCGTGGTTTGCCAATGCGCCTGTGTGAACTCATCCCGCCGCCACAGGCGCCCCCTGCGGCGGGCTCCCCGGTCCGCTTCCCTCCTTTCCCTGTTGTGCCGCCTTCCGCGGCCTTGACAAGACGAGATACTTCACTGTTTGTTATTATATCACACTTCCCGGCCCACAGGACCTTTTATTTTAAAATCAGCGTTTTGACTTAAATATGCCTCCACTTTTATAGATACTGCACAAAAGCATAGAAGCGTCCCCTATTGGGGACGCTTCTGGCCGGTCAATCCAATTCAAACTGGCCGGTATAGAGCTGATAATACCGTCCTTTTTCCTCCATGAGCTGCTCATGGCTGCCCTTTTCCATAATTTGGCCACCCTCAATGACCACAATGCAGTCGGAATTGCGCACGGTGGACAGGCGGTGGGCAATCACGAACACGGTGCGCCCCTCCATCAGCGCGTCCATGCCCTGCTGGATATACCGCTCGGTGCGGGTGTCGATGGAGGAGGTGGCCTCGTCCAGCACCATCACAGGCGGATCCTTCACGGCGGCCCGGGCGATGGCCAGCAGCTGCCGCTGGCCCTGGGACAAGTTGGCCCCGTCTCCGGTGAGCATGGTGTGGTAGCCCTCGGGCAGACGGCGGATGAAGCCGTCCGCGTTGGCGGTTTTGGCGGCGTTGACGCATTCCTCGTCGGTGGCGTCCAGCCGGCCGTAACGGATGTTGTCCATGACAGTACCCGTAAACAGGTGGGTGTCCTGGAGCACGCAGCCCTGGCTCAGACGCAGGGAATCCTTTTCGATGTCCTTCACGTCGATGCCGTCACAGGTGATGAGGCCGCCCTGAATCTCATAGAAGCGGTTAATCAGGTTGGTGACGGTGGTCTTGCCCGCGCCGGTGGAGCCCACAAAGGCAATTTTCTGCCCGGGATTGGCATAGACGGTCACGTCCTTCAGCACCCGCTTGCCCTCCACATAGGAGAAATCCACATGGCTCAGGCGCACCGCGCCCCGCAGCTCGGTGTAGCAGAACTCCTCGCCGGGAACATTGCGCACCGCGCCGCGGATGAGGTGCAGGCTCATCTCGCCGTCAGGGCCGGGGTACTTCCAGGCCCAGCCGTGGCCCGCCATCTCCTCCAGGCTCAGGGGAGTGAGGGAACCGTCCTTCTCCATGCGCACCCACAGCCCGGTTTGGGAGTCCACCCCCGGCGGCAGCAGCTTGAGCCCGCCCTTCTCCTCGTCCGCCTGGCCCAGCTCCAGCAGGGCGTCGCCCTCTCCAACGCTCACGGGCACCAGCGTTATCCCGCAGCCCCGGGGCACCTTCCAGGCCCAGTTTTTGGGCCGGCCGCCGCCGGTGAATTTGGACAGGGAGCCGTTGGCGTCCTTCTCCACGGGCACCAAAGTAACCTGTCCCCGGTCCACCTCGGGCTGGGCGTCCATCACCGCAAAGATGCGCTCCGCCCCCGCCATGGCGGAGAGCAGTGAGGTCATCTGCATGGATATCTGATTCACAGGCTGAGTGACCTGCCGGTTATAGTTGAGATACGTCACCAAAGAGCCCAGGGTGAAGCCGGCGTTCACACCGCTGCTCATAGCCAGGATGCCGCCCAGCACCGCAGTGACGGCAAAGCCCACATTTGTCAGATTGCCGGCAACGGGCATAATGGCGGAGGAATAGAAGCCGGCCTCGCTGGCGGCGGCGCGGTACTCCTCGTTCAGCCCCTGGAACTGGGTTTTGGCCTGCCTCTCATGGGTAAACGCCTTGACCACCTTCAGCCCCTCAATCATCTCCTGAATATTTCCGTTGACGGCGCCCAGGGCGGCCTGCTGCCGGGCGTAGTATTTCCGGCTGCGCTTGCCAAACACGGTGAACACCGCCGTCACCGCCGCCAGCAGTCCCAGCGTCACCAAAAACAGCACGGGCGATAGGGAAATCATCATAGCGATGACCCCCACGAAGGTGACAACGCTGGACAGCAGCTGAATCACCGACTGCTGCAAAGCCATCTGCACGTTGTCCGCGTCGTTGGTGAAGCGGCTCATCAGCTCGCCGTGGGTGTGGGCGTCAAAGTAGCTCAGCGGCAGCTCCTGAAGCTTGTCAAACAGCTCCCTGCGCAGCCGGTTGCAGCCCTTCATGGCCAGCTGGGCCATGAGATTGGCCTGAAGGTAGGCGCACATCGAGGCCAGCGCGTACACACCGATGAGCTTTAAGCAGCCGCTCATCAGCTCGGGCAGGCGGGTCTGCCCCGCCGCCAGGGCCACGGTGATGCTGTCGATGATGGGCTTTTGCAGATAAGTGGCCGCCACGCCCAGCATGGCCTCCGCCACGACGCACACCAGCACCGCAGCCAGCAGCACAGGCCGGTTGGCGATATATTTCACGGTGCGCAGCGCGGTGCGGCGCAAATCCTTGGGCTTGCCGAAGCCGCCCCGGGGTCCGCCGTGGGGTCCTCCATGGTGGCCTTGAGGCCGTCTGTTCTCAGCCATTTTCGTCCCCTCCCCCCTGCTGGGAATCATAGATTTCCCGATAGATCCTGCTGGTCTGCATCAGTTCATCGTGGGAGCCCACGTCGGCCACCGTGCCCTCGTCCAGCACCACGATCTTGTCGGCGTACTGCACGGAGCTGATGCGCTGGGCGATGATGATGACGGTGGTGCCCTTCAGATTCTCCCGGAAGGACTCCCGGATGCGCCCCTCGGTGGCGGAGTCCACGGCGGAGGTGGAGTCGTCCAGAATGAGCACCGACGGCTTGCGCACCATGGCCCGGGCAATGCACAGCCGCTGCTTCTGCCCGCCGGACACGTTCACGCCCCCCTGCTCCAAATAGGTGTCGAAGCCCTCCGGGAACGTCATGATAAAGTCGTAGGCCTGGGCGTCCTTGGCGGCCTGGATCAGCTCCTCCTCCGTGGCGTTCTCGTTGCCCCAGAGCAGGTTCTCCCGGATGGTGCCGGAAAAGAGCACGTTGTTTTGCAGCACCATGCCGATGCGGCCCCGCAGGTCGTCCAGGGCATAGTCCCGCACGTCCAGCCCGTCCACCAGCACCTTGCCCCGGTGCACGTCGTAGAACCGGGGGATCAGGTTCACCAGGGAGGACTTGCCCGTGCCGGTGCCACCCACAATGGCCACAAACTCGCCGGGCTTCACCTCCAAATTGACGCCCCGCAGCACATCCTCTCCCGCCCCTTCGGTCTGATAGCGGAAGGACACGTCCCGAAACTCCACCCGGCCTTGGGGCGCGGGCGGGGCGGACTCCCCGCCGTCGGTGATGGCGCTGTCCGCGTCCAGCACCTCGAACACCCGGCGGATGGACGCCTGGGCCCGGGTGTATTGGAGCACCGCCATGCCGATCATCATAGCGGACATGAGAATCTGCATGATGTAGCCGATGACGGTCTGGAGATAGCCGATCTCCAGCTCGCCCCCCAGCACCATATTGCCGCCGTTGTACAGCACCAGCACAGTGGCCACGGCAAAGCAGATCATCATCACAGGCTGAATGGCCACCATGCGCAGCACCGCCTGCATTCCCGCCGCGGTGAAACCGTCGTTGGCGTCCATAAACTTGGCCCGCTCCCGGTCCTCCCGGACATAGGACTTCACCACCCGCACGGCAATCAGATTTTCCTGCACCGTCTCGTTCAGGTGGTCCAGCGTCTTCTGCATCTTCTCAAACAGGGGGAAGCAGATTTTCATCAGCAGTCCCAGCGCCGCCGCCATGAAGGGCAGCACCACGCACACCACCAGCGCCAGCTTTGGGCTGAGGCTCAAGGTCAGAATCACGCTGGCCACCGTCATAGTCACGCCCCGAATCAGCACGCGCAGGCACATAATGGCCACATTCTGAATGTTGGTCAGGTCGTTGGTGAGCCGGGTGATGAGGGAGGAGGAGGAAAACCGGTCAATATCCGCAAAGGAGAAGGCCGTGATTTTCTCAAACTCCGCCTGACGCAGATTGGCGCCCAGACCCTGGGCGGCATAGGCGGCGCACCGGGCCGCCCAGCCACCGATCACCGTGGCCAACAGGGCCACCAGCACCATCAGCGCCCCCGACTGCCAGATCACAGTCATGCTGTTGCCATAAATGCCCTTGTTGATAATCTGGGCCATGAGCAGGGGAATCACCAGCTCGCAGCCTGTCTCCAGCACCACCAGCAGAGGGGAGCCCACGGCATACTTCTCATAGCCCTTCAGGTATATCGCAAGTCGTTTCAGCAAAGGTCACACTTCCTTTCAAAATTCTTCCGGCGTCCCCGACAGCGGGAGCGGCGGCCCCAGCAGGTCTTTCGGGGGCTCCGCCCGTCGGTTTCCGCCGATTTGGTACAGATTTTCCAGCATCCGTTGGAGAAGGCCGCTCATCATTTCCCGCTCCTGGGGGGAGAAGCCATGGTACATATAGTCGTCCACCTGCTGAAACGCCGCCATTCCGGACTGGATAGCGTCCCGCCCCTTCCGGGTGATGGAGATGCGGTTGCGCCGGGTGTCCGCCTGATCCACCCGCCGCTTCACATAGCCCTGCCGCTCCAGCACCTTCAGGGAGGCGGCGATGGTGGGCGGCGCACTGCGCAGCCGGTCGGCCAGCTCCTTCTGGGTGGGGGCCTGGGCGGGGTCATCGGGATACCGGCTCAGCTCCCACAGCAGCCGTGGAGAGCCAATGTCCCGCAGCCCCTGCCGCACCAGCGCCGCCGCGCAGGCGTTATGGTGAGCCCGCATGAGCTGATGAAGCCGCATTCCCGTCTCATCGTCCATGGAGATTCCTCCTTACTGTCCACGTCTTATTTATTAGTGCACTAATCATTAGCACGCTTTCTATTTTAACATCTGTTTGAAAAAAGTCAAGCCGGCGACGCGAAAAAATATGGGGAATTTTTCTGAAAATTTTGTGAAAAAGTTTAGAACGA
This sequence comes from uncultured Oscillospiraceae bacterium, assembly GCA_910587285.1. GTDB lineage: Bacteria > Bacillota > Clostridia > Oscillospirales > Oscillospiraceae > Enterenecus. The sequence goes on along the minus strand of CAJULM010000018.1, from coordinate 26,298 downwards.
ACGTTTGACATTTCGAACGACATATGGTATACTATGTGCAACAACAGGTTCTATGGATTCCGCCCCGGTGGACCTAATAATAGGAAGGAGCTTGCCTTATGGGAAAACTCACCCCAAAGCAACAGCAAATCTATGATTTTATCCTCGTTTTTGCCGAGGAGCACGGCTACCCCCCCTCTGTGCGGGAGATTGCCGCGGCAGTCAACCTGAAGTCCCCCGCCACAGTCCACTTTCACCTGAAGGGCTTGCGTGAAGCCGGGCTCATCACCCAGGCGGAGGGCAAAACCCGAGCCATCACGATCACGGACCTCAACCGCACCAAACGCGACCAAGTGCCCCTGGTGGGCTATGTGGCGGCGGGCTCGCCCATTCTGGCCCAGGAAAATATCGAGGAATACTTCACCTTCGACACCGGCGGTCTGGCCGGGGAGCACTTCGCGCTGAAGGTTCGGGGGGAGTCCATGCTGGAGGCGGGCATCCTCCCCGGGGACGTGGTGGTGGTTCACCAGCAGCCCCTGGCTCGGAACGGGGATATTGTGGTGGCCCTGTTCGAAGACGAGGCCACCGTCAAAACCTTCCGGCGGGAGAGCGACGGCCACATCTGGCTCTACCCGGAAAACTCCAGTCCCGACTATCAGCCCATCGACGGCGAGGGCTGCTCCATTCTGGGCCGGGTGGTGGCGGTCATCCGGCGGTACTAAATCAACAGGGCGGCGCTCCTCACAAGGGAGCGCCGCCCTTCGGCTTTTTACAGCTGCTTTACTTCACCGCCACCGCCTCAATCTCAAACTGCGCCCCCTTGGGCAGCGCCGCCACCTGCACGCAGGAGCGGGCGGGTGCTTCCCCGGGAAAGTATTGGGCGTATATGGCGTTGACGGCGGCAAAGTCCCCCATGTCGGCCAGGAATACGGTGGTCTTCACCACGTCGGCGCAGTCCATCCCGGCGGCGGCCAGCACAGCCTTCAGGTTTTCCAGCGCCTGAGCCGCCTGGGCCTCCACCCCCTGGGGCAGCTCGCCGGTGGCCGGAATCAGCCCCAGCTGGCCGGAGGTATACAGCGTATTGCCCGCCAGCTTGGCGTGGCAGTAGGGCCCCACGGCGGCGGGGGCGTTTTGCGCGGTGATGGTTTTCGTCATAAGACAGCCTCCTTATCGATAGTTGTCTTATATTATATACGACCCGGGGAAAAAATCCAAGCTTTTCCTTGACAGGCCGGGCCAGTCTGCTATAATGCTCGGTAAATGCGCGCCGTTCAGCCGGGAGGAGTTTTGTTATGATCCATCTGCTGTTAGCTGTCATCTACCTGTCCTTCATCAGCCTGGGCCTGCCCGACTCCCTTCTGGGCTCCGCCTGGCCGGTGATGCACATCCAGCTGGGGGCCCCCATGTCCTGGGCGGGCATTGTGGCTGTCATCATCTCCATCGGCACCGTGGTGTCCAGCCTGCAGAGCGACCGGCTCACCCGCAGGCTGGGTGCCGGCGTGGTCACCGCCATCAGCGTGGGCATGACGGCGGCCGCCCTGTTCGGCTTCTCCTTCAGCACCTCGTTCTGGATGCTGTGCCTGTGGGCCGTCCCCTATGGCCTGGGCGCGGGTAGCGTGGACGCGGCGCTGAACAACTATGTGGCTCTCCACTACGCCAGCCGCCACATGAGCTGGCTGCACTGTATGTGGGGGCTGGGGGCCGCCATCGGCCCCTATGTCATGGGCCTGGCCCTGTCCGGCGGGGCCGGGTGGGCCATGGGCTACCGGTACATCGGCATCATCCAAATTGCGCTTACCGCCATTCTGGCGGCCAGCCTGCCTCTCTGGCGCGTCCACAAAGGGGCCTCCGCCTCAGCGGAGGCCCAAAGCGCGCCCCCGCTCACTCTGCCCCAGGTGTTTCGCATCCCTGGCGCCAAGCAGATCATGGCCGCCTTTTTCTGCTACTGCGCCCTGGAGCAGACCGCCATTTTGTGGGCCAGCACCTATCTGAACCAGCACAAGGGCATCCCGGCGGAGACGGCAGCGGGCTACGCCGGGATGTTCTTCATCGGCATCACCGCGGGCCGGGCGCTGAGCGGCTTTCTCACCATGAAGCTCAGCGATCCGCAGATGATTCGTTTGGGCCAGGGGATCATCGCCTTGGGCATCCTGGCCATGCTGCTGCCCCTGCATGAGTACGTCACCCTGGCGGGGCTGGTGCTGGTAGGGCTGGGGTGCGCCCCCATCTATCCCTGCGTCATCCACTCCACCCCGGACCACTTCGGGGCGGACAAATCCCAGGCCGTCATCGGCGTGCAGATGGCCAGCGCCTATGTGGGCAACTGCGTCATGCCGCCCCTGTTCGGCCTCATCGCCGCCCACATCAGCGCCGCGCTCCTGCCCGTGTACCTGCTGGCCATTCTGGCGGTGATGGTGCTCACCCACGAGGCGCTGCTGCGCCGCACCGGCCACGGGGTATAGACGGCCCTCACGCCCGGACGGTGTTGGCGATGTAGGTCAGGTGGTCGCCCAAACGCTCCAGGTTGGACACCATGTTGATAAACACCCCGCTGGACTCCGCCCGGCACTCTCCCTGGTTCAGCCGCTGGATGTGCCGGTCAATCAGCCGGCGGCGCATGGCGTCGAGCTCCTCCTCCACCCGGTTGATCCGGGGCAGAAGCTCCGGCCGTTTTTCCAGCACGGCCTGCTTCGTGAGCACGTACAGCTCCTCCACCTGTCCCACCATGCCTCCCAACTCCTCCTTCACGCTGTCGGAGAAATCCAGGCCGTGGTCCATCGACTTTTGGGCGTACTTGGTGAAGTTGTCTGCAATTTCGGCAATACGCATAATGTCCCCCAAGTTGCTGTGCAGGTCGGAGATGGCCTCCTCCTCCGCCAGCTTGCTCTGGGCGGACAGACGGATTAGGTAGTTCACCATCCCCTGGCATACGCCGTTGGCCTGGTCGATGAGCTGATGGGTGGGCTCAATCAGCCCCCGGTCCTTTCCGTCAAAGGCGCGGTAGCCGGTGCGGAACGCCTCCATGGCGGTGTCGGAGAGTCGGATCATCTCCTTCTCCAGCTGGGAGATGGCCAGAGAGGCGGAGGCCAGCATACGCTCGTCCAGATAGGTCTCCTCCGCCTGCACCGTATTCTCCCGGATGAGCATCTGCGAAACCTTCACAAACCAACCGCACAGCGGCAGAAACAGCACGGTACACGTGACGTTGAAGAAGGTGTGAAACATGGCGATCTGGGTGGCCGGGGCGGCAAACCACCGGCGGAAGGTGGTCTCCATAAAGTCCGGCCAGCACAGCAGAACCACAAAGAAGATGGCGCTGCCCAGGGTGTTGAACATCAAATGGATTAGCCCCGCCCGCCGGGCGTTGGCCCCGGCGGTGGCGGAGGACATCAGCGCGGTGACGCAGGAGCCAATATTGGTGCCCAGGATGATGTACAGCACCTCGTTGCCCCCGCTGCCGATGGTGAGCCCCGCCACCGACATGGCGATGATGACGGAGGTGATGGCTGAGCTGGACTGCACCAGGGCGGTGAGCGCCACGCCGATGAGCAGCAGCAGCAAGGGGTTGGCCACCGTCTCAAAAATCCCCTGGATGGCGCCCCGGTTGGCCTTCATGGCGTCGGACATCAGGGCCAGGCCCACAAAAATCAATCCCAGCCCCGCCAAAATCAGCCCCGCCTTTTTCATCGCGTCCTTTTTACACACCATATCCATCATAATGCCCGCAAACACCAGGATCTGAATGCAGGTCGTGATGGGAAAGGCGCTCAGCGCAGCGATCTGGGCGGTGACGGTGGTGCCGATGTTGGCGCCCATAATCATGGCCGCCGCCTGGTACAGATTCATCACTCCCACGTTCACAAAGCCCACGATGAGCACCGTGGTCACGCCCGAGCTCTGAATCAGCGCCGTGGCCGCCGCGCCCACTCCCACATTCACCAGCCGCTTGTCGGCGGTCTTGCCGAACAGCTCTTTGATTTTTCCGGTGGCCAGCTGCTCAATGTTGGCCGTGAGCAGGTGCACCCCCACCAGGAACACCCCCGTCCCGGCCAGCAGCCGGACGAGAAACAGCAAAAGTTCTGCCATCGTCATCTTAATCTCTCCTTTACTCATCGTTTGACGGGATCGAAGACGGCTCATTTATAAAAAACGAGACTTTGCCGTCAATCAAGACAGCAAAGTCTCGCCATTTTAATTGCAGACCGGATCGTGAGATCGTATTGACGGCCGGCAAACACAGAGCTGCTCTGTGCAGGCTACTCCCTTTGTGCACTTCATATATAGCCTATTTTTGGAGGGCTGTCAATTCGCATTTTCCATAAAATATCTCCGGGGCCGCCAAGCCGCCCCCATCAGGGACCTAAACCCAAAAAGCGCCGGGGATATCCCGGCGCTTTTCGTTACCACTTATTCTCCACCTTTTCCGCAAAGCCCATCAGGTCCTTCACCGAAAGGGCCGTCCCATCGTCCAGCACCGCCGTGCCGGTAAAGCGGCCGAACACCTGGTGCTGGTCGCTTTTGATGAGCTTCACATCGGTGCAGGCCGCCCGGTCGATCACCGGCACAAAGTCCATCTCAAATCGCCCGTTGTCGCTGGTGAAGGTCCAGGGGGAGAGGTAATCCTCCTTCCCGTCCCGCATGGGGATGTGGAACGTCACCTGGGAGAGCTTGTGGGCCTTTCCCTGGTAAAAGAGCATATTTTCCGTGGCGGCGGAGGTGTCCCCAAAGCCGTACCCGATGTTGAAGCCGAAGTCCTCCCCGTCCAGCACCCCGGAGGCGGAGCCCCAATACCAGGTGTTGTGATAGGTCCACACCCCCCGCCCCCAGTCCAGCACGGCGAAGGAGTCGCTGGGGCGGAAGCTGTACAGGTCGTCTCCTATGCGCACCGTGCCCTGGGCCCGCATACAGTTGATTTTTTGGTTGAAGTAGAAGTGCCCCCGCTTGGCAAAGGGCGTGCAGATCACCATGGACTCCTCCGGCTCGCCGGTGAGGGTGAGGTGCACGTCGATGGGCTGTCCGTCCCGGAAGTCGTCCATGTGGGCGGTGAGCTGGCGCTTGCCCTCCGAGGTCTGGAACAGCAGCGCGTGCTTTTTGCCCGAGCTGGCGGCGATGCCCACCTCGGAGGTGGCGGGCAGGCCGGTTCTCCCCATGGGAAAGGCGGACATGGGGCTCTTGGTGATCTGCCAGGGCCGGTCCACAAAGGACAGGAAGGAGATGGAGTCCAGCCCCATATAGCTGTTGTCCGCGATGGTGAGGGCCACGCCGAAGCAGTCGTTGCCCACATAGTAGTAGTCCCACTCCTTCAGGCGGGTGAGGCCGCCCTTCACCTTTTTCCGGTCATACACGGGCAGCAGCCGCTTGGCGTAGCCCGCCCGGGTCAGCTCGCCCCGCTCGTCCAGCAAAGGAATCTCTTCTGTGATCTCATACTGCATACGAGCACCTCCTAAAATTTGACGGCCCTCCGGCTTGCCTTTTGACCAGTGTACCATATTTCCCTGGAAAAGCCAAGCCCCCTGCCGGACGGCAGGGGGCCTTTCCCTTTAAAACTCCGCGTTCCCCACAGTCCTGGGGTGCAGCTCCACGTCCCGGATGTTGGAGATGCCGGTGAGGTACATCACCATGCGCTCGAAGCCCAGGCCGAAGCCGGCGTGGCGGCAGGAGCCGTAACGCCGCAGGTCCAGGTACCACCAATAGTCCTCCGGGTTGAGGCCCAGCTCCCCCATGCGCTGTTCCAGCACGTCGATGCGCTCCTCGCGCTGGGACCCGCCGATGATCTCCCCGATGCCGGGCACCAGGCAGTCGGCGGCGGCCACAGTCTTGCCGTCGTCGTTCAGGCGCATATAGAACGCCTTGATGTCCTTGGGGTAGTTGGTGACGAACACCGGTTTCTTGAACACCTGCTCGGTGAGGTAGCGCTCGTGCTCCGTCTGAAGGTCGCAGCCCCACTCCACCTTGTAGTCGAACTTGTCGTTGTTCTTTTTGAGAATCTCGATGGCGTCGGTGTAGCTCACCCGGCCGAAGTCGGAGGAGGCCACGTGCTGCAAGCGCTCCACCAGCCCCTTGTCCACAAAGGAGTTGAAGAAGGCCATCTCGTCGGGGCACCTTTCCATCACGTCGCTGATGATATACTTAATCATGGCCTCGGCGGTGTCCATGTCGTCCGCCAGGTCGGCAAAGGCCATCTCCGGCTCGATCATCCAGAACTCGGCGGCGTGGCGCTGAGTGTTGGAGTTCTCCGCCCGGAAGGTGGGGCCGAAGGTGTACACGCTCCCAAAGGCCATGGCGAAGTTCTCCGCGTTGAGCTGGCCGGACACGGTGAGGTTGGCCCGCTTGCCGAAGAAATCCTTGGACCAATCCACGGCCCCGTCCTCGGTACGGGGCGGGTTGCCCACGTCCAGGGTTGTCACCTGGAACATCTCCCCGGCGCCCTCGCAGTCGCTGGCGGTGATGAGCGGGGTGTGGATATACACAAATCCCCGGTCCTGGAAGAAGCAGTGGATGGCGTGGGCGGCCACGCTGCGCACCCGGAAGGCGGCGGAGAACAGGTTTGTCCGGGGCCGCAGGTGCTGGATGGTGCGCAGGTACTCCACGCTGTGGCGCTTTTTCTGGAGGGGGTATTCCGGGGCGGAGGGTCCCTCCACCGCGATGGAGGCGGCCTTCACCTCTAAGGGCTGCTTGGCCTCCGGGGTGAGCACTACCGTGCCGGTGACGATGAGGGCCGCGCCCACATTCTGGGCCGCGATATCCTTATAGTTCTCCAGGGTGTTTGCGTCCATGACGATCTGGAGGTTTTTGAAGCAGGAGCCGTCGTTGAGCTCGATGAAGCCAAAGGTCTTCATATCCCGGATGGTGCGGGCCCAGCCCATGACGGTGACGGTCTGGCCGTCCAGCCTGTCGGCGTCGGCAAAGACGGAGGCGATGGTGATGCGTTCCATATGCGTTCCCTCAATTCCTGATAATCTGATTCCGCCCCTGGGGAGCGGGGATAAGGCGTGCCATTAGGGAAGGACTGATTAACTTGGCAAGGGCAGATTGTCCAGAAATTTTGCGCCAGAATGCGGCGCGATTTCGCAGGAATTATTGTGCTTATTGCAAGAAATCGCAACAAGATTATGGCGCAAAATTTCCGCAAGATGCCGCAGCCTATTTAATCAGTGCTTCCTTAGTATATCATTTTTTCCGGGATTTGCAAGAGCGCACAGAAAAAAGAGGGAACCGACCGGCATACACCGCCGCCCAGCCCGCCGCCGCGCCGATAAAGGCCCCCTGCGTCCAGTTCGTCAGCACCTGGCCCGCCAGCGCCCCCCAGCCGGAGGCGGTGGACTTCATGTACACGGCCAGCAGCAGCGCCAGCCCCGAGGCGGCGGGCAGGGCGAAGGCGCAGGGATTGAGCCGGCCCGCCAGCCGCAGCTGAGCCAGGGCGCACACCGCCATGAGCGCAATGGGCACCCCATAGGCCAGAAGCAGAACCCCAAAAACCAGATAAGCGAGAACGTACATGGAGAACCCTCCTTCCACAATCCGCGAAAACCGTCAGCGCGCCGTCTCCCCACGCCGCTTCACGCGCCGCCGCGCTGCCCCAGCCAGATTGCCCGCCAGCACGCACACCAGAGCGATGGGAATCAGCTCCACGTCGGAGATGTTGGAAAACAGCCGGGCCAGGGGAATGAAAATCAGAATGAACACCACGCAGGCCGCCGGGTAGATGGGGCAGAAGCCGTGCCGCCGCCCCAGAGACAGCCCGGACATAAAGCCCCCCACGGGAAGCAGCAGCCAGCCGTACAGGACGCTCAAAAGGGGCGTGGGGTCCTCCAGCAGCCGCAGGGCCAGGGGCAGGGCCAGACACAGGAAGGCCGCGAAACCCACGTAGGGCAGGGACTCCCGCCAATGCAGCGGGGAGGGACCGGGGGCCAGCCCCAGCTTTTCCCGAATGGCGGCCACCTCGGCGTACCACCCCACCCAGCGCCCCAGCCAGACGATGAGATACACCAGCGTCAGGGGAACCAGGAAGGTGAGGTAGTCCGCCGGCGCGGAGCACACGTTCAGCCCCGCCCACAGGCAGACGGTGGCGGCCGTGACCATATAGTGAACCAGGGAACGGACCACCAGCTCCCTGCCGCTGTCGGCAAAGGGGAGGGTGGCGACGCCCGCCTCCGCCCCGAACAGGGCGAACAGAGCAAAGGACAGCAGCACCCCCAGCCACTCGATCTCACGGGGGAAGCCGCAGTACGGGAACACAAACCCGGTGAACCGGGCCGGGCCGAACAGGCTGAAGCTGCCCAGCACATAGCCCAGCAGAACGTGAGCCGCAACGCCCGCCAGCGCGCCGGTCAGAATGCGGCAAAGCCATTGCCGTTTGATTTTTTCCATAAAATCTCCCCCTCTACAATGATAATCCTAACGCCCCTTTGATCTTCTTCACGTACCGGCGAGACACCCAGCACACCGTCCCGCCCTCCAGCGTCATCTTGATGGTGCCGGTCAAGGTTAAATCCAGCGCCGTCACCCGGTCCAGGTTGACAATCTCCGAGTTAGACACCCGGACGAATCTCGTCCCCGCCAGCTCCTCCTCCAGCTCGTACAGCCGCGCCCGGACGGTAAACGTCCCCTTGCCCGTTTGGCACAGTACGCCCTTGTCCTCGGCGTAAAACCGCAGCACCATGGAGCGGCTCACCCGCACCGCCTCCCGCTCGGCGTAAACGGTGAAGGGCCGGGGCGCGTCCTGCGCCCGAAGGAGGCGGGCCAGCTGCTCCACCTCCTCGGTGGGCATGGGGGCGCGGAGAACGATCACCGGCTCGTCCAGGGCCGGATCAATCTGCACTTCCACCTTCAACGATGCTCCCCCTTTCGTTGTGGCTCCAGTATACCCAAGTCCCCGCCAAATGTCCAGCAAACCGGGACAATCGGTCGTTTTAAGCGGATGGACGGCAAAAAAGAGCCCCGCTCCAAAGAGCGGGACCCGACCTATTTTTCAACGCGCTCCCTGAGCTTCTCCTTAAAGTATTCGTTGCAGGCCATCTCCGGCAGCAGGGAGCGAAGCCGCTCCTTGATCGCCGCCAGCGGCTCCCCCTGGTATACGTCCAGGAGAAGCACGAGGAAATCCGCCTCGTCCTGGGGGGGGCACACCGCCAGCACCGACGGTAGGCACCGTTCGATGAAGTCCGTGTCCCCCGTTTCGGCGGCAGCGCGGATGAGCCGGTGCCAGGAAGACAGGTTTTCCTCACAGGGCGGGAACAACAGCTCCCGGCCCGGGCCCTCCGCCCGCGCCACGGACAGGGCCGCCTCGTAATCCTCCCGGTCGTCCAGCACGGCCAGGTAACGCAGCAGGGATGTCCTATCTGGACAGGCCGCGAAATCCCATTCCCGCTCCGCCAGAATCTCCCGCCCCCTGCCGATGCTGCCGCACAGCTGGTCCCGCTGCAATCTCATGGGGAGATACCATGGGTGGTCCGGGTGTCCTTCCGTTTTCCCCACGAAGCCGTCCGCGATATCAAACGCCCGCTGGAATGCCTCCCGGCCCTGCTGGATCCACATATGCATTTTTTCCGCCTTTAGCTGGTCTCGCTCCCCTTCCAGCCCGGCGGGATCCGCCCCACTGTTTTTCGCAAAGGCGTTGATGGTCTGGAGCTGGGAGTCGATGTAATCCATCGCCTCCTGAAATGAACGGTCATCCCGCAGAACCGAATACCTGCACACCAAATTCTCTGTGCGCTCCAGGGAGGTCAGACCGAACAGTTCGTCTACGCTCACCCCAAAAAAGGCGGCGATTTTCGGCAGCAGGGTGATCTCCGGGGCACCGCTGTCCACCTCCCACCGGGACACCGTCTGCGGGGTCACAAAGAGGTACTCCGCCAGCTCTGTCTGGGTAATGCCCTTTTCCTTCCGCAGCAGGGCAATTTTTTCTCCGATGGTCAATTTCATACAGATTCCTCCTATGCTGATTCTCAAAGGGCGCCCTCTATGCTGCCAGTATATCATGGGGAAACAGCGGCGTCCAACAAGCCTGAATTGTAAAATTTACAACAGACCCTTGGCCTTTCCAAGCTATGTTCAAGAAAATGGCCCCGCTCCAAAGAGCGGGACCGCTGCCTCAATATTTTAGGATGAAATAGATCACATATACCCAGCTCAGCAGCCCGTGGAAAATGGCCCAGCCCACGGAATGCCAGGTGGTGTAGCTGATGACCATGGCCAGAGCGCTGCCAAAGGAAATCCCCGCCTTGGCCGCGCTCCCGGCATTAAAATCGCCTCTGCGCTCGTCCATATTTGTAACCTCCCCTCACAGCAAAATGACCCCTGCTTCCTTACAGGCTTCTTTCGTCCGTGGGTCCCAGATGCTCGCCTGCACCTCGCCGATGTGCGCCTTGCCTAAGAGGTACATGGACACGCGGCTCTGGCCGATGCCGCCGCCGATGGTGAGGGGCAGCTCCCCCGCCAGCAGGGCACGGTGGAAGGGCAGCTCCCGGCGCTCGTCATGGCCGGAGATGGACAGCTGACGGTCCAGGGATTCCGGGCTTACCCGGATGCCCATGGACGAGATCTCAAAGGCCCGGCCCAGCAGGGGGTTATACAGCAGAATGTCCCCGTTCAGCGCCCAGTCGTCATAGTCCGGGGCCCGGCCATCGTGGGGCTGGCCCGACTTCAGCGCCCCGCCGATGCCCATCAGGAAGGTGGTGGGGTGGTCCTTCACCCAGGCGTCCTCCCGCTCCTTGGGGGACAGCTCGGGCCAGGCGTCCTCCAGCTCCTGGGCGGTGACGAAGGACACCTCCCGGTCAATCAGCGGCAGGGGCGTGAGCTGAGGATATATCGCCCGCAGGGTCTGCTGGGCGTTGGCCAGGGCGTTCACAATGGCGTTGACCACGCTCTTTAAGTAATCCACATTTCTGTCCCGGGGGGCAATGACCTTTTCCCAGTCCCACTGATCCACGTAGACGGAGTGAAGATTATCCAGCTCCTCGTCCCGGCGGATGGCGTTCATGTCGGTGTACAGCCCCTCCCCCACAGAGAACTGGTAGCGGTGGAGCGCCATCCGCTTCCACTTGGCCAGGGAGTGGACCACCTGGGCGTCCCGCCCGGCGTCGGGCACATCGAAGGACACCGCCCGCTCCACGCCGTTCAGGTCGTCGTTCAGGCCGGTGGACGCCTCCACAAACAGGGGGGCGGACACCCGGCGCAGGTTCAGCGAGCCGCCCAGATCGTCCTCAAACAGCCGCTTTAACAGGCCGATGGCCTTCTGGGTGTCGTACAGGTTCAACAGGGGGGCGTACCCCTGGGGAATGACGGTGGTCAGCATAGGCTTTGCTCCTTTACCACATTAAATTGAATTACATTATACCGCGCCCCAGAAAAAAATGCAAATCGAATTGTGTTTCCCCCTTGAATATGGTATACTCTCCATATATCATGGGATAGAGCGGAAAATTTCCGGCAGACTGTCCATGCCGGCAGGAGGCGGAGCCTGTGGATGCGGCCCTGTTTCAACAACTGAACCGGATTTACGCCCCCCTGCGCGGCAGGGCCGTCCGGCTCACCCGGTTGCTGGCGGAGTTCCAGCTCTCCCGGGAGGCGGCCTTGGCGTTCGACTGGGGACAGCTCCCACAGGATGCGGAGGTCTACGGGGTGGAGCAGTACCCGATGGATTTCTATACCGCCGGGATGGACCGGGCCGGGATCGCCGGACGAATCGCGGAGAGCACGGAGCAGGCCGTCAACGCCGCCCTGTCCTTTCCCCCGGACGCGCCGGACGACACTCTGCTGGCGGCGGCGGAGAACTGCCGCCGGTGGAAAAGCGGAGACAAACCGTAAAGGAGACGATGCCAATGGTTCCAAATTTTGAAGCAAAACTCCAGGAATACGCCCACCTGCTGGTGGAGGTGGGCTTGAACGTCCAGCCGGGACAGACCCCCAGCATCGAGAGCAATGTGGAGTATGTCCCCCTCACCCGCCAGTGCGTGGCCGCCTGCTACGACTGCGGCGCGCGGGACGTGGTGGCCTACTACGGAGACGACTTCTCCACCCGCGAGGCCTTTCTCCGGGCGGACGAGGCCGTGTTCAGCGAGTACCCCAGCTATATGAAGGCCCGGGTGGACTGGTATCTGGAGCAGAAATCCCCCCGACTGTCCTTCACAGGCTCCAACCCGGAGCTGCTCAAGGGGGTGGACCCCGCCCGGATTCAGGCCCGGCGCAAGGTGTCCGGCCCTGCCACCAAGGCCTATTTCGACGCGATGACCGCCAACCGCTTCCAGTGGTGCGTGGGAGCCCACCCCACCCTGGTCTGGGCGGAAAAGGTGTTCCCCGGCAAGAGGGGGGACGAGGCCATAGACGCTCTGTGGGACGCCATTTTCTCCGTGTGCCGCATCACCGGGGACGGCAAGGCGGTGGAGCGCTGGAAGGCTCATGCCGCCGCCGCGAAAAAGCGCATAGAACTGCTCAACAGCTACCAGTTCGCCAGCCTTCACTACACCAATGCCCTGGGCACTGACCTCACCGTCCGGCTGCCGGACAACCATCTGTGGGCCGGGGCCACCGACCACACCCCCCAGGGGGTGGAGTTCCTGCCCAACATCCCCACGGAGGAGATTTTCACCGCCCCCCAGTGGGACGGGGTGGACGGCCGGGTGTATTCCGCTCTGCCCCTGGCCATGGACGGAAACCTGATTCGGAACTTTTATATGGATTTCAAGGATGGCCGCATCGTGGACGTTCACGCGGAGGAGGGGGAGGAATTCCTCCGCCGCGCCCTTGAGGTGGACGAGGGCGCCCGCTATCTGGGCGAGGTGGCCCTGGTGCCCTACGACTCCCCCATCCGCAACACCGGCATTTTGTTCTACAACACCCTGTTTGACGAAAACGCCTCCTGCCACCTGGCCTTCGGCGCCGCCTATCCCAGCTGCGTCAAGGGCGGAGAGGATCTGTCCGAAGCGGAGCAGAAGGCGGCGGGGCTGAACCAGTCCATGACCCACGTGGACTTCATGGTGGGGACACAGGACCTGTCCATCGTGGGCGCCGCCCATGACGGGAAGGAGACCCCGGTGTTTGTCAACGGCAATTTCGCGTTTTAATACAGGGACGTGCCCATGCGCGCCCCTACACAGCAGACCACCCACATTTTAAAATAGGAGGACGATTCCAATGGACTACAAGCAAACCTATGAACTGTGGCTGAACGCTCCCGCCCTGTCCGAAGCGGAAAAGGCGGAGCTGGCCGCTATCGCCGGGGACGAGAAGGAGATCGAATCCCGCTTTTTCTCCCAGTTGGAGTTCGGCACCGCCGGGCTGCGGGGCACCATGGGGGTGGGCCTGTACCGGATGAACATCCACGTCATCCGCCACGCCACCCAGGCCTTCGCCAAGGTTATTCTGAACGAGGGGGCCGAGGCCGCGACAAAAGGCATCGCCATCTGCTTCGACTGCCGCAACAATTCCGATGTGTTTGCCCGGGAGGCCGCCTGCATCATGGCCGCCAACGGCATCCCCGTGCGCCTGTTTGAGTCCCTGCGCCCCACCCCCGAGCTGTCCTTCGCCGTGCGGGAGTACGGCTGCATCGCCGGCATCAACATCACCGCCAGCCACAACCCCAAGGAGTACAACGGTTATAAGGTCTACTGGTCCGACGGCGCCCAGCTTCCCCCCGCCCACGCCGACGAGGTGGCCAAGATCATGCGGGAGAGCGACGTGTTCTCCGTCACCGCCATGAACTATGACCAGGCCGTGGCCGAGGGCAAGATCACCCTCATGGGCGCGGAGACGGACGAAAAATTCCTGGCCAACGTGATGGAGCAGGTGAACGACCAGGCGGCGGTGGCCGCGGTGGCGGACACCTTCAAGATGGTATACACCCCCTTCCACGGCACGGGCTACAAACTCATTCCCGAGGCCCTGAAGCGGCTGGGCATGAAGCACGTAATCTGCGTGCCCGAGCAGATGGTCATCGACGGCAACTTCCCCACCGTGGCCTCCCCCAACCCGGAAAACCCCGAGGGCTTTTATCTGGCCGTTGACCTGGCCAACAAGGAGGGCGCGGACTTCATCCTGGGCTCCGACCCGGACGCCGACCGCGTGGGCCTGATGGTCCGCGCCGGAGACGAGTTCAAGGTGCTCACCGGCAATCAGACCGGCGTGCTGCTGCTGGACTATCTCATCGGGGCCAAGCAGCGCACCGGCAAAATGCCCGCCAACCCCGTGGCCCTGAAGACCATCGTCACCACCGAGATGGCCCGCAAGGTGGCCGAGGTCAACGGCCTGAAGTGCTTTGACACCTTCACGGGCTTCAAGTTCCTGGCCCAGAAAAAGGACCAGCTGGAGAGCTCCGGCGAGGGCAGCGTGATCATGTCCTACGAGGAGAGCTACGGCTATATGCTGGGCAGCTACGTCCGGGACAAGGACGCCGTCACCGCCGCCGTGGCCCTCACCGAGATGGCCGCCTATTACGCCGGCAAGGGGATGACCCTGTACGATGCCCTCATGGCTCTGTATGAGAAATACGGCAATTATGGCGAGCGCACTCTGAATCTGGTGATGCCCGGCCTGGACGGCCTGAAGAAGATGGCCGATCTGATGGCCGGCCTGCGCGCCAATCCCCCCAAGGAGATCGGCGGCGAGACGGTCAAGACCTGGAAGGACTACAAGGACGGGTCCGTGGTGGACGCCGCCACCGGGGACAAGAACACCATGGAGCTGTCCGGCTCCAACGTGCTGCGCTACGAGCTGGCCGACGGCACCTCCGTCATTGTCCGTCCCTCCGGCACCGAGCCCAAGGTGAAGGTTTACATCCTGGCCCAAGGGGCCAGCCACGCCGACTGCGATGACAAGGTGGCCCGTTACTCCGCCTGGGCTGAGGGGCTGAAAAACTGACGGATTTTATTTCTTATCTACCCTGAATCCCCAATTTTTTCAAGAATTTTTGCAGAAAATGTACCGCAAAAGCTCATCCGGCGCGTGTCGCAGCGCGCCGGATGTTTTGCTTTTTTGCACAATTTTTCCTGTCAAAAATTGGTTATATTTCACAGTCTAGCTCTTTCTTTTTGCCCGCGAAAGGCGTATAATGAGTACCGTAGAAAGGAGGTGCAATGAAATGAAGAATGTGATCGTATGGCTCAAAGACAGCTATCAGGATTACGGCAATCTCATCAACGAGGGCCTGGACTGCGGTCTGGCCGTGCCGCCTTATCAGAGCTTCTAAGTCAGGCACAGCCTGCTGAGCCAACATAGAGGCAATCGATTTTACCCAAACGGGTAAAATCGACTGCTTTTTTATTTTTCCCGGCAGTCATTGCGGCTGCCGGGATTTTTCTTGACAAATGCCCTTCCTTTTAATATAATCTTTTTATATAATCAAGTTGTATAATTGGAGGGAGCTCATGCCAAAGCAAAAAATCACCAAAGAGATGGTGGTGAACGCCGCTTTTCAGCTGGCTCGCGAGGGCGGCATGGAGCAGGTGCTGGTGAAAAATATCGCCGCCCGCCTGGGCTGCTCTGTTCAGCCCATCTACAGCTACTGCCAAAGCATGGACGGCCTGCGCACGGCCGTCTACGCCAAGGTGCGGGAATTTGCGCGCGGCTGGTTTGCCCAGGAGAAATGCGGCCCTGGGAGCTTCCAGGCCGTCGGCCGGGCCTGTGTGCGGCTGGCCCAGGAGGAGCCGGAGCTGTTCAAGCTGTTTATCCTCTGCCCGCGGGAGGGGGTGGCCTCCCTGGACGACCTGTGCCGGTCCGAATCGGACCCCCGCCTGGAGGCGGCCATCGCCGGGGAGCTGGGACTGACCGAGGAGGACGCCCGGCGGCTCCACATCAACATGATCGTGTACACCGTGGGCCTGGGGGCCATCTTCTCCACCGCCGCGCCGGGCATCCCGGCCTCGGACATCTTTTCCTGGCAGCAAACAGCTTACCAGGCATTTTTAGCCCAAATTAAGGGGGAAAACAACCATGACTCCTAACGTAATCATACTCTACAGCAGCAAAACCGGTTTCACCAAGAAGTACGCCGAACTGCTGGCGGTGGAGCTGGGCTGTACCGCCCTGCCGCTTTCCGCCACCCCCGCCGACCTGTCCCAATATGACGTGGCAGCGTTCGGCAGCCGCCTCCACGCCGGAAGCGTAGACGGCTGGAAAAAGGCACAGAAGCTGCTGGTCCGGCGGGGCGCGAAGAAGCTGGCGCTCTTTGCCACCGGGGCCATGCCCAACGAGGCGGAGGCTGCCATTCAGGCCATGTGGGCCCAAAACCTCACCCCGGCGGAGTTGACCGCAATCCCCCACTTTTACCTTCCGGCGGGGCTGTGCTATGAAAAAATGGGCGTAGTGGACCGGGCTATGATGAAGCTTGCCGCCTGGGCCATGACCCGGAAAAAAGCCAAAAGCCCGGAGGACGAGGCCTTCCTGGCGGCCATTCGCCGCTCCTACGATATCTCTGACCCAAAATATATCGCCCCCCTGGCCGATTGCCTGCGGGGAATGGCGTGAGCGGCGTATCTTTCGCAAATTTTAAATTGCGCTTTTTCCTTCGCGGGTGTATACTGTCTCCAAACGGGGCCTCAGCCCCCAGAGAAGGAGGAAATACCTATGCGCTATAACATTACCGGCGAGCCCATGCCTGTGGTCATCTGCGACGTGGAGGCCAACGAATCCATGATTACGGAAAAGGGCTCCATGGTCTGGATGTCCCCTAACATGGAGATGAAAACCAGCGCGGGCGGCATCGGCAAAGCCTTTGGCCGGATGTTCTCCGGCGAGTCTATGTTCCAGAACATCTACACCGCCCAGGGCGGCCCCGGCATGATCGCCTTTGCCTCCAGCTTCCCCGGCTCCATCCGCGCGGTGGAGATTACCCCGGACCGGCCCATCGTGGTGCAAAAGTCCGGCTTCCTGGCCTCAGAGCAGGGGGTCGAGCTGTCCGTGTTCTTCCAGAAGAAGGGGATGTCCGGCTTCTTCAGCGGCGAGGGCTTCATTTTGCAGAAGCTCAGCGGCCACGGCACCGCTTTCCTGGAGATCGACGGCTCCGCCGTGGAGTATGACCTGGCGCCGGGCCAGCAGATCGTCATCGACACCGGCAATCTGGCCATGATCGACGCCACCTGCTCGGTGGACGTACGCACGGTGAAGGGCGTCAAGAACGTGCTGTTCGGCGGAGAGGGCCTCTTTAACACCGTTGTCACCGGCCCGGGCCGGGTGGTGCTCCAAACCATGCCCATCAGCAACTTCGCCATGTCCATCGCATCCATTCTGCCCTCCAACTGAGAAGGAAAACGCCGCCCCTGCCGCTGACGCGGCGGGGGCGGTTTCTTCATAACCGACGCTCCATTCTGCCTCCCAACCAAGAGAGGACCGCCTCTCCTGCCGCTGACGCGGCGGGGGCGGTTTTTTCACAGCCAACGCGCCATCCTGCCCCCCAGCTAAGCAAAACCCCCCGCCGTTTTCACGGCGGGGGGTGCTTTTACTTCAGTCGCCAGATGTCCCGGTTATACTCCGCGATGGTGCGGTCGCTGGAGAAGTAGCCGCTGCGGGCGGTGTTCACCAGCATCTTTCGCGCCCAAGCGGTGCGGTCGCCGTAGTCGGCCACCGCCCGGTCCCGAGCGGCGATATACGCCTCCACGTCCAGCAGGGCCATGAACCAGTCCTTGGTGATCAGGTCGGTCCACAGCGCTTTCAGCGCCTCCCGGTCCCCCAGGGCGACGAGGGCGGGGTCTCCCAGGAAGTCCACCAGCGGCTTCACCGCCGGGCGCTGATAGTACACATCGGGCTGATAACCCGGCTTCAGCCCCGCGTCGCGCTGTTTGACCAACTCGATGACATAATTGCTGCCCGCGCCGAAGGTGTAGATGTTGTCCGGCCCCACCAGCTCGGCGATCTCCACGTTGGCCCCGTCCAGGGTGCCCAGCGTCACCGCGCCGTTGGCCATAAACTTCATGTTGCCGGTGCCGCTGGCCTCCTTGGACGCCAGGGATATCTGCTCCGAGATGTCGCAGGCGGGGATGAGCCGCTCCGCCCAGGTGACGTTGTAGTTCTCCACCATGGCCACATGGAGCCACGGGCGCACCTGGGGATCGCTCTCAATGAGCCGCCGCAGGCACAAAATCAGGTGGATGATGTGCTTTGCCATCACATAGGCCGGGGCCGCCTTGGCCCCGAAGATGACGGTGATGGGCCGCGGGGGAAGCTGGCCGGCCTTGATCTCCAGGTACTTGTGAATGACATACAGCGCGTTCATCTGCTGGCGCTTGTACTCGTGCAGACGCTTCACCTGGATGTCGAACACCGCCTCTGGGTCCAGGCGGATGCCGTACTGGTCCCGGGCGAACACGTCGGAGGCAAACCGCTTGTTGGCGCTCTTGATGCTCAGCAGCTTCTCCAGCACCGCGCTGTCATTGTAGTAGTCCATCAGCTTGCTCAGCCGGGCGGGGTCACGCCGCCACTCGGGCCCCACGCACTCGTCCAGCAGGGCGGCCAGCTGGGGATTGCACACCTCCAGCCACCGCCGCAGGGTGACGCCGTTGGTCTTGTTGTTGAACTTGGCGGGATAGATATCGTAGAAGTGGCGCAGCTCGGAGCTTTTCAGGATGTCGGTATGGAGGGCCGCCACGCCGTTCACCGAATAGCCATAATGGATATCCATGTGGGCCATGTGGACCAGCTCCTTGCCCGCCTCCCCCTGAAGGATGGCCACCTTGGGATCGGGATGAGCGGCCTTGGCCCGTGCGTCCAGCTCCCGAATGATGGGCACCAGCTGGGGAGCCACCTTCTCGATGAAGGCCAGGGGCCACTTCTCCAGCGCCTCGGCCAAAATGGTGTGATTGGTATAGGCGCAGGTCTTGGACACCTGCGCCACCGCCGCGTCCATGGAGAGGCCGCGGGCCGTGAGCAGCCGCACCAGCTCCGGGATGACCATGGAGGGGTGAGTATCGTTGATCTGGATGGCCACATGGTCGCCGAGAGCTTCAGGTCCGTAGCCCCGCTCCGCCAGCTCCTTCAAAATGAGCTGCGCTCCGGCGGATACCATGAAGTACTGCTGATACACCCGCAGCAGCCGTCCCTCCTCGTCGCTGTCGTCGGGGTAGAGGAAGGAGGTGAGGTGGGCGGGCAGGTCGCTCTTGTCGAAGTCGATACCGTCGGCCGGGGGGGCGGCGGGGTTCTCTACGTCGAACAGGTGCAGCCGGTTGGCCACGCCGGAGTGGGCGCCGGGGACGGCGATGTCCAGCAGTTTGGCCTTCACTGGCCCGAACGCGAAGGGCACCTCGAATTCCACGCCGGTGGGTATGAGCCAGCTCTCGTCCTCTATCCAGGGATTGGGCTGCTCAAACTGGTGGCTGAGGTGGAACTCCTGCTTGAACAGGCCGTAGTGGTAATTCAGCCCCACGCCGTCGCCGGGCAGACCTAAGGCGGCGATGGAGTCCAGGAAGCAGGCGGCCAGGCGCCCCAGCCCGCCGTTGCCCAGGGAGGGCTCCGGCTCCATGTCCTCCACGGCGGACAAGCTCTTGCCGCACTGGGTCAGCGCCTGGGACACCTCATCGAAAATGCCCAGGGCCAGCAGATTGTTGCTCAGCAGCTTCCCGATGAGGAATTCAGCGGAGAAGTAGTACAGCTTGCGCGCCCCCTCCGGGGCGGGGCGGGCGGCGGACAGCTCCTGGGTCAGCTGGAGCAGGGCATGGTACAGCTGGCTGTCGCTGCATTGGGAAAGCTCCAGCCCATAGCGCACGTGCGCAATCTCGTGCAGGCGGGTTTTGACATCCATGAAAGAAGCTCCTTTCCAATCTAAAAAGCGCTTTATGGCGCTGTTTGGGTACTGCTCCTTAGTCTCGGCGGGTTGGGCCGCATACCCGCGCGGCGGCTGGGCTCTTGCTTTCGCTCCGCTCCATCCGCGCTGCTCGCGACGGCTCGGACACTTACTCACGCCTCGCCTGCTTGCGACGCGCGGCTTCGCTGCGCCTCAAGCAAAACCCGCCCCCGCTGCGCGGCGGCTGGGCTTTTGCTTTCGCTCCGCTCCATCCGCGCTGCTCGCGACGGCTCGGACGCTGTTTGATTTCCGCGGCAAGTATAACCCGCTTTCCCCCATCCGTCAACGGTCAAAATAACCAAATTCAGCCTTTTTTGGGCTTTTGGCCCCCCTCGACCCGCCGTTTGACCTTGGCCGGGGGCTTGGGCCCACGGTGGTACAGCTTCATGAACTCCAGCAGCCGCTCCGCCAGCGCTCCGTCCGCCTGGCCGGGCAGCAGCCGCCACTGCCAGTTTCCTCCCAGGGTGGACGGCACGTTGATCCGCCCCTCCGCCCCAATGGACAGCAGGTCCTGCATCTGCATCACCGCCAGGTCCGCCACGCTGGCCCAGCCGCCCCGCATCACGCCCCAGGCCAAATCCTCCCGCCGCGCGATATGGAAGTACTGCCGGACATACCGGCGCACCGCCGGGCGCTGCGCCGCCAGCCAGCCCTGAATGGTCTCATTGTCGTGGGTCCCGGCGTACACCACGCAGTTATGTTCATAGCGGTGGGGAAGGTACTCGCTGTCCCCACCCTTGGCGTCGAAGGCAAACTCCAGCACCTTCATGCCGGGGTAGCCCGTGCGGCGCAGCAGGGTGCGCACCGAGTCGGTGAGGAAGCCCAGGTCCTCGGCGATGATCTGCCGTCTGCCCAGCGCCCGGTTCACCGTTTTGAAGAAGTCCAGACCGGGGCCGGGCTTCCACCGCCCGTTTCGGGCGGTCTTGTCGCCGTACGGGATGGCATAGTACTCGTCAAAGCCCCGGAAGTGGTCGATGCGCAGCACGTCGAACAGCCGGAACTGAAAACCGATGCGCCGCAGCCACCAGCGGTAGCCATCCTGTTTCATCATCTCCCAGTCAAACAGGGGATTGCCCCACAGCTGGCCGTCGGCCGTGAACGCGTCCGGCGGACAGCCCGCCACCTCCACCGGCGCCAGCTGCTCGTCCAGCTGGAACTGCTTGGGGGCGGCCCACACGTCGGCGCTGTCCAGCGCCACATAGATAGGCAGGTCGCCGATGATGGAAACGCCCTTCCCGTTCGTCCGCGCCTTCAGCGCGTCCCACTGGGTAAAAAATAGGTACTGCACTCCCCGCCAGAAGTTAATTTCGTCCGCCAGACGCGTTCTGGCGGCGGCCAGCGCCTCCTCCCGGCGCAGGCGCACCTCGTCCGGCCACTCCTGCCAGGACACGCCGCCGTTTTCCCCCTTCAGGGCCATGAACAGGGCGTAGTTCTCCAGCCAATCGCCGTTGTCCTCCAAAAAAGCGCCGTAGTCCGCCGGGGGGGCGGCCAGCAGCCGGCCCACAGCGGCGCGCAGCACCGGGTAGCGTGTTTCG
The DNA here is from genome assembly GCA_910587285.1 of uncultured Oscillospiraceae bacterium. GTDB lineage: Bacteria > Bacillota > Clostridia > Oscillospirales > Oscillospiraceae > Enterenecus. The sequence goes on along the minus strand of CAJULM010000018.1, from coordinate 5,019 downwards.
TACAGCAGCGCATAGTCCACCCGCGCCGGGCTTCCCCAGTCTATGCCCTGGTACTCCGCCGGTTCCAGCAGGCCCGCCTGCGCCAAATCATCCAGGTCGATGAAATAGGGGTTGCCCGCGAAGGAGGAGAAGGACTGGTAGGGGGAGTCCCCATAGCTGGTGGGCCCCACGGGCAGCAGCTGCCAATAGCTCTGGCCCGCCGCCGCTAAAAAATCCACAAAGTCCCGAGCGGCCTGCCCCATGGTTCCAATGCCATGGGGGGAGGGAAGGGAAAAAATTGGCATCAAAATGCCGGCGCTTCGGTTCATGGGCAGTCATCACCTTTCATATCGTCTAAATCCCCGACCCGCTCCACCCGCAGCGTTCCCCCGCAGGGGCAGCGGTAGCGCTCCGGGTGGTCCACCAGGGGAGAGCGCTTCATCCGGGGGATGCGCCGGGCGCACCGCTGACACACCACATAGTAGCGCACCGGCCGGTCGTCCTCCAGCCCCAGAGAGGCGTAATCATCGGTGCGGCGGATGGCATAGCCATAGGCGTCGTTCATCCGCTGGGCATAGCCTTTCCAGCGCGGGCCGTGGTTGGCGCAGCCATAGCAGGTATGCAGCACCTCGTGGGCCAGCACCCGCGCCACCGCCTCCTGCCCGCCCTCCCGGACCAGCTGGGCGGACAGCTCAATGGTGTGCGTCCCGCCCCGCCGGATGCAGCAGCCAAACCGGGTGCGGGCCCGGCGGTTGAGGCGCACATGGGGGCAGATGTGCCGGGAGATGGGGATGTTCACCGCCCTGGCCTGGTCCGCCACTCGGACCAGCAGAGCGTCCAGTTCCTCCTGCGTCATGCCCGCACCCCCTCCGCCGCCGATTTTGCGGGAAGTATTTTACCACAGCGGCCCTAAAAAATCAAGGCGGGCTCACAGGCGCACCGGCACCAGCCGGGTCATTGTCAGGCTGTCCTGGGTGACGGCGCACTCCACCGCCAGCACCTTCACCCCGGCCCCCGCCGCCGCGCGCAGGGCGCGGCCAAATTCCGGATCGGTGCGGTCGTTGGGGGAGAAAGCGGACATACCCGCCATCTGGATGACGAAGCATACCGCCGCCTCGTATCCCGCCTCCCGGCAGGCCGCCAGCTCCCGTAGGTGCTTGGCCCCCCGGAGGGTGGGCGCATCAGGGAACAGGGCCAGGCCGTCCTCCTCTAAGGTGCAGCCCTTGACTTCTACAAAACCCCGCAAACCGAGGCCCCCGCAAAGCCCCTCCGGCCGCGTTTCACGTAAAACATCCGTTTCGACCTCTCCCACCCCACGCGATTTCTCCCAGTAGAAATCAAAGCGGGAATTCCCCCAGGTTTTCTCCGGCCGGAGCAAATCCGGCCGGGGCAGGCCCAGCGCCTCTCCCAGCCCGGCTGCCATCCACTCGCCAAACACTTTGTTGGGAGCCTGGGCATCCATATTGACGAGCAGGGGCGGCAGGCCGGGGCGGACCTTCTCTACCGCCACCAAATCAAAGCCCGTCTTGCGGGCAGGGTTGCCGCTGCGCTCCAAATATACCGTACAGCCGGGAAGCAAAAGCTCTTTACACCGCCCGGTGTTTTTCACATGGACCGTCTCCACGCGCCCGTTTCGCTCCACCTGGGCCACAAACCGATTGGGCCGGGCGAGAAAAACTGCGGGGCAAATCTCCCGATACCTCACGGCTCCCGTCCTCCGTCCGGCGCTTGCTCCTCCTCCGGGGCCTCCTCCTCGGGGTGCTTCTCCTCCCCCTGGTCCGGTGGGGCGGACTGCTGCGCCGCGGGCGGAGTCTGATGGGGCAGGAGGATGTCGATGCCGCAGGCCAGCGCCACCCCCACCAGCGTCTCAAACAGCCGCTCAATGGAGTAGATCACGGGGTTGTCCCCAACGCTGTGGTTTACCGTGACGCACAAAAACACAATGCAGGCCATGGCGGCGCTGCCCGGCTTTTTAATGGCCAGACACAGTTCAATAATGGGGATGAGCATCAGCGACAGCACAGCATACCGGGCCGGTTCAATATACAGAATCCCCAGCACGTCCATGAAGTACACCATCAGCACCCCCGCCACGCCGCCAATCAGGGTGCCCGTCATCCGGTTGATGGACGATTCGATGGTCTTGCCCGCCGTGTTCTGTACGCACACCACCGCCGCAATCATGGAGTAAAAGCCGGACGCCTCCCGCACCCAGGCCAGCATCCCGCACACAAACACGGCGATCACCGTCTTAATGATGCGCATCCCCACGTGCCGCCGGTGCTGGCGGGCGGCTGTATCCATCGCTTGCTCCTTCATCTCGCTCCCTCCGCTTCTTCTTGTTCCGGCTATCATATCACAATAGGACAGGCTACGCAACCAAATTTACCCCATTCAACCCGGCGCGGGCTTTTCTTCCCCCGTTTTTTGTGTTAAGCTGTGTCCGAGGTGATGACAATGCACATTCCCAGCGGCGATACCGCCCTGTTGGAGCTGGTTCCCTTTGAGGCCGCTCTGGCGGCGGCTCTGGCCCCTTCCCCCCATTACGACACAACACATTGGCTTTATGTGCCAAATTATTACGGAGAGTATCGTTATATCCTGGGCACCCGAGGGAATCATCCCCTGATCTGCATCGGGGTAAACCCCTCCACCGCCGCCCCCGGCGATTTGGACCCCACGTTAAAATCGGTGGAGCGGGTGGCCTGCCACAATGGGTATGACAGCTTCATCATGTTCAACGTATATGCCCAGCGGGCCACCCGTCCGGAGGACATGGAGCGCGCCTGCAATGCCGCCCTCCACGCCGAGAATATGCGGGCCTTCGACTATGTCCTTTCTTTAGACCGCACCGGCTCCCCGGCGGTGTGGGCGGCCTGGGGGGCGGTGATTGGGAAACGGGGCTACCTGCCCCAATGCGTCCGGGACATGATCGCGGTAGGGAAGCGGCGGAATGCCCGGTGGTTCTCCGCGGGGAAGCGGACAAAGGCGGGGCACCCCCACCACCCCCTCTATCTGCGCAAGGACAGCCCACTGGAGCCCTTTGACGTGGGGGCGTACCTGGACGCTCTGAAATAGCGCACCCCGCGGGCAGCCTGAGGACACACCCTCCTCGCTGCGGGACGGCGACAGGCTACGGGGCGCTGGGTCACCGTCCCTGCGCTACAGAGGGTACGTCCTCAGGCGTTTTTCAATTTGCCAAGAAAACTTTGCAAAGCCCATTGACAAGTTTACTTGGCGGTGGTATGATAGCTACACCAAGTAAACTTGTCAACGCACTTGGAGGAGGGCTGTCCCATGGAGAGAGACGAAATTTTGAAAAAGAGCCGAGAGGAAAACAAGGACCGGGACTTTGTGGAGGAGGCCGCGCTGTCCAGAGCCAACGCCGTGAGCCTGGGCGTTGGCATGATCGTGTGCGGCCTGCTCAGCGTGCTGAGCGCCGCTTTTCAGGATGGCCGCCCAAACTACAGCGTCTGGACGGTGATGTGGGCCATGCAGGCGTCCATCTTCCTGTTCAAGTATTACAGGCTCCGCCGCCGCCATGAGCTGTTGCTGGGCCTGATCTACCTGGCCTTCTGCGTCACGTTCTTCGTGTTTTACCTGCGCGACCTGCTGGGGATGGCGTGATGGGCGAGACACTCGTGCTGAAAAACCGCTTGAAGGACGCACGCGCGCAGGCGGGTCTGTCCCAGGCGGCGCTGGCCGAGCTGGTGGGTGTGTCCCGCAACACCATCAGCTCCATCGAGACGGGGCAGTTCAACCCCACGGCCAAGCTGGCACTGATTTTGTGCGTGGCGCTGGATAAGAAGTTTGAGGAGCTATTCTATTTTTGAGGGGGTGTTCAGATGGAGTATATCCTTTTGCTACTCATGGGGGCTGCTCTGATTGTGGCCGCCATCCAAAATTTCAAAGGGAATATTTCCACGGTCCACCGGTATAACCGCCGCAGGGTGAGCAAGGAGGACGCGCCCAGGTACGGGAGAGCCATGGGCCTGGGGACGATGATTATAGGTGTTTCCACGGCGGCGACGGCTGTACTGCAAATGATCTTTGATGCAGAACCCATTTTTTATCTGTTAGCCGCCGGGGTGGCGGTTGGGCTGGCCGTTATGGTCTATGCCCAGTTCAAATACAATAAAGGAATATTTTAGGGGGTGCGGAGGATGGATCAAACATATATGGCCAGCCTGTGCCATCAGGGCCTACTGGGCGGCGGGCTGTTTCTGGATGACGAGCGGGTGACCTACCGCACGGGGAAGCTCTCGGTGTCCCCAGAGATTCGGAATTTACAGCTTCCCTTCTGCCGGATCAAGGGCGTGGAGAAAAGCAGGGCGCTGTTCCTGCCCACCGTAACGCTCCACATGAAGGACGGGCGGGCATGGAAGTTCCTGGTCTTTGGCCGGGGGCGCTTCCTGGCCAATCTGAAAGCCGCCATGGACGCCTATGCGTCCGGCGAATAACGCATAAAGGCCCCCGGCGCGTGACGCCGGGGGCCTCTTCATTATTTTGTCAGGCAGACGGCGGTCCGGGCCGCCACCTTGGCGTTGTTGAACACCAGCTGAATATTGGAGTCCAGGCTGTCCCCGCCGGTGAGCTCCTTCACCTTGGCCAGCAGAAAGGGGGTGGTCTCCTTGCCGTGGATGCCGTTTTCCTTGGCCTGGGCCAGCGCCTCCTCAATGGCCGCGTTGATGACCGCCGGGTCCATGGAGTACTCCTCCGGGATGGGATTCGTCACCAGCATACCGCCGGCAAAGCCCAGCTCCAGGCTGGCCCGGAAGGCGGCGGCCAGCGCCTCCGGGCTGTCCACCTGGTAGTCCACCGCAAAGCCGCTGTGCCGGGTGTAGAAGGCGGGCAGCTCCTTCGTGCCGTAGCCCAGCACGGGCACGCCGTGGGTCTCCAGGTACTCCAGGGTGAGCCCCAGGTCCAGGATGGACTTGGCTCCGGCGCACACCACCATCACGGGGGTATGGGCCAGCTCCTCCAGATCGGCGGAGATGTCCATGGTGGTCTCCGCGCCCCGGTGCACCCCGCCGATGCCGC
>CAJULM010000017.1 GCA_910587285.1 uncultured Oscillospiraceae bacterium | reverse complement strand
GTTGACCCCACCGAGCCCACCGATCCCGAGGTTCCCAGCAAGGCTGAGGACTTCACCGACATGGAGGACTGGATGGCCGCCGATGTCCAGGTCGCTCTGGACAAGGGCTGGCTGGAAGGCTACGGCGACGGCACCTTCAACGGCCGCGGCGTGACCTCCGGCGCCACCATCGCGGCGGTTCTGGCCCGCATGGACGGCGAGACCATCACCGGCATCACCTGGGCGCAGGACGCCCTGAAGTGGGCCGAGGAGCAGGATGCGTTCGAGGGCATCGAGCTGACCGGCGACTCCATGGCCCGCAAGGACCTGGTGCTGGTGATCTGGCGCATGGCCGGCAAGCCCGCCGCTGAGAAGGAGCTCGACTTTACCGACGTGGACGGCCTGGAGGGCGACCACCTGACCGCCATGCAGTGGGCCGTTGAGAACGGCATCGTGAAGGGCAACGGCGACGGCACCGTCACTCCCGACGGCTCCGTGAACCGCGCCGCTCTGTGCGCCATGCTGGCCCGCTACGACGCTCTGGAGAAGTAAACCCCCGCTTACCCCCCTGAAAGCCCAATGCCGCTCTTGACGGGCTTTCGTAACTCCCCTTGACAAAAGACCCCGCCGGAAACGGCGGGGCCTTTTGTTTGCGTAGAAGCGCGAGGATAGACGCGCAGGGGAGCTTGGACCGGAGCGAGGGGAAAAGCCCAGGGCCAGCGGAGCTGGGCCGGGTTTTGCCCGAGACGGAGGGAAAGCGACCCGGCCGCGCGTCCAATCCGAGCGTGACACCCCCCGCCTTGCGGCGGGGGAAATGCGAGGCACCGAAAATACGGCGGGGAAAACGGAATGGCCGGGGCTTTTCAATGACATTTCTTGTTGCAATTTATAGGTTTCTCTGCTATACTGAAAATACATTCTAAAATAGTTTATTAAATAGAAATAAACCAATATATTTTTATGAGGCAAAGGTATGACCAAACGAAACAGCAACTCTGATATAAAGAGAAAAAACAAGGCGGCGATTCTGCGCGAGCTCATCCGTGCCGGGGAGGCAACGAAGCCCGAGCTGGCCTTTTCTCTCCATCTGAGCCTGCCTACGGTGGGGCAGATTGTGGCGGAGCTGATCGAGGCGGGCGTGGTGGAGGAAAACGGCCGGGCGGTTTCGGTGGGCGGGCGCAGGCCGGTGTCGGTGCGGGTGGCGCCGGGGAAATGGCTGGCGCTGGGAATCAATATCACCGCAAACCATGTGAGCTTTTCGCTGGTAGACCTGAACGGCGCGGTGATTGCCCACAGGCGGTCCAAGCTCCACTTCCGAATGGGCCGTGAGTACCATCAGGAGCTGATGGAGCGGCTGGATGATCTGCTCCGGGAGAATCACGCGGACAGGGACAGCCTGCTGGGAGTGGGAGTGGTGTTTCCCGGCATAGTGACGCCGGACCATAAGATTCTGCTCACGTCCCACGCCCTGCGCATTGAGGAGCCCACGCGGTTTGAATACGACAAGTCATTTTCCTGTCCCGTCTACTATTTCAACGACGCCACCGCTGCCTGCATGGTGGAGTGCTATGGAGACGACGCGCCGGACAGCTTTTTGTTCCTCTCCCTCAGCAACACCGTGGGCGGCGCCATGGTGATTAACAAGAGCATTGTTACCGGAACCCACAACCGCAGCGGAGAGCTGGGCCATGTCTGCGTGATTCCCGGCGGTCGGCAGTGCTACTGCGGCCAGCGGGGCCATTATGATGCCTATGGGGCGGCCTGGCTGCTGGCGGAGAGGGCGGAGGGGGACCTGAGCCGCTTCTTCGCCATGGTGGAGGAGGGGGTGCCGGAGATGTGCGCCGCCCTGGAGGAGTATTTGGATATGCTGGCCCTCCTCATCTATAACAGCATCGCGTTGAGCGACCTGCCCATGATTCTGGGGGGATATGTGGGCAATTACCTGGGGCCCCATCTGCCCCGGCTGAAGGAAAAGACGGCTCGCCTGGATATTTTTGGGCAGAGCGACCCGGATATCCGTCTGTGCCGCTGCAAGTACGAGGCGGCGGCCACGGGCAGCGCCAAGTTTTTCCTGGAACAGTTTATTGAGAGCGTGGCCCAGCGGGAGGTCAGGCTGGAAGCGGTTCGGTGAGCTCTCCGGATGGAGAGGTGGCGGCATGGATCATAAAGGATGATAAAGCGCAGAGGTGAAAACCTCTGCGCTTTGTGCGTTACGCACAAAACAGAAATGCTATTTTCGGCGTATTTCCGAAAATATATCTGTACTATTGACAGGCACTGTGCAAAATGGTATAAGTTAAATAGTTTATAAGATGTATTTATAAACTACTTTGGAAATGAAGCCCGACCACATAGGAATACAAGAAAATGGAGGTAGAACACATGAAAACAAAGAAACTGCTGGCGCTGGTCCTGTCCCTGATGCTGATGCTCTCCGCTCTCAGCGGATGCGGCGGCGATAACCCCGCGCCCGACAGCAAGACCCCCGCCCCCGAGGGCAGCACCCCTGTGTCCGGCGAAAATTCCGCTGCGCCCGGGGAGGAGAAACCCCTGAGCGATATCACGATTGCCTATGTCACCAGCGCGCTGACCACCCAGATTTTCCGCGACCAGGTGACTGCCATGGAGAAGTACTGCAAGGAGATCGGCGTGAATTTCCTCTACACCGCGGAGGAGGACATGGGCGCGCAGCTGGAGGCCTGTGAGAATTACATCAGCATGGGCGTTGACTGCCTGATTGTCCACACCACCGGCGACACCTTTGCAGCCACCATGGAGCGGTGCCAGGAGGCCGGGATTCCCTGGTTCTCCTATGACACCAAGATGGAGGGCGACGACGCCTACTACGGCTGGGAGAACTACGACCTGGGCTACGCCATCGGCCGGAACGCCTCGGAGTGGGTCAACGCCACCTTCAGCGAGGGCGACACCATTTACGCCGCCAGCAACAACTACCCCAGCGCGGACTTCCTGAAGGTCCGTGAGCAGGGCTATCGGGATGCCGTGAACGAGCTGTGCAAGTGCAAGGTGGAGTGGGTCGCCGAGGCGGAGGGCGGCACCATCGACAAGGGCGTCACCGCCGGCGAGAACTTCATCCAGTGCGGCTACGACCTGAACCTGGTGTGCGCCATCAACGACTCCGGCCTGTGCGGCGTCTACGAGGCGTTCACCGCCGCCAACTACGGCGACCCCGCCACCCTGGGCCTGTTCGGCTGTGACTCCGACCCGGAGGCCCTAAAGGCCATCTCCGAGGAAGGCATCTACAAGGGCACCATCAACACCGGCCTGGTGGCGCTGGCTCCCGATTTCATCGACATCGCGGTGGGTCTGGCCCAGGGCAAGGCAGAGGCCAAGGGAGATCACTGGGGCGACTTTGTCCTGATCACCAAGGAAAATGTGGCGGACTGGATGTAAACTGAGCGCTCCGCCTTTCTGCTTCACCTGATTGACGGCGCGGGCAAAGTCAATCCTTGATTTTGCCCGCGCCCTTGTCTCAAATTCTGCCGCCGCGGGCGGCGGCGAGGAAAAGGAGGAGAATCCTTTTGAGCAATCTGCTGGAGATTCACAACCTTACAAAGACCTATCCCGGCGTGGTGGCGCTGGACAACTTCACGATGGACGTGCGCCAGGGGGAGTGCCTGGCCCTGGTGGGGGAAAACGGGGCCGGAAAATCCACCCTGATTAAAGCCATCGCCGGGGCGATTCAGCCCGACAGCGGCAGGATCATATTTGAGGGGAAGGAGTACAGCGCGCTGACGCCCGCCCTCTCCATGGAGGCGGGAATCGGGGTCATCTATCAGGAGTTCAACCTCTGTCCCACCCTGAGCATTGCGGAAAACCTGTTCTTGGGGCAGAAGCTGAGCTCCGGTCCCTTTCAAAACGAGGCGCTGATGAACAAGAGGGCCCAGGAGATTCTGGACAGGTTCAAGGTGGAGGGACTGAAGGCGGGGATGCTGGTGCGCAATCTGTCCACTGCGTACCGGCAGCTGGTGGAGATCGCAAAAACGGTGTCCCGAAACGCCAAGCTTGTCATCATGGACGAGCCCACCGCCCCCCTCACGGAGCGGGAAGTGGCGGTGCTGTTCCGCATCATCCGGGAGATGAAGGCCAACGGCACCACGGTCATCTACATCTCCCACCGGCTGGACGAGCTCTACCAGGTGGCGGACCGGGTGACTGTGATGCGGGACGGCTGCTATGTCACCACCAAGGACATTGGAGAGGTGACAAAGGACCAGCTCATCTCCTATATGGTGGGCCGGGAGCTGAACAAAAATTTTGCCCAGCGAAGCACCCAGACCAGCGAGGTGCTGCTGGAGACCCGGGAGCTGGGAGGCAATGGGGTGAAGCCCTTCTCCCTCACGCTCCACAGGGGAGAGGTGCTGGGCCTGGGCGGCCTGGTGGGCGCCGGGCGGAGCGAATATGCCCAGCTGATCTTCGGGGCCCGGCCCAAGGACTGCGGCCAGGTGTATCTCAACGGGAAGCCGGTGGAGATCAACTCGCCGGAGGACGCGGTGGAGCACGGCATCGGCATGGTGCCGGAGGACCGGAAGCTCCACGGGGCCATTTTGCGCATGAGCATTCAGGGAAACATCGTGGTTTCCATTCTCAAAAAAATCTCCAACAGGCTGGGCTTTGTGGACGCCGGGAAGGAGCGGGAAGCCGCTGGAAACCAGATTGAGGCGCTGCGCATCAAAACGCCGTCGGCGGCCCAGCTGGTGGGGAACCTGTCCGGGGGCAATCAGCAGAAGGTGGTGCTGGCCAAGTGGCTGGCCAACAACTGCCAGGTGCTGATTTTAGATGAGCCCACCCGGGGCGTGGACGTGGGCGCCAAGCAGGAAATCTATAACATCATCAACGAACTCGCGGCCCAGGGAAAGGGAATTATCATCATCTCCTCCGACATGGAGGAGATCATCGGGATAACAGACCGGATGCTGATCCTCTACGAAGGGGAGCTGAAGGGTAGGCTGGAGCGCGCGGAGTATACCCAAGAGGCGATTTTGAAAATTGCCTCCGGTGAATAGAGAAGGGGGCCTTGTCCGTGAAAAAAGCCATTGGCATTGCGAAGGAATACACAATTTTCTTCATCATCATCATCCTGGGTATCATCTTTACCCTGGGAAATCCATCCTTTTTGACCTGGAAAAACGTTGTCACCATTTTGCGCCAGAGCTGCATCATGGGCATACTGGGCATGGGGGAGATGGCCCTCATCATTGTGGGCGGACTGAACCTGTCCATGGGCTCCTGCGTGGCCCTCTCCACCGTGCTGCTGGCAGTGATGACGGTAAACATGGGCGTGCCCTGGGGCCTGGCGCTGATTATCACCATCCTGGTGAATGTGTGCATCGGCTTCCTCACCGGCGTGGTGATCAACAAGACCAAGATCATCCCCATGATCGGCACCCTGGCCATCTCCAATATGATCAGCGGCATCGCTTACATCATCTGCAACGGGCTTCCTATCTCCGGCTTCCCCACCCAGCTGCGCTATTTCTATCAGGGGACGGTGGGCATCCTGCCCATGCCCATTATCATCGCGGCCGTGGTCGTCATTCTGATGGGTGTGGTCTTTAAGTTTACATACTTCGGCCGCCGGCTGTTTGCCACCGGCAGCAACCGGGAGGCGGCGCGGCTGTCCGGCATCAACGCCGACCGCATTGTGGTGACGGCCTACACCATCTGCGGCGCGATGTGCGGAATCGCCGGCCTGCTGATGCTGGGCCGGATGGGCTCGGGCGCGGCCAATGTGGGCACTACGCTGGACATGGACGTGCTGGCCGCGCTGGTGATTGGCGGCGTCAGCATGATGGGCGGCGAGGGCAAGGTGACTAAGGCCGTGTGCGGCATTGTGCTGATTACCATGCTGACCAACGGCATGACGCTGAATGGAATCAACGATTACGTCCAAAAGGTGGTGACCGGCGGCGTATTCCTGCTGGCGGTGGTGCTGGACAGCTATCAGCACGGAAACTTTGTTCTGATGCGTCATCTCAAGCCGATGAACAAGGAGGAGAAAGCAAATGCTTGACAAACTGGAACAATACCGGCATTATCGGAAGTATCTGGAGCCCGCTTACGGGGAGGCCGCGCCCGACGCCGTCATCGACCCAGCCCAGGCCATGGACATGGAGCGCCCCACCCAGGCCCGCATCAAGATGAATTTTGAGACCATTGCGGGGCTGACGGATCTGTGGAAGAACACCTACGCCTTCCGGCGGATTATGAATATCTCCACGGTGAATCTGACCGTGCCCTCCGGGGAGTACCAGCTGCCTCTGCGCATCTATCTGCCCCAGGGGGAGGGCCCCTTCCCGGTGATGGTGTTTTACCACGGCGGCGGCTGGGCCATGAACAGCCTGGACGTGTACGATTTCCTCCCCCGTTACCTGGCCGACTACGGCGGCGTGCTGGTGGTGGCGCCGGAGTACCGTCTGGCTCCCGAGCACCGCTTCCCCAAGGGGCTGGAGGACGCCTATGCCGCCTTGGTGTGGGCCGCGGAGCACGCGGGGGAGTACGGCGGCGACACCGGGCGCATCTCGGTGTGCGGAGACTCGGCCGGCGGCAATCTGTCCGCGGCGGTGTGCCTGATGGCGCGGGACCGGAAGGGGCCCCGAATCCACCGGCAGATTTTGCAGTACCCCTGCGTGGCGTTCCACCTGGGCTACCGCAGCCAGTCGGAGCTGCGCTACGGGGAGGGGGGCTACTTCCTGGCCCTGAACAGCGAGCGGGAGGAGCTTGACTACTATTTTGACCACCGGGAGGACGCCCTGTTCCCCTATGCCTCGCCCCTGTATGTGCAGGACCTGAGCGGCCTTCCGCCGGCGGTGTTTGTCTCGGCGGAGTGCGATCCCCTGCTGGACCAGGCCCTGATGTATGCCGCCAGGCTGGAGGACGCTGGGGTGGAGGTGGAGTACCATCTGTACGAAGGAATGGTGCACGCCTTCTTGAACCGGCCGCAGCAGAAGACCTTTGAGGCGCTGGACGTGTCCGCGGCGGCCTGCCGGTAATTGGGAGGAATATCAAAGTGAAAGGTGCATTTTTCCTGGGGGCAGACCAATCCCCCAAGTTCCAGGTGCGGGAGGTGGCGCTTCCCCAGTCGCTGGGTCCCCACGAGGTGCTGGTGAAGAACATGGCCTGCGGCGTGTGCGGCACGGACGTGCATATCTACCATGGACACAAGGGCTCCGCCGAGGTGAAGCCGCCGGTGGTGCTGGGCCACGAGTTCGCCGGCGTTGTGGAGGCGGTGGGCAGCGGGGTGAGGGACCTGGCCCCCGGCGACCATGTGGCGCTGGACCCCAATATGTACTGCGGCCTGTGCCGGCCCTGCCGGATGGGCAGAAAGCAGAACTGCGAGGCCCTGTATGCCCTGGGGGTGAACACCAACGGGGGATTTGCCCAGTATACCCTGTGCCCCGACACCCAGTGCTTCCGGGTGGACCAGGCCCTGCCCTTTGATGTGGCGGCCATGGCGGAGCCCCTGGCCTGCGCGGTCCACGGCATCGACCTGGCCGGCATCGTGCCGGGGCAGAGCGTGCTCATCATCGGCGGGGGCACCATCGGCCTGCTGATGGTGCAGCTGGCCCGGCTGAAGGGGGCCAGCTGCGTGCTGCTCAGCGAGCCGGTGGAGCTGCGCCGGAAGCTGGGGGTGGAGTTGGGAGCCGACGGGGCGATCGACCCCATGGGGGAGGACCTCTCCCAGCGGATTGGGGAGCTCACCGGCCAGGAGGGGACCGACGTGGTGATTGAGTGCGTGGGTAAGCCCTTTGCCGTGGAGCAGGCGCTGAAGTGCGCGGGGCGCGGGGGACATATCGTCCTGTTCAGCGTTCCGGAGCCGGAGGCGGTGGCGACCCTGCCCCTGTTTGACGTCTACTCGAAGGAGCTGTCCATCACCGGGTCCATCATCAACCCGGACACCCACCAGCGGGCGGTGAACCTGCTGAACAGCGGACGGCTGAACATTCAGCCGCTGATTACCCACACCTTTGACCTGAATCATATGGACGAGGCGATTCATATGCAGATGAGCGCCGAGTCCGTCAAGGTTACGGTGCACCCCCAGGACTGATTTTAAGAGAGGAGGCCCCCTGAATGGCTCTGTTTCAATGCAAACTCTTTTCCCAGGCGCTGTTCCGCAGCGTGAATGTGAATGTGGTGCTCCCCACGCCGGACTCAAACAACTGCTTTTTTGAGTCCGATGTGCGCCTCCCCCGGCCAGGGGAGAAGTATCAGACCCTGTGGCTGCTCCACGGCGTCTCCGCCGACGAGTCCGACTGGCAGCGCTTTTCCTCCATTGAGCGCTACGCCCAGGCCAAGCAGCTCGCGGTGGTGATGCCGGACGGCTACAACAGTATGTACGAGGACAATCCCTGTGGAGGCAGCTATCACACCTATATCGCCCAGGAACTGCCTGAGATGCTCCGGGCGCTGCTGCCCCTGTCCGGCAGACGGGAGGACAACTTCATTGCCGGGCTGTCCATGGGCGGCGGCGGGGCGTTTAAGATCGCCCTGCGCAACCCCCAAAGCTACGGCGCGGCGGCCAGCCTGTCCGGCGGGCTGGGCACGGACGACCTGAAGAACACGCCGGCGGCGGCCATGCCCCACATCGCGCCATGGCACAGGCAGGTGTACGGGCCTAACATGGAGTATTTTGACCCGGACAAGCACGATCTGCGGCGCATACTCAAGCGGCAGGTGGAGGCGGGGGAGACGCTACCCCGGCTCTACCAGTGCTGCGGCACGGAGGACTTCCTCTATGAAGGGAACACAGCCTTCCGTGACTATGCCCTGGGTTTGGGGGTGGACCTCACCTTCGAGGAGGGGCCGGGCGTCCACAATTTTGATTTTTGGGATCCCTTTATCCGCCGGGTGCTGGACTGGCTGCCCCTGGCCGGCGGGTTGGTGAAAGAGTAAGAGCAGGAGTAAGAGAAGGAGTGAGCAATCATGGCAGAACGCATGAAGCAGCAAGTGATGACAGGGCCGGGAGAGATTACATTTTGTGAGGCGCCCATACCTGAGCCGGGGCCGGACCAGGTGCTGGTGAAGATCAAGAAGATTGGCATCTGTGGCAGTGATATCCACGTTTACCACGGCACCCATCCCTATACCTCCTATCCGGTGACGCAGGGGCACGAGGTGTCCGGACAGATTGTGAAGACGGGCCAGTACGTGACGGATTTGCAGGTGGGCCAGCCTGTGACCATTGAGCCCCAGGTTTTCTGCGGGCGGTGCTATCCCTGCCTCCACGGCCGGTACAACCTGTGCGAGAAGCTGAAGGTGATGGGCTTTCAAACCACCGGCGCCGCCAGCGAGTATTTCGCGGTGGACGCCTCCAAAATCTCCCCGTTACCCCAGGGCATGACTTACGGGGAGGGGGCCATGCTGGAGCCCCTGGCCGTGACGGTGCACGCCGCCAAGCGCTTCCCGGATTTGAAGGGGGCCAAGGCGGTGGTGCTGGGCTGCGGGCCCATCGGCATCCTGCTGATTCAGTCGCTGAAGGCCCTGGGGGCGGCGCAGGTGCTGGCCACCGACATCTCCGACGGCCGTCTGGCCCTTGCCAAAAGCCTGGGGGCGGACTACATCGTCAACACGGCCCAGCATGACTTTGGCGCGGCGGTGACGGAGGCCTTCGGCCCCGACAAGGCCGATGTCATCTATGAGTGCGCCGGGACAGACACCACCATGGATCAGGCCATTCAAAACGCACGCAAGGGCAGCACCATCATCCTGGTGGCGGTATTTGGCCAGCGGGCCAACGTGGACCTGGCTAAGCTGAACGACTCGGAGCTGGATTTGAACAGCTCCATGATGTACCGCCACGAGGACTACGTAGAGGCCATTCGCCTGGTGAACGAGGGGAAAATTCAGCTGAAGCCCCTCCAGACGGCCCATTTCGCCTTTGAGGACTACCAGGCAGCGTACCAGTTCATCGATGACAACCGGGAGAAAACCATGAAGGTAATCATTGACGTGGACCCCGACACGGGCGTGGACGGCTGATGCCCCGGGGACAGGAGGAGACGCGATGATGGATGTAACCGCTGTGGGCGAGCTGTTGGTGGACCTGACGGCGGAAGGGACCAACGGCGAGGGCTACCCGGTGTTGTCCGCCCATCCGGGGGGCGCGCCCTGCAATTTCCTGGCGGCGCTCAGCAAATACGGGGTGGGAACGGCCTTTTTAGGCAAAGTGGGGCAGGATATGTTCGGCGACCTGCTGGTGGGCACGCTGAAGGCGGCGGGAATCAATACGGCGGGGATTGTGCAGGACCCGGCGGTGTTCACGACCATGGCCTTTGTGGCCTTAGACGAGAAGGGGGAGCGCCGTTTCAGCTTTGCCCGGAAGCCGGGCGCGGATACCCGCCTGCGCTTTGATGAGTGCGACCTGTCCCTGGTGGACCGGGCTGGGGTGTTTCACTTCGGCACGCTCTCCCTCACCGACGAGCCGGCGCGGGACGCCACCCGCCGTCTGGCGGCCTACGCCCGGGAGCGGGGGAAATGGATCACCTTTGACCCCAACCTGCGCCTGCCGCTGTGGGAGGACCTGGAGCGGGCCAGGGCGGAGATCCTCTGGGGGCTGTCCGCGGCGGATGTGGTGAAGCTCAGCGACGACGAGGCGGATTTCCTGTGGGGCTGCGCTCCGGAGGAGGCGGCCCGAAAGCTGCTGGACGAATACGCAGTCAAGCTGGCCTTTGTGACGCTGGGGGCGAAGGGCTGTGTCTATGCCAACCGCCTGGGGATGGGCCGGGCCGTCAGCGCGGCTCAGGTCCAGGTGGTGGACACCACCGGCGCCGGCGATATATTTGGCGGCAGCGCCCTGAGCCGGCTGCTGGCCCTGGGAAGGGCGCCGGAGGACGTTCCGCCGGAGGAGCTGTCCGCCATTGCCGCCTTTGCCTGCACTGCCGCGACCCTGTCCACCAGAAGCCATGGCGGCATTTCCAGCGTCCCGCCCATGGACGAGGTGCTGGGATTTTTAAAGTGATTTGGGGAAGCGGAACGGTTTCCGCGGTTGAAACGGGAAAAAGAAAGCCCTCTGATTTCTACAGAAATCAGAGGGCTTTTTGTGAAGCGTTTGCAGGCTCTTACCGTCCGTACACCTCAATCTGGGTGAGGGCGGGGAAGGGGGAGGGGTCGTCCGCTCGGATGAGCTGGCCCAGCTTCAGCCAGGTGATGCCCTGCCGCCGGATGGGGAAAACGTGGGGCGCGGCGCTCTTTTCCATGTGCAGCACCTCCGAGGTGCCGTCGGAGAAGGTGACGGTGGCCCGCTCCCACCAGCTGTCGTGGGGAAAGTCGGCCCGGGTGATGAGACGCAGCTCGTCCATATCCACCGGGCGGCCGAACTCCAGGGTGAGCTCCGCGTCCTCCCGCTGGCCGATGCCCCAGGACTGGAAGGGCCAGGGGTAGTGGCAGGCGTTGGCCAGCACGCCGTCGATGGTGTTGCGGGCGGCGAACAGGGATTCCCCGCGGGTCTCCACATTGGCGTGGACGTGAGGATAGCAGCCCACGTCGTCGTGCTGGTCCATCACGTTTTTGGCCAGGTTGCGGTAGTTTTTGGTCTCCTCCGGGCGGGCCCGGCGCAGGGTGATGTAGTGCAGCTGGCCGATGAAGCTGCCGGGACTGTAGGATATCCGGGTCAGGTTCATGGGGTTCTCCGGGTCAAAGGGGATGGGGTAGTCCACCGTGTCCTGGGTGAGATAGACATAGGCCTCGTCCATGGCCCCGTCCACCCGGATGACGTAGAAGGCGGGGACCTGGTCCACCGTGAAGCGGAGCTTATCCCCCGGCTGGTATTGGGCCTGGTACACCATCGTCAGGTCGTCCGAACCGAGGACCTGGCAGGCGGTTCCCTGGGCGGTGATGACGGCAATCTGCATGGAAGCTCATCCTTTCAATTCGTTTTGCCGCGGAGCGGTTTACAGCAGAGCCTTTACGTAGTCGGCGATGGCCTGGTCCTTGCAGTTGGCGAAAAACAGCTCCTGGAAATGAGCTCCCGCCACAGCGCCCTTGACCAGCTCCTGGTCGATGTCCTTCAGGCCGTCCACCAGGGGACGCAGAGTCTTGGCCCGCACCTCGTCCAGAATGCGCTTGTTGCGCATCTCCGGCTCCACCCGCTCGGGGGGATAACCCTGACCGTGGCCGAAGCCGAACAGCTTCTCAAAGACGTATTCCAGGTTGAGCTCCCCGCCCCAGCCGAAGCCCTTGGCGAAGGGCAGGGCCACGGCGTTGCCGTCGTTCACGTGGGCGAAGGTGTAGGCGTCTACCGGGTCCTCCACGTGGCCGCAGATCACGCCGGGGAAGCTGTTCATGGCCAGCATGGCCCCCTCGCCAGTGCCGCAGCCGGTGATGACGAAGTCCGCCGCGCCGCTGTTCAGCAGGATGGCCCCCAGGATGCCGCACTGCACATAGGTGAGCTGGGCCTTGTCGTCCGCGGCATACATCCCGTAGTTGTCCACGGTGTGGCCCATGGGCTCTACCACCTTCTTCAGCGCCGCCAAAATGGTGCCGTTCTTGGCCGCCTGGCTGTTTTCGTTAATCAATGCGATTTTCATAGCTATTTGTCCTTTCTGTGATTGGTATGGTGACGCCTTGCCGGCTGGCGCTTACCACTCAAATAAATCCATGCCCTTGAGGCGCAGAACAGCCTCGATGAAGAAGTAATCGGCGTAAATGATGGGCAGCTCGGTGTTCTCCCCCGTGGGGTCGTGGTAGAAAAAGGTGCCGCCGGTGAGAATGGAGTCCTTTTCCGGGTCCCAGTTGGCGAATTTGGCATCACAGGCCCGGAGAATGCGGTAGGCCGCCTCAGTATAGAACCGAGCCTCGTTCTCCTCCACATGGCTGGCGATCTCCAGCAGGCCGCAGGCGGTAATCATACCGGCGGTGGAGTCGTACTTCACCGGCTGGGCGGGCTGGCGGTAGTCCACCAGGGGTAGCCAGTCGGTGACGGCCATGTTGGCGATGCAGTAGTGGGCGCACTGCTTGGCGGTGTCCAGGAAGGACTGCTCGCCGGTGTGGCGGTAGCTCAGGGCGAAGCCGTACACCGCCCAGGATTGGCCCCGGCTCCAGGAGGAGCCCTGCTTGTAGCCTTGACCGCCGGGGTTGTTTAAGTACTCCCCCGTGTCCGGGTCAAAGGCCACGATATGGTTGCAGCTGCCGTCGGGGCGGACGATGTGCTGCTGGGCGGTTTTGGCGTGGCTGACCGCGATTTTTGCGAAGCGGGGGTCGTCCAGCTCCTGGGAGGCCCAGTACAGCAGAGGGATGTTCATCAGGCAGTCGATGATCATCCAGCCCCGCATATCGCCGCCGCCCATGGCCTTGGCGTGGGCGCTCTCACGGGTGCCGTTCCAGGCGCGGATAAATCTGCCGTCCAAATTGTAGCGGGCGGCCAGGGTGCTGGCGGCCAGCAGACCCCGGCGGCGGGCCTCCCGGTCCCCGGTTTTGCGGTAATTGGCCACGGAGGACAGCAGGAACAGGAAGCCCACGTCGTGGTCCACCGTCTCCGGGCTTTTGAGCAGTACGTCCAGGCGCTCCTCTACGCCAACGGCGGCGGCCTTGTATGCCTCATCCCCGGTGGCGTGGTACATCTGCCACAGCATTCCGGGCCAAAAGCCGTTGGTCCAGAAGCCGACGCTTGTGCTCCCGTCGGGCGTTTTGCCCCAGGCGGTTTCGGTGATGTCGCGGTACATCCCGTCCTCGCCGGTGGTGTAGGGGATGTCGGTCCCCACCCGCTGGCACTCCGCCTTCATTTTGACCAGCAGCTTTTCATATACGCCGTTCAGCCATTCTTGGTTTGAACTCTTGTCCATGGGGCGTCCTCCTCAATTTTTATAATATTTCCTGGAAAAGTTAACCGATGAATATCATTATAGCACAAGGAGGCGTGTACTTCAATGCCATAAATGGCGCGGCCCTTGGTGGGCAGGAGCGGAATCGGTTCGTGAATGCCGTGGGCCGGCCTTTTATGAGGACGGATGAAAAGGGTTTGGATTTAAAAGATTTTATTGCATTCCTACAAATAATGTAGTATAGTTTTCCAAAGAATGTGGCTATAGGCGCCTAACAGGCAGAGAGGCTTGTTGGGCGCCTGCTTGCGGTGAGCTCAGTGTAACGAAAGCCAAGGAGGGCCCCCTATGGAGCATATTGTCAATGCCATCACTGCCGCATATAACCTGCTGTGGGGGGATCTGTTTGTGATCCCGCTGCCAGGGGGCGGCGCGCTGGGGGTGTCCCTGTTGGTGCTGCTGCTCATCCCGACCGGGATTTTTTTCACCATTCGGACCCGGTTTCTCCCTGTCCGCCTGTTCCCGGAGATGCTGCGGGTGACGGTGGAAAAGCGGACCAGCCGGGAGGGCGGTGCCATCTCCGGAGTTCAGGCGCTCATTGTCTCCACTGCGACCCGAGTGGGGATGGGCAATCTGATCGGCGTGGTGGCCGCCATCTCCGCAGGCGGGGCGGGGGCGGTATTTTGGATGTGGATCACGGCGCTGATCGGCTCCTCCACCGCGTTCATTGAGGCCACTCTGGCTCAGCTCCACAAGGAGCGCGATCCCCTGTACGGCGGCTGGCGGGGCGGTCCGGCCTATTATATCCACAATTTCGTCAAGGAGAAGCGGGGCGGGAAGCTGGGGCGGTACTCTGTACTGGCGGTGCTGTTCGCGCTGTCCGGCCTGATCTGCTGGTGCGGCATCAGCCAGGTCATCGCCAACTCCGTGTCCTCCGCCTTCCAGAACGCCTTTCACATTGAGCCTATTTACACCACTGCGGTGCTGGTGGCCCTGTCCGCCGCCATTGTGCTGCGAAAAAACGCCACCGTGCGGGTGCTGGATGTCCTGGTGCCCATCATGGCGGCCTGCTACTTTATTATCACCCTGATTCTCATCGGCATGAACATCACTGTGCTGCCCGATGTGTTCCGGCGCATTTTTGAGGAGGCCTTTGGCCTGCGCCAAGCGGTAGCCGGCGGCTTTGGCGCCGTGGTGATGAACGGGGTGAAGCGGGGGCTGTTTTCCAACGAGGCGGGCTCCGGCTCCGCCCCCTGCGCCGCCGCGGCGGGGGATGCCTCTCATCCCGCAAAGACCGGTCTTTTGCAGGCCCTGGGGGTGTTCATCGACACCATTGTGATTTGCAGCTGCACCGCCTTCATCATCCTGGTGACTCCGGCGGAAAAGGTGGCGGGGCTGGAGCTCATGGATTTGCTCCAGGCCTCCATGGAGCACCACCTGGGGCGGTTCGGCGTGGTGTTCATTGCCCTGATTCTCTGGCTGTTCAGCTTTTCCACCTTTGTGGGGATTCTGTTCTACGCCCGGTCCAACGTGGCCTACCTCTTTGGGGACGGCTGGCTGTCCCAGACTCTGTATAAGGTGGTGGCCCTGGTGATGCTGTTCATAGGCGGGCTGGCGGCCTATACCTTCGTGTGGGACCTGGGGGACGTGGGAGTGGGACTGATGACGGTGTTTAACATCATCGTCATTCTGCCCATGTCGGGCCAGGCGCTGGCGTCTCTCCGGGATTATGAGGGGAAGATGAGGGAGCGCGAAAAAACATAAAAACAATTCCCGGCCTCCAGGGGAAGCCGGGAATTGTTTTTATTTGAGCAGACCCTGAATCAAAATCACCAGGATAAGGACGGGGAGGACAAACTGGAAATAGGGCTTGAGCGCCCGGGGCATTTTCAGCCCCTTGCCGGTGTTGGCCTCCTCCAGATACTTGTCGAATCCCCAGCCCCATTTGGTGACGCAGAACAGCAGGTACACCAGGGAGCCCAGGGGGAGGAGCAGGTTGGACACCAGGAAGTCCTCGATGTCTAGCACCTGGCCCACCGCACCGTTGGGCAGGGTGGCCTCAAAAAACCACAGGTTGTAGCCCAGCACACAGGGCATACTGGCGATAAGGATGAATACGCCGTTGACCAGCGCCGCCTTTTTCCGGCTCCATCCAAAGTTGTCGATGCACCCGGCCAGCAGGTTTTCGAACACGGCGATCACAGTGGAGAAGCTGGCGAAGGACATGAACAGAAAGAACAGGGAGCCCCACAGCCGTCCTCCGGCCATACCGGTAAACACCTTGGGCAGGGTGACGAAGATGAGGGGAGGCCCCGCGTTGGGTGTCACGCCGAAGGAGAAGCAGGCGGGGAAAATGATCAGGCCGCTCATCAGGGCCACGAAGGTGTCCAGCCCGCAGATGCGGGCGGCCTCTCCGGCCAGGGTGTTGTCCCGGCTCATGTAGCTGCCGAAAATCTCCATGGCGGCGATGCCCAGGCTCAGGGTGAAGAACGCCTGGTTCATGGCGGCGGTGATGACTTTGCCCAGCCCCTGCTCCACTGTCCGGCCGAAGTCGGGCAGCAGGTAGAACTTGACGCCCTCCGCCGCGCCGGGGAGGGTGAGGCTGTGGACGGCCAGCACCACGATGAGGCCCAGCAGGCCCATCATCATCCACTTAGTCACCCGCTCCAGGCCCCCCTGGAGGCCCAGGGAGCACACCAAAAAGCCCGCCAGCACCGTCACTGCCATCCACACCGTCATCTCAACGGGGTTGGACAGCATGGCGGAGAATACCCCGTCCACCGCCTCGTTTGCCATGCCGGAGAAAGCGCCCCCAGCGAATTTGAAGAAATAGCCCAGCATCCAGCCGGACACGGTGGTGTAGTACATCATCAGCAGATAGCAGCCGATCAGGCAGAACCAGCCGTGGATGTGCCACTTGGAGCGGCTGGGCTCCAGGGCTTTGTAGCCCAGTACGGCGCTTTTGCGGCTGGCCCGGCCCACTGCCAGCTCCATGGTCAGCACGGGCACGCCCATAATCACCAGAAACAGCAGGTAGAACAGCACGAACACGCCGCCGCCGTTTTCCCCGGTGACATAAGGGAATTTCCATACGTTGCCGATGCCGATGGCGCATCCGGCGCTCACCAGTAGGAAGCCCAGCCGGGAGCGGAAGTTTTCTCGTTTCATTGTCTCTTTCCTCTCTCAAATCCGCGTTATGGTATAGCTTGGTGTGGCAGCGCTAAAGATTTGCGAATACATCCATTTGTTTTTGAAGCTCCCCCACAATCTCCTGATTGGTATCCATTCGCGTGGTGATTCCCGCCATGTCGTCCACCAAAACCCGAGTGCTGCCAGCGGCGCCGGAAATGCCGGAGGCAGCGCCGTCGATGGCCCCGGAGATGCTGGTGATGGAGGAGGCGATTTGATCCATGGCGGTTTTCAGCCGTTCGGTTCGGTCGTTAAACTGCTCCATGGCGTGCCCGATGTAGTCGGAGTCCTCCCGGTACTGCTGACCGGCCTGGACAGACTGCTCCAATAGGTCCGCAATAACCTGGCTGAGGTAGTCGGCAAGCTCCCGCGCGCTGTCGGACAGGTAACTGACTGCGCCAGTCACCACTGTGCTGACCTGTTGAATATGGTTGGCGGTTTCGGCGCAGGAGTTGGCCAGCTGGTGAACCTCCCGAGCCACCACGGAGAAGCCTGCTCCGGCCGTCCCGGCCCGGGCGGCCTCAATGGAGGCGTTGACGGCGATGAGGTTGGTAGAGGAGGAGATGCTGAGAATGTCTTCGGTTAAGGCGCTGATCTGCTCTACGCTGCGGCTCTGCTGGATGGCCTGATCCAGCATGGCCATGATGTCCGCTGTTTTGGTGTGGACGGTCTGGGTTTTTTGGTGGGCGGAGCGCTCCATCTCCTCGGCCCGCTCCCGCATTCCCGCGGAGTAGGCCGTAATGGAGGAGCACTCCTCCGCCATGCTCTGGGCGTCGCCTTGGGTGCCGGCGGCGCTGTGGGTGATGGCGGCGGCGCTGCCCGCGATTTCCTCCAGGGCGGCGGAGAGCTGCTGGGTGAGGGCGGAGAGGTTTCGGACACTGCCGTTAGAGGTTTGGGTCCGCTGGCGCACCTCGCCCACCACGCCGCTGATGCGTTCGGAGCTGTCCTGAAGGGTGCCCATCACGTCGTGAATGGGGGTGAGCACATATTTCCGGATGATTCGGAAGGCGGCGGCCACCAGGAAAATGCCCACAACCAGGGTTATGGCGCTGGTGATCAGAGAGATGACGTACACCAGGGTGAGCCTGTCCCGCGCGGCCTCCGCCTGGGCGCTGACCGAGGCGGAGAGGGCGTCAAGGTCGGACTCCGCCGCGCTGCTCCAGAGGGCCACGTCCCCGTTGGCGGTGGCGTAGGCCTCCTGGGTTTTGCTGTCGGCGCTGGCGCTGACCAGATAGACCAGAGCGTGCTTAAACTCCGCATAGCTGTGGAGAAGGGATTGATAGCTCTCCTGCTCCGACGGAGAGAGGAAACTCTCATAGGAGCTCAGCTTCTCATCCAAAGCAGCCTCCTCCGCCTTGATTTCCTGCACCAGCTGGATCATGGTGGCGTGGTCGGCGGCCACGATGTGGGACAGCGCCAGACGGTGAATATCCATGACGGAGCGCCGGATATCCTCCAGCCGTTCCTCGCTGGCCATGCACTCGTCCACAATGGTCCCCGCGTTGGAGTGAACGTTATTGATGCTGAATACCGCCAAAATATTGGACAGCAGCGTAATCAGGCCCAGCAGGACGATGGGTAAAATCAAGCGCTGCTGCAAAGTCAGTCTACCTTTCATATGCTTTCCTCCCACGATGATGTGCGTTTGTGGCTACCGTTGGCTTACTCCCTCGGCCAGCCGGTCGAGCTGGGCCTGGAGGGATGCGCCGGAAGGATTTCCCTGGGCCATGCTGGTGGAAAACTCAGACACGGGGTCCCAGAACTTTCCACCCACCCGCTGGAGCTGGGAGTAATTGGACTGCTCCAGCAGGGCCGCGATGGCCAAAGAGGACTGGACCTCTTGGGAGTTGGCCGCGTTGATATTGGCCGGGCCCTGGCCGCGCAGCTCAAAGCGCAGGCGCTGATTTTCCTCGCTGGTGATCCACTCCGCCAGCCGGGCCGCCCACTCCGGGTGCTGAGAATAGGCGTTTACCCCAATGAGCTTGCAGCCGGAAAAGGACGCCATCTGCACCTGCCGGCCCGCACAGGTATAGGTCGGCAGCTTGGCGGCCCCCATGTTATCGCCCCAGGCCTCCTCGATGGCCACGGCGTTCCACACGCCGCTGATGCCGGCGACGACGGAGCCGTCCCGAACGCCGGCGAGAAATTCTGCGTCCGGCCGGTTGGCGAAGGCGGGGCTGGCTGCGATGTCCAGCATGGCCCGTGCCACGTCTGTCCCCCGGATGGGGTTGTCGGTGCTGTTCCATGTGCAGTAGTTGGTGAGGCCGTCCTCATTCAGACCCACCTCCAGCCCGGTGTTGCCGAAGAACGCATAGACGTACCACGCGGAGGACCAGTCCATGGCGATGAGCTTTTCGGCCTGGGCGGCGATCTCCAGCATCTGATCCAGGCTTTGTACGTCTTGCTCGGTGAAGTAGGCTTTGTTATAATAAAGGAAATAGCCGTTATCGGCGGTCAATGGATAGGCGTAGAGGGTATTTCCCACGCTGGCTGCCTCTACGGCGGCCGGAAGGGATGCGTTTCGGACGGAGGCCTCGTTCTCAATGGGGTCCAGTCCGCCGGCGGCAGCCAGCGCGGCCACCTGGTCGTCGGCAAACGCGAACACATCCGCGCCGCCCTCTAAGTCGCCCAGCAGGGCGTCTTTGCAGTTGGATTCGCTCTGGGGCTGGTAGGTGATCTGAAAACTGGCCTGGCCGGCATAATGAGATTGGAAGGAGTCGAATAGTTCCTGAAGCAGAGCCTCGTCCTCCTCGGCTCCCCACACGGTGAGCGAAATGGTTTCGTTCACTGGCTGGCTGCCGGCTGGAGTCTGCGTCTGGCCGTCACAGGCGGTCAAGAACAACAATAAACAGATGGATACCATTAAAAAAAGCGGTCTTTTCATAGCGCACGATGCCTCCCATCAATTTCCGGGATATTATAGCATTTCCCGCACTTGATTTCAACCGATTTTTAAACGGCTGGAGGGATTAGGAAGGTTATTGTAAGCTTAACATTGACAGAAGGGGATTGGTTTGTTATCTTGATGCTATGCTGGAACAGAAGGGTGAGAGAGCGATGGAAGAACTTTTGGAGCGTTTGCTGGAGGGCTGCCGCCCCGCCGCCCGGCAGGGACGGGTTGCCGACTACATCCCGGAGCTGGCAAAGGGGGATTCGGAGGCGCTGGGAATCTATATCATGAGCAGCGAGGGCAAGCGGAGCTGGGCGGGGGACTGCCGCAAAGCGTTCACGATCCAGAGCATTGTCAAGCCTATCCTGCTGCTCCAAGCGCTGCTGGACAACGGCGCTGAGTATGTGATGAGTCGGGTGGGGGTGGAGGCCACGGGGAAGCCCTTTGACGCCATCAATGCCGGGGAGCAGTCCCTGGACAGCGGGAACATCAATCCCATGGTCAACATGGGGGCCATTGTGATGTGCAGCCTGATTCACGGCCGGGACTATGACGAACGTTTCCAGCGCTTGCTGGAGCTGACCCAGCGGATGGCTGGGGAGGAGGAGATCGGCGTGGATGAGGCGGTTTACCAATCGGAAAAAAGCCACGGCAGCAAAAACCGGGCCTTGGCCTATCTGCTGAAATCTCACGGATTGCTGGAGGATGATGTGGAGGCGGTGCTGGACTGCTATTTCCGGGCCTGTTCCATCCGGGTGGACTGCCGTGCGCTGGCGCATATTGGGGCGGTGCTGTCTAACCGGGGGCGGCTTCCGGTGTCGAATGAGCGGATTTTTCCCGCCGCTATGGCGCAGTATGTCAACGCGATTTTAATGACGTGCGGAATGTACGACGGTTCGGGGGAGTTTGCGCTGCGGGTGGGCGTCCCCGCCAAAAGCGGTGTGGGCGGCGGCATCATGGCCGTGGTCCCCACCCGTATGGGAATCGGCATATTTGGCCCCGCTCTGGACCGCAAGGGGAACAGTGTGGCGGGCATTCAGCTGCTGGAGCAGCTGAGCAAGGAGCTGCACCTGAGCATTTTTTGACGGTGAAAAATAAACTGTATGATATAGATAAATGCAAGAAACCACTTGAAAGGTGGAAATGGGTGTGTTAAGATACATGGCGTTATATTGCGCGTTTCTCCGGAGCAAGGGAGGAGTATGCGCCGGGAAGGAAACGAAGTAACGTTTGAAGCTGCAAATGAGGGTGAAATCCGTGAAACCGTTGCGGCAGAATGGATTTGAGCGATTATGAAAACATTCTGATGATGCGGAAAATCACTGCCGATCCTCAAGCCGCTGGATTAAGAAGCTGCCGCAAAAGCATACCGGCATGGCCGCCGGTATGCTTTTGCGTATTGAAATAGGGAGGGCGGACCGTGGAGCGGGAAATCATCACAAGCAGGCACAATCCCTTGTGCGCCCATTTCCGAAAGCTGGCTGCGTCCAGGGCCTATCGGGAGGAGACGGGGGAGTTTCTGTGCGACAGCCCGAAACTGCTCCAGGAGGCCGGACTGTGGGGGCGGACGCCTTGCGCCATTCTCTACACGGAGGGGGCGGACCTGTCCCGCTTCGAGGGGGACGGGACGGTTCGGATCGCCCAAGTGACGCAGAGCGTGATGGAGTCTGTCAGCCCGGCGAAAACGCCCCAGGGGGTGGTGTTCTCCTGCAGGCAGAGCGGCGCTGCGGGCTTTGAACTGCCGGAGGCGCTGAAGGCGAAGGGGTGCTTAGTGTTGGACGGAGTACAGGACCCTGGGAACGTGGGAACCATTCTGCGCACGGCGGATGCCTTTGACTGCGGGGGAGTGTTTCTGCTGCCCGGCTGCGCCGACCTGTATCACCCTAAAACAGTGCGGGCGGGGATGGGGGTCCATTTCCGCCGGCACAGCTATCAGTGTACGGCGGAGGAGCTGACCGCAGCGTTCAAGGCCGCGGGGATTGCGCTGTACGCCGCGGCGCTGCGGGACGACACGGCGGATGTGCGGGAGGCGAACCTGGGAGGCTGCGCCGTGGTCATCGGCAGCGAGGGCCGGGGTGTGTCGGAGCAGGTGCTGTCGCTGTGTGAAGGAACGGTGAAGATTCCCATGTCTTCCAGATGCGAATCTTTGAACGCCGCGGTGGCGGCATCCATCCTTTTGTGGGAGATGGCTCGAGGCAGATAGAGAGAGGGAGAGGCGCCGTGTCGAATTTAAAGCATTGGATTTGGCTCACCCAGCGCAAGGGAATCGCGGGACAGGCCGCCGTTCGGGTGCTGGACCATTTTGGTTCCCCGGAGCAGGTATACGCGGCGGACCGGGGGGCGCTTGAGCTGCTGGGTGGTCTGAGCGAGGGGGCGATCCGTTCCCTGCTGGACAAATCTCTGGGCCGGGCCGACCAGATTCTGGGCGACTGCGACCGGCTGGGCATTCAGCTGCTCACCCTCCAGGACGCCACCTATCCGGAGCGCCTGGCCGCCATTCACCAGCCGCCCCTGGTGCTGTATTGGAAGGGAAGGCAGATCGCCTTTGACGAGGAGGTCGCCATTGGAATGGTGGGCACCAGGGATGCCACCGCCTACGGAATGCAGACGGCGTTCCAGCTTTCCGCCCAGCTGACGCGCAAGGGCGCGCTGGTGATTACCGGCATGGCCCAGGGTATCGACGCCTCGGCGGTGAAGGGCGCGCTGTCAGTGAACGGACCGGTGGTATGTGTACTGGGCGGCGGGATCGACCGGGTTTACCCCTGGTATCATAAGGAGCTGTATGAGGATGTGGCGGCGGTGGGGGCGTTGATTTCCGAGTATCCGCCGGGAACGGACCACAAGGGGGAGCACTTCCCCGTCCGAAACCGCATTATCAGCGGCCTGTCCGTGGGGGTGACGGCGGTGGAGAGCGGCCCCCGCGGCGGCACGCTGCTGACGGTGGGCCACGCGCTGGACCAGGACCGGGAGGTATTTGCCGTCCCCGGGCCCATCGGCGCGCCCTCCAGCGAGGGGACCAACCGGCTCATTCAAAAGGGCGAGGCCAAGCTGATTTTGAGCGCGGACGATATTTTGTGTGAGTTTGCCGCCCGCTTTCCCGCCCGTCTGCGGCAGGAGGAGGCCCTCTCGTCCCAGGCGGTGGAGCAGAGGCTGGAGGGAATGGGAAAAGAACCTTCCGCGCCCAAGGGCCGGGGAGTGCCCCGGGAGAAAAAGCCGGCTGCGGAGGCGAAAGAGGAATATTTGCGCTGGGAAGACTGTAAAAATAAGCTGACCGACGACCAGCGGGAGGTGCTGCTGGCGCTGAACGAGGGAGAGCTTCGGGCCGACGACCTGGTGGAGCGCACGCAGATTCCCGCCCGGCGGGTGCTGTCCGCCCTGACTTTGCTGCAAATCCAGGGTTATGTGGCGGAGGAGAGCGGCAAGCGTTTTCGGGTTATGGCGAAATTGAAAATGGAGTAGTCAAAACTATGGCAAAGAAGAATTTGGTGATTGTGGAATCACCCGCAAAGGCAAAGACCATTGGGAAATATCTGGGACCCGACTTTGAGGTAAAGGCGTCCATGGGCCACATCCGGGACCTGCCCAAGAGCACGCTGGGGGTGGATGTGACCACCTTTGAGCCGGAGTATCAAAATATCAAGGACAAGGAAGACACCATTAAGGACCTGCGCAGGGCGGCGAAGGCCAGCGACCGGGTCTATCTGGCCACCGACCCTGACCGGGAGGGAGAGGCCATCTCCTGGCACCTTCAGTCGGTGCTGGGGGTGCCCAAGGAGAAGACGTGCCGGGTGACGTTTAACGAGATCACCCACAAGGTTGTCACCGAGTCCATCGCCGCGCCCCGGGACATCGACCAGAACCTGGTGGACGCCCAGCAGGCCCGGCGGGTGCTGGACCGCATTGTGGGCTATCAGCTCTCGCCCCTGCTGTGGAAGAAAATCCGCCGGGGCCTGTCCGCCGGACGGGTGCAGTCGGTGGCCACCCGCTTGGCCGTGGAGCGGGAGGAGGAGATCCGCGCCTTCGTGCCCCGGGAATACTGGTCCATCACCGCGGACCTGTCCCGCATTGCGCCCAACCTGGGGCGGTTCAAGGCGGACTTTTACGGCCGGGAAAAGCGCATGGAGCTGGGCAGCGAGGAGGAAGTGCAGGAGATTATCGGCGCGGTAAAAGGGGCTGACTTCACGGTGAAAAACGTGAAGCGGCAGGACAAGAACCGCGCCCCGGCCCCTCCGTTCATCACCTCCACGCTGCAGCAGGAGGCGTCCCGCAAGCTGAACATGACGCCCCGGCGCACCATGTCGGTGGCGCAGCAGCTGTACGAGGGCGTGGACATCGAGGGCGTGGGTACGGTGGGCCTCATCACCTATATGCGTACCGACTCCCTGCGTCTGTCCGAGGAGGCGCTCTCCGCGGCGAGAAGCTTTATCCTTGCCCGGTACGGCAAGGAGTATTATCCGGAAAAAACCCGGCGCTTCAAATCCAAGGGCAACGCTCAGGACGCCCACGAGGCCATCCGCCCCTCCGATGTGAACCTGACGCCGGAGGAGCTGAAAAAAAGCCTGACCTCCGAGCAGTACCGCCTGTACAAGCTGATTTGGAGCCGCTTCCTGGCCTGTCAGATGGCGGGGGCGGTGTACGACAGCGTCTCCATCGAGGTGGAGTCGGCGGGCTACCGCTTCCGGGCCAGCCACTCGTCCATCAAGTTTTCCGGATTTACGGCGGTGTACGAGGAGAGCCGGGACGAGGACGACGAGGCCCCCCAGTCGCCTCTCCCCGATTTGAGGGAGGGAGAGCTGCTGAAGCTGGGCGGTCTGACTCCCGCCCAGCACTTCACCCAGCCCCCCGCCCGGTTCACCGAGGCCACGCTCATCAAGGCGCTGGAGGAGCGGGGCGTGGGCCGCCCGTCTACCTACGCGCCCACCATCTCCACCATCACCAGCCGGGAGTACGTGGTGAAGGAGGGCAAGTACCTGCGCCCCACGCCCTTGGGCGAGGTGGTCACAGGGCTGATGAAGGACAAATTCTCGGATATTGTAGACGCGGATTTTACCGCCCAGATGGAGAGCCGTCTGGACAAAGTGGAGACGGGCGAGGTGGCCTGGAAGCAGCTGATGCACGAGTTCTACGGGGATTTCGAGGTGGAGCTGAAAAAGGCGGAGACCGAGCTGGACGGCGAGCGCATCAAGGTGCCCGACGAGGTGTCCGAGGAGGTCTGCGACCTGTGCGGCCGGAATATGGTGATCAAATCCGGGCGCTTCGGGCGATTTTTGGCCTGCCCCGGCTGGCCGGAGTGCACCTTTACCAAGCCGCTGGTGGTGGAGATGCCGGGCCGGTGCCCCAAGTGCGGGGGACGGCTGGTGAAGCGCACCGGCGTGAGCAAAAAGAACAATAAGCAGTACACCTACTACTGCTGTGAGTACCTGAACAGCAAGGACGAGCGGAAAAAGTGCGACTTTATGACCTGGGACGTGCCGGTGAAGGACAACTGCCCCATCTGCGGGCAGACCATGTTCAAGCTGTCCGGCCGGGGATTCAAGCGGCCCTTCTGCGCCAACCCTGAGTGCTCCAATTTCTTGCCGGAGGACAAGCGGGGCGGGTACAAGAAAAAGACGGACGACTCCGCCCCGGCAGAGGGGGCGGAGGGAGCGGAAGCCGCGGAAAAGCCCGCCAAAAAGGCGGCGGCGAAAAAGAGCGCTTCCTCGGCCAAGACCACGGCGGCCAAAAAGACCACCACGGCGAAGAAAACCACATCCGCCAAAAAGACCACCACGGCGAAGAAAACCACGGCGGCCAAGAAAACCACCGCGAAAAAGGCGGCCAAGACAAAGACGGAATAGAACCGATGTTTCACGTGAAACGGGGCGAGGTGTTTACCGCTCCAATTCCAGGGCGATTTGGAACCCGGCGCGGAACGCGGCGCGCTCGTTGAACAGGTCGAGAAGGGCCTGTTCGGAGAGAAATTTTTCAAAACACGTTTCTGTTTCTTCATCCAGCAGGGCGCGGAAGGATTTGTCCTGTCGCTCAAGGCACAACACCACCTGGCTGAACTCGGGTTCCGTGTCCAGGAGGGGGCGTATTCGGCGCTCCTGGGCATAGAGGAATAGGGCGTCCATCGCGTCGGTCATATGTATCAACTCCAATGATGTAATGTAGATTTTGTGCGCGTAGATATTATACATGTATAATATCTACTTGTCAAGAGGAGAATGAAGAATGTATGGTGAGCGGTTAAAACAGCTGAGAAAAGAGCGAAATATCCCACAGCAAACATTGGCAGAGCTGGCAGGCGTGAAAATTCGAGGGTATCAGTTTTACGAGAGTGAAACCACCGAGCCAAACATCAAAGCGCTGATCGCGCTGGCTGATTTCTACGGCGTGACCATCGACTACCTGGTGGGCCGCACGGACACCCCCAATGGATAAAACTAATGTTTCACGTGAAACAGGAAAAAGGATGACGCCATTATGAATGTAACGGTCATCGGCGCGGGGCTGGCGGGGTGCGAGTGCGCCTGGCAGCTGGCCCAGCGGGGAATTTCTGTCACGCTGCGGGAGATGAAGCCCCAAAAAATGACCCCCGCCCACCACAGCCCCGGCTTTGCCGAGCTGGTGTGCTCCAACTCCCTGCGCTCCGACCAGCTGGAAAACGCGGTGGGGCTGCTCAAGGAGGAGCTGCGCCGGTGCGGCAGCCTCATTTTGCGCTGCGCGGACGAGAAGCGGGTGGAGGCCGGGGGGGCGCTGGCGGTGGACCGGGAGGGCTTTTCCGAAGCCGTCACCCAGGCGGTGCGCGCCCACCCCGGCATCACGGTGGAGGAGGGGGAGGTTGTGTCCATCCCCGGCGGGGAGGTGGTGGTGGCCACGGGGCCCCTCACCTCGCAGGCGCTGTCCCAGGCCATCGCGGAGCTGTTCCCGCAGGACAGCTACCTCAATTTTTTCGATGCGGCGGCCCCCATCGTCACCTTTGAGAGCATCGACATGGAGCACGCCTGGTTTGCCTCCCGGTATGACAAGGGGACGGCGGACTACATCAACTGCGCCTTGTCCGAGGAGGAGTACCTGGCCTTCTGGAAGGAGCTGTGCGCCGCCCAGGAGGCGGAGGTCCACGGCTTCGAGGACAAGCGCGTGTTTGAGGGCTGTATGCCGGTAGAGGTGATGGCCCGGCGGGGGGTGCAGACGCTGGCCTTCGGCCCCCTGAAGCCCCGCGGCCTGCCCGACCCCAAAACCGGCCGGGAGCCCTACGCAGTGGTGCAGCTGCGCCGGGATAACGCCCAGGGCACGCTGTATAACCTGGTGGGCTTTCAAACCCATTTGAAGTGGGGGGAGCAGAAGCGGGTGTTCTCCATGATTCCGGCGCTGAGAGAGGCGGAGTACGTGCGCTACGGAGTGATGCACCGCAACACCTATCTGGATTCTCCCCGGCTGCTGGACCGCTACTACCGGGTGCGGGGCAACGAGCGCGTGACCTTCGCCGGGCAGATCACCGGGGTGGAGGGCTATGTGGAGTCCACCGCCTCCGGCTTTCTGGCGGGGGTGGAGCTGGCCCGGCGGCTGAAGGGACAGGCCCCGGCGGACTTCCCCCGGGAGACGGCCATCGGGGCGCTGGCCCTCTATGTGAGCAATGAGAGCGTGGCAGATTTCCAACCCATGAATATCAATTTTGGCATCATGCCCCCGCTGGACCACCGGGTGAAGGGGAAGCGGAACAAGAACGCGGAGCTGTCCCAGCGCTCCCTGGCGCTCATTGAGGGGCTGAACGAGAGATTATAGAGAGGGAGGCCGGTTAAAATGCGCATTATCGTAGACGCCATGGGGGGCGACAACGCCCCGGAAGCGCCGGTAAAGGGGGCGCTGCAGGCGGTCAAGGAGTACGGAGTGGAAGTGACCCTGGTGGGCCGGGGGGAGGATATTTTGGAGGTACTGCGCCGGGAAGGGCTGGACGAGGTCCCGGCGGGGGTGTCCATCACCCACGCCGGCCAGGTGGTGGAGATGTGCGACAATCCGGCCACCGCGTTTAAGGAGAAGAAGGACTCGTCCCTGACGGTGGGGCTGAACCTGCTGAAAAGCGGGGAGGGGGACGCCTTTGTGTCCGCCGGGTCCACGGGGGCGCTGCTGGCGGCGGCCACGCTGCTGGTCAAGCGCATCCGGGGCATCCGCCGGGCGGCCATGGCCCCGGTGGTGCCCACCGGGGGCGGCGGGGCCGTGCTGGTGGACTGCGGGGCCACCGCCGAGGGCACGCCGGAGTTTTTGCTTCAGTTCGCCTTTATGGGCAGCTATTACGCCGAGCACGTGCTGGGCCGGCCGGAGCCCAAGGTGGGCCTGCTGAACATTGGCGCGGAGCCCTCCAAGGGCACAAGCCTCCAGCAAGAGGCGTATAAGCTTCTGCAAAAGGCGGGCGAGGAGGGCCGTGTCAATTTTGTGGGCAATGTGGAGGCCCGGGAGGCGGTGGAGGGAGCCGTGGACGTCATCGTGGCGGACGGCTACTCCGGCAACATCTTCCTCAAGACCATGGAGGGCGCGGGCCTGTTCCTGGGCCGGGAGATCAAGAAGATGTTTCTGCGCAATGTGCGCAGCAAGCTGGCGGCGCTGCTGGTGAAGGACGGCATCCGGGACTTCAAGAAGCTGATGGACGCCGGCGAGGTGGGCGGCACGGCGCTGGTAGGCATTGCCAAGCCGGTGATCAAGGCCCACGGCTCCTCCAATGACTACGCCATGAAAAACGCCATCCGGCAGGCGGTGGAATTCGCCCGCTCGGGGATTATTGAGGACATTTCAGACAACGTGGAGCATATGCGCCTGCCGGTGAAGCCCGCGTCGGCGGGGACGGAAAATGGAGGGGCGTGAGGGCCGCGATATGGACTCCTCCAAAAAATTGTTAAAAGGCTATTGACAGCGGGCCGTAAAGCCCCTATTATGGATGTGTTCAAAGCCACATAGAAGGAGCTGCTCAATATGTTTGAAAAATTATGCGCGCTGATTGCCGAGCAATTTGGCGTGGAGCCGGACAGCGTCACCGCCGATACCGCTTTTGTGGACGACCTGGGCGCCGACTCCGTGGACCTGGTAGACCTGTCCATGGCCTTGGAGGAGGAGTTCGGTATGGAGGAGATGGAGGCGGAGGAGATCGAATCCATCGTCACGGTGGGCGACTTGCACAAGTATATGCAGGAGCATCTGGACATCTAAAAACGGAGAAAACATGAAAAAGTCCCGCTGGAGCGGGGCTTTTTCTGTGATAAAGGAAAGTGGGGGTTGTTATGGACAGGCTGGAAGAAAAGCTGGGCTATCAATTTCGAGACCGCGGCTTGCTGGAGCACGCCATGACCCACAGCTCTTACGCCAACGAGCACCGCAGCGCGGGGCTGACCAGCAACGAGCGGTTGGAGTTCCTGGGCGACTCGGTGCTGGGGGTGGTGGTGGCGGACTACCTGTTTCACGAGCACCCGGATATGCCCGAGGGGGAGCTGACCCGCACCCGGGCGGCCCTGGTGTGCGAGGGCAGCCTGTACGATGCGGCCCAGGGGCTGGGCCTGGGGGAATATCTGCGCCTGGGCAAAGGGGAGGACGCCGGGGGCGGCCGAAAGCGGCCCTCCATTCTGGCGGACGCCACCGAAGCCATGCTGGCCGCCGTCTACCTGGACGGGGGGATGGAGGCGGTGCGCCCCATCATCCGTGCCCTCATTCTGGACAAGGAGCAGGAGAAGACTGCCGACCGAGACTACAAGACCGCCCTTCAGGAGCTGGTGCAGCGCACGCCGGGGAAGTCGGTGTACTACAAGCTGGTGCGGGAGACCGGCCCCGACCACTGCCGCAGCTTCGAGATGGAGGCGTCGGTGGACGGGAAGGTCATCGGCGCGGGGGCGGGCCGGACCAAGAAGGAGGCCGAGCAGATGGCGGCCAAGGCCGCGCTGGAGAAGCTGAACGGGTGAGCGGTAAATCCGTAATTTGTTGAGTTGGCTAAATTCAGCAAAAAATGAGGAGAAATTGTAATGATAAGTTTGGTTGCTCAGCTTGCTCTTTGGATATGGTTTTTTGGTTGCATAAAATCATATAAGACAAGTAAATGGATATTGTCAAAGGGAGTTGGAATTAAGAGTGCAGAATTTGTAGTGCTGTGCCTTTTTACTACCGGAGTGGTTTTATATCATACAGTATATCCTGTTGGGAAATGGTTTTTGCTGTTTGTTTTGTCATGTTGGATAATTGTTCAATTTTTCTGCCATTGGTACTTTACCATTTTTGGAGTGTCAGAAAAAAAGTTAAAGGGATATAATGAATGCTTCAGCGATACTGTTCGTTTCATTCCAGCAAGTGATACGAAGCTAATACCTGATTTGTATCATACAATTTTACACATTCTCATCCTCATTAACATTGTACTTATTTTCTTGCAGAGATAAGGTGTTTCTTATGAATTACAAGTTTTAGGTTGTATTGACAAATTCCAGTTTATTGCCCACAAGCCAATGACGCACCCTTGTTTTTTGAGAAAAAATTTGCTATAATACCCCTATTATGGAAGGGAGGGGCGCCATGGAAGCCCCCATCTACCACCTGGACAAGGTGGTGAAGGCTAAGCAGGAGGACATGGAGGACTTCGACGGCCCCCTGGACCTGATCCTCCACCTGCTGAGCAAAAATAAAATTGAAATCCGGGACATCCAGATTTCCGAGCTGCTGGACCAATACCTGGACTGGATGGCCCAGCGGGAAAAGCTGAACCTGGAGGTCGCCAGTGAGTTTGTTACCATGGCCGCTCACCTGGTATACATCAAGACCCGGATGCTGCTGTCCATCGACGACGAGGTGGCCATGAGCGAGATGGAGGAACTGATGGCCGCCCTGGAGGAGCACAAGAGCCAGGAGACCTACGTGAAGATTAAGGAGGTCACTGAGGCGCTGGGCGGACGGTACGAGTTCGGCCGGGACTACCTCACCAAGCAGCCCGAGCCCGTTCAGACGGACAACGCCTACCGCTACGTCCACGACAAGGGGGACATTTTGGCCGCCATTCGTTCCGTGCTGGCCCGGACGGACAACAAGCTGGCCCCGCCTGCGGCGGCCTTTGAGGGGATTGTGGGCCGGGAGCCCTACCCGGTGGCGGACAAGGCCCGCTCCATTCTGGACCGGCTCATCCAATTTGGGGTGGCCCGGTTCCGGGCGCTGTTCAAGACCAGCCGCAGCCGGTCCGAGGTGGTGGCCACGTTTTTGGCCATTTTGGAGCTGTGTAAGGCCAACCGCATCCATCTGGCGGGGACGGCGGAGGACTGCACCGTCACCAGTACGGTGGACGACAGGCCGGAGGAGCTGGATGTGACAATAGACAGTTACTGAGAAGTGGGAGAAGCGGTCAGCGAGAGAGCTTGGAGCGGAACGAAAGCGACCGAGCGGCGATGTTTGCCGGTGGCAAACGCCTATCGCCGACCGAGCTGAAGGCGAGAACCTGACCGCTTCGCAGCGTGACAACAGAGAAAGGAGGATGTCCAATGGAATTAAAAGAGCTGGAGAGCGCCATCGAGGGCATCCTCTTTGCCGCCGGGGAGCCGGTCCCCGTGGAGCGTATCTGCCTTACCCTGGGCCAAGACCGGGAGACGGTGGACAGCGTGTGCCAGCGCATCGCGGACTTTTACAGCTACGAGCGCCGGGGCATCCGGGTGGTGCGGCTGGAAAACAGCTGGCAGATGTGCTCCGCCCCGGAGCAGGCGGCCTACATCCGCAAGACGCTGGAAAACCGGAAGCCCGCCAAGCTGTCCCAGCCGGCGCTGGAGGTGCTGGCCATCATCGCCTACTTCCAGCCGGTGACAAGGGCGTATATTGAGCAGGTCCGCGGAGTGGACAGCTCGTACACCGTGGGACTGCTGCTGGAGCGGGAGCTGATCTGTGAGGCGGGGCGGCTGGCGGTGCCCGGCCGGCCCATGCAGTTTCGCACCACGAAAAACTTTTTGCGCTCCTTTGGCCTGGCGTCGTTGAACGACCTGCCGGAGCTGCCCACCGCCACCCAGGAGGAGGCCCAGCTCACCTTGCAGCTGGAGTCCGCCCTTCAGCGCCTCCAGCGGGGGGAGACGGAGGAGGCAGCTGACGGGACGCAGGGGGAGGAGGCGGAGCCATGACATTCCTCAAGGTTCTGCTGATTGTTCTGGCCGTGCTGTGGCTGATCTCCCTGATCCGTGTGGGCGGCAGGGTGCGCTACGGAGAGGCGGGGCTGTTCGCGTCGGTGCTGGCGGGCCCGTTTAAGCTTCAGGTATTTCCCATGAAGGCCAAGAAAAGGGACAAACCCAAGCAGGCAGGGAAAGCCAAAAAGGAGAAGCCGCCCATAGCGGAAAAGCACAAAAAGGAGCCCAAGGAGGGCCAGCCCGGCACCCTGTCCCGGCTGATGAAGCTGCTGCCGGTGGCGGGACAGGCCTGCGGTGCGCTAAAGCGGAAAATCCGCATCGACGATTTGGAGCTCCAGCTGATTTGGGGCGGGAGCGACCCCGCCGCCATCGCTCTGGGGTACGGGCAGGCCAATGCCGCGCTGGGAATGATTTGGCCAATTTTGGACAATAATTTCAAGGTGAAGCGCCACAGCTTCCAAATTGATTTGGACTACGGGCGCACGCAGCCCGGAGTGGAGCTGACTGCGGCGCTCACGTTTACCATTGGGCAGATTGTTACGTTAAGCGTACACTACGGTGTGAAGGCGCTGGTGATATGGATGAAAAGCGGGAGGCCCGCAGTCAAAAGACAGGAGGCAATGAGTCATGAGTGAAAACAACCATCCCATTAACGAAGTGCTTCAAACCACGATGAACAAAATCCGTGAGATGGTGGACGCCAACACTGTGGTAGGTCAGCCCATCATCACGCAGGACGGCGTGACGCTGATCCCGGTGTCCAAGCTGTCCTTCGGCTTCGCCACCGGCGGCTCCGACTTCGGCAAGACCCAAAACGTCCCGAAGAATTTCGGCGGCGGCGCGGGGGCCGGGGTGAGCGTAATGCCCGTCGCGTTCCTCATTGTGAAGGACGGCTCCGTGCGGCTGCTGCCCGTGGCGCCCCCGCCGGGGGACACCGTCAGCCGGGTGGTGGACCTGGTGCCCGAGATGTTTGAAAAAGTTACCGGGTATATCGATAAAAAAAGCGCCGAGGGAGCCGGGGAACCGCCGGTGTGAATCCCTTGGCCGGATAAGGCCAAATCATCAGGGTCATACTACTCCCATCTGAATGTTCGGATGGGAGTGACCTTTGTATGAAGAAAATGTGTGCGCTTTTGGTTGCGCTGGCGGCAGCGGTGATGCTGTGCCCGCCCACCCACGCTGTGAGCGTCCACGCCCACAGCGCTGTTTTGATGGACGGGTCGAGCGGCCGGGTGCTCTACGAGTACGACGCCCACCGCCCCCGGCTCATCGCCAGCACCACTAAGCTGATGACTGCCCTGGTGGCGGCGGAGCGGGCGGAGGATTTGGAGCAGGTGGTGACGGTAAAGGGGGAGTGGCTGGGCAGCGAGGGCTCGTCCATCTATCTCCAGGCCGGGGAGGAGATCACCCTGCGGGGACTGCTGTACGGTCTGCTGCTTCAATCGGGCAACGACGCAGCCATGGTGATAGCCTGCCATTTGGCGGGAAGCGAGGAGGCCTTCGCGGCGCTGATGAACGAGAAGGCCGCCCAGCTGGGGATGAAAAACAGCTCCTTCGTCAACGCCAGCGGATTGAATGACGACAACCACTACTCCACCGCGTACGATATGGCGCTGCTGGCCCAGGCCTGTCTGCGCAACGAGACGGTGGCCGAAATTTGCGCCACCCGGTCCATCACCATCGGGACCCGGACGTTTGTCAACCACAACAAGCTGCTCCACCGCTATGAGGGCTGCGTGGGGATGAAGACCGGGTTCACGGAAAAGGCGGGGCGCACCCTGGTGTCCGCCGCCACCCGGGATGGGCAGACCCTGATCTGCGTCACCCTCAACGACGGGGACGACTGGAACGACCATGAAAAGCTGTTGAACTACGGCTTTGAGACCTACCCGCGGCAGGTGCTGTGCCGTGAGGGGGAGGTGATGGGCTGCGTTGCGGTGGAGGGCAGCCTCATTCCCACCATGACGGTGACGGCGAAGGGGGAGCTGGGCTATCCGCTGAGGGCGGGAGAAGCGCCGGTGCGGGAGGTGGAGCTGCTGCGCAGCGCCTCCGCGCCCCTTCCCCCGGGGGTTCAGCTGGGGGTAATCCGCTGGCGGCTCAATGGGGAGGTCATCGCCCAGATGCCGCTGGTGAGCCAGGGCGGCGCGGGGCTGGACGTGCGGGAGCCCATGACCTTTTGGGAAAAGGTGCGGGCGCTTTTAGGCGGGCGTGAGAATTGACGGAGAGGAGGGGCAGCATGGAGGAACGGCTGCAAAAACTGCTGTCAGCGGCGGGGGTGTGCTCCCGCCGCCGGGCGGAGGAGTACATTTTGGCAGGGCGGGTGACGGTGAACGGAAAGACCGCCGGATTGGGAGATAAGGCCGACCCGGTGCTGGACTGCGTGGCGGTGGACGGCGCCGCCCTGGCGCTGCCGGGGGGCTGTACGTACATCATGCTGAATAAACCCAGAGGCTATGTCACCACCCTGTCCGACGAGAAGGACAGGCGAACGGTGGCGGATTTGGTGCGGTGCTGTCCGGCCAGGGTATGGCCGGTGGGGCGGCTGGACATGGATTCGGAGGGCCTGCTCCTGCTCACCGACGACGGGGCGCTGACCCAGCGGCTGACGCACCCATCTCACGGGGTGGAAAAGGAGTACCAGGTCTGGGTGGCGGGGGATTTGGACCGGGGACTGCCGGTGCTGTCCGCGCCGGTTTGGTCGGAGGGAGAGAAACTGACGACCGACCGGGTGGAGCGCACGGGAGAAAATACCCTCACGGTGGTAATCCACCAGGGAAAGAACCGGCAGGTGCGCCGTATGTGCGCCGCCGCCGGACTGACGGTGAAGCGCCTACGAAGGGTGCGGGAGGGCGAGTTGCGGCTGGAGGGGCTGAAACCCGGAAAATGGCGGCTTTTGACGGCGGAGGAACGGGCTGTTTTGCAAGTTTGACCGGGAAAACGTGCAAAACCTCTTGCATTCTTCCTGCAAAACCGTTATGATATAGGGAACCGAGTTGAACGAGTGCATTTTGCACCGTTTCAATCAGCAGGCCGTTGTGGGGCTTGCCGCTTTGAGAGGTAAGAGATAAAAGAGTAGGGTAGGGACAAGCTTATGAGCCGTGATGTATTAACCACCATCCAAAGCAGGATGGGGACGTTTTCCAAGGGGCAAAAGCTGATCGGGCGGTATATCCTGGAAAATTACGACAAGGCGGCCTTTATGACAGCGGCCAAGCTGGGCCAGACGGTGAAGATCAGCGAATCCACGGTGGTTCGTTTTGCCGCGGAGCTGGGCTATGACGGCTATCCCGCCATGCAGAAGGCCATGCAGGAGATGATTCGCAGCAAGCTGACCACGGTGCAGCGCATTGAGGTGTCCTATGACCGGCTGGGCACCCAGGACGTGCTGGATAAGGTGGTGCAGTCGGATATTGAGAAGCTGCGTATGTCGCTGGCGGAGCTGAGCCGGGCGGATTTTGCCGCCACGGTGGAGGCCATTGTGGCCGCCCGGCGCATTTACATCCTGGGCGTGCGCTCCTCGGCGGCCCTGTCCGATTTCCTCACCTTCTATTTCAAGCTGATTTTCGACAACGTGTGCCAGGTGCAGACCAGCCTGGCCAGCGAGATGTTTGAGCAGATGCTCCGGGTGGGGAAGGAGGACCTGGTCATCGGCATCAGCTTTCCCCGGTACTCCACCCGCTGCGTGCGGGCCATGGAGTTCGCCCGGGACCAGGGGGCCACGGTGGTGGCCATTACGGACAGCGAGCTGTCCCCTTTGTACGATACGGCCAATTACCGTTTGCTGGCCAAGAGCGACATGGTGTCCTTCGCGGACTCTCTGGTGGCGCCTCTGTCAGTCATCAACGCGCTGATTGTGGCGGTGGGGCGGAAAAAGTCCAATGAGGTGACCGCCACCTTTGAGCGGCTGGAGCAGATCTGGGACGAGTACCAGGTCTATGAAAAGGTGGAGTATGGGCCGCAGCAGTGACGGCGGACTGAGGCGAAGGAGGGCTTTGGGGTGAGCGGACGGATCGTGGTGGCCGGCGGCGGCGCGGCGGGAATGATGGCCGCCATTACAGCGGCCAGAGCGGGTGCGCGCGTGCTGCTGCTGGAGCCCAACGAAAAGGTGGGGCGGAAGCTTTACATCACCGGCAAGGGCCGCTGCAATGTGACCAACAACTGCAGCCAGGAGGAGCTGCTGGCGTCCATCCCGCGAAATGGAAAGTTTTTGTACAGCGCGCTCAGCCGGTTTTCTCCCCAGGCTGTGATGGCCTTTTTTGAGGAGCTGGGCGTGCCGCTGAAGACGGAGCGGGGCGGCCGGGTGTTCCCGCGCTCGGACAAAGCGGCGGATATTGTGGACGCGCTGTTTTTCGAGCTGCGCCGCCAGGGCG
Organism: uncultured Oscillospiraceae bacterium; assembly: GCA_910587285.1. Taxonomy (GTDB): domain Bacteria; phylum Bacillota; class Clostridia; order Oscillospirales; family Oscillospiraceae; genus Enterenecus. Next base: position 15,466 of record CAJULM010000017.1, on the reverse strand, counting down.
TGGAAGTGAAGCGGGACCGCCTGACCGGCCTGCGGGTTCAGGACGGGCGGCTCGCCGCGGTGACGGGGGAGGCCGAGGGAACCATCAGCGGCTGTGAGGCGCTGATTTTAGCCACCGGCGGGGCGTCCTATCCCCGCACGGGCTCCACTGGGGACGGCTACCGTCTGGCGGAGCAGGCAGGGCACACCGTGGTCCCCCTCCGGGGATCGCTGGTGCCGCTGACCTCGGACGATCCGTGCTGTGCGCAGCTCCAGGGGCTGTCCCTGCGCAACGTGGGCTTCTGCGTGCGGGACCACAGAGGGAAGACGGTCTTTCAGGAGCAGGGGGAGCTGCTGTTCACCCACTTCGGCCTGTCCGGGCCGTTGGCGCTGTCCGCCTCCGCCCACATGGATTTTGCCAAAGGACAGTATACCGTCCATATTGATTTAAAGCCCGCCCTGGACCGGCAGAAGCTGGACGCCAGGCTGCTGCGGGATTTTGAGGCCCGGGCCAATCAGGACTACGCCAACGCCCTGGGCGGCCTGCTGCCCCGCAGCATGGCGCCGGTGTTTGTGGCGCGCACCGGTATTGCCGGCGGCACAAAGGTACACGACATCCGCCGGGAGCAGCGCCGCACGCTGCTGGAGACGCTGAAGGACTTCTACATTCCGCTGACCGGGGTGCGCCCGGTGGAGGAGGCGGTGGTAACTGCCGGCGGGGTGGCCGTGGGCCAGGTGGACCCGAAAACCATGGAGTCGAAACAGGCGTCGGGGCTGTATTTCGCGGGGGAGCTGCTGGATGTGGACGGCTACACCGGCGGATTTAATCTGCAAATCGCGTGGTCAACCGGCTATGCCGCAGGGGTGGCCGCGGCCCAGCGGGTGCTGAAGGCCTGAGAGAAAGGACGTTGGAATATGAAGCACTGGGGAATTGCCATTGACGGGCCGTCCGGCGCAGGGAAATCCACGCTGGCCAAGCGCTTGGCCCAGGAATTGGGCTTTCTGTATGTGGACACTGGGGCGATTTACCGCACGGTGGGGCTGGCGGCGCTGCGCAGAGGAGTGGACGCGGCCGATGGGCCGGCGGTCACGGCGCTGCTGCCCGGGCTGACCATCACCGTGGCCTACGGGGAGGATGGCTTGCAGCATATGTTCCTGAACGGAGAGGACGTGACGGCGGAGATCCGCCGGAACGAGGTCTCGGCCTGCGCCTCAAAGGCGGCTTCCATTTCGGCAGTGCGCGGCTTCCTTTTGGAGATGCAGCGCCGGATTGCCCAGGAGAACAGCGTGATTATGGATGGGCGGGACATCGGGACGGTGGTGCTGCCCCAGGCGGATTTGAAGATTTTCCTCACTGCGGCCCCGGAGAAGCGGGCGCAGCGGCGCTGGAAGGAGCTGCTGGAACGGGGGCAGCGGGTGGAGCTGGACCAGGTGCTGGCCGAGGTGATGGAGCGGGACCGGCGGGATTCGGAGCGGGAGACATCCCCGCTGCGCCGAGCGGAGGACGCGGTGCTGGCCGACACCACGGGGCTGGACCTGGAGGAGAGCTTTCAGCTGCTGCTGGAGATTATCGGCAGCCGAATCGGGTGCGTGAAAGGGGAAGGCTGATGAATAAGGTATACGCTGTACTCTACCCGATTATTTGGATTTACATGAGAATCTTTCATCCGTGGCGGGCGGTGGGCGTGGAAAATGTGCCCGAGGGCGCGGCGCTGATCTGCGGCAACCACAGCACGCTGGGCGATCCGCTGTACGTGGTCTGCTGTCTGGGGTGGAGAAAGCAGGTCCATGTGATGGCGAAGGAGGAGATTATGAAGTGGCCCGTGCTGGGATTCTTGCTGAAAAAGGCGGGCATTTTCGGCGTGAAGCGGGGCAAGGCGGATGTGGGCGCGCTGAAGGAGGCCATGCGCATCCTGCGGGGCGGAGAGAAGCTGTTGATGTTCCCGGAGGGCACCCGCGTGAGGGACGGGGAGGACTCGGAGGCCCGCACCGGCGCGGCCATGTTCGCCACCCGCACCGGCGCGCCCATCCTGCCGGTGTACATCCCCACCAAGAAACGGCGGTTCCGCAGGACTACCGTGGTGTTCGGAGAGCCCTATCACCCGGAGTTTGAGGGGCGCAAGCCCACCCCGGAGGACTACCAGCGCATTGCCGACGAGCTGATGGAGCGCATCCGCACGCTGAAGGAGCGGGCGGCATGAAGGTGGTGCTGGCCGAGACGGCGGGCTTCTGCTATGGCGTGCGCCGGGCGGTGGAGCTGGCGGAACGGGCGGCGGCGCAGGGGGCGGTATACCTGCTGGGGCACATCACCCATAACGACCATGTGATCCGGCGGCTGGAGGATATGGGGGCGGTGACCATTGCCGCTCCCGAGGAGGCGCCGGAGGGCTCCACGGTGCTCATACGGGCCCATGGGGAGCCGGACGGGGTGTACGCCGCGCTGAAGGCGCGGGGCTGTGCCGTCATCGACGCCACCTGCCCCAATGTCACCCGGATTCACGGCATTGTCCGCCAGGCCGCGCAGCGGGGACGCCTGCCGGTGGTGATCGGCGAGGCGGACCACCCGGAGATTGTGGGAATTTTGGGGTGCACCCAGCGGGGGATTGTGGCCTCCGGCTGGGAAGAATTGGAGATTATTTTGGCGCAGCGGCCGGAATTGTACGCTCAGCCGCTGACATTTGTTTCTCAAACCACGGCGATTGAAGCGAGTTGGAAAAAAACCGTGGAAAACGCAAAAAAAGTGTGTACAAACTCAGAATTTTTTGATACAATATGTGGTGCTACGTCCAGGCGCCAATCTGAAGCCTTGGAACTGGCCGCTCAATGCGACGCCATGATCGTGATTGGCGATCAAAAAAGCTCGAACACAAAGAGGCTTACCCAGCTGTGCGCCAGCCGCTGTCCCTTGGTGGTGCAGGCGGAGCGGGGGGAGGGCATTGACCGGGAACAGTTTCGCCAGGTGGGCACGCTTGGAATCACTGCCGGCGCATCTACGCCGGAGTGGATAATAAAGGAGGTCAGCAACAAAATGAGCGATGAAATTATGGAGATTGAACAGTCCTTCGCGGAAATGCTGGAGGAGTCGTTCAAAATTTTGAATACGGGGGATAAGGTCACTGGAACGGTTGCCGCCATCACGCCGACTGAGATTCAAGTCGAGCTGGGCGTGAAGTATCCTGGCACGATTCCCCTGTCTGAGTTGAGCGACGATCCCGACGTGAAGGCAGAGGACATCGCCAAGGTGGGTGAGGAGATTGAGGCCATGGTAGTGCTGGTCAGCGACCGGGACTGCGTGGTTAAGCTGTCCAAGAAGCGCCTGGACGCGGACAAGAACTGGGAGATCGTGGAGAACGCCGTGGAGAACAAGGACGTTCTGGAGGGCATCATCACCGAGGAGAACAAGGGCGGCCTGGTGGCCAGCGTGAAGGGCATCCGCGTGTTTATCCCCGCCTCCCAGTCCGGCAAGCCCCGCGGGGCTGATCTGGCTGAGATGGTCAAGACCCGCGTGCAGCTGCGCATCACTGAGGTGAACCGCGCCCGCCGCCGCGTGGTGGGCTCCATCCGCGCCGTGGCCGCCGAGGCCCGCGCCGCCGCCGCTGCCGCCATCTGGGACAACATCGAGGTGGGCAAGCGCTACAGCGGCACCGTCAAGAGCCTGACCTCTTATGGCGCTTTTGTGGACATCGGCGGCGTGGACGGCATGGTCCACATCTCCGAGCTGTCCTGGTCCCGCATCAAGACTCCCGCCGAGGTGATCTCTGTGGGGGACGCGGTGGAGGTGTATGTCATCTCCTTTGACCCCGAGAAGAAGAAGATTTCTCTGGGCATGAAGGACCACAGCCAGGAGCCCTGGACTGTGTTTACCAGCAAGTATTCTGTGGGCGATACCGCCAACGTGCGCGTGGTCAAGCTGATGACCTTCGGCGCGTTCGCCGAGATCGTCCCCGGTGTGGACGGCCTGATCCACATCTCCCAGCTGGCGGACCACCGGGTGGAGAAGCCCGGCGACGTGCTCAGTGAGGGCGAGAACGTGGATGCCAAGATTATCGCTATTGATGAGGAGAACAAGAAGGTGTCCCTGTCCATCCGTGCGCTGCTGGAGGGGGCTGGCGAGGAGGACATCCCCGCCGAGGAAGAGTAAAACCGATGAATCCAGAACGGGCTGCCGCATTTGCAGCAGCCCGTTTAAAAGGAGAGGAAGATGATGGCGCGGTCCGGGAAAATTGTACTACACCGGCCGGAATTGGAGGAGCTGAGCTTTCGCCGCCGCCTTTTGAGCGACCCGGAGACCATGGCCTACAACCATGCCTATGGCGGGACGATTGACTTTCCCCAGGAACGCTGGGCGGACTGGTATGCCCGGTGGCTGGAGGGCCGGACGGGAGCGCACTTTTATCGCTATCTGTGCCATGAGGAGAGCGGGGCTTTCGTTGGGGAGGCGGCCTACCACTATGACGGAGCATTCGGGGAATATCTCTGCGACGTGCTGGTGTCGGCCCAGTACCGGGGCCGGGGCTTTGGGCGGCAGGGACTGGAGCTGCTGTGTGAGGCGGCCAGAGAGAACGGCATAAAGCGGCTGGCGGACAATATTGCCATTGACAACCCGGCGGCGGAGCTGTTTCAGCGGTGTGGATTCCGGGAGCGCCTGCGGAACGGCGAGTATATTTTGATGGAAAAAGAGCTGTAAAAAGGGCGGGACAGCAGCCACGCTGTCCCGCCCTTTTGTTACGCCGCCAGGGTGAACAGGGAGTAGAAGTACCCCTTGTGCGCCATAAGCTGCTCATAGGTTCCGCGCTCGCAGAGCACTCCGTCCCGCAGTACGATGATCTCATCGTACTGCTCCATCAGCGCCGCCTCCAGCCGGTGGGTGACCACCAGGCGGGTGAGGCCGTCCAGGTGCAGGATGGCGTCGGTGACGGCGAAGGCGGTCTGATTGTCCAGGGCGGCGGTGGCCTCGTCTAACAGCAGCACCGGCGTGCCCCGGAGCAGACACCGGGCGATGGACACCCGCTGCCGCTCTCCGCCGGACAGGCCCACGCCGTTTTCCCCGCAGCGGTAGTCCTCGCCGCGCTGGGCCAGCAGCTGGGACAGGCCGGAGCGCTGAGCCGCGTCGGCCACCAGCTGGTCTGGGAAATCCCGGAACATGGTAATGTTGCTGCGGATGGTATCGTCAAAGAGGAACACGTTCTGCCCAATCAGGCTCATCAGGTCGTACAGGCTGTCCGGGTCCACCTCCCGCAGCTCCTTGCCATCGATGGCGATGGAGCCGCCGTATCCGTCATAAGCGCCCATGAGCAGGTTGAGCAGGGTGGATTTGCCCGAACCGGAGCTGCCCACCAGGGCGTATTTTTTCCCCGGCTCCAGGGTGAGGGAGAGGTCCTTCAGGATAGGCTGATCCGTTTCGTAGCCGAAGGTGACGTGGTTCAGGGAGATGCCCTCCCGGAGCACGGGCGGGATGGGATCGCCGGAGCGGGAGGCGTTCTCCTCCGTGACCTGGGCCAGCTTTTCCACCAGCCCTGCGGCGGCCTTGCGGCTGGCCCAGTACTGAGGGACGATATTAATGGAGTTTATCATGGAGCCGGACAGGTTGACGAACACCACCACCGTACCGGCGGAGATGCTGCCCTGAATGGCGAGATAGGTGCCGATAAAGAAGATGCCGAACTGCATGATGAGCCCGCACAGCCCGGACAGGGTCTTGACCTGGCCCGTGCTCCAGCTGCGGCGGCGCTTGGCACCTTCCACAGTTTGGTTGGAGGTGTCGAACTGCCGCTGGGCCTCTGTCTCCGCCTTGAAGCTCTTGATGACAGAGAAGCCGTTGAGCAAGTCCTTGACCTGGGCCATGAAGCCCTCGTTTTTCTCGCTGACCTCCTGCTCCCGGCGGGTGAGCACGCCCCCGGTGAGCAGGGCCACGGCGATGGGCAGGATGCTGAGTACGATGGCGATGACGGCCAGCAGAGGGCTGTACCACAGCATCATGGCCAAAGAGCCTACAAACAGGATGGCCTGTTCGATCATGACGAAGCTGTTTTCCAGATAATTAATTTCAATGGTGGTTACGTCGTTGGTGAGGGTGGACAGGTAGCGCCCGGTGCTTTCCTGAGAAAAGGCACTGATGCTTTTCTCCGACAGCTTATGGAAGGCCAAGGATTTGTACTGCTTCAACGCCCGGCAGACAAAGCCGGCCTTGGCCCGGTAGAAGCCCAGGGTCAGCACGGTATAAAGTGCGAACATAGGAACAAAGACCTTGATGACGAATATGAATTGCTCCATGCTTCGATTGGAGGCGGCGTCCAGCAGCGCCCCCAGTATCCAGGATACCATCAGGGTGATGGGGATGCCCAGCAGGGTGAGGGCCAGGGTGAGGGCGAAACGCAGCCGGTTCCCCTGGTAGAAGGCCCGGAAGAAGGGCCGGGCGGCGGTTTTTTTCTCGTTATCTGTCATGATTTGTCCTCCTCTGTCTTTTTCCAAACGCCGCCCCGAAGCAAAGGCTTTTCGGTGCCGCCGATGTTGAACAGGTAGCCGCCTGCCTGCATCATACAGCGGGCCATATAGAGAAACGGCGCCAGCGTGCTGTCCTCCTCCCGGCGGGAATAGGCGTTGGTCAGCCCGTCCACCAGCTCCAGCTCCGTCTTTTGCAGGATTTGCAGCTCCAGCAGGCCGTCCAGCAGGTTCCGCACCTCCTCCACGGGCAGGGACAGGGCGTGGGCTACTGTCTCCGGCACATAGTGGCGGTAGGGCCGGCTGTAGAGGTATTCCAGCACCTCCAGGCACCCGGGCCGGGCCAGGACGGAGAACAGGGCGCGGTACTTGTCCATGGGGGCAAAATGGGCGTCGTAGCCGCCCTCCGGTTCGGGCCAGATGGTGGCGAAGGAGAGGTCCTCCGCGTGGAGGCTGAGCATCAGCCCCGCCTCCAGCCGCACCCGGCTCATGGCCCAGTGGTGGGCCATTTCGGGATACTCCTCCATGATGACGGCGCGGCTCAGATAGCCGATGTCGGGTATATTGACCTCGTCCAGCATATTTTTGCTCAGCGTCCAGAACAGGCGGCAGATCTGATCGAACCGCCGCTCCTTGGGGACGGTGCGGAGCCAGCGGGAGGCGGCCTGGTGGATGTCCACCGCCTCGCCCGCCTCCCGGCCGAATAGGGCGTCTATCGTTACGCCTAAGCGGTCGGCCAGGACGGGGAGGAGCTCCACGTCGGGCGCGCCGCCTTTCTCCCACTTGCTCACCGCCTGGGCGGACACGCCCACCAGCTGGCCCAGCTGCTCCTGGGTGAGACCTCGGTCCTTCCGCAGCTGCGCGATGCGTTCGCTCAACACGTTGGACATATCAGCACCTCGTTTCACTTAATGGTTGAATTATAACAAAAATAATAGTTGAATACAATGGCGGTGATTTTGTAAAAAATCAACTATTGTTTGAGTAAAGGCGAAAAAAGCCGGCAGACCGGGGTTCCGATCTGCCGGAGAGGGTCAGCGCAGCTCCGCCCACGCGAAAAATTTTAGGAACCGGGTGACAAAGAAGGGGGCGTCCGAGCAGGCCTCAGTGATAGCGGCGTGGGCCTGTGACACCGCCGCGTCCGACAGCCCCTCCATGGGGACGTGGATGGTTTTGATGCCATCCGCAATCTGACCGATGGCCAGGGGCGCGGAGGCCACATAACCCACCGCCACCCGGGAGGCCGCCACCACGCCTCCGGCGGCGTACACGCCCACGGCCACGCCGCCCATCGCCAGCCAGCCCAAAGCGATTCCGCCCCAGGCCAGCAGCCCGATGGCCACACCTCCCACGGATACGCCGCCCAGTGTCACCGCCCCTAACGCCAGCAGCAGCCCGAAGCTCACCGCGCCCAGGGAGAGCAGACCCGCGGCAATGCCGCCCAAAGCCACGAACCCGGTGGCGATGTTACCGATGGCGATGATTCCCCGGGCCCAGTGGTTCCGGCGGCCGATGTTGATGTGGACCAGGGGCAGGCCGAACAGGGTGCGCTTACTTTTATATTCGTAGTGCCGGCCCTCGTGGTAGTAGTGGTGGATGACGGTTGGGGCGGGCTGGGGCGGGGCAGGCGCATCGTCCGGCGGGGGAGGGGAATAGGCCGACTGCTTTCCTGTCACCAGATAGTCCAGGGAAACGTGAAAATAGCCGGCCAAAGCGGTCAGGTTATCCATATCCGGGCGGGACGTGCCCGCCTCCCATTTCTGCACCGCCTGCCGGGTGAGGCCCAGGAGATTGGCAAGCTCCTCCTGGGACAGTCCCGCCTGACGGCGCAGGTTAAATAAACGCTCTCGAAAATCCATGGGATTACCTCCAAAAAGAAAAACTGTCCGGCGCCTTTTGGACAGCGTTATCTTAGCAAAATTCTGCGGACATAGCAACCAAGAGTTGGATATAATTTGACAACCACAGGTTGCGGAGCCTAAATTCACCCAGGGAACCGGAGATTGCCTTGCTTTTCCGGCCCGTCCATAGTAAAATAAAATCATCTATTATAATGAGGTGATTCCAATGGATAACAAGACCATTTTAGCCGCCGTGGACCACACCCTTCTCACGCAAACCGCCACCTGGGAGGAAATCCGCCAGATCTGCGACGACGGGGCGGCCTACGGCTGCGCCAGCGTGTGCATCCCTGCCAGCTATGTCAAACAGGCGGCGGACTACCTGGGGGACAGGCTCCCGGTGTGTACCGTCATCGGTTTCCCCAACGGCTACTCCACCACGGCGTCCAAGGTGTTTGAGGCGAAGGACGCCATTGCCAACGGGGCCAGGGAGATCGACATGGTGATCAACATCGGTTGGGCCAAGGACGGCCGGTGGGACGAGCTGCTGGAGGAGATCAAGGCCGTCAAGGCGGCCTGCGGGGAGCTGGTGCTGAAGGTGATTATTGAGACCTGCCTACTCACCGGGGAGGAGAAGGTGCGCCTGTGTCAAATCGTGTCGGACAGCGGGGCGGACTATATCAAGACCTCCACCGGCTTTTCCACCGCCGGAGCCACCCGGGAGGACGTGGCCATGTTCAAGGCTAACGTGGCCCCCCATGTGAAAATCAAGGCGGCGGGAGGTATCTCCAGCCTCCAGGATGCGGCGGACTTTTTAGAGCTGGGGGCGGACCGGCTGGGGACCAGCCGCATTGTGAAGTTGGTAAAAGGGCAGGCCGCACAGGGATATTAATGTGCAAATAGCCGAAAAATGTAAAAACCCCGGCTATACTGCAAATAGCCCTTGTGTTTTTAGAACGGACGCGATATAATGGGCACGTCCAAAGGCCGGGGCATAGATATTGAGCCCCGCTTTGGAAGGACGAGGAGCGAGGACGGCTGCGCCGTCCGGAAAAGATGAAAAAGAAAGGATGTAATCGCGATGAAAAAGTTCTTAGCGATGCTGCTGGCGATGACCATGATGTTCAGTCTGGCCGCCTGCGGCAACGGCGGAGACAACGGCACCGACAATAAGGGCGGTGGCGCTGACGCAATCCCCGACACCATGACCTCTGAGGACGGCAAGTATCAGGTGGCCTTCATCACTGATGTAGGCCAGTTGAAGGACAAGTCCTTCAACCAGGGTACCTTTGACGGCGTGAAGCTGTACGCCGACGCCAACAACAAGAGCTATAAGTACTATCAGCCCGCCAACGGCGATCAGGCCACCGACGACGACCGCTACGACGCCATGAAGGCCGCCGTAGAGGGTGGGGCTGAGGTGGTGGTTTGCGCCGGCTTCATGCAGGAGGCCGCTCTGAAGAAGGCTGCCGCTGAGTTCCCCGACGTGCCTTTCGTGTTTATCGACGGCTATCCCGTGGGTCTGGACAATGTGGCCGGCATCTCCTTCCAGGAGGAGCAGAGCGGCTATCTGGCCGGCTACGCCGTGGTGAAGGAAGGCTATGAGAAGCTGGGCTTCACCGGTGGCGGCGGCGGCACCAACCCCGCCTGCTGCCGCTTCGGCTACGGCTTCGTGCAGGGCGCCAATGACGCCGCAAAGGAGCTGAACAAGACCGTGGAGATGAACTACTCCTGGGAGTTTGGCGCCACCTTCTCCGCTTCCACCGAGCTGCAGACCCAGATCAGCGGCTGGTATTCCAACGGCACTGAGATCGTGTTCGCCTGCGGCGGCTCCATGTTCCAGTCCGTGGCCGCTGCGGCGGGCGCCAACGATGGCCTGGTGGTGGGCGTGGACGTGGACCAGTCCGCTGAGTCCGACGCGGTTGTCACCTCCGCCATGAAGGGCCTGTCCAGCGCCGTGCAGTGGGCCGTGGCCAAGGTGTATGACGGCACCTTCTCCGACATTGGCGGCACCGGTACCGCTCTGGGCGCGAAGGACGATGCGGTGGGCCTGCCCACTGCCACCTGGTCCATGAAGACCTATAAGGTTGAGGACTATGAGAAGCTGCTGGCCGGCATCAAGGACGGCTCCGTTTCTGTGGACGCCGACTATGAGACCGGTCTGGAGCAGGACTGGTCCAACGTGACCCTGAACATCATCTAAGTTTGATGTAGATTTCCAGCAGACGGGACGCAATGCGTCCCGTCTGTTTTTTCTATGCGCTGGAATAAAATTGCTTGTGTTTTTGTCGAAGATCAAGTATAATCAACATAATAGGGGCTTTCTTGTGGAGCCTGTGTTGACATTTTAGACAGGAAGCGGGATGAGGACGATGGAATCTGAGAACATCATTGAGATGCTTCACATTACAAAGGAGTTTCCTGGTATCATCGCCAACGATGATATCACCCTCCAGCTTCGCCGGGGGGAGATTCACGCCCTTTTAGGTGAGAACGGAGCGGGTAAGTCCACGCTGATGAGCGTTCTTTTCGGCCTTTACCAGCCGGAGAAGGGGGTCATCAAAAAGAACGGCCAGGAGGTCAAGATCAACGATCCCAACGACGCCACCGCCCTGGGCATCGGCATGGTCCACCAGCATTTCAAGCTCATTGAGGTATTCACCGTACTGGACAACATCATCCTGGGGGCGGAGACCACCAAACTGGGCTTTCTCCAGAAGAAGGAGGCCCGGGCCAAGGTGGCGGCCCTGTCCCAGCGCTACGGCCTGAAGGTGGATTTGGACGCCAAGGTGGAGGACATCACCGTGGGGATGCAGCAGCGGGTGGAAATCCTGAAGATGCTCTACCGGGACAACGAAATCCTCATCTTTGACGAGCCCACCGCCGTGCTCACCCCCCAGGAGATCGACGAGCTGATGGCCACCATGCGGGAGTTTGCCCAGGAGGGCAAATCCATCCTGTTTATCTCCCATAAGCTCAATGAGATTATGGCGGTGTCCGACCGGATCACGGTGCTGCGCAAGGGCAGGTATATCGGTACGGTGGAGACGAAGGACACAGACAAGCAGTCTCTGTCCAACATGATGGTGGGCCGCCCGGTGCAGCTGGAGGTGACAAAGGAGCCCGCCCAGCCGGGAGAGCCGGTGCTGGAGGTGCGGGACTTCTGCGTCCCGTCCAGAAGCCACAAGAAGAACGCGGTGGATCATGTGTCGTTCCAGGTCAGGGCAGGGGAGATCCTGTGCATCGCCGGCATCGACGGAAACGGCCAGACGGAGCTGGTCTACGGCTTGACCGGCCTGGAAAAAAGCTCCGGCGGCAGCGCGGTTTTGTGCGGGGAGGATATCTCCCACGCCTCCATCCGCCACCGGGGGGCGAACATGAGCCACATCCCCGAGGACCGGCACAAGCACGGGCTGGTGCTGGATTTTTCCCTGGAGCAGAACCTGGTGCTCCAGCGCTTCCAGGAAAAGCGGTTCCAGAAGCATGGCTTTATCGACCAAAAGGCGGTGCGGGAGTACGCTGAGCAGCTCATTGAGCAGTATGACGTGCGCTCCGGCCAGGGGCCGGTGACTACCGCCCGCTCCATGTCAGGCGGCAACCAGCAAAAGGCCATCATCGCCCGGGAAGTGGACCGGGAGAAGCCCCTCATTGTGGCGGTCCAGCCCACCCGCGGCCTGGATGTGGGCGCCATTGAGTATATCCACAGCCAGCTGGTGTCGGAGCGGGACAAGGGCCGTGCCGTGCTGCTGGTGAGTTTGGAGCTGGACGAGGTGATGAGCCTGTCCGATCGCATTCTGGTGATGTACGAAGGGGAAATTGTGGCTGAGATAGATCCGAAGCAGACCACGGTGCAGGAGCTGGGTCTGTATATGGCCGGAGCCAGACGGATGAATTTGAGCGGGAAGGAGGAGAAGGGCGCGTGAGTGTGAAATATCCCAATCTCGTCCAAATCTATACTGGAGAGGAGGATGAGGGCGCATGAATGAGCATGGAAATCCCTTGCTGAAGCGAGACGGGGTGAGGACGGTGCTGGCGTCCCTGATCTCCATTGTCATCGGCCTGGCCGTGGGCAGCGTCTTGGTGGTTGTGGTGGGCCTGTTCAGTCCGAACCTGGGCCTGTCCAGCGCCTGGGAGGGCATTCGGCTGATTTTCCTGGGGCTGTTCAGCACGGGGCGGAATTCCGGGGGCAGCCTGACCTGGGGGTTTAATCCCCAGAGCGTGGGCAATATGCTGTTTCGGGCCACGCCGCTGATTCTCACCGGCCTGTCCGTGTCGGTGGCGTTTAAAACCGGCCTGTTCAACATTGGCGCGCCGGGGCAGTACCTGATGGGGACGATGGCCACGCTGGCCATTGCCCTGGGGATTCCCTGCTCCGCACTGCCAAGCCCCTTGATCTGGCTGCTGGCCTTTTTGGGCGGTATGCTGGCGGGGGCCCTGTGGGGCTGCATCCCCGGTATTGTGAAGGCGTTTCTCAATATCAATGAGGTGCTGGCCTGCATCATGACCAACTGGATCGCCGCCAACCTGGTGACATGGTTCTTTGACGCCACGAAGGTGTTCCAAAACACGGTGGAGAACACGAAAAGCGGCTACATCTACAAAACCGCCTATGGCCGGACCCTGGTGGACGGGGTCTGGACCTATGTGGACGGCAACGGCGTGCAGACTGCCAAGCTGGGGCTGGACAAGCTGTTTCCAGGCTCCCAGGTGAACGGGGGAATCCTTATCGCCATTCTGATTGCCGTTGGGGTGTACATCCTGATGACCAAGACCACCTTGGGCTATCAGCTGAAGGCGTGCGGCTCCAACCGCCACGCCGCCCGGTACGCCGGCGTGAACGACAAACGGAACATTGTGCTGTCCATGGCCATTGCCGGGGCGCTGTCCGGGGCGGGCGCCGCGCTGTATTGCCTGGCGGGCAATACGGAGTTCTTCTGGTCCACCTATCAGGCCCTGCCGGCCACCGGCTTTAACGGCATCCCCGTGGCCCTGCTGGCGGCCAACCACCCCGTTGGCGTCATCTTTACTGGTTGCTTTATGTCCATGCTGAATATTGTGGGCCTTCAGCTGACCAATTTGACCGCTTACAATGAGTACATCACTGACGTGATTATCTCGGTGATTGTTTACCTGAGCGCCTTCTCCCTGGTGATTAAGATGCTGCTGGACGCGCGCAGGAAAGGGAAGAAAGAGATTCAGCCCGTGCCGGAGCGTTTGCAGGAAAATCAGGCGGAGGCTGAGGCGCCCACAGAGAAGGGAGGGGAGCAGGCATGACATTTTTAATTCAACAGACATTGCTCTATGCCGTTCCCCTGCTGCTGGTGGCGCTGGCCGGCGTGTTTGCCGAGCGCAGCGGCATCATCAACCTGGCGCTGGAGGGCATCATGATTTTCGGCGCTTTTGTAGGGGTCCTCTTTGTGCGGCTGATGCAGGGCATCCCGTTTTTCCAGAACGCGGCGGCCAGCAAAAACTGGCTGGCCCTTCAGGGGATGGAGCTGTTGGCCATGCTGGCGGCGGCCGCGCTGGGGGCGGTGTTCTCCTTGCTGCTCTCCTTTGCGTCGGTGAACCTGAAAGCGGATCAAACCATTGGCGGCACGGCGCTGAACCTGATGGCTCCCGCTTTGGTGCTGTTTCTGATTCGCGTGATCGCCAACCAAAATACGCTGGGCATGGAGCGGGGCGACGCGTCCAGCTGGTTTATGATTAAAAAGAGCACCTTCGGCGTGGAGCGCGGGACGGATTGGGGCTTCTTTGGGGAGACCTTTGCCAATCAGGTCTATTTGGCCACCTATGTGTGCATTCTCCTGTTTGTGGTGCTGTCCATCCTGCTCTATAAGACCAAGTTCGGCCTGCGGCTGCGCTCCTGCGGCGAAAATCCTCAGGCCGCCGATTCCCTGGGCATCAACGTCTATAAAATGCGCTATGCGGGCACCACGATTTCCGGTGCACTGGCGGGCATGGGCGGATTTGTGTATGCCTTGACGACCGCAAACTGTGCCGCCACCGGCGACGTGGCGGGATTTGGCTTCCTGGCGCTGGCCGTGATGATCTTCGGCAACTGGAAGCCGCTGAATATCGCCGGCGCGGCGCTGCTGTTCGGCCTGTTCAAGTGTATTGCCGCGGCTTATGCGTCCATTGATATCAACGGCGACGGGGTGTGTATGCTGGCCACTGCGCCTATTAGCGCTCATTTTTACCGTATGATGCCGTATATTATCACGTTGGTGGTGTTGGCCTTTACCTCCAAAAAGTCTCGTGCGCCCAAGGCAGAGGGCATTCCTTACGATAAGGGACAGCGATAAGCGATCAAAACAACAGCACCCGCCGGAAAGAATCACGTTCCGGCGGGTGCTTTGCAGTTAAAGGCGGTGCTCGAAATGGAAAGATGTTTTCCCTCAGTGACTTGTGTCTACGAATACAATGCTGGAATCCCCTTTGCGTGCCTGTTCCAGCACAGCCTGGGCCAGTATCTGGAACGAGCCGTGAGAGGAGGTAGCCCCTGAAATAACATCAATACCGCCCTCGCCCTGTCTCTCCAGAAGCTGGTTTGCGTAATAGCGGGTATATTCATTGGGGTAGGTGCCTTGGGCATGGAGCATAGTCTGCATATAGGCGTTATCCCAGCTCTTGATGAAGCCGCTGGGGTTCTCCGCATTATACTCGACGGAGACAATGCTCCCGCCCTTCACCAGAATGGTGATATATTCCTTCCAGCCGTGGCTGAATTCGGATGCTTGGGCGGTATAATATCCGTCTTGAAGCCCGGTCTGACTGCCGCAGGCTGTCAGCAGCGGCGCGATCAGCAGCAGGCTTAAAAGCATGGCAAAAATCCGTTTCATCCGCTGTGCTTCTCCTTTAAAATAAATTTTTGAACCTGGGACTGAAGGGCCTCGGCCTCTCTCGCCAGCGAACCGCTGGACTGCTCCGTTTCCCCGGCATTTTGCAGATTGCGGTCTGCGATGGCCGAAATGGCGGCAATCCGCTCCTCCATGACGGTGAGGGCGGTCTCCTGCCCCTGCACCGCAGCCGTCAGCTGATCCGAAATGGTGCTAATCTGGGCGGATACATCGGAAATCGCGCGGAGGGAGCCGGCGGTATCCGCAGTCAGCGCCACGCCGGTTTGGATGATGGACTTGGTGTTGTTGACCATTTCCGTGGCGCTCCGCGCGGCCTGGGCGCTCTTGGTGGCCAGCTGTTTTACCTCGT
>CAJULM010000016.1 GCA_910587285.1 uncultured Oscillospiraceae bacterium | reverse complement strand
ATACAAGAACTGAAAATGGCACAGTAAAGGGCAGGGGATAAACTCCCCTGCCCTTTGGCATACTAAGATTACATTTTAACTTTACAGCATCTTTGTAAATAAAGCATATGCCAATCAAGGCCTATTTCCCTGCTTCATCGGTTTTGATTGTTCTGATAAATGGGGTGATTCTTTGAGTTTAATTCCGTGCACTCAGAACTGTAAATTTCAGAATGAAGGTCTGTGCACTCTGGCTCAAGCCCAATCTGTCGAAAAATCTGTACCAAATGATGTGTGTTTGAATTTTACGCCGCGTCAATTAAACCAGCACAGCAATAGCTTCTCGGATATTACCTACTCGGATCAGGTTTAAGCCAGCAGGAACGATAATCTTTCCGCTATTTTTCGCAGGAACCAAACATTTGGTGAATCCCAAGCGCTGAACTTCACTGAGCCTCTGATTGATGGCGTTTACTGACCGCAGCTCTCCTGTCAACCCTACCTCCCCAATAGCGGCCAAATCATATGGAACGGACTTGTCTCGAAAACTGGAGGCCAATGCTACAATCAAGGACAAATCAGCGGCAGGCTCATTTAACGTCAGTCCTCCAATGACATTGACATAGAAATCACAGTTTGATAGTGACAATCCGCCACGCTTTTCCAGCACTGCCAGCATCATCATTGCTCTATTGTAATCGAAACCATTGCTGGATCTTCGGGAATTGCCGTAGCCCGACGGCGATAGCAGCGCCTGAACCTCTGCCAATACTGGCCGGACTCCCTCCATGACACAGGTAACACAGGAGCCGGGCATATTTTCTGGACGCCCAGAAAGCATAGCTTCAGAAGGATTCGGTACCTGTACTAATCCTTTGTCCACCATTTCAAACACGCCGATTTCATTTGTGGCTCCGAAGCGATTTTTGGCCGCCCGCAAAATACGGTAGGAATTGTGCTCCTCCCCTTCAAAGTGCAGTACACAGTCCACCATGTGTTCCAACACCTTGGGACCAGCCAAGGACCCTTCCTTATTGATATGCCCCACGACAAAAACCGTTACCCCTATACCTTTTGCCAGGTGCATCAGTGCCAAGGTACATTCCTTTACCTGCGCTACGCTACCAGGCGAGGAACCGGAATCTCCGTTATAAATGGTCTGGATCGAATCTACAATGAGAATGTCCGGCTGAAACTCCTGAACCGCCGCCACAATATCGTCCAAATTAGTTTCCGAAAACAGGTAAAGTCCCTTATCTCGAATACCTAAGCGCTGTGCGCGAAGCTTAATTTGACGCTCCGACTCCTCCCCAGATACATATAGCACGTTGGCAAAACGGCACAAGTTATCGCAAATTTGCAGCATTAGCGTAGATTTTCCAATACCAGGCGCTCCGCCTACCAACACTAACGAGCCTTTCACCGCCCCGCCGCCCAACACACGGTCTAATTCACTCATACCCGTATTGAAACGCAGTTCATCAACCGCCTCAACCTCGGAGATCGGCTTTGGTTTATGTAAACTTCTACCTGCCGCAGAAGTACTTACTGATTTCTTTTTTGCCTCTGCGGCTGGTTGCTCCACAATCGTGTTCCATGCGCCGCAGGCAGGACATCTCCCCTGCCATTTCAATGTTTCATTTCCACATTCCGAACAAAAAAACAGACTTTTGGCCTTCGCCATAATCATTCTCCTCCCCAAACTTCGGGTATCATTTGTACTTCATGAAAATAAGCTCCCACCAGTGCCATGGAAATCTTTCGCTGATAAGCATCTGTCAGTAGCAACGCCGCATCCTCCCCATTGCTCAGAAAGCCACACTCAACTAAAATAGATGGACAGCTGACGTGCTCAAACAGATAAATGCCGTCTGGCATAGGCTTAGCCTTTCGTTCATTGCTTGGGTTCAGTATCTGATGCAAAAGCTCTTGGGTGTTCTCTCCCCATTGGCGGCTGACATCACCCGCGTTATAAAACACTTGTGCTCCGCTGTACCTCGAATCTGTAAAGTGATTTTGGTGTATACTCATTAGCATCGCATTTGAGTAGCTTTCTACGATAGCAGCCCGGTTTTTCAGGTCGGAAACCTTTTTTTCACGAAGCGTGGCCGCCCCCTCGCTGTGAATAGAAACATCCTCAGCACGGGTCAACGTCGTATCTACTCCCAAAAAGGCCATGAGCGATTCCAGCTTCAACACAATCTCAAGGTTAATATCACTTTCTCTATTCCCGCTGGCAGAACTGGCTCCTCCGTCCTCACCGCCATGTCCCGCATCCAGAATCAACACAAAATCGTTTTTAATTGGCACCGAAACGGCAGCAACCATATGATCGCAGCCAAGCCAGGAAACTCCGACTAAAACACACATACATAAAGAAAGCAACACCAAATCTCGTTTCATAGGCACGTCCTCCCTTCTCCTTCCACTGTATGAGAAAGAGGGACGTTTCATACCTCACTTCAAAGATAAGAAAACACCTCATGATGGCGCTGGGAGATGGATGTGGTCACCTGAGGAAACCGCTGCATTAGCCATTCCTGAAGTACAGGGCATACTACGTTCTCAGTCGGAAAATGCCCTGCATCTATCAGATTCAGTCCGAATGCTTTCGCCTCTAAAAAGTGATTGTATTTTACATCAGACGTGATAAACGTGTCGCACCCCAGAGCCAGGGCATCCCCCATCATGGAAGCGCAAGCACCGCCTCCTACTGCGATTTTATGTGCTGGCCTTCCCCCGTCTACTAAGCGAATTCCATTCGCGCTAAGCAGCCGCTTTACTGCCATGGCAAAGTCATAGAGGGGCTGCTCTGGCACAAGACCCACCCTTCCAATTCCATATGGTCTTCCCTGCCGGTCCACTCCGTCCTGATGAAGCTGACCAATATCAGTCAGCCCCAGGCGTAACGCCAGAGCCTCATTGACTCCGCCCTCTGCCGCATCCAAATTGGTGTGCGCACAGATGGCGGAAATCCCATTTTCCACCATTTGAAGAACAATCCGGCCAGTTTCCGTTTGGTCAGTAATTGTTTTTGTGCCGCCAAAAATTACCGGGTGGTGCGCCACAATCAGCTGTGCCCCTTGTTCGACAGCTTCTTGCACCACTGGCTCCGTGATATCCAGCGACACCAAAATTTTACTGACCGCTGCATTCTCCCTACCCACTAAAAATCCCGAATTGTCAAAGTCGGCTTGTAATTCAAACGGAGCCTTTTCCTGTAAAAAGGTAAATACCTCGCCCACCGTCGTCATTGTACTCAGCTCCCCTTCCATTTGATCTAACCCAGACAGCACTGCCTCTAACTCCCCAATCATGGCCAAATCCGGCGCACTAGCGGCCTTCTGACCACGCATAGCCCTTTCCGCTTTTCCACGCATATACGCCAAATATTCCCGTCTGAGCGGGTCCTTGCTGCTCCGCCCGGCCCAAAGCTCCGCAGGAGACATGGGCGGCATCGTTCCACCCCTGACACTCCATATACTGTATAGCCTTTTCCCTTCACGAATAGTTTGCTCGTTTAGGATTGCATATCCATTATGTTGGAGCCAGTGACGCAATTCCGGGAGATGCGTCATGGGCTGTAGCAGCAATGCCGTCTCCCTCTTAGTCCAAGGGGCACCGCTGAGAATAGAGGATATGGTCTCTCCTCCCATTCCCGCAATTACAACTGTATCCACTTCGTCTGGATAAATCCCATTCAAGCCATCACACAAACGAAAGGACATCTGATCCGTTATGCCGAAATTCTGCGCGGTCTTCTTGGCATGGTTCAGCGGTCCTTCCCGCAAATCCGCGGCTATCGCCCAATCAATACGTCCGTTCAGTAACAACCATACCGGAAGATATCCATGGTCTGTACCCACATCAGCCACCCGTGCGCCCACGGGAACCTGACTGGCAATCGCTTGAAGTCTTGGGGTGAGCTCCATATCATTTTCCCCGCTTTCAGAAAATAAACGAAAAGAGCGGAAATTCCGCTCTTTTCAAAAGCTGTCAAATTACGCAATCGAGGCGTTTAACTTATCCAGCAACGCCTCCACATCCACACCATGAACCATGCAGGCCTGCTCCACGGTTTCTCCACGGGAAGACGGACAGCCCAGGCAGTGCATACCAATAGAGAGGAAAATAGGAGCTGTATCAGGCGCGATATCCAAAATATCGCCGATGATGGTATCCTTCGTAATTTTAGCCATTTGGGGATAGCCTCCTTGCATTATTTGTCGAACAACCTATAGTATACCCAATGCTGCAGCATTTTGCAAGCGTTTCCCCAAAATTTCAACAATCAACCGGCTAAAAACGATTCCAGGCGATCCATCCCCTTTTTGATGTTGCTCATCGAGGTGGAGTAAGACCAGCGAACAAAGTTAGGCGCTCCAAATCCGGTTCCAGGCACAGTGGCCACCAGTCCATTTTTCAAAAATGCTCTACAAAAATCGTCTGAGGATTGGATTGACTCCCCATGAATCGTTTTCCCTATCAGCTTTTCTATGTTCATCATGACATAGAACGCACCCTCCGGTTTTATGCAGCTTACCCCGTCAATCTGATTCATCCGTTCCACAATATAATTCCGCCGCGCCTCAAACGCGCAGCGCATCTCCTCCACACAGTTTTGAGAACCGTCAAGCGCAGCAAATGAGGCAGCTTGGGATATTGTGCACGGAGATCCTGTAGAATGGCT
This sequence comes from uncultured Oscillospiraceae bacterium, assembly GCA_910587285.1. Lineage (GTDB taxonomy): Bacteria > Bacillota > Clostridia > Oscillospirales > Oscillospiraceae > Enterenecus. The sequence goes on along the minus strand of CAJULM010000016.1, from coordinate 48,931 downwards.
GATAAAATTGCTCATGACCTTAGCTGTACTCTCATTGGCAAGCATATAACCGATCCGCCATCCGGTCATGGCATAGGATTTGGAAACCCCATTGACCAAAATGGTACGCTCCTTCACCTCATCTCCCAAGGAGGCAAAGGATGCAAACTCCATCCCATCATATAGCAGTCCATAATAGATTTCATCTGAAATCACATAGATATCTTTCTCAACGCACACTCTGGCGATAGACTCCAACTCCTCCCTACGATACACCATACCAGTAGGGTTTCCAGGATTGTTTAGTATCAAAGCCTTGGTTTTTGGTGTAATGGCAGCCGACAGCTGCTCTGCGGTTATCTTAAAGCCGGCGCTCTCCTGTGCGGTTATAATCACCGGATTAGCTCCTACCATCTTAATCAACTCTAAATAGCTGACCCAAAATGGCGCGGGCAGGATCACCTCGTCCCCAGGGTCAATCAACGTGCGCAACGAAATATAAACGCAATGCTTTGCACCGCTGGACACAACAACCTGTGATGGTTCATAATCAAGGCCGCAATCCTCCCTCATACGTTTACAGACCGCTTCCTTTAATGCTGCTGTACCAGATGCCGGCGTATATCTGGTGATGTTATCTGCAATGGCCTGATCCGCCGCCACTTTAATGTGATCCGGTGTATTAAAATCCGGTTCCCCAGCACCAAAGCCAATCACATCGATTCCATCTGCCTTCATCTGTTTGGCAAGCGCATCCATCGCCATTGTGCTGGATACCTGCACAGCGGACGCGATTTGAGCAAGCTTCTTCACAACGATCCCTCCAAACCATCGTTTTGCCATATTATATTCTTTATCTTGCAAAAACGCAAGCACATTTTAATATATAGCTGAATTTTTGCACTTTTAATAGCTGATAATTGCAAATGGTATCAAAAACATCCCCATCTGTCCAACAGACGGGGATATTTTTTAGTGGCGAGTATTCTTTTGATAGAGCAGGTACAGCCCTTTCACCAACAGGTCGTGATCATATTGAATCTCGCGGCGACAATGCTGATAAAATTCCGGCGTTTGGCTTCCAGTGGCCACAACGGTGTGCGCCGGCGCCCCCGCCGCTGCCTCCAGCGACTCAATCACTCGGTCAAACGCACCGCTGTATCCATACAAAACCCCTGCCCGCATAGAATCTACTGTATTACGGCCCAGCGGAGTATTTACCTGAGCCATAGAAATCTGAGGAAGCTGGGCCCCATAATTGGAAAGTGCCTCCAGCGCAATATCCATACCGGGCATAATGGCACATCCCTCAAAAGTATTTAAGCTCATGTAAGAAAAGGTAACAGCAGTGCGGGAATTGATTACAATGGCAGGAGTGGGATAGAGCGCGGCAGTCGCAACAGCAGACGCAACAATATCACTGCCCAGCTGATTGTGAATTTCTGCCTTGATGTTCAGCCCTGTTTTCAGCCCTGGCCCCACCACCATCGGAGGCTTGCCGATAAACCGCCGAAGGGTTCGCACATAAGCAGCTGTAATGGGCGGCACAACACTTGACAGGATAGAACCCTTTATAGATGAAAGCTCCGCCTGATAGAGTTGAAACACCCCCATAAGATCAACGGCGCAACGATCGTCCGTCATTTTTAAGTCCGTTCCCAATTCAGACTGGAATGAAAGCGTCCCCTTCTCACTAAATAGCGCAATCGTAGTGCTGATGTTTCCAATATCTATGGCCAAAATCACAAGTTCTCTCCCCTTTTCTGCTGTCAATTCAAAATAACCATAACTTGTCAATATTTATCCTGGGATAGCTCCTTGCTTCTGATCCGACAGTTTCTGAAAGCGCCGGTAAGCTCCCATCTCAAAGTGCAAGCAGCTGCTCAAGCGGCGTCTAACCAAACCTGCAAAATATTATATCTCACCTCATATGCACTTTTCTATAATTTTATCATGAACTGTGCTTGATTGCAAGATAGGGCAAGCCAAGGCCGGAACATAAAATGCTCCGGCCCTCCTGCGTCATATGTTTTCCTGGATAATCTCACCCATTTTCATTGTTCCAATCGTATGTTCCCCAGGTTCGGCAATATCTGCCGTCCGCCAGCCATCTGCCAGCGCTTTATCCACCGCCGCTTCAATCGCGTCTGCCTCAGCGGGCAGGTTAAAGGAATAGCGGAACATCATAGCGGCAGATAGGATGGTAGCGATTGGATTGGCTTTATCCTGTCCCGCAATGTCTGGGGCAGAGCCATGGATTGGCTCATATAGCGCTGGAGCGTCATTTCCCATGGAAGCAGACGGCAGCAGCCCAATGGAACCGGTAATCATGGATGCCTCGTCAGATAAAATATCCCCAAACATATTTTCGGTGACCACCACGTCGAACTGCCCCGGGTCCCGCACCAACTGCATGGCGCAGTTATCCACTAAAACATCCTCATATTGCACATCGGAGTATTCCGCTGCCAGCCTGTGCATTACCGACCGCCACAGCCGGGATGTCTCCAACACATTCGCCTTATCTACACTGGACACTTTTTTACGACGCAACCGCGCCATCTCAAAGGCCCGGCGACCGATGCGTTCAATCTCCATCTCTGAATAGGCCATCAGATCAGTGGCCTCTATGCCCCGGTCCTCGGTTTGGTATTTGTCCCGCTTGCCAAAATAAATACCTCCGGTGAGCTCCCGTACCACGAGCAGATCAATCCCCTCTTCCGCTGTCTCCCGCTTCAATGGGCAGGCACTTATCAGCGCAGGACGCAGCGCAGCCGGACGCAAATTAGCGTAAAGCTTTAAGTCTTTACGAATGGCTAATAGTGCCGTCTCAGGACGCTGTTCAGCGGGTTTATCGCTCCCCCATTGGGGACCGCCCACTGCGCCCAGCAGAACTGCGTCGCAGCTTCTGCACAGCTCCGCAGTACCGTCAGGATAGCTCTTGCCCGCTGCGTCTGTGGCGCAGCCTCCCATCAGCACATCCACGTATTCAAAGGTGTGACCGAACTTCTTCCCCACCTTGTCGATGACCTTCACTGTCTCGTTGACAATCTCCGGGCCGATTCCATCGCCCTTGATCAAGGCAATTCTATAATTCATTTCGCCACCCCTCTCGCTTTCAAGGATTTCAACAGTCCGCCATGCTCTATGATTCCGTTGATAAACTCCGGGAATGGCGCAGCCTGAAACCTCACCCCTGTGGTCTCATTGACGATGACGCCGCTCTCGAAATCCGCACTCACAGCGTCTCCGGGAGAAATACTGTCCACCGCTTCAGGACATTCCAAAATGGGGAACCCGATGTTGATGGCATTGCGGTAGAAGATACGGGCAAAGCTCTTGGCAATGACGCACCTCACTCCGCAGGCCTTGATCGCCAGGGGAGCGTGCTCCCGGGAGGAACCACAACCAAAATTGTTTCCTCCCACAATGATATCCCCCATCTCTACAGTAGAGGCAAATTTTTCATCAACATCCTCCATACAATGGGACGCCAGAGACCTTTCATCTGGGGCATTGAGGTATCGGGCCGGGATAATTACATCTGTATCCACATTGTCGCCATATTTATAGATTTTCATATCGCTCTCCTCCCTCAAAGACTGGCTGGGTCAGTAACCATACCAGTAACTGCACTGGCCGCCGCCACGGCAGGACTTGCCAGAATGATCATAGAACTGGTAGGGCCCATCCGGCCCACAAAATTTCGATTCGTGGTAGAAATTGCCCACTCACCGTCGCTCAGTACCCCCATGTGTCCCCCCAGGCAGGGCCCGCAGGTTGGTGTGGATACCACCGCCCCCGCCTGAATGAAGTCGGCCACCAGCCCCTCTGCCATAGCGTCCAGGTAAATCTGCTGGGTGGCTGGGATGACAATACACCGCACCCCGTCCGCCACCTTGTGACCTCGAAGAATTTCGGCAGCTTCCCGCAAATCCTTCAGCCGCCCGTTCGTACACGAACCGATCACCACCTGCTGAATGGGCTTTCCCGCCGCCTCCTCCACCGTTTTCGTGTTGGAGGGCAGGTGGGGAAATGCCACTTTGGGCCGCAATGCGGACAGGTCGATGGTGATTTCCCGTGTATATTCCGCGTCCGGGTCGGCCTCGACAGCCTGCCATGGGCGGTCCACCCGGCCGGTCAAGTATTCCTTGGTTTTGCCATCCACCGGGAAAATACCGTTTTTGGCCCCTGCTTCAATGGCCATGTTGCAGATGGTGAAGCGGTCGTCCATTTCTAAAGACGCTACCCCCTCCCCCACAAACTCCAACGACTGGTACAGCGCCCCATCCACTCCAATCATGCCGATGAGATGCAAAATCACGTCTTTGCCGCTGACATACCGGCCCAACCGGCCAGTGAGCGTTACCCGAATGGCAGAGGGCACCTTAAACCACGCCAGCCCGGTGGCCATACCAGCCGCCATATCGGTAGAGCCCACACCTGTGGAAAAAGCCCCCAGCGCGCCATAGGTGCAGGTATGGGAATCCGCGCCGATAATCACCTCGCCGGGAGCGGTAAGGCCCTGTTCCGGCAGAAGCGCGTGTTCGATGCCCATCCGACCCACGTCGTAGAAATGGGTAATATTGTGCACCTTGGCAAACTCACGGCATACAGCGCACAGCTGGGACGATTTGATATCCTTACAGGGGGTGGAGTGGTCCAGCACAATCGCGATTCGATCCCGGTCAAATACGGATGAAAGTCCCGCTTTTTGAAACTCCGTAATCGCCACCGGCGTGGTGATATCGTTGCCCAATACTAAATCCAGCTTTCCCTCAATGAGTTGGCCCGCCTCTACCCGCTCCAGCCCGGCGCAGCGCGCTAAAATTTTTTGGGTCATAGTCATCCCCATATATAATTCCTCCCCATCAGAAGTTTGTGGATTCAGTATGACAGAATTCTGTTGAAAACAATGTAAACTATGATACAATTAGAGCAGAGGTGAGTATGATGGCAGTGTGGGATTTATTGTCGGAAGGACAAAGTCCGCGCAAATATCGAGCCGGGCAGTTGGTCTATTTACAGGGAACCCAGCCACAGTGCTTCTACTATCTGGCCGCCGGCTCCGTGCGCAGCTTTATCAGCACCGATTCTGGCGAGGAGCGGGTGCTCACTGTGCACCAAACTGGCGACCTGATGGGCGAGGCATCCTTTTTTGACGGCTGTCCCCGGGTCACCTCCGCCATGACCTTGGAAGAATGCCTCATTCTCCCCGTTGACCGTCAGCAGCTGGACGCCGCATTTCAGCGTCACCCTGAGCTGGCCATGCCTATGCTTCAACATCTGGCCCAAACCGTACGAACGCTATCCGGACACGTGGGAGCAGCCTCCCTCCCGGCCAATCAACGTGTCGCCCGCTGTCTGCTGTCCCAACCCGCTGACGCAGGCAGCATCATCCACAGCACCCACGAGGCTCTTGGGCAGGCCGCCGGGCTGTCTCGGGTGACTATCAGCCGGGTTTTGGGCGAGCTGTCCACCCAGGGATTGGTATCGCTGGGCTACCGCACCATCACGGTGCTGGATTGGGATGGACTGAAAACCCTGGCTTTTGCGATATAAGGAAGGACCCCGGAACACTGTTCCGGGGTCCTTTCGCACGGTTAAAGAACTCCTCAAACTCGCCTTCAGGCTCCACCTCGTGGTCATCCACACAGCGCAGAACCAGCTCGTCGGGACGGAAGCTTCCCTTTTATAAAATAATACAGATCAGTCCCCCGGACCCCTCGTTGATGATGCGCTGGAGGGTCTCCCGCAGCTTCTCCCGCGCCTCCTCCGGCATCCGCTTCAGCTTGCCGTTCAAATCCTCACCCACCAGTTCGTGGAAAGACCGGCCAAAAATATTGGAGTCCCAAATCTTTCCCGTGTCCCCCTCGAATTGCCGCAGTAGGTAGTCCACCATCTCCTCGGACTGCTTTTCAGTGCCCATAATGGGCGAGACCTCCGCCTTGATGTCCGCTCGCATCATATGAATGGAGGGTGCGGACGCCTTGAGCCGCACACCATACCGGCCCCCCTGCTTGACGATTTCCGGCTCCTCCAGGGTCATCTCCTCCGGGTTCGGCATCACAATGCCATAGCCGGTGGCTTCCACCTGGGCCAGTGCGCCCTCCACCTTTTCGTAGTTTCGCTTCATGGCGGCCATTTGGGTGAGTTGATCGATGAGGTCTCCGTCGTCTTTGATTTCCAGCCCGCACTGTTCGGATACGGTGGAATAGAATAGCTCTCGGGGCAGGTCCAGCGTAGCGGTGACCACCCCGCTGCCCATATCCATGCGGTTGAGAACCGCCGAGCTGACCTCCTCCCGGTCGCCCATGGTCAACACCGCGCTCTCAGCGTCCCGCAGGCGCTGGAGCGTTGCGGTCTCCTCCCGGATCATGGCATACAGCCCGCTCTTGATAGGGTGGTCGAAGGGCAGAACGTCCACCCATGGGGGGAGGAACAAATCCATCTGCTTCATGGGGAACTCGTGGAGAACCGCCCGAATGATTTCGCTCACCGCACCCTCGTCCAGCGTCAGGCAGTTGGCGGAGAGACAGGTCACATCATACCGCTCCGCGATGTCCGCCTGGAGAGTCTGGGCCCGTTCGCCGTAAGGCTCGGCGGAATTGAGCAGCACCATGAAGGGTTTACCCAACCCCTTCAGCTCGCTAATCACCCGCTCCTCCGCCTCCAGATAGTCCTCCCGGGGGATGTCGGTGACAGAACCGTCGGTAGTCACCACAATGCCAATGGTGGAGTGATCGGTAATCACCTTCTGCGTGCCGAACTCCGCCGCCTGGGTCATGGGAATCTCATGGTCAAACCAAGGAGTGGTCACCATTCTGGGCTGTTCCCCGTCCATCTGGCCCAGTGCGCTGGGCACCATATAGCCCACGCAGTCAATGAGCCGGACGGAAAATACGCCGCCGTCCTCCATGGCCATCTCCACCGCGTCCTCCGGAACAAACTTTGGCTCAGCGGTCATCACCACCCGGCCCGAACCGCTCTGGGGCAGTTCATCCCGCGCCCTGTCCCGGATATAGCTGTTCTCAATCTTAGGCAGCACCATAGTCTCCATAAACCGTTTGATAAAAGTGGATTTTCCCGTACGGACCGGACCCACCACGCCAATATAGATATCGCCCTGGGTGCGCTGGGCAATGTCCTCATAGAGTTTGTTTTCCAATGCTGAACCCTCCTCACCGCATACTCGTTTTATATGTATGGGGCTCGGCCGAAGAATATGACAAAGGCGGCGTGAATTTTGTCCACGCCGCCCCATTTTATTCTGGCATCGCCTTAGCATCTTCGCGTCGGAATCAGCAGCAATCCCCCTGGTGAAACCTCCTCAGAGGGCAGATTATTGGCACTGCAGATATCTTTGACTGTGGAACTGCAGGCTTTTGCCACATCCCACAGCGCCTCTCCCTGCTCCAGCCGTCGGATCACCACTGAGGGCCGCACTCCGGCCTCATGAACTGCGCTGGGCTTTAGGTCGGTGACACAACTGACCTGCTCCTCACAAATCGTAGTCCAGGTAAATTCTGCATCAAAACGGACCTCTAATCCGCCTGTAACAGGGACCGCAGTGGCTTCGCCCACAGGACGGCAGTTGCAGGTACAGGAGCAGCCCTCAGGTAAATCCGCCCGGCAGACCGCCGGAATATCCACTTCAACGCTGCACAACGCATCGTCCTCGCTGAGATACAAAACAGATGCCGTAGCCTGTGCGGTAAACTCCACACTTCCCGTCATTGATGTGCTTGTCATTGACACAAGCGACACGGCGCAATCCAACACCTGTTTTGCTGGAATACCTGATTCACACAGCTTTCGAGCCGACTCTCTACGGCTGAACCGCTCCGCCATTGTACACAGACGCACCGGCGTACGCTCTACGTCAAAAGGTCGCTTGACGCAATACGCATCGCTGATTACCGTCACGGACTGTCTCACCCACAGCGCCGTTTGAGCCAGTACCTCCAATGTAACCTCCAACTCGCCATCCCGAATACGGCAGTCCACGCTTTTTAGGGTAATAGCCGCCTCCGGCTCCGCCTCATCAGAAGCTAACCCCAGGTCCAGGATTTGGGAATACGGCAGTTCAAACCGAACTTGCGTCAGGCTCTCCCCGCTTCGGTAAACAGTAATTAACTGAATATCCCCTTTGAGCACCAGCTTTTTCCCAATAAATTTTGCATCTATGGATCCTAACTCGGCCCGATAGAATAGCAGTTCCTCAATTTCAGGCTTAGAAGCGGGAGGGCGCAGGACATCCGAAAAGGTGAATACTTTTTCCGCCACATCAGAAATAAGACAGCATTTGCATGGGCTGAACAGCTTCTCCAGCCCATCTCCCTCTCCGCCAGTCACATCCTGGCTTAACTCACAGTGCTCCTGCTGATAGACTGCCGCCCAAACTGCAAGGTTTACCCGCACCAGCATCTTTCGTGGGTTCATCGTTCGCGCATCTGCTGACGACACATGAACAATTGCCTGCACAGGGCACCCGCTGTGAAATTGGGGATCGTCCCGGATGCATTGAAACGGCAGCGTCACCTCTAATGACCTGGGTGCGATTTCCCCCTCCGGTATGTAGAGAACAGTAACCCGCGCGGCGCCTGACAGCCTGAGAGAACCCTCTCCCAGCTCTTTATCCTTCAAAAAAACCTTACCAACCGCTGACACGATGCGGGAAATATCCGGGCAGGCATCCGGCACGATGCTTTCGAGGGTTTCCTCCTGGGAAAACATCCCATGACTGACCAGCCGGTATCCCTCCATCGTAATGCGCTGTAGCTCCATGTCCATAGGCTTCCTCTCCTTGCACATATTCTGTGACCACTATATGAGGAAGAACATCCGGATATGTCCATTGTATTCAGTCCATATGGAAGATTTTGCGCATCAGGCCGCACAGTGCCTTCGGAAACTTCACTACCACGACTCGCATGAAAACAGCCCCCTTTCTCACCGCTGGAATCTATACCCAGCATATGAAAAGGGGGGCTGTCTGGTTCCACTCATTTTTTCGTAAGCTCCCAAGTGGGAATTTCTCTGGCCTGCTCATACAGGCGAACATAACTTTTGTACCGGCTGGCGGAAATTCCTCCCTCCGCCAAAGCCCTTCGCACGGCGCACCCCTGCTCTTTCACGTGGGCACAACCCTGAAAACGACACTGCTCTAAATAGGGCTGGAACTCGCGAAATGCGCTGGCCAACTCCTCCTTGGGAATAGCCTCCATTTGCTCCACGTCAAAGGCTGAAAAACCTGGCGTATCGGCCACCAGTCCCCCTCCCACTGGAAACAACTCCACATGGCGAGTTGTGTGCCGGCCGCGCCCCAGCTTTGCGCTGACCTCGCCCACCGGAAGCCCAAAGCTCGGGTGCAAGGCGTTCAGGATACTGGATTTTCCCACGCCGGAGTTTCCTGTAAAGGCAGACACCTTTCCATATAGTTCCTTGGCGAGCTCCTCCACTCCGTCCCCGGTTTCTGCACTGACCTGGATCGTATGAAAACCCGCACCACGATAGAGCTCCACCAGTTCCTCGGCACGATCCAAATCGCATTTGTTAAAGCAAATCAATACGTCGCAGCCTTTCCATTCTGCCATCGCCGCCATGCGGTCAATTAGAAATGGGTCGGTCACCGGCACTGCACCCGATGCTACAATCACGATTAAATCTATATTTGCCACTGTGGGCCGACAAAACTGGTTTTTTCGCGGCAAAATGGCATCCACCATACCCGCGCCATCCTCTGAGCAGCTGATTTCCACCCGGTCTCCCACTAAGGGAACCTGCCGTTGGTGGCGCAGCTTTCCACGTCCACGACATGGTATGGGCTGCTCTCCACCAACCTCCACGTAATAAAACCCGCTAAGCGCTTTGATAATCTGTCCTGTCATACCGTCAGAATTGCAGCGGGTAACTGCGCTCTAAAATCTCATTGATATAAATATACACCATCTGTAGGCCGGATGCGTTAATCTGCCGGCTTAACACCCCGGTGGATGCCTCGACCGCCCCATCATACAGGGTTACGTCTCCCACCACGATGCGAACATTCACCGAACCCACATATCTGCTCAAATCCACAGAAATCGTCTGTGTACTGGTGGGCACCGAAACGTCCTGCGTGGCCACTACAGATGGGTCCTCACTTTGCAGCGGAGGATCCGTCACCACCGGCTCATCGGAGGGTGTGGGCTCCGGCGGCTCCTCCGGACCAAGGCTGACCCAGAAGTCAATGGTCGTCCCCTGCTCTACCTCCGTGCGTTCATTGACGCTCTGCCAAAAGACCCGCCCCTCGGCGTACTCGTCGTTGTGATACCGCTCCACCTTACCCATTTTCAGCCCCAGGCTGTCCAGCTGACTCTGAACCTGGTCAAAGTTCACATTGATGAACCGAGGTACCATGACAGGCACACTCTCCGGCCCGCTGCTGATGACGATGGTCACTTCCTCCTGGTATCCTTTCCCCACCAGGGTGCCCTCAAACGGAGTATACGAAATAATATATCCCTTGGTGATATCATCGGAGGGAGCATATTCCTGTATCACCTTCAAGCCCATCTCATTTTGCAGCTTTTGCAGAGCCTGTCGGGCATCCCAGCCTTCCACACGCGGCATATACATCTTATCCTCGCCACCGCTGATATTCACAGTGATCGTCTTCTCGCCCTCCCGGACCTTGGTATTGGCATCCGGCGTCTGTGCACAGATCTGTCCCTCGGGATATTCGGCATTGTAGACGGTTCCACCATTTTCCAGCGTGAAGTCTCCCAATATTGACTTATCATTTTCTATTTCTTCCAGCGTCTTCCCCAACAATGAGGGAACGGAATACTCCTGTACCTCGCTGAACATCCCTTTCAACAGGAAATTATACAGAAAATAGACCATTCCACAGATAAACAACAGAATCACGAGAATTGCAATCAGCCCGGGCAAAACTCCTCCCCCTCGCCGCGGCGGCTCATCGTCATAATCGTCCTCCGGCTCCCCTCGGCGCCGCTCACGGCGATCTGACGGCGCCTGCTCCCTTGTTCTGTGCGGCCGTTCAGCTTGGCTTATAGAATGAATTGCCGGCACAATCATTGTCGGTTCATCTGTCTCATTGGGCTGCGAGACTTCCATATTAGGATTTTTACGAAATTCCTTCAGGTCCTCCAGCATCTCATCGGCCGATCCATACCGCTGCGCTAAATCCGGGGCCATAGCCTTCATTGTGATGTCCTCCAACGCCTTTGGAATCTCCGGATTCAAGCTTCTGGGCGGGACGGGAATGGAATTAATGTGCTGAATCGCCACGAATACCGGCGTGTCTCCCTCAAACGGCAACCGCCCCGTCAACATCTCATACAGCACTACGCCGGCAGAATAGATATCAGTGCGGCAGTCCACATGGCTGCCCTTCGCCTGTTCCGGAGAAATATAGTGGACAGACCCGATAGCCTCCTGCGTCAGAGTATTCTGGGTGGAGCTGGCCAGTTGAGCAATTCCAAAATCGGTCACCTTCACGCTGCCATCCCGAAGAACCATAATGTTGTGAGGCTTGATGTCCCGATGGATAATCCCACGGCTGTGAGCGTGGCTCAACGCCCGAACAATCTGAGTGATAAAGTGGAGGGCCTCACGCCAGTTCAGCGGCGTTCCCCGTTTTTGCATATACTGCTTCAACGTCATGCCATCCACCAGTTCCATGACAATATAGTCCAAGCCGTCTGAATGGCTTACGTCATAAACTGAAACAATATTGGCATTGGACAACATCGCTACAGCTTGGGACTCGTCATGAAAACGGCGGCGGAAATCCGCGTCGCTGGCCAATTCAGGCTTCAAAATCTTGACCGCCACTAAGCGATTCAGTCGATGGCATCGGGCCTTATATACTACTGCCATACCCCCCGTGCCAATGCACTCCAGAATTTCATAGCGGTTGTCGAGCATTTTACCTATGTATTGATCCATGGTAAAGTCCTCCTCATTTACAGCTGTGCCAACACAACAGTTACGTTGTCTGGCGCACCCAATTCCAATGTCATTTTAAGCAGACTTTGGCCAAGCTGCTCCACATCTGTCTCCTCTAATGCCTTTTGAAGCAGCACACGGTCCGACAGCATATTGCTCAGTCCATCGCTACACAGCAGCAGAAGGCTGCCTGACCCGGTCTCCACCCGAAGCAAATCACAGTCTACCTTGCGTTCTACTCCTAACGCCCTAGTAATCAGGTTTTTCTTTGGATGTACCCTGGCCTCCTCCGCAGTGATTTCGCCCCGGTCCACCAAAAGCTGAACCAGCGAATGGTCCACAGTTACCTGCTGAATCATCCCGTTTTCAATGAGATAGCAGCGGCTGTCTCCCACATTTACCACATAGGATTCCCCAGGCAATGCCAAAGCCGCCACCAAGGTAGTACCCATCCCCTGATAATCTATATGGTTCTGCGCCAAGTCAAACACCTGCTGGTTAGCTCTTTCGCACGCATGGAGCAACAGCTCCTCCCACCATTCTGGATCATCATGAGCGCCATTCTTAAATTCTTCCTCCACTGCGGTAGCAAATGCCTCCACTGCCGCTGAACTGGCGACGTTTCCGGCCTGGTACCCCCCCATGCCATCGCAAACCACCAACATGGCGGTATAGTCATCCAACTGACGAAGAACAAAGCTGTCTTGATTGTCTTTTCTGTGGCAGCCCACATCCGTCACTCCAAAAAGCTTCATGAAGGTTCCTCCTTCCGGGAATTGGGTTATTGCTGTTGAATATGCTTCCGTCTCAGTTGGCCGCATGAGGCATCAATATCACTCCCCAGCTTCCGCCGTACGGTAACGGTGACGCCCCGACTCTCCAGCCGCTGCTGAAACTGCCTTATCCGACGGCTCGGCTTCAGCGGCGATTCTGCCACGTTGTTCAGGGTAATCAAATTCACGTGCCCTCCCTGTCCATACAGGAGTTCAGCCAACCGGTCTGCCTGGGCATCTGTGTCGTTCACACCGTCAATCATCGCATATTCATAAGAAATCCGTCTGCCGGTAACCTCAAAGTAATGGCGGCAGGCCTCCATCAGCGGACCCACACCCACCCCCCGGTTGACCGGCATCAGCTGGGAACGGGTTTCATCATCTGGCGCATGAAGGGATACGCTTAACGTTAATTGTAACCCAAGCGTAGCCAGTTTGTCAATTTTCTTTATCAACCCACAGGTAGACAGTGAGATATGCCGCATCCCGATGTTCATACCATCTGGATGATTGACCAGCGCAAGAAATTGCAGAACGTTCTCAAAATTATCCAGCGGTTCTCCAATTCCCATCATAACAATATTGGATATTTTTTCTCCGCTGTCCTTTTGGGTAAATATCACTTGGTCCAGTATTTCAGCGGGTGTCAAGTTTCGAATCTTGCCACCCAAAGCAGAGGCGCAAAAGACGCAACCCATATTGCAGCCCACCTGACTGGACACGCACACAGTATTCCCATGCTTGTAGCGCATCAATACCGTCTCTATACAATTTCCGTCCCAAAGCCGCCACAGGTATTTTATGGTTCCGTCAATTTGGGAGGTCTGCTTGCGCTCCACCACAGGAACAGTAAGCCTGCACGTCTGGCTCAGCTGCTCTCGCAACGCTTTGGGCAGATTGCTCATCTCCTCAAAGGACTCCACTCCCTGATGAAGCCATCGAAATGCCTGCAAGCCTCGAAAAGCGGGCTGATTCAATTCCTTCAAATAGGCTGTCAATTCTTCCGGCGCCATTGATTTCAAATCAATCATACGGCCCCTCCCTCTCTGCGCAGCTTGGCGATAAAAAAGCCGTCTGTGCCATGAACGTGGGGCCAGAAAGTCATCCGGCCTGGCTGCAATCCAATTTCAGGAAGGTCAAAGGATTCTATGCAAAACTGAGGATGTGTCTTTAAAAATGCTTCCACAACCCCTTCGTTTTCCTGCCGCAGCAGAGTACAGGTGGAGTAGACCAATACCCCGCCTCTCCGCACATACTGCGAGCAATTATCCAAAATCGTCTGTTGAATCCTGGGCAATCCATCTATAGCCGCCTCATGCTTATAGCGGATATCAGGCTTTTTTCGAATAATGCCCAGGCCGGAACACGGCACATCCACAAGTACCACGTCAAACCTCTCCAGCCATTCCGTTTGACATTCAGTTGCATCTTGGAGTTGAGGCTCTATTATGGACAGTCCCAGACGGTTTCGTCCCGCCTCCATCAACCTAATTTTATGAGGATGGATATCGCAGGAGATAATTTGTCCCTGATTTTTCATATCTATGGCCGCGGCAAAAGATTTTCCGCCAGGAGCGGCACAGCAGTCCAGAACCCTGCTCCCTGGCGCTATATTTGCTACACGCACCGCCAACCTGGCAGCCGCATCCTGAATATAGAACTTGCCCTGTTGAAATGCGGGTAGCCGCTCCAAATTTCCCGTTCCGCTGAGCAGAAGACAGTCTGTCAACCAGGGATGCGGTCGCGCTGTCACACCAGCTTGCTGCAATTCCACCCGCAGCTCTGCGAAATTTGTGTGTAACGTATTGACTTGGGCCGTAGTGGGCGGCTGCTCATTGTTGGCTGCCAAAAGCGCCTCCGCACCGTCCGGCCCCAACTCTGCAACAAACCTCCCAACCAGCCAAGCCGGATGGCTGTACTTGATTGACAAGCTTTTTTCCTTGTCTGGAAAATCGGGCGCTGAAAGCTTTTCCTGCCGAAGTACAGACCGCAGAATTCCATTGACCATCCCAGCTGCTCTGGGATTTCGACAATGCTTTTTTGTCAGCTCAACCGCTTCATTGACAGCAGCGCTACACGGTATCTTATCCAAGAATAGAAGTTGATAGAGCGCCACCCGAAGATTACACAGCACCCTCACATCCAGCTTATCCAGCGGACTTTTACTAAATGCCTCCAGATGCCAGTCCAGTAACAGCTTATTCTGAAGCACCCCGTAACTTAGGTGGGCGGCTAACGCCGCTTCCCGCCGGTCCAGCTTCTGCTCTCGCAGCACTTTCTTCAAATATCCGTCTGACCATGCGCCCTGCCGCTCACAGGCGGTCAGGGTCAACATTGCAGCCTCTCTGGCCGAACCCATGAGCTTCCCTCCTAATTTTCAAGCATTACACCGACCTGAATCGGATGGCCCATTAAAAAAGCCGATGCAGTCATTACCTTTTTGCCGTCCGGCTGCAGCTCCAAAATTTCCAGAACCTGTCCATCTCCACAGCTGATACACAGCCCCCGCTTGTCCGCCTGTAGCACGCTACCCGGCGCCTGCCCGCTGTGCCCTCCTGGAAGGTTTGTGCGCACAATTTTGCACCGCACTGTGTCCAACACCGCCGTAGCAGCTGGCCAGGGATACAATCCACGCACTTGATCGTGAAGCTGCCGCGCTGTTTTTCGCCAGTCCATCGGAGACAGTTCTTTGGACAGCATGGGCGCATAGCAAGACAGATCGTCATCCTGCGGCACGGCGGCGGCCGTGCCCTGGCCAAGCTGATCCACTACCTCAACCAAAAGCTCAGCGCCTAAATCCGCCAAGCGCCCAAAAAGCTCTGCTGCATTTTCGTTGATGTCAATGGGGGTTGACCTCTGTGCCAGAATGTCTCCGGTGTCCAGTCCTTCCGCCATATACATGATGGTGACGCCAGTTTTATCCTCGCCGTTGAGAATTGCCCAGTTAATCGGCGCAGCCCCGCGGTATTTTGGCAGCAGCGAGGAGTGCACATTGACGCACCCTAATTTCGGCAGCTCCAAAACCTCTGGCGGCAAGAGCTTTCCATAGGCCGCAACCGCAATTAACTCCGGCTCCAGTTCCTTCAGTATGCCCAAGGCCTCTCTGTCCCGCATCTTTGCAGGCTGAAACACCCGAAGCCCCATTGACAAGCAGTATTCCTTTACTGGAGAAGCTTGAAGCTTCATTCCACGGTTTTTCGGCTTGTCTGGCTGGGTAAATACGCCGCAAATTTCATGCCCCTCCGCCACCAAGGCTTTCAGAGACGGAACCGCAAAGTCCGGCGTTCCCATAAAGACAATCCTCATGAAAATTCCTCCATATCTTCCAGCTCCTCTAAAGTATACAGCCTGTCTGTATGCTCTACAAACAGGTGTCCATCCAAATGTTCCGTCTCATGGCAGAAGCACCGAGCCACCATCTCCTCACCGGACACCTCGAAGGTGTTCCCATTCCGATCCTGCGCTCGCACCGTCACAAAGTTGGGCCGGACCACTTTCCCGTACATTCCAGGTACGCTGAGGCATCCCTCCATGCCATCCTGCTCCCCCTCTTGGTGAATAATGACTGGGTTGACCAGTTCAATCATCTGATCCTGCTCATCCACCACAATCACTACTCGACGCAGAATTCCCACTTGGGGCGCTGCCAAACCAACGCCGCCTGACGCCTCCAGCGTCTCTTTCATATCGTCCAAAAGCCAATGCAGCTTTCGGTCAAATTTTTCTACCGGACGGCACACTTTTTCCAATGCGGAATCTCCCTGCGTCAAAATTTTTCTTAATGCCATTGATATGCTCCTCCTTATTACTCGACGGGGTTTACATCCGCAAAAAGAGCCACCCCACGGTTTTTTTTATCTGTTTGAGCCTGACGGAGCAGGTGCGCTGTCAGCTGTCGCATATTTTTAGTATTTTTAGCATTTAGAATCAGACGATAGCGATAACGATCATTTACCTTGGCCACTGGAGCAGCCGCCGGGCCCAAAAGACGATACGGAACGCCCGCATAAATTCCCTGACTCATGGCCATAGTGACGTTCTCTCGTAAACACAAGCAAGCCTGCAATACTGCCGTCTCCTCCAACCCAGATGCGCAAAACACAAACATATCATTACAGGGCGGTAAATCCCGTATCTCCCTGAGCATAATCTCCTGACGGTAAAATGAATCATAGTCTTGCCGTGCGGCACATTGAATGACCTCATGATCTGGCGTCAGGGTTTGAATGATTGCCTGTCCGACTTTATTCCCCCGTCCCGCCCGTCCGGCTACCTGCGCCAGCAGGGAAAACGTTCGCTCACCGGCATAAATATCTCCTGTGTAAAGGGTTTGGTCCGCCGATATCGCTCCTACCAAGGTCACATTTTCAAAATCCAACCCCTTTGCCACCATTTGAGTGCCCAATAGAATTGGAATTTTCTCCTTTTGAAATTGTTTAAGCAGCTTCTCGTGGCTGTGCGTAGCGGAAATTGTATCCGCATCCATTCGAAGCACGCTCACTCCAGGCATCAGTCCCTGAAGCTCCTCCTCCACCTTCTGTGTTCCTGCCCCCACAAAGTTCAATAAGCCACCGCATACCGGGCAGCGTTCGGGTAGTGGTTGAGAGAAGCCACAGTAGTGACACATGAGCCTTCGATTTGCAGAGTGGTAGGTTAGGTGCACTGAGCACCGGGGGCAGGTAGGCGCTTCGCCGCACTCCCCGCAGCTCACCATACGGTGAGCCCCTCGACGGTTGAGAAACAAAATCGCCTGCTCTCCACGTTCCACAGTCTGCCACAGGCGCTGAGCCAACTCAGCGCTGATGCAGCCGCCATTTCCCCGGCGAAGCTCCTCCCTCATATCCACAACCGTCACTTGGGGCAGTCCCTGCTCGTTAAAGCGGCGGCGAAGTGAAACGAGGCTGTATTCTCCCCGACGTGCATGATACATCGTGTGAACAGATGGCGTCGCCGAGCCCAGCAGCAGCAGCGCACCTGCTTTATAGCATCGGTAACGGGCCACCTCCCGTGCGTGATACCGCGGATTCTGTCCTGACTTGTAGGACGGTTCCTGCTCCTCATCTATAATAATGATACCCAGGTCAGGCAGAGGCGCAAAAACTGCCGAACGAGTTCCCACAACCACCTTGGCCTCTCCCCGGCAAATCCGCTTCCATTCATCGCAGCGCTCTCCGGATGACAGCGAGCTGTGCAATATCGCCACTTCATGCCCGAAATGAGCGGAAAATATCCTCATGAGCTGGGGTGTTAAGGCAATCTCCGGTACCATCACCAATGCCGTTTTGCCCTTTTCCAATAGGGCTTGAATCAGCTTCAAATATATCTGTGTTTTTCCGCTTCCTGTGACTCCATACAGCAAAGCTGCGGCGCCATTCCCAGCCTTTGTTAATTCCAGCAGACTCTCATAGGCCATCTGCTGCTCTGCATTGAGAGTCACTGTCACAACCTCAGCCTGCTCCACTTCTGGCAAACTGGGTCTGCGATATACCTCCTGTTTGGATAAAGCTAAGATTCCTTGCCGCTCCAGTGATTTAAGCGTGCTCATTGAAGCGCCGGTAAAATAGCACAGCTCCTTGGCTGAGACCTCTCCCATAGCGCACAAGGCTTCCCCTACAGCATACTGAAGTGGAGCGCGTTTCCGCTTTGACGCCAGCGCAGCCATCGCCTCGCCTGGGTCCATGACCAACACAGCTATCTGCTGCGATTTATCATTGACACCCCGCGCGGCGCTGGCCTCCTGAACGATAACTCCCTTTTGCGCTAACATTCGCAGAGCAGGTCCCGGGTCAGCGGTTCCAAACGCCATGCGAATTTTTCCCAGCTCAGCCCAACCGTGATTGGCAAACAGCATCTCAACTAATTTCTGGGCCAAAAGGTCACTGCCAGCAGCCTTATAGGCCGCCTCTTGGTCCACCTCAGGTGCGATACGCCAGCAGTCCTTTAAGGAAAACCACAACCCTGCGGGAAGCATAACCCGCATAGCATCATATACCGTACAGAAATACTGCTCCCTCATCCATAGGGCCAGCTGAATAAATGCCGCTCCCAGCATCGGCTCCTCATCCAAGAGCGCAATCATATCCTTCAGCTTAGCACTATCTTCCCGTTGTCCCAAAGCCAGCACGATTCCGTCACATACTCTGTTTCCCACGCCAAAGGGAACCGCCGCCCGCATTCCAGGGCGCACAACCCCCTCTAACTTTGAGGGAATCCGATAATCATAGGGCCGGTCAATGGCGTAGGTGGCTGCCGATACGGCAATTTTTGCAATGCTTGCCACGGCATACGTCACCTCAACTCTTATTCGTTTAAGTCCAAAGGGCAAGCGGGGTTCCCGCTTGCCCGTCTGACTTATTCCTCATCCATCTCCTCAATCTGAAGCGCTCCGCTGGCTACCTCATGGATCGCCAGGGAAACCGCCTTCTCCTCCAGCGGCTCTCCGGAAATCTCAGCCTCGCTGGACAGTTTCCTGGCCCGGCTTGCAACCATATTCACCAGCATATACCGGCTGGGCACCTCATTAAGCAAATCTTTAATCGCGGGATAAAGTAACATGATGTCTCCTCCTATACGCCTGAAATGGCATTATTCTAACACGCGTTTCCTACGATGCTCTGTATCATAAAGAGCATCTTTGATGTGCGGCACTGCTCCGCCTGAAGGATAGACAGGATTTCTCCAGCGGCAGACACAACCGTATCATTGACCACCAGATAATCGTAGTGCACGCTTTCCCTGCACTCCTCCCGTGCCTTTTCCAGACGGCGCTGGATTGTCTCCTCCTCATCGGTATTTCGCCGGTGAAGCCGGCGGGACAACTCCTCAATCGAAGGCGGGACCAAAAAAATCAGCACCGCCTCCGGGCAACGCTCCTTTACCTTTGCCGCCCCCTGTACCTCAATATCCAACAATACGTCCACTCCGCGCTCCAGCTGTTCGCGAATGACTTTTAGGGAGGTGCCATAATAATTCCCCACATATTCGGCATACTCCAGCAATTCGTCATCGGCAATCATTCGCTCAAACTCCTGCCGAGAAACAAAATTATAGTTCACGCCGTCCGCCTCACCTGTTCGGGGCTGCCGGGTGGTAAAGGACACGGAAAAATGAATATCGCGCCGGCTGCTCAAAAGCTCGGATATCACCGTGCTCTTGCCCACGCCAGAGGGACCGGAGAGCACAATCAGCTCCCCCTTTCTTTGACCTGCCAACGTTCTCACAGCTCATCCTCCTCCATCTCTTGCTCCTCTCCCGCTCCATCGCCCAATTGGGCCGCCAACTGCTGAACGCCCAGCGATGACCAAATCACATGGTCGCTGTCCATCACCAAAACCGAGCGGGTTTTGCGGCCGAAGCTGGCGTCGATGAGCATTCCCCGCTCCCGCGCCTCCTGCCCCAAGCGCTTGATAGGCGCGGAATCCGGGCTGACAACAGCGATTACCCGCTGGGCTGACACCACGCTGCCAAAACCAATATTGATCAGCTTCATCGCGGTTCACTCCAAATTCTGGACCTGTTCCCGAATTTTTTCAATCTCTGCTTTCATATCCACCACATAACGGGTAATTTCCAGGTCGCTGCATTTGGAGCCTATGGTATTTGTCTCCCGATTAAATTCTTGAATCAGAAAGTCCAGCTTGCGCCCCACCGCACCGCCGGCAGCCAACAGCTCCCGAAGCTGCCCCAAATGGCTGTGCAGCCGCACCGTTTCCTCATCCACCGCCACTTTATCGGCGAAAATCGCCGCCTCCGTCAGCAACCGCCCCTCGTCAATCTGAACGTTTTGCAGAATTTCCTGCATTTTTGCCGCCAGTCTTGCCCGGTAGTCTGCCACTGTCTGAGGCGAACGAACCTCTACCCGGCCCAACATCTCCTCAATGCGGTTTGCCCGGTCCAGAATATCCGCCGCCAACCGCGCACCTTCCGTAGCCCGCATGGCGTTAAAATCCTCAATCGCCAGGTCCAACACCGTAAGCAGCCGTTCCTTCACCTGCTCCAGATCCTCCGCCCGCTTCTCCACCGTGAGCACATCTGGAAAACGGGCCAAGTCGGTGGCGCGGTACTCCCGCTTCACCCTGCCACGGCCCAGCTCGCAAAGGGCTTGCAGTGCGTCCACATAGCTCTTGGCCAGCTCCTCATTCACGGTGACTACCATATCATCCCCGCCCGACCGGGTAATGGTGACAAATACGTCCACCTTTCCCCGGCTTACGCCAGCCTGCACCTTGGTCTTCATGGCATCCTCAGCAAAGATATACGCCCGAGGCATTTTCACCGTGCAATCCAAATAGCGGTTGTTCACTGCCCTGAGCTCAACTGTAACCTGAAGCCCCTCAAAGGACAGCTCTCCCCGGCCATAGCCAGTCATGCTTTTTACCATATCCGTGCCTCCATTTTCAATGAACTGCCCGCTGAACCCGGGATATATATACCGCGATCAACCGGCTAAATCCATAGTCATACAGTAAGAACACCACATTTGCCGCCAGATACAGCACCCATAGAGAGCCACTGAGCGCAGGCGGGAGCGATGCTGTTACAGCAGCAAACATTATCAGGCATATCACTGTGAAGGCTGCATTAAAAAACGCCAGCTTCAACAAATATTCCAGCGGTTTTTCGCGCAGCCTCTCCACAAGAGACTTCACCATAGGATACAGCCCAAAAAGCACCCCAAACAGCAGCACACAAAATTTATCCGGCACCAGCAGAAATGCTATAATCACCACTGCCGCCCAGCACATGAATCCAGCCTTTAATCCCACAGATACCACCGCTGCTGCCGGGAGCAGCCCTGCCAGAGCCACGACGCCCCAGTTCCCAGTGGGCACCACAGCGCTGATATACACCAGCACCAGGGCCAGCGCACTGAGAACCGCCGGATAGGCCACCTTAACCGCCGCGCTTTTTCTTCTCATCTCAGCGACAGCCTCCACACATACAATTCATGCACATCATTGCCGTGCAGCAATCCAGTCCGTCACAGCCCGCACCAACCATATCCGGCTGATACCCATATCCTCCCCGCTGCATCATGTTCAGCGCCTGGCGATACTCCATGTTTCCAGGATCCATCTGTACAGCAAGCTGATAATTCTGCCGGGCTTCATCAATCCATCCCCGGCGGTAGGCAATACTCCCCATCAAAAAATACCACTCGCCATTTTTAGGGGCTCCCTGCAAAATCTGTTCTGCCACATCTAAATCGTTGTTATTAATATATTGCCGCACCTGTGAAAACTGCGCAGCCCCACCGGAGCTCTGCCGCTGCTGATATGCCGCGCCGCCGTAGCCATAGCCGCTCTGGGCATAGCCGCCCCCAGAGCCGCCGGCGCGTCCTCTGGTAATCGCATCGTAGGCCTCGTTGATCTCCTTCATCTTCTCCTCTGCCAGATCGGCCAGAGGATTGTTCTGATAATTGTCCGGGTGGTATTTCCGGGCCAAATCACGATAAGCTCTCTTAATTTCGTCATCACTGGCATCAGTGCTAACGCCCAGCACCTCATATGGATCTCTCATGTGGCTTTCTCCTTGTCTGTCTCATTTCTTTCCAGCGGCCGTCCAATACTGCGCTCTGCACAGTAGGCAGGCCAAGATATAGTATATTTTCCACAATCGTCGTCCACCTTCCCAGTTCCATCAGATTGGCGGCGGCCCCTGCCAATCTGACAGAATGGGTGGCGGTGGTTTCCAAATAGTCCCGCTTCTCCCTTGCCTGCCCGTGAAAACGAGCGTCCAGCGGATTATACCGGCCAGCCCTTTGGTCCTCCTCTAAATCGTCCCAGGCATCCATCAGATAAATCCACCGACCCAGATGATATAGCAGCATCTCCAACGTACGCCTTATGGCGCTGCCCTCCGGGTAGGCCATGGAGCAGGAAGATAAAATGGCCGCAAAGGTGTCTGCTACCCGGTCAAGCTGATCCGTTCCCTCATTTTCCAGCTGCCTCAAGCGAGCAAGCTCTTTTCTCACCCGCTGGTCAAACTCTGGCTGCTCCTGCGCCGCCCTGCGGTATGCCCGGCCAAATACCCAGCGAACCAAGCGAAACGGCAGTCCTGTTATCATCCCGTGGTCCGCTACGTCGTCCGACAGTTTGTGCCACGTCAGAATCATGCTTTGATCTGCGGCAACAGCAACTTGCCTTCCCTGAAGACAGGGACGGCACCTGCGAAACGGGTGAATCGGACAGCGACGGCACACGGATTCGTCTTTTGCGTCCCCAGCTGTCAGCACAATGGCCAGAAAAGTAAAGTCATACTGCAAGGTAAGCCTGGCCAACCAGCCATGGCGCTCCCCCAAAGCGTGACACAGCCCACAATAGGCGCTCTGATAGGTCTCCCGCTGTTCCTTGTCCAGCCGGTCCAGAACAGGACGAACGTATCCAAACATATTCAGGACTGGGTGAGGGTGATCACGATGGAATAGTTCGAATTCATCGCGCCGATTTCTGCGTTGGAGCCCTCGCTGTCCAAACGAACGTTTACCGGCACAATCTGCTGTCCCGGCGTTGGGGTAATGTTCTGAAGGTCCGCCACAATTCGGATATTCTCCGCCGTCAGTTCCTCCATCAACTCCTGGCTTCCTCTGATTTCCACCGGCACCTCCTTGGTCACAATATCCACATTCCATCCCTCCGGGTTGTGAATATACTGGATTCTCGTGGCGGCAAAGGTCTGGCTTACCACCTGCTTCTTAAATATGATTGTCACCCGAATATCCGTCAGGCCACTGAGGTTTTTCAGTTCGTCGGCAAGGGGCACAGGGAAGGTCAGCTCGTCTCCATCCCGCACAGATCCCAGGTCAATGGTTGCCAGATTGATGGCCCCCTCCTTAATCAGCGCCGTCACCTCATCCTGGCTGCCTGCCACCATAATGGAATCCGCGCTCAGAAGGCAGTCCACATCATCCACATCCAGCCCGCCGCCAGCCGTCAGGTTTACCTTAAACGGGATTTCCGCCATCGCCCATACGGGGAAATTGACGTATACGGTCTCTACATCGCAGGCGACATCCAGCTCCAGCACGTCTCCGCTGGCACCGATGAGCTCAAATCGAAATTCATCGCTCACAGGGGCGGTCAGCTCCTCCTCCGTAATGGTCACTCGGGCCTCCGCCACCTGGTTCACCAACTCCGCCCGACCGCTCACCCATACCGTGCTGGGAGAAAATAGGAAGTCGTCCTCTGTTCCAGCCAGGTAGCCGTCCGCCGCCTTACCCTGAAATACCCCCTTCAGGGGAACCTCCCGGCGCAAAAACCGAGCCACTTCAAATGTAACCACGTTTCCGCTGACGCCGCTGACAAACTGCACCTGGCTTGGACTGACATCCGAGGGCAAATCTACAGTATAGTTAAGGGTGTGGCTGCCCGCCTCGCTGATATTAGACACATTGACGTTTGCCTGAAGGGCCCCTCTGGACAGCCGGGCCAGCACCGCGGGCGTGGCCCGCACTCCGATGTTAGTGGTCAACTCCTTGTTCACAATCATCAGATTTCGGTCCTCTAAAATATCCAGCCCGCTGAATGTCACCGGAACATTTGAAATGGTCTCATTTCTTGGAGTTCCATCGGTAGACGTCACATAGCACCAAATCGCCACCGTCAATATGATAGAAAGCACCACGTAGAGCGCTTTGCTGTCAAGAATCTTCTTTCCCATTGGAATTATCTCCCTTGATGCCCTTGAATACGTTGGAAATCCGTGCTGCGGCAGTGGTCGGCCTGTTCTCCTCCAGCGCGGGCATGAGCTCCAACCGAAGCAGCCGCTCCAGCGTTTCAGGTGACAGATGCCGTTTTAACATCCCATTGACCGCCACGGAAATTGATCCCGTCTCCTCGGAAACAATCGCCACCACCGCGTCCGAGTTCTCGCTGACGCCGATCCCCGCCCGATGGCGCATACCCAAATCCCGACTCAAGTTCACATTGCCGGACAAAGGAAGCATACATCCCGCACCTACAATGCGGCCATTACGTACAATCACCGCCCCATCATGGAGAGGCGCCTTATTCCAAAATAGATTTTTCAGCAGTTCCGCAGACACTCGGCAGTCCAGCATGGTTCCGGTCTTGAGCATATCATCCAGCATCGTGCGCCGTTCAAACACCATCAGCGCGCCCACTTTGTCCCTTGAAAGGGACGTATATGCCTCCACCGTCTCTGCAATCGCGCTCTCCAGATCATTACCATAGGTCTCCGCCACAAACAGTTCCTTGATCTTGCCGCTGCCCATCTGCTCCAGGAAACGGCGCAGCTCCGGCTGAAAGATGATAATCAATGCAATTACGCCCAGCTCCATCGCGTTTCGAAGCACAAAATTGATCACTCGTAGATGGAATAGATCGGCCAAAGCCATCGCCACAACAATAAATATGATAGCCTTAACCACCTGCCCAGAACGGCTGCGCCGCACAAAACGAAACAGATGATATATTCCAAAGGCAATGATTACCATGTCTAAAACATCGGCAAAGCCGATGAGCCTGAGATACTCTGGCGCCGATTTCAGCGCCTCCCAGATAGCGTCCATACGCATCCACCCTTTTCCGCCGCTTGATTCACAACCCGCTCGCCCTCTGCCGATACCAGGTTAGTTGACTATTTCATAATATTATAGCCTATTCCCTGCCAGTTGGCAAGCCAATCACGGGCAAATCAAAGAAAATTCAAAATTAGGTCAACAAAAAAGGCGTGGATTTACCACGCCTTTTTGCCGTCTTTCACAATATTTTGGAATACCATAGCCGCTTGATCCACCTGATATGCGCTGTTAAAGGCAGAAAAGCTAAATCGGATCGTACCGCTTTCGGCCGTCCCCGCCGTTTGATGGGCCAGAGGTGCACAGTGCAGGCCGGCTCTCACCGCCACATCCCGCCGTGCCAGCTGTTCCGCAATAGCTTCACAGTCCATCCCATCCACCACCACAGAAAACAATCCGCTTTGATTCTGCCCACCCCGGAAGATCTGAAGCCCCTTTACACCAGCCAGCCGGTCCATCATTCGCTGTGCCAGCCAACACTCATGGGCATGAATCCGCTCAATACCCTTATGGCTGACAAAACGAATCCCCTCCAGCAGTCCGGCGGCACCGCACACATTTTGCGTCCCCGCTTCCAGCCGGTCCGGCAAAAAATCCGGCATCTCCTGCTGAGCGGACAGGCTGCCTGTCCCGCCGTACAGCAAGGGCACTGTGTCTGCCCCGCACAGCAGCAGCCCTGTGCCTTGGGGGCCATACAATCCTTTGTGCCCCGGCATAGCCACAAACGCAGCGTTCCACTCCTCCATATTGACAGGGACAATCCCTGCGGACTGAGACGCGTCTACAACCAGCGACTTCCCCCGCTCTCGGCAAACCTTGGCAATCCGTTCTACCGGCTGAATGAAACCAAACACATTGGACACATGATTGCATATTACCACGTCCACCTCCGGCGAGATTTCCCGCTCAAAGGCCGCATACGCCTCATCGGCATCAAACAGCTTCCCCGCTGCCACCTTAACCTTTACGCCGGGAATGGCGTGGAGGGGACGTGTGACCGCATTATGTTCATAGCCCGAGATCAGGACTGTTCCGCCAGGCCGCACCAATGAATGAATGGCCACATTCAGTCCATGCGTGGCGTTTGATGTGAGTATCACCCGCTCTGGATCCCCGACATGAAACAGCTGTGCCGCCTGCTCCCGCACCCGGTAAACCAACTCTGCCGCCCCCATGCCAGCCTTATGTCCACCGCGCCCCGGACTGGCCAGGTGAGTCATTGCCCAAGCGCTGGCTTTGGGAACGGACGGCGGTTTTTCCAGCGTAGTTGCCGCACTGTCCAAATATATCATGCCTTCACCTCGCTGTATGCCCCGTCCGCAGATTGAAGAAACACCTGCTTTGGCGCCATCCCCTCCCGGCGTAAAATTACCAGTGCATCGGTGAGCCGGCGCTCCGGAATCCGCACACAATAGCCACATCCCTCTTTGGAGATGAGCTTTGGAGCGCGAAGAACAGAGCTGGGAATTCCCGCTCGCTCCAGCACATGAGCGGTTCGTTGTGCGTAGGTCAGTGAGCGGCAAATGATCAGATAATAAACCATAGGCCCACCATTCCTTTCCCATAGTGTCCTGGACGGAACGTGGAAACGCTCCTTCCAAGGCATCATATGCCTTGGAAGGAGCGTTGGTTCTTCTCACGCTCTATTGTTCTGTCAGCAGGACCACGGCATGGGCGGCAATGCCCTCTCCCACCCCGGTAAAGCCCAACCCCTCCTCTGTGGTAGCCTTGATGCTCACCCGATCCGTGTCAACGCCCATAGCCCTCGCCAGATTGTCCCGCATGACTGGAATATGCGCCGCCAGCTTAGGCCTTTGGGCTATAACTGTGGCGTCCACATTGCCCACAGCATATTCCCTCTTGCTCAAAACGTCTACCACGTGTCTGAGCAATGCCAAACTGTCTGCTCCCTCATACGCCGGGTCGGTGTCGGGAAAGAGCTTCCCAATGTCGCCCAAGGCCGCCGCCCCTAAAAGCGCATCCATCACAGCGTGAACCAGCACATCCGCATCGGAATGCCCCAGCAATCCCTTTTCATACGGAATCTCTACTCCACCCAAAACCAGTTTCCGCCCATTCGTCAGCCGGTGCACATCATATCCGTGCCCAATTCTCATGGCAGCACAGCCTCCTCAACCAAGTGCTCTGCAACAACCAAATCCATCGGCGTAGTCAGCTTCATGTTTCGCTCATCCCCGGCAGTAAGCACCACTTTCATCCCTAAACGTTCCACCGCCGCGCAGTCATCCGTCAGCTCTGCCCCATCGTCCAGCGCCTTTTGCAGCGCCGCACGGATCAAAGATGCGTCAAAGACCTGGGGCGTCTGTATCGCATATAGCTCAGTCCGATCCAGCGTTTGATTCACAATGCCATTCTGCGCGATTTTAATGGTATCCTTGACCGGTATGGCGGGGGCGGCTGCGCCACTTTGAACCGCCTGTGCCACCGCACCCTCAATTACCTGAACGGACACAAGCGGCCGGGCGCCGTCGTGAATTGCAATGAGAGGAAGATTACGGCTGATCTCCAACGTCCCCAGACGGGCCGACTGTGTGCGGGCCTCCCCTCCCCGAATCACCTTGCTCACCTTGGTCAACTGAAACTGCTGACACAGCCGAGCCACCTCGGGGACCAAGTCTTCCCTGGTCACCACTACGATTTCCCCAACGCTTGGCGCCTGCTCAAACGCCTCAACACAGCGCACAATGACCGGTAATCCCCCTATATCAGCCATCAGTTTGTCCAGCCCCATGCGGCTGGAAGCACCGGCCGCCACGATGATTGCGCCGCACAGCGGCTGTGGCTCTTTCTTCTTTCTGAAAAAAAATCCCATTATGTCTCCTCCTGCGCAAAAAGGAGCCCTTCGGCTCCCTCCCGCTAATGACTCAGTAAAACGTCAATATTTGCTTCCACCGTTTTATAGGGTAGGCTCTGCGCCAACACCAGTTCAGAAATTAAAATTTGTTTGGCCGCATGGAGCATTTTACGCTCTCCGTTCGACAGACCACGTTGGCTCTCCCGGAGCAAAAGGCCCTTCACCACCCGCGCAACCTCCAGCAAATCACCGCTTTTCAGGCGCACCATATTTTCTCGATAGCGGCGGTTCCAATTCTGTGCCATATCCACTTCAATGCTTTCCATAGCGCTGATAAGGCTTTCCGCCTCCTGCCCCGACACCACAGGACGCACACCAATCTCCTGGGTATTCTCAGTGGGGATCATCACTGTCATGCTGCCTACTGATAGCCTCAACAAATAATATTCCTGGATTTGACCCGCTACCTTGCGCTGGACAATCGAGTCAATCACTCCCGCGCCATGCATAGGGTGGACAACCTTGTCTCCAATCTGATACACTGCCTCGCCTCCCTTATCATACGTATAACATCTCATAAATAGTATACTCTTTTACATTTGGCAATGCAACCATTATTTTAATGAAATAAGAAAAAAACTCAAATTTTATCCATATTTTGAAACGGCGCCATACAAATCCCCCCCAAAGGGCTGTACAGCGCCGTTCTGATTATCTCTAATTTGTCATTTTAAGCCGGAAGCAGCCCAAGCTCCCTCAACGCTTGAGAAATGCCGTCCTCCTCCACGCAAGCCGTTATGTAATCCGCCGCTTCCTTAATCCGTTCCACTGCATTGCCCATAGCTACGCTGGTCCCTACCAGTTTGAGCATTGCCTCAT
Organism: uncultured Oscillospiraceae bacterium; assembly: GCA_910587285.1. Classification (GTDB taxonomy): domain Bacteria; phylum Bacillota; class Clostridia; order Oscillospirales; family Oscillospiraceae; genus Enterenecus. The sequence goes on along the minus strand of CAJULM010000016.1, from coordinate 19,992 downwards.
CGTTCTCTCCATCGCCGAAGGCCATGACCTCGTCCGCAGCCAGTCCGTACCGTGCCATAGCCGCCTGAACTCCAACCGCCTTTCCTCCGTTCTTCGAAAAGATATCAATTCCTTTGGGGTGCCAGCGGGAATGGTCGCAGTGAGGCATAACGGACAGAAACCGCTCCTCATTCTCTGCCCCCACCATTGGAACAAATTGGTATACCTTTTCCTCCAGCATCCACTCCGGCGGCCTGATTTCCCACAGCTCCGTGTGGAGAAACTGATAGATTTCCCGCATTCGGCCGTCAATTTTTGTCAGATAGCTTACGCCGTCTCCCTCCATCAACGCCGCGAAGTCGGAATTTTCCCGGAGTACCCGGCAGGCCGCCTCCAGGTCCTCCCGGCAGATCGGTTGCTCCCAATAGACGCCCTCCTGGTCATAGCAGCATTGGCCGTTCAGCGTCACATAGCTGTCAAACACCACATCCCGCAGCATCCCTGTGCGGGCAAAATCCTGCCGGGCCCGGCCCGAGCTGATAAAAATCTTGATTCCTTTCGCCTGTAAGGCCAGCAGGTCCGCCCGAAGCTGATCCGAGAGCTGGGTTTGCTGAAAGCCCACCAGCGTCCCGTCCACGTCAAAAAAGATTCCCTTAATCATGCTTTTTCCGCGCTCCTGTTTTAAATTTCTCCGCCGCCACCAGAAGCTCCTCCGCCCCGTCCAGCATAACCGCGGTGACGTCTCCGCCGCTGAGACGGGCCAGCTCCGATCTGCGGTGAACGCGGTCCAACCGCTCTACCTGGGTATAGGTGCGGCCGTCCTTCTCCCCCTTTTCCACGGAAAAATGAACGTCTCCCATGGCGGCAATCTGAGGCAGATGGGTGACGCACAGCACCTGCTTGTTCCGGGACACCTGAAACAGCTTCTGCGCCACCTTTCCCGCGGCCCGGCCGGACACCCCGGTGTCCACCTCGTCAAAAATCAAGGTGGTTACCTGTTCCGTCTCCGCCAGCACATTTTTCAGCGCCAGCATAATGCGGGACAATTCGCCACCGGAGGCAATTTTCTGAATTGGCTTCAGGTCTTCTCCCACATTGGCGGACATCAGAAACCGCACCACATCCATCCCGGTGGCATCCATCCCGTCCACCCCATCCTTCGGCGCAAATTCCACCTGAAAACGCACCTTTGGCATATCCAGCTGGGTCAGCTCCGACTGGATGCACTGTGCAAGCCGCTGGGCCGCCAAGCGTCTTTCATCGGAAAGTATTTTTCCTTGTCTCTTTGCCTGTTCCAACGCTTTTTCCAGTTCCTTTTCCAGCCTTGTGATGCGGTCCTCAGAAAATTGAATGGCGTCCAGCTCCTGGCGGCAGTTTTCCAGATACTCCAGCATCTTCTCCGTACTGCCCCCATACTTCTTTTTCAGCCGGTATAGCCTATCCAGCCGCTCCTCCAACTCCTCCAACTCGCCGGGATAAAAGTCGAGCGTACCCCGCAAATCCCGCACCTGCTCCGCCAAATCGTCCACATCACACCGAAGCTGCGCCGCCTTCTCCGACAGCTCACGAAGCTCGTCACTGTACCGTCCTCCCTCGCCCAGCTGATTTTCCGCCTCCATCAGCAGCGACACCGCACCTTCTCCGTCGTCTCCGCCGGTCAGGGCTTGCCACGCCTCGTTCACCGCATCGGTGAGCCGCTCCGCATTGCGCAGCATATCCCGGCGCTGAGTCAGCTCCTCGTCTTCCCCGGGACGCAGCTCCGCACGCTCTAATTCCTCAATTTGGTAGGTCAGCGTGTCAATCCGGCGCGCTTTCTCCGCGTCGTCCATCTGAAGGCTCTCCAACTCCCGCCGAAAGGACCGCACTCCCTCATAGGCCGCCGAGAACAGCGCCCGGCTCTCCCCGGTGCCCCCAAAACTGTCCAGATAATCTAAGTGGCACTCCTCGTCCAGCAGCTGCTGCCCATCGTGCTGGCCATGGATATTCAGCAGCTGGCAGCCCAGTTCCCGCAGCTGACTCACCAGCAACGGCCGGCCGTTCACCCGGCAGACATTTTTTCCGTCCGCCTGAATGGCACGCTCAATCAGCAGCTCTCCGTTTTCATCCGGACCGCTCCCCTGCCGCTCAAACCATTCCAGCGACGGCAGATCCCGAAACACCGCCGAAACCCGAGCAGTTTTCGCCCCAGTTCGGATTAGATCCCGGCTGGTGCGCTCTCCCATAATGGCTCCGATGGCATCAATGACAATGGATTTACCCGCGCCGGTCTCACCTGTCAAAACGTTAAAGCCCTGGTCAAAAACAATATCGGCGCTGGAAATCACCGCAATATTTTCAATATGAAGTAAGGAGAGCATACCTGATTCCTCCTCAGTCCAGCATAGATTTTATCTCCCATACGACAGCTTCAGCGCATATCCATGCTACGCCTTTCCCAATTTCTGATTGATCCGCTCATAAAAACTGCGTCCCGTCAGCTTTACCAACCGGGTAACCTGTTTAGACCGGCGGCACTCCACCCAATCTCCCGGCTGAATACGGAACGCCCGCCCGCCGTCTACCGAAAGATAGGCTGTCTTTTTGCACCCCGGCGCCACCCGGATTCCAACCGCGCGGGCACTGTCCAATACAAACGGCCTGGCGTGCATGGAGTGGGCACAAATTGGCGTAACGATGATATTTTCGGCCGTAGGCTCTACAATCGGCCCTCCTGCCGCCATGGAATAGGCCGTAGAACCAGTGGGCGTGGCCGCGATCAAACCATCCCCGGAAAAGGAGGAGATAACCACCCGGTCTCCCGTCACCTCCAAATCCAAAACCCGGGCCACAGCTCCTTTGGTCACCACAGCGTCATTTAACGCGGATTCCGTGAACACGGTGCGCCCATCTCTGCGCACCGTAATGTCCAGCATCATCCGCCGCTCCACGCCGAACTTTCCATTGACCAGTCGGGACAGCAGCGACAGCTCGCCTTGCTCCAACTCAGCCATAAAACCGATGCTGCCCAAATTCACGCCTAACACGGGAATATTTCGAGCCGTGGCCTCCCTGGCGGAATGGAGAATGGTCCCGTCCCCGCCGAAGCACACCAACACATCGGCTCCCTCCAACTCCTGCGCCAACCGGCCCAGGGCCAGGTCCACAGGCAGTTCCAAATGGCTGCCCGAATCCACCTCAAAGGGAAGGCACACCACAGTATCTACCCCGCCCCGGTCCAGAACCCGCTTCGCATACTGCGCTGCCCGAAGCCCCCGGTCCCGGTAAGAATTTGGACTAAGCACGACTTTCATGTCCTTCTCCTTTCAGCATCTTATGAGACCTCCGCACCAGTTCCTTTAAGTCACCGCCAAAGCTTTCGCCTGCTCCGGCACACAGATATCCCAGATATTCAATATTTCCTTCCGGCCCCCGAATTGGTGAAAAGTCCAATCCCTTTACAGAAAAATCCGCCTGCTCTCCATGACGCAAAAACTGCTCCAGCACCTCTAAATGGACGGCCGCATCTCGAACCACACCCTTTTTGCCCACCTTTTCCCGGCCGGCCTCAAACTGAGGCTTTACCAAGGCCACCACTTCTGCGTCCGCTCTCATCAACGGACGCAGTGCCGGCAAAATCAGCCCCAAGGAAATGAAGGACACATCAATGCTGGCAAAATCCAGCTCCTCCGGAATCTGCTCCGATGTCAAATACCTGGCGTTTGTCCGCTCCAGACACACCACCCGGGGATCATTGCGAATGGACCAGGCCAACTGGCCATATCCCACATCCACGGCATAAACCTTGGCCGCGCCGTTTTTTAACATACAATCGGTAAATCCTCCGGTGGAGGCCCCGATGTCCGCAGCAGTTTTCCCTGTCAGCGCAACAGGGAAAACTGCCATCGCCTTTTCTAATTTTAAGCCGCCCCGGCTTACATATGGCATAGTCCGGCCTCGAATCTCAAGGGGGGTGCCCTCCTCCAGCGTCAATCCCGCCTTGTCACACCGGCGCTCTCCGAAATATACCTGCCCCGCCATAATCATAGCCTGAGCTTTCTGCCGGCTGTCCGTTAATCCCTGCTCAACCATGAGAATGTCCGCCCGTTTTTTAGCCACCAGCCATCACCTCCAACGCTTTTCGGCAAATGGACGCCCCATCAATGCCGCACAGCTGGCGCAGCTCTGCCACCGTCCCATGCTGCACAAAACGGTCCCCCAAATTGACCAGCCCCATCCGCACGCCGTTCATTCCTCGAAGGGTCAGCTCAGCGGCGATGCGTCTGCCGACACATCCAGAATCTGCACACTCCTCCGCCACTAAAAGCCGCCCAGTCTGTCTCACACCATCGGCAATGGCATCCATATCCAGCGGAACAATGCTGTTGAGCTTCAAAACCTGAGTGAAAATCCCCTTTTCCTCCAGCCGCCGCGCCGCGTCCAACGCCTCGTTAATCATCGTTCCATATGCGATGATGGTGATGTCCCGGCCATTCCGCAAAACAGCCGTCCCCTCGATGCCGCACATTTCCCGGAACTCCCCCTCGCCACCCTTGGGGTAGCGCACCGCCACAGGCCCACGGCATTTGCACACCGCGTAGCGCAGCATTTGCCGCAGTTCCTCAAAACTGGCCGGACAGTAAATCTTCATGCCGGGCACCGTACTGAGATAGGCCACGTCAAACATTCCGTGGTGGGTTTCCCCATCTTCCCCCGACAGTCCCGCCCGGTCCACCCCCAACACTACGTGGAGGCCCTGAATGGCCACGTCATGAATCAGCATATCGTAGGCCCGCTGAAGGAAGGTGGAATAAATTGCCGCCACAGGCGTCAGCCGCTGCTTTGCCATGCCCGCTGCCATGGCCACAGCGTGGCCCTCCGCAATGCCCACGTCAAAAAAACGCTGGGGATACCGCCTGCAAAACTCGTCCAGCCCAGTACCGCTGCACATGGCGGCAGTTATGGCGGCAAGATTCTCGCCCTCCTGGACCAGCTGACACAGCGTCTGACCAAACACGGAGGAAAAGCTCTCCCCCCGCCCCGCATCAAACGGTAGGCCATCCTCCCTTCGGAACGGGCCCACGCCGTGAAAGCGGTCCGGCTCTTGCTCAGCAGGTGCATAGCCTTTCCCCTTTACAGTTTTGATGTGAAGCAGAACAGGGCATTCCAACTCCTTCGCATATCTCAATAGGCGGGTTAGATAGTTTACATCATGACCATCTACCGGACCAAGATATGTAAAACCCATATCTTCAAACATACTGCAGTGCAGTACCGCGTTTTTCACCGCCTGCTTTGCCCGGTGGGTAAAGCGGTACAGCGCCCGCCCCGCAGCAGTTCGGCCAGTCGCCCTTCGATAAAACTTCTTGAATTGCAAATACTGAGGCTTCAGCCGCTGCTGCGCCAAATGCTGCGCCATCCCCCCCACGTTTTTAGTGATCGACATTCCGTTGTCGTTGAGGATCACCACCAGCTGTTCTCCGCTCTGGCCTGCATCCGACAGGCCCTCATACGCCAATCCGCCGGTCATGGCTCCATCGCCCAGCATGGCCAACACGCTGTAGGTCTCTGCATTCCTGGTTCTGGCCCGCGCCATTCCCAGGGCTACGGACACCGCGTTGGAGGCGTGCCCCGCAATAAACGCATCCGCTCGGTGCTCCCGCGGCTTTGGAAAACCGGACAGCCCACCCAGCTTGCGCAGACTGTTCATCTGTCCGCCCCGCTGAGTCAATATTTTATGGGCGTAGCACTGGTGTCCCACGTCAAATACCAGCCGGTCGGTCTCCAGGTCGAACACCCGATGGACCGCCACTGTGGCCTCAACTACGCCTAAGCTGGACGCCAAGTGGCCTCCAGTCTGGGAAACGCTGTCCACAATTTCCTCACGCAGTTGGTCACACAGCAGTCTGGCCTGTAAATCCGTGATTTCATTCAAGCGCTCTGGAACCATGGACGCTCCCCTTCCTATTTGTATTGCCCTTCATGAAAATGTCATCTCGGCTATCCAAAAGCCAGACCGCCCGCAATGCCCACCGCAACGCCCAGGATGCCGCCCATGGCGACCTGAAAAGGCGTGTGCCCGATGAGTTCCTTCAACTCATCCTCAAACTCCTCGGGCTTGACCTCGTTCCAGTTACGCATAATATAGTTGAGCACCTTTGCCTGCTCTCCCGTCTCCCGTCGAACATTGGCAGCATCGTACATAACAATGAAAGCCAGCACCGCCGCGACCGCAAACACCGGCGAACTCAGACCGGCTTCAAATGCGGCGGCGGTGGCGCAGGCGCACACCAGCGCCGAGTGAGAGCTTGGCATCCCGCCGCTGGTGATCAAATAGTTAATATCAAATTTTCGGTAAACCGCCACGGAGATCAAAAGCTTCAGCACCTGCGCAATCGCCCAGGCCGCCACTGCGATCAGCAGAATCTTGTTTACCATGTCCCTTCGCTCCCTGCATTATTTTTTTCGGAACGCCAGCGACTTTGCCAGCAGACAAAGGAATTCTCCATCTTCAAAAGCTCCCGCAACGCTCTCCTCAGCCAATCGAGTATGCTCCTCTACCAGCCGAGCACATTCCTCCAAGCTGTAAATGGTGGCAAATGTAACCTTTCCATTGTCCGTATCCGACCCTACCGGCTTTCCCAGTTCCTCCGTGGTAGACTGAACATCCAGCATATCATCTCTAATTTGAAACGCCAATCCCAGCTCCTGCGCGTAGCGCTCCGCCGCCGCCCACTGCTCCGCCGACGGCTCCTTGGATGAGGCCGTCAGCCCCAGCAGGCAGGCTGCCTTCAGCAGTGCCGAGGTTTTCAGCGTGTGAACCTGAATCAACTGCTCCAAATTTCGCGTCCGGCCCTCGTCCACCATGTCCAGATATTGTCCCGCGCACATCCCGCCGGCGCCAGCAGCCCCGGCCAGCACACCACAGGCGCGGCCATTGGCCTCTGCGCTGGTTCGCCGTGATCCTGCAATGCGTTCAAACGCCGCTGTCTGCAATGCGTCTCCCGCCAACAACGCCAGCCACTCACCGTATTTCCTGTGACACGTGGGCTTGCCCCGCCGCAAATCATCGTTATCCATGCAGGGCATATCGTCATGGATCAGGGAATAGGTGTGAAGCATTTCCACTGCACAGGCATAGTCTAAAGCTGGTTCCATTTCACCGCATACGGCCTGGCAGAACTTCAGCGTCAGGATTGGGCGGATACGCTTTCCCCCTGCCAGCAGGCTGTACCGCATGGCCTCCCACAGTCTTTCACTACATCCCGTTTCTATAAAGCAGCCGCTCAGCTCTTTTTCTATCAGAGACAGCCCCGTCTGATATTCCTGCTGAAATTCCATATCAATCGTCCCCTTCAAACGGCGCTTCCCGGTCGTCGGCCAGCAGCATTGTCACCCTCTGCTCCGCCTTATTCAGAAGCTCCTCGCACTGGCCAGCCAGCTTGGCCCCCTCCTCAAATAATTTTAAAGATTGGTCCAAGCCGCATTCTCCCCGCTCCAACTGCTCCACAATGGCCTCTAAACGGCCCATGGCCTCCTCGAAAGACAGCCTTTTTACTGCCATGACCGCTCCTCCTTTCCGTTTATCACACAGTTCAGCACCCCATCGGACACCAGCACCTCCATCTCATCTCCCAGCTCCACCTGTTCAACTGAGGTCACTGTGCATCCGTCCCGACGGCCAATGGCATACCCCCGGCCCAGAACCTTCAGCGGGCTCATCGCATCCAGCCCCGCCGCTAAACGACTTAAGGTCCCGCGCCGCCGGCTCAGCTGTCCCTTCAATGCCAAAGGCATTCGCCTTCGCTCAACGTCCAACCTCTGCCGATTCTCATTGGCTTTTCTTTGAAGGGCCAGGCTCATGCGGCGGCGCAATTCGTCCACCAGCAGCTTTCCATCCTCAACCGGAGACATGGCATTGCGCAGTACCCGGCTGTTTTGCAATCGATTCAGCTCCTGCCCAGCCAATCTCAGCAAGCGCTGCTGCGCCCGCACAAGCCGGTCTGTCATCTGGTTCAGCCGCGCCGTTTCCTCCTCTTGATTCGGAACCGCCAGCTCCGCTCCGTTAGAAGGCGTCGCCGCCCGAAGATCGGCCACATAGTCGGCAATGGTCACGTCCGGCTCATGGCCCACGGCAGAAATGATGGGAATGTTAGAAAGATATATCGCCCGGGCCACCACTTCCTCATTGAAGGCCCATAGGTCTTCCTTAGACCCTCCGCCGCGCCCAGCAATGATCAAATCAACATCCGCCCGGTTGTTCAGCCGATGAATCGCGGCGGCAATTTCCTCCGCCGCCTCCTGCCCCTGCACTCGAACGGGGGCCACCAGCACCTCTGCCGCAGGCCACCGGGCGCTTAAAATACGCAGCATATCCTGAACTGCCGCCCCCGCCGGAGATGTCACCAAAGCAATCTTTCGGGGATAGCGAGGCAGTTTAAGCTTATGCGCCTCATCAAACAGCCCCTCCGCCTCCAGCCGAAGGCGCAGGCGCTCAAACGCCTCATCCAACGCGCCCCGGCCATCCGGCAGCAGCTCGCTGCAATACAGCTGATACTGCCCGTCCCTGGGAAATACGGACACGCACCCAAAGGCCACCACCCGCGCCCCATTGACAGGGCGAAAGCGTAACCGAACCGCATCGCTCCGAAACATCACGCACCGCAGAGAACCCTGCGGGTCCTTCAGAGAAAAATAGTGATGTCCAGAAGGATAACATTTATAGTTGGAAACCTCCCCCTGTACCAGCAGACCTCCCAACAGAGGGTCGTCATCCATTAAGGACTTTACATATCCGTTTACCTGAGATACCGTATAGACAGGAACTCCGGCGGTGTTCACCCCTCTCCCCCCCGGTCTAACGCTCTGCGGGTGAGAATCGCAACACCCAGCGCATTGTCGGTGGCATACTTTGGCTGGGCAAACAGCGCACCGCACCCCTTCTCCATGGCGCTGCGCAGCTGCCGGTTTGAGGCCACTCCGCCGGAGCACAGCACCGGCAGCCCTGGCCAGCGCTTTTGGGCCTCCTGCGTGGTGCGCAACACCACATTTGTCACCGTATCAATGGTAAACTTCGCAATATTTCCGGGCTTCTCCCCCTTTTCCAGCAGGTTCTTCACCTGATTCTCCATGCCAGACAGGGAAAATGTCAAGTCTTTCAGCTTTACCCGATAATCCAGGCACTCATCGGCCTCAGAATACAGGGCGTCCAGCGCCTTGCCTGCCGGAAAGGGCAGACCCAGCAGCACCCCTGTACGGTCAATCAGTTGCCCCGCCGATATATCGCTGGTGCCGCCGATCACCTCAGCCCGTACCGTGTGCCCCATGGGCTCCACACGCAAAAGCTCCGTCGTGCCGCCGGACAGATGCCAGGCCAAATGAGGCTTGTCCATAAGATCATCACGGTGAGCCGACCAAGCCGCGGCGGCAATATGCCCCTGCTGATGGGAGCAGGGAAAAAAGGGAACGCCCAGCGCAGCTGCCAACGCCCGGCCCTCGCCCTCGCCCACCAAAAAGCAGGGCATATAGGAGCCCTCCACCTCGCGCGGACGCGTGGAGGCGCCAACGGCGGCAATTTCGCCGATAGCCCCCTCCTCTCGAAGCTGTTCCACCATCAGGTGCAGCCGCTTTACGTGCTGAAATAGAGCGTCGCTCTGCCGCAGGCCCAGCGCCCCTTCGGGCACGCTCAGCAGCCTGCCCCGGTTCTCCGCCGTTCCCCCGCCAAATACGGCGGCGGAGGTGGTATAATTACTGGTGTCAAAACCGATACACTGCTTGTCCATCGCCATCCCTCCGCTCATTCCTGCTCAGGGAGCTCCGCCCGAACAAAAGAACCGAGAATACCGTTGATAAACTTTACGATGTCCTCGTCCACATACTTTTTCGAGATTTCCACCGCCTCATTTATGGCCACCTTGTTGGGAATATCCGGCATATACAAAATCTCGTACATGGTCACCCGCATAATGGCAGACGCCACCCGGTCAATGCGGGAAAATTTCCAGCCCTTGGCATACTTATCAATATAGCCATCCAGCTCCGCCCCACAGCTTCCCACGCCCTTCACCAGCGTTTCGATGTAGGACCGCTCCCCCTCGTCAGGAAACTGCGCATACATCCGCTCGTCCTGGCTCCGTCCGGCAAAGGCCTCCGGAGTCAGCTCCCGATCCAGCAGCTCCTGGGCCGTCTCATCGGAAAACAGCAGCTCAAAGGCAAAATGTACGGCAATTTCGCGGGCAGTGCTTCTGTTCATGGCGAAATCATCCTTTCCCGGCACAGACTGCCGGCATTTCTCTCTTGTGGGGCAAAACACCCCATTTTTGTATATCCACTTCATTATACACACCATGGGGAAAAAAGAAAATACTTTTTTTCAATTTGCGAAAAAAAGAGCCGGGCCAGCGCCCGGCTCTAACCATAAATCAACCGTTTTATTTTTGGAAGGTTACTCCCACCACCGCCACGTTCACGCAGCACACGCTCAGTCCGCTGGTGTTTTCCACCGCGCTGAACACCGCATCCTGCACCGCTTTCGCCACATCTGTCACCACATAGCCGTACCGTACCAGGATGGACAGGTCCACCGTAATCCGCTCATCCTCAACGGCGAGGCGAACGCCGCGGGTCAGCGCCTTACGGTTGGCCGCAGCGGTCACATCACTGCTCAGCCCGGACCCCAAAGAGCTCACGCCCTCCACGTCTACCGCCGCTGCCGCAGCGATCACAGCCAGTACCTCCTCGGAAATGCTGACACTGCCCAACTCACTCTCATGGGAAATATATTCTTTGCCTTCGGCCATCACGCCTCACGCTCCTTCTATCAATGCTGAGGCTATTATATCACCTTGTCCCGCAAATTACAATCCCGTATTTTCTATACTTTTACGGCTCTGTTTCGATGATTTTAATCCTGCTGGCCGCCAGCCCGGTCTCCTCCATAACGATCTCGGAAATTTTGGCAATGTCCGTCTCGCTCAGCCCATCGGCAGTGGACGAAACCACCACGCTGGCGCTGTTGTCACCGATAAAGCACACGCAGTCGCCGTAGCCCTTTGCGGTAACCAAATTTTCCACCTGGGCCTCAGACAGCGTCAGCGCCGCCATCGTCTGAATGGACGCATTTGCCTCATCGATCACGTCCTGCTGGGCGTTGGCGTCGGCGGCGGCCTGCTGGAGCAGATCCAGAGCACTGTCCCGGGCCTGCTGCCGGTTCAGCCGCGCCGATGCAAAGTACCCGGTGGACACCGTACCGCCGGGCTCGCTGCTTTCCGCCGCGTCTGGCGCATCGCTGGCCTGGCCGGCCGCGTCCTTTCCGCCGTCCTCTCCATTGACCAACGTGGTCTGCCCCAGCAGCTTGCCGCCGCTCTCACCGTTTCCGCCGCCCTCCGCTGTCTGGCTGCTGTATGACCAATTCAGGTATACAGCAGCTCCTACGAACAGCACTATGGCCACTACCACTGCGTTTCGTTTCCAAACACTCATCGCTCTGCCCTCCAAGTTTCCATAATTGGGGACGTTACCCCCCTTTGCACACTGTGATCCGGTCTGTGCCAATGCCGGTGAGCGCCGACACCGCCCGGGCCATCAACAGCCGGATTTCCGCATTGTCTCCGCCCTCACAAACCACCAGTGCTCCCTGAAATGTAGGATATCGCTGCATCAGCAATACCGCCTCCTGACCTGAGCCGGAATCCACCAGCACGGTCTCCTCCTCCACGCTGCTTCCCCGTTCCGTCACGGAAGTGGAGCGGTCCGACGCCAAAACTTGCTCCATGCCGCTTTTCACTGTGAGCGTCACGCTCACTCTCCCAGCCCCCTCTACTTTGGACAGGGTTTGAGAAAGCTTTTCCTCCAAAGCCGCCAGGTCAAAGGCCTCTTGACTGCTCTGTGCCCCAGCCTCGGCTTTTTGTTTTTTTTCGCCCGCTCCTGACGGCCACAACAGCAGGATAACGCCCGCGGCAATGACAATCAGCACATATTTGTACTGGTCCAGCAATTTCCACAGCTTTGCGCCGTCCGGCGGTTTCCATTGAAGCTTCATGGCTCTATCTCCTCGTAATACTGCCGCTGGATGGGAACGCCCAAATCTTCCTCCATCAGCCGGCTGAGCTGAACACGCTGTTCTTCCGTCCACCTCCCCCTGGCGGTGACCTCCCAGGGGCTGGGTACGCCGTCCTCATCATATGAAAAGGTCACCTCCGCCTGACAGGAAATGCCGAATTCCTTCGCCTTGTCCAAAATATATGCGGCCGCGGCATCCTCTATGATGGTTTGGTAGAACAAAGCGTTTTTCTCCTCCAAAATTTTTTCATAGCTCTGCCCCGTGGCCCGGTACTCCTCTATGGCGTTGGAAAAAAGCGCCCCATCCACCCGCAGCACGGGACCCACCGCCGCCACCAGCAGCGCGAGCCCCCCGGCCAGCCGGCACACCCTTTTCACGCTTCCCTTTGGCGCCAGGCTATCGGCCAGCGCCAGTACCATGGCCGTACACGCTACCCCCAGCAGCCATTGCCGCACCAGTTCCATCATACCGCAGCCACCGATACGCAGGACACCAGTGCGATGAGCAGCAGCAGACAGCAGGCCCCCATCATCCCCAGCACCAATCCAAACGCGCCACTGATCCGGTCTACCAACTCCCATACCGATCCGCTGCCCATGGTGGCAGAGACAGCGGCCACCAACTTGTACACCAGGTAATGGACCGCCAGCCGCAGCAGCGGAAGCAGACAGATTCCCAAAATGGTCATCATTCCAAACACGCCAACCGTCCCCTTCAACACCCCCGCCGAGGCCAGCACCGTCTCCGTCGCATCGGACAGGATTCCGCCCACCACCGGGATGGCCCCTGAAATGGCAAACTTGGCCGCTTTCACCGTCGCCGCATCCGCCCCGCCCGCCACCGCTCCACTGGCGGTAAGGTAGCCCACAAAGACCAGCATCACGATCGTCAGCACTGTCGTCACCGCCCATTTCAATAAATCCGCCAACCGCTTCAACCCCTCCTGTCCGGTGGCCGCCTGCGCCACCGAGGCTGCAATATATCCGTATAGCAGTGGAATCAGCAGGCCATTGATCACATTAACCAGCACATCAGAAAACAGCGCCGCCGCCAGCTGCCGCGCTGCCGCCCCGGTGATGGCGCCGGTAGCCGCCGTCACCACCGCCACCGTAGGCAGCAGTACGTTGGCAAAGGATGTCATTTTCCCAATCGCTTCCGTTCCCATGCCCAAAAGAGCGTTCACATCCGCCACCGCCACTGCCGCCACCGCCAACGTCCCCGCCAGGGAAACCGTGCGCACCTGGCTGTCTCCCATCCCCTCTTGAACGGTCTGCGCCAGACCACAAAACAGCAAAATCACCAGGATCAGCACCCCGGAACGTGCCGCGCGCCGAAACACGCCTCCCAACTCCCGCGTCCCGGTATCCAGCAACCCTGCCAGCCCCTCATCTAAACCGACGCCGTACTCCGCCATCCCTCCGTTTTCCGCCGCCGACCGCTCCAGCCTTCCCATATCCAGTTCATCCTCCTGAATGGATACCGCTTCCTCCAGCGTCAGCGCCCGCGCCGGCAGGCAGAGCGCCGCCAGCAGCAGCGGCAGCAGCGCTACAATCACCCTGCGCCCCATGGCTCCGCCCCCTTTTCTCACATCAGCTCCATCAGTACATCCACCACCGCCGACATCAGCGGCAATACGGTCAGCAGCGCCAGCGCGGTTCCCGCCAACTCCACCGCCGATGCCAGCCCCCCCTCTTTTGCATCCCGGCAAAAATCGGCGGACAGGCGGGTAATGATGGCTATTCCCGCTGTCTTCACCACCGGTTCCACCACCTGCGCGGACAGTCCGCCGGTCTCCACCAGCTTGTCCAGCAACTCCACCGCAGCGTTCAGCGCCCCGGAGCAGTACAGGAGAATCAGCGCACTGGCGCAAACCGCTAACGCCAGCCCAAGCTCCGGCTCCTGCTTCCGCACCACTGAAGCGCACACTGCCGCCGCAATCGCCGCTGCGGCAACCTGAATTACGTCGCTCACAGCCCGAACAGGTTTTTCACCAGGTCAAATAAATCACTGATCTCCTGCACCACAATCATCAGCACCACCACCAGCGCTACCAAAGTCGTCATGGTGGCCATCTCATCCCGGCCCGACCGGGTCAGCACCTGATTCAGTACAGAAACCAAAATGCCGATGGCGGCAATTTTAAAAATCAAATCCACATTCATGGTACGTCCTCCCATCCTTTGTATGCGGCTTTTATCAAATCAATAGGACGGCTAAAAACAGCCCGGCGGTCATTCCCAACACGCCATACACCCTGCCCAGGCGACGGCGATCCTCTCTGGCCTGGACAATCTGCCGACCCAATCTGGACACTTCTTCCTCAATGGCCCTGCACTGGCTCTCCCCATCATACCGCCCCAACACCGAGCCGAGCTGCTCCAGCATCTGCCTGTCCTCCGCCGTCAGCTGAAGCGGACACGTCTCCAGCTCCTCCCGCCACACCTGTTGAAAAGAGCGGCCATGCAGCCCTCCCGCCCCCTGTGCGCATCCCTCAAAAAAACGGGCGGCGCAGCTGTGGCACTCCTCCGCCGCTACGCGCAGCGCGGCGGGCAGTGGAGCCAGACGACAGCCCAATTCCCGCCGAAGGGCATCCAGCCCAGCCGAAAGCTCCCATAAATCCCTGACCCGCTGGTCCAGCCGCCTAACCGCTCCCAACCCCATGGCTCCGCACCCCACCGTCAGCAGAACAGCCCCCATAACCTGCGTCATGGCATTTCCTCCACTCGTATCGTCCGTTCGCCGTTTCGCCGCTCCAGCACAACCAACCTTCGGAATATTCGGGCCGCCAGCAATTCGCGGTAGGATGCTCTGCGCTCTAAGTCGCCGGCACCGGCCCCATGGGCGGTGGCAACCAGCGCCACTCCGCAGCCCGCCGCAGACATAATCGCCGCCGCGTCGGCCGGATCGGTGATCTCATCCACCGCCGCCACCTGGGGATTCATTCCCCGAATCAACATGGAAAGACCCTCCGCCTTGCTGCAGCCATCCATCACGTCCGTATGTCTGCCCACATAAAACTGCGGCTCTCCCTGGCACAGCGCGGCAATCTCCCCTCGCTCATCCACAACGCCGACGCGCCGGGGCGGGCCCGCGTCTCCATCGGAAAGCCCCCTGATGAAATCCCGCAGCAAAGTCGTTTTTCCCGCCCCTGGGGGGGCCAGAATCAGCGTGCTGAGAAATGTTCCGTCCTCCATCAGCTCTGGCAGCAGGGTCCTTGCCGGCCCCTCTACGCACCGGGCCACGCGAATGGACAGGGATGATATCTCCCGGAGGGTGATAATTTGCCCGTCCCGGCGCGCCACCGTGCCGCACATACCCACGCGGTGGCCCCCCCGCAGCGTGACAAATCCTTGCCGCACCCTGTCCAGCGCAGTATGGGCGGAGGCCTGCGTGGCGTTTTCTACCACCTGACGCAGCTCCTCCTCTCCCACACGCGGCCCCACCGTCTCCGTTTCGCCGCCAGGAAGCAGCGCCGTCATCGGAAAGCCCCTGCGCAGGCGCAGCTCCTCCAGATGTTCCAGACACTCCCGTCCAATCTGTAAAAGTCCCTGAAACAGTGTCTCCGGCAGCACTGCCGCCGCGTCTTCCCACGCGCTCTGCCCACTCAAGCTCCTCACCTGCCCTCACTGGTTGTCCCATTCATATGAGAGCTCGTCCCACATTATTCCACCCCGATAAAATTTCGGCTCCACCCATGGACATAAAAAAGCTGCCCACCAAACCCTTGGCGGACAGCTTTCAAATATTTGCTTTTAAATCACAGAGACGATACGCTCCACTGCCTCCACCGTGGCGTCCGCGTCCCCAAAGGCGGTAACGCGGATATAGCCCTCTCCGCTGGGCCCGAAGCCTGCGCCGGGCGTCGTCACCACACAGGCTTTCGTCAGCAGCAGGTCGAAAAAGTCCCAGGACGGCAGCTCGCCAGGGGTGCGCACCCATAGATACGGGGCATTCACGCCCCCGTATACCGTCAGCCCAGCCGCCGTCAGCCCTTCCTTAATCACCTTGGCGTTGTTCAGATAATAATCAATCGCCACTCTCGTCTGCGCCTTCCCTTCCGGCGTAAACACCGCCTCCGCCGCCCGCTGGACGACGTAGGGCACACCGTTAAACTTTGTGCCCTGGCGGCGGCTCCACAGCGCGTTCAAGGACGCCCCCTCCCGCTCCAGCTCTTTTGGAATCACAGTATAGGCGCAGCGGGTGCCGGTAAATCCGGCACTTTTGGAAAAGGAGCGAAACTCAATGGCACAGGTTTTGGCTCCCGCGACCTCAAAAATGCTGTGGGGAATACCGGGCTGGCTGATGAACGCCTCGTAGGCGGAGTCAAACAAAATCACGCTGCCGTGGGCGTTGGCATAGTCCACCCACACCTTCAACTGCTCCTTTGTCGCCGCCGCCCCTGTAGGGTTGTTGGGGGAGCACAGGTAAATCAGGTCGGGCGCCTGACCCTCCGGCAGCTCCGGGAAAAAGCCGTTTTCCTCTGTACAAGGCAAATAAACCAGCCGGGTCCATTTCTCCCCATTGTACTCCCCCGCCCGCCCGGCCATGGCGTTGGTGTCCACATAGACGGGATACACCGGGTCGCATATCGCAACCACATTGTCCACAGAAAAAATGTCCCCGATGCTTCCGCAATCGCTCTTTGCCCCGTCAGATACGAAAATTTCATCGTCGGCAATGTCCACTCCCCAATCCTTGTAGGAATCCCGGATGGCAAACCGAAGGAAATCATAGGCGCAGCAAGTCTCCTCGCAATAGCCGCGGAAGGTCTCCTTTTCCCCCATCTCCCTGGACGCCTTCACCATGGCCTCCACCACAGCGGGGGCCAGCGGCTGGGTCACGTCGCCAATACCCAGACGGATCAGCTTCTTCGGCGGATTCTGGGCGGAAAAAGCCCGTACCCGGCGGCCGATTTCCGGAAACAGATAGCCGCCCGACAGCTTGAGAAAATTCTGATTGATGCGGGCCATAAGACCCCTCCTCACTTTATCGCACTAAACTATCATGGTGCATAACGCCATTTTACACAAAAAGCCCAGCGGGGTCAATCGGCAAGTTCACCATCAAAAACAGCCACGGCAGGGCCGGTCATAAACACATGGCCGGATTTTTCCTCCCAACGCACGCGCAGCTCGCCCCCGGTCAGATGTACCACCGCCTCCCGGTCCAGCTTCCCCTGGGAAGCCATGGCGGCCACAGCGGCACAGGCCCCCGTGCCGCAGGCCAGCGTCTCCCCGCTGCCCCGCTCCCACACCCGCAGCTCTAAGGCTGCGGGGCCAATCACCCGAATAAATTCGGCATTAACCCGGTTTGGAAATTCCGAGTGGCATTCAACCGCCGGCCCAACCGTCCGCAGGTCCAACACCTGAGGGTTCTCCACTTCAACGACCGCATGGGGATTCCCCATGGACACAGGAATCACTGTGCGCCGCTCTCCCATCATCAATAAATCCACCGGCTCAGAGATCACAGGCTCTCCCATGTCCACCGTCACTTTTGTAATATTCTTTCCCTTTACAGTCAGTTCAAGCTCTCGGTTCCCCGCCTGCGTCTCAATCATAAGATGAGCGCTGTCCGTCAGCCCCCGCTCATAGACATATTTTCCAAAGCAGCGAATGCCGTTGCCGCACATAGCTCCCTCGGAACCATCGGAGTTAAATATCCGCATCCGAAAATCCGCTTGCTTTGACGGACAGATGCAGATGATGCCGTCCCCTCCCACGCCAAAATGACGGTCGGACAAGCGCCGCGCCAAGCCATGCAAATCATCGGGAATGGTCTCCATACAGTTGAGAAAAATATAGTCGTTTCCCAACCCGTGCATTTTAGTAAATCGCATATGCTCCCCTCCTTATAGGGGAGCATATGCGCCAGCTTGGAAAAACAGTCAAACTTGTTAATAATTGATGATATACTTGTCCCGCTCCCAGGAGGACACGCGGGTGCGGTATTCATCCCACTCAGCCTCCTTGCCGGCGATGTACTGACTGGACACGTGCTGTCCCAGGGTGGACATCACCAGCTTATCCTTCTTCATGGCCGACAGCGCCTCCTCCAGCGAGCCAGGCAGTGCCTCAATGCCACGGCGCTTGCGAACCCCGGGCGACATGGCAAAAATGTTTTCAGTCACCTCCGGGGGCGGGGTCATTCCCTTCGCGATTCCGTCCAGCCCTGCGGCCAAACAAACCGCTAACGCGAGATAGGGATTGCAGGCGGGGTCCGGGCAGCGCAGCTCCACCCGCGTTCCCTGTCCACGAGACGCGGGGATACGGATCAGGGTGGAGCGGTTGGACGCCGACCAAGCCATATAGCAGGGAGCCTCAAATCCGGGCACCAGCCGCTTGTAGGAGTTCACCAGCGGATTGGTAATGGCCGCCATCCCCTTCATATGGGCAAGAATCCCCGCGATAAACGAGTAGCACTCCTTGGAGAGCTGCTTGTCTCCCTGCTCGTCAAAAAATACGTTCCTTCCATCCCGATACAGCGACATATTGGTGTGCATTCCATTGCCGGCCAAGCCGTAGACGGGCTTGGGCATAAACGTGGCGTGCAGGCCGTCCCTCTGCGCCATGGTCTTAACCGCCAGCTTAAACGTCATAATTTTGTCGGCGCACTCCAAGGCGGGCGCATATTTAAAATCAATCTCGTGCTGTCCGGGGGCTACCTCGTGGTGGGACGCCTCAATCTCATATCCCATCTGTTCCAGCGCAAGGCAAATCCTCCGCCGGGTCGGCTCGCCGTGATCCAAGGGTCCTAAATCAAAATACCCCGCCTCGTCGTTGGTTTTCGTCGTCGGTTTCCCCTCCTCATCCGTCTGGAACAGAAAGAATTCCGCCTCCGGCCCCACGTTAAAGGTATCATAGCCCATGGACCTGGCCTTTTCCAAAACCCGCTCCAGCACTCCGCGGGGATCGCCCACAAAGGAGCTGCCATCCGGGTTGTGCACATCGCAGATCAGCCGGGCCACCTTGCCGTGCTGCGGCTCCCAGGGAAAAATGACAAAGCTGTCCAAATCCGGATACAGATACTGGTCGGATTCATTAATTCGAACAAAGCCCTCAATGGAGGAACCGTCCAACATAATTTGGTTGTTGACCGCCTTCTCAATCTGAGAGGCCGTAATCGCCACGTTTTTCAGCTGGCCAAATATATCGGTAAACTGCATCCGAATAAATTTGACCTCCTCCTCCCTCACGATACGAATAATGTCTTCTTTGGTATAGCCCATGCCTAACCCTCCCATTTCTTTTTCTCGAGCTCATTTTACCACTTCAGTATACTATAAATCCGATTTTTGTCAATCAATTTTGCTTCGGGCGCAAATTTTTGGTTCTGAATCCATGTTTGCACCCCTTTAAACCCTATTTTTTGTCATATCTCACTTTTGGCCATTCCAAAGTAGCTGACCGCCGGCCCGCTGGTATGACTGCAAGACTGAAGCCGGCAAATTGTGGATATCATTTCCTGTGGCTGATGGCATTTTGCGCCGTCTGCTGGATTTCTCTGCCATTCTTTAAAAATTATGCGAAAAAAAATAAAAAGAGTGGGGTTCATTACTTGACATTCCGCTGTCTGCTGTTTAAAATAATGTGCATTGATTTCCAGCATTTTTTCATTCACTTTTCGATTATTTTTGGAGGTATGTCAACAATGGCTCATAAGTACGTCTACCTATTTGACCAGGGCAACGCCAATATGCGCGAACTTCTTGGCGGCAAGGGGGCCAACCTGGCCGAGATGACCCACATCGGCCTTCCTGTGCCCCAGGGCTTTACGATCACCACCGAAGCCTGCACCCGCTATTATGACGACGGGCGTAAAATCGGCGATGATATTCAAGCTGAGATCATGGAATATATTGATAAGCTGGAGTCCATCACCGGGAAAAAGTTTGGGGATCAGGAAAATCCCCTGCTGGTCTCCGTCCGCTCCGGCGCCCGGGCCTCCATGCCCGGCATGATGGACACCATCCTCAA
>CAJULM010000015.1 GCA_910587285.1 uncultured Oscillospiraceae bacterium | reverse complement strand
ACGAGATTGCGTAGAGTGACTGGAGTTCAGACGTGTGCTCTTCCGATCTAACGTCACTCCCCTCGCGCGCCGCCGGACAGGGGGGCCAGCCGGTCGTGAAGGATTTCCAGCAGACGGTCCAGGTCCACCGGCTTGGCGAGGTGGCTGTTCATACCGGCCTGCCGGGACTGGCGCACGTCTTCCACAAAGGCATTGGCGGTCATCGCCACAATCCACACGGTTTTGGCGTCCGCCCGGGGCAGGCTGCGAATGCGGCGGGTGGCCTCGTAGCCATCCATCACCGGCATCTGGATATCCATAAAAATCAGGTCATACCAGCCGCAGGGGGACTGCTGGAAGCGCTCCACCGCCTGCGCGCCGTCTCCCGCCACCTCCACCTGTACGCCGGTGAGGCCCAGCAGCTCGGTGGCAATTTCCTGGTTGAGCTCGTTGTCCTCCACCAGCAGGACCCGGCGGCTGCTGTAGTCCGCATCCGTCCCGGCGGGGGACAGCTCGCCCGCGCCCTCCACCCCGATCAGGGCGGACAGGGTGCTCATCAGGCGGCTGCGGAACAGAGGGCAGGGGACAAAGGCGCTCACGCCCGCGCGGGTGGCCCGGTATTCTATCTGAGCCCAGTCCTCCTCGGACACCAGCAAAATGGGGAAGCCCGGTCCGGCCAGCTGCCGGACGTGGGCCGCTGCGTTGAGGGGCGGCATATCCGCCAGCTCCTGCCCCAGCAGCAGGGCGCAGGGCATTCGGTTTTCGTACTGGGCCTCGGTGAGCCAGGTGACGGCGTCCAGCCCTGTGGTCACATGGACGGGTTCCAGCCCGCCTTGGCGCAGGTATTCCATGATTTGAGCGGCGCGGTCGGACCGGCTCTCCGCCACCAAAACGCTTTGCCCCGTGGGAACGGGCTGGTCCGTCTGCTCCAGGCGGGAGATGGGGATGGGTAGCGAGATCTGGAACAGGCTGCCCCTGCCCTCCTCGCTGTCCACCTGGATGCTGCCCTCCATGCTGTCCACCAGCCGCTTGACGATGGACATACCCAGGCCCGTGCCCTCAATGCGGCTGATAGTGGTGTTTTGCGCGCGCTCAAAGGGGAGAAAAATGCGCTGCAAAAACTCCTGGCTCATGCCGACGCCGTTGTCCCGGCAGGAGAAGTCCAACCAAACCGCAGGGCCGTCGGGGTGGTCCGGGGCGGGGCGCTGAGAGAAGCGCACCTGGATTGCGCCGCCGTCCTGGGTATATTTTACCGCGTTTCCAATGATGTTTACCATGATCTGGCGCAGGCGGAGGGGATCGCCCACCAAACTCTCCTCCAAGACTTCTCCAATATCCATGGAGAGGGTCTGATTCTTTTGAGCGGTCTGGGGGCGGACGATGACGGCAATGTCGTGCACCAGGTCGGCCAGAGAGAATTCGGTTTTGTTCAGCGTCATGCGGCCGCTGTCAATGCGGGACATATCCAGCACGTCGTTGACCAGGCTCATCAGATGGGTGGAGGCGGTTTTGATCTTGTTCAGGCAGTCCTGTACCCGGGCCTTTTCGTCGATGTGGGCCAGGCCGATGGAGGTCATGCCCAGGATGGCGTTCATGGGGGTGCGGATGTCGTGGGACATATTGGATAAAAACCGGCTTTTCGCCTGGTTGGCGTCCTCCGCCTCCCGCAGAGCGGCCTCCAGCGCCGCGTTTACCCGCGCCAGCTCCTCCTGCTCGTCAGAGGAGCGGTTGAGCACCCACAGAGCGTGACCGGCGTCCAGCTCCCGCCGGTCCACCACCAGGGCTTGGGCGGCCTGCTCCGGCGGGCACTGAAGAAGCTGGGGCAGGGACAGGCCGGTGAGAAGGCAGGCGGCGCTGTCCGCAAACAGGATTTGGGAGCCTTCCTGTCCGCATTGAACCACCAGATGCCCGGCAGCTTGGTGGATGTTTTCCAGAGAGATATGTTCCATAGGCAAAACCCCGCTCAGTCTCAAGTGTTTTGGTGGTCCGGGTGGTTTGGAGCGCAAAATTGCACCTTTGGCGCGATGCAGCAACATTTTTTATAGTATACCACAGGAAAAGCAGAAAATCTACTCCAATCACTGGCGTGATGTGGTTTGATATCAAGTTTTTTCCATGAACGGCCCTGCCGGGCTGGCGTTTTGGCCGCAGCTGGGGAGCGGTAAATATTTTTTACAAGGGGTTGACAAGAGTGGGCGATTGTAGTAGTCTAATAGCAGATGGGTCGATTATCATAGACCCAAAAGGCGGATAGACCGGAGCGGCCGCGTCCGCAGCCTTAGACCGAGAAAGGAGGAGCCCCTATGACAGAATGCTTGACATCCCTGTTTTCCTCCCTGGGGCTTCTGGGAGAGATGAGCGTGACTGCGGCCTATGCCGCCGGGGTGGTGCTGGTGGTGCGGCTGCTGCTGAAAAAGCGAGCCCCCCGCCAGGTGGTGTGCCTGCTGTGGCTGGTGGTGTTTGCCCGGCTGCTCATCCCGGTGTCTCTAAAGAGCCCGATGTCCATTGTCCCCAATGCCATTGCAGGGCAGGAGCAGGTGTGGTATTCTGAAGAAACCCCGCCGCTCCCCGGCGCTGCTCAGATCCCGCCGGTGCAGCTGGGGGATGGGGCGCAGGTCCCTGTGCTCACCGCCCCTGATAACGCGGTTCCCGCTCCGCCGCCGGCGTCGCAGGCTGCGTTCCCCTGGCAGGCGGCGGTGGCCGGGATGTGGCTGGCCGGAGCGGTGGTGATGGGCGGGGCAGGGCTGCTGTCCTACCTGCGGCTGCGCCGCCGGCTGTGGGATGCCATTCGGGCCAGAGACGGCGCCTGGGAGCACCCTGCGGTGGGCTCTCCCTTTATTTTGGGGCTGTTCCGGCCAAAAATCTACCTGCCCGTGGGGCTGGTGGGCCGGCCCCGAGAGTTTATCCTGTGCCATGAGCGGGCCCATCTGCGGCGGCTGGACCACATCGTCAAGCCCCTGTGCTGGGCGGCGCTGGCGCTGCACTGGTTCAATCCTGTGGTGTGGGCGGCGTATATCCTTATGAGCCGGGACATTGAGGCCGCCTGCGACGAGGCGGTGATCCGCCAACTGGGCAGCGCGGTGAAGGCGGACTACTCCAAAACGCTGCTGGCCCTGGCCACCGGCGGGCGGATTCCCGCGCCCTGCCCCCTGGCCTTTGACGAGGGGGACGCCAAGGGACGGATTAAAAACGTGCTGCGCTACCGCCGCCCCGCCCTGTGGATTGTTGTGGTGAGTGTGCTGGCCGTGGCGCTGGCGGCGGTGTGCCTGCTCACCGACCCGGTGGACGCCAACGCCCCGGACGGCGGCCCGGACGCGGATGCCAGCGCCTCGCCCTCCCAGTATCCGGACGAGAACGGCGTTCTCGATCCCTGGATGCGGGACGTGCTCAGCGGGGAGGGGATGTTCTCCCTGAACGGGACAGCGCTGGATATCGGCCGGCTGGCTCAGGCGTTTTACGGCGGTAGCCAGGACGCCCCTTCCGTCACCCTGTCCCGCTTCGCCGTGATTGACCTGGACCGGGACGGCGTCAACGAGCTGGTGGTGTGGCCCGGCATAGACGGGGACGACTCAGTGGAGCAGGTATCCGTGGTGGGCTATCTCATCCTGCGCCGGCAGGGGGACGAGGTGCTGGGGTATCAGCCCGGTTTCCGCACCTTTGCCTACTTAAAAGAGGACGGCACCTTCCACTGGAGCGGCAGCGCCTTCAACTGGGGCTACGGTGTCATGCGGTTTACCGAGGATGGCTTTGAGGTGGACGACGTGACCTGGTGCGAGGTGCGGGACCCGGAGGAGAACAGATACTTTGTGGACCGCCTGCGGGCGGAGGAGGAGGAATTTTTCGCCGCCGTGCAGGCCCAGGACGACAAGCCGGACGTGCAGTGGTATCTCTACCACTACCAAAACCCCATGGCTACGGACATCGCCCTGCCCATCCCCCTGGACGAGCAAGACCTGTCCATCCCCGTGCCCGATTTCCTGGGCACGGAGCAGCAGCAGCTCTACCGCCAGGCCTTCGCCATGTACTCCCATATTTTCGGAGCCAGCACCGAGAGCGTGGACGAGTGGCCCGCGGCCTACGGCTTCCCGCCGGAGAAGGTTGTGGAGCGCAACGGGGTGCAGTACACCCCCTCCACGGGGCGGTACGGCCGGTGGGAGAATTTTGAGGAGGCGGTGCTGTCCGTGTTCACCCCCCGCCTCTGGGCCCAGCGCAACTCCTGGGGAGAGGGCGTCCCCGTCTACACCGACATCGACGGCAGACTGTACTACATCGCCGCCGCCCGGGGCAGCTACGGCTACAACGACAATTTCCCCGTCACCTTCGAGCTGGCCCGGCGCACCGAGGACGAAATTGTCTTTGTCATGACCGGCTACTACTCCGAGCCCTATCCCCGGGAGGGGGAGAGCGGTGAGGAGCGGGACGCCCGGCTGGCGGCGGATTACGAATACTCCATCGACTTCCCCATGCGCATGGTGAAGACGGAAAACGGCTGGCGGTTTGACGAGTTCTACTGCGCCTATACCGACAACGCCGTGCCCCCCTTCAGCGGCCGGAAGGTGCCCAATATGCACACCGCCCAGCCCGCCGGAGAGGAGCCGCACAACGGCTGGCTGCTGGCGGCCACCCAACAGTGGGAGCAGGAGTGGGGCGCGGACTATATCGAGCTGCGCCAGACAGGGAAGGAGCTCACCCTGACGTGGGGGGAGGAGGACTACCCCATCACGGAGGACGCCAGCGCGGACCAGGCGGGCCGGTACTGGATCGACATGGCCTGCGGGGACTACGACGGCGACGGCGACACCGAGGTGGTGCTGCACTACAGCAACTACAACCGGGGCAGTTGGTCCATTGTGGTCCTGTACGACAGGTCGGGCGGCCGGCTGCTGCGCAGCCAGGTGGACACCAACGAGCTGGCGGCGGCCTTTGGGCAAAATACGGTGGCGGCCTATAGCCGAAACAGCCGCACCCTCACTGTCACGTATTCCCACACGAAGGGGCACATGGACGACCCGGATTACGACCGCCGCCTGATTACCGGCAGCTGCGTGCTGCCCGAGGGCTTTTTTGCGGGGCGGGAGGCGCTTCAGGACGCCAATCTGTGCCCCTGGATCTACTCTGCGGGGGTGTCCTCCAAAATGGAGTACAGCGACTCCGCTCAGGTGGCCTGTAAATTGTATTTTGTGATGAGTCTTTATCTGGCGGACGACAGCCTGCGGGGGAAAATTGTGCGTGAGGTGCAGGATGCTGAGCACATGGTGGAGACCCGCGTGGGCGCCATGACCTTCGCTCTGGAGTACGACGGGGCGGGCTTCACGGTGACGCCGGCGGAGGAGCTCGACTTGGAATACCCTCAGCCTTGATGAAAGAAGAACTGGGAGCGCCCCGCGGGGCGCTCCCTTTCGGCGTTGTCCATAAGCGGGGCGGCAGCTGGCCGTGTCGGATTTGTAGGAGTGCCAAATTTCAGAAATCCGTTTCCTTTTGGGGGAGAGCTGTGCTATACTGTCCCTATATGCGGAATTTACAAAAGGAGCTGTGGAAAACGATGAAATTAGGAATTGTGGGTCTGCCCAACGTGGGCAAGTCCACTCTGTTCAACGCCATCACCAACGCCGGCGCGGAGAGCGCCAACTACCCCTTCTGCACCATTGACCCCAATGTGGGCATGGTGGCCGTGCCGGACAGCCGCCTGGACTGGCTGAGCGACTTCTACAAGCCCAAGAAGACCACCCCCGCGGTGGTGGAATTTGTGGACATTGCCGGGCTGGTGAAGGGGGCCAGCCGGGGGGAGGGCCTGGGCAACAAGTTTTTGGCCAACATCCGGGAGTGCGCCGCCATTGTCCACGTGGTGCGCTGCTTTGACGACGAGAACGTGATCCACGTGGAGGGCTCCACCGACCCCATCCGGGACATGGACATCATCGACCTGGAGCTCATCATGGCCGATGTGGAGATGGCCGACCGGCGCATCGACAAGGCCCGGAAGGCCGCCAAGGCGGACAAGAAATTCAACCACGAGGCGGAGGTGTTCGAGGGCCTGCGGGATTGGCTGAACGACGGCAAATCCGCCCGGTCCTATCTGGGCGAGGTGGACGAGGAGGACGCCGTCCTCATCGCCACCAGCGAGCTGCTCTCCCTCAAGCCGGTGATCTACGCCGCCAATCTGGACGAGGACGGCTTTGCAGACCCGGCGGGGGTGCCCTATTACAACCAGGTGGCGGAGCGGGCGGCGGCCGAGGGGGCCCAGGTGATCCCCGTGTGCGCCAGGCTGGAGGCGGAGATCGCCGAGCTGCCCGCCGACGAGAAGGTCATGTTCTTGGAGGATTTGGGGATCGTGGAGTCCGGCCTGGACCGGCTCATCCGCGCCAGCTATACGCTGTTGGGCTTGATCTCCTTTCTCACCTCCGGCGAGGACGAGTGCCGGGCGTGGACCATCACCCGGGGCACCCGCGCCCCCCAGGCGGCGGGCAAAATCCATACCGATTTTGAACGGGGCTTCATCCGGGCGGAGACGGTGGCCTTCGAGGACTTGAAGGCCTGCGGTTCCATGGGGGCGGCCCGGGAGAAGGGCCTCATCCGCTCCGAGGGCAAGGAGTACGTGGTGCAGGACGGGGACATCATCCTGTTCCGGTTTAACGTGTAATAGAGAAAAAGGCGGACGTGTTAAAAACCGTCCGCCTTTTAAAATGGCACGTCGCCGTCCTGTTCCGCCTCCGGCTCCGGGGCCAGGGCGGCCACCGTCACCGCGTCCCGGCCGTACTTGGCCCGGATGGCGTCCATGGTGCGCTCCAGCGTCTCGATCCGCTGCCGTTTTTGAGGCGCGCCGGATTGGAACAGATCCAGCTGCTCCGCCGCCTCCCCCTCTGGAATCAGGTTGTGGACGGTGAGGGTGAGGGCCCGGATGGGCGCGCCCGACTTCCAGCTGCGCTCTAAAATATCCAGGGCGGCGCGGGACAGCTCCCGGGCGGTGTTGGCGGGGGCGGGCAGGGGCTGCTGCCGGCAGATATCCTTGAAATTGGGGTCCCGGATGGTCACCTGAAGGGTGGCGGCCTTCATCCCGTGCCGGCGCAGGCGGATGGCCACCTGGTCGGCCAGCAGGGCGATCCCCCGGCGGACCTCCTCCCGGCGGGTGAGGTTGTGGGGAAAGGTCTCGCCATTGCCCACGGATTTGGGCGGCATATAGCTTCCCGCCGGGGCCACCGGGCTGTTTTCCAGGCCGTTGGCGTAATTCCACAGCTGCCCGCCCTGCTTGCCAAGCAGCTCCACCAGGGCGAAGCGGTCAAAGGCGGCCAGGTCTCCAATGGTGGACACGCCGTACTGCGCCAGCACCTTGGCCGCCGCCCGGCCCACATACAAAAGGTCGGTGACGGGAAGGGGCCAGACGATGCGCTGAAAGTTATCCACGGTGATGACAGTGGTGGCGTCCGGCTTTTTGTAGTCGCTGCCCAGCTTGGCGAACACCTTGTTGAAGGACACCCCCACGGAGATGGTCAGCCCCAGCTCCTTTCGGACAGTATTCCGGATGCGGTCAGCCAGGGCCTGCGGATCGCCGCCGAACAGGTGAAGGGTGCCCGTCACATCCAGCCAGCTCTCGTCGATGCCGAAGGGCTCGATGAGGTCGGTGAAGCGGTCATAGACGGCGTTCACCTGCTTGGAGTATTCCCGGTACAGCCCGTGGTGGGCGGGGAGGAGGACCAGGTCCGGGCACTTCTGCCGGGCCTGCCAGATGGTCTCCGCCGTGCGCACGCCCAGCTTTTTGGCGGGCTCGTTTTTGGCCAGGATGATGCCGTGGCGGCTGCCCGGGTCGCCGCACACCGCCGTGGGAACTGTGCGCAGCTCCGGGCGGGAGAGCAGCTCCACCGAGCAATAAAAGCTGTTGCAGTCGCAGTGATAGATGACCCGGTCCACGGTACTTCCCCCCTTTTGGAATAGTATACACCATCAGTTTGCGTATGTCAAACTATTGTTCTAAAAAATTCTGGCATTGATGGGGATTATGTGGTTCGGGGGCTGCGGCGGCATACCGTGGGAGATGATGAATCCACATCGGTACAAAGAGCCGCCCCCTCCGTGGGAGCGGAGGGGGCTTGAATTTGTGTTGCTTACCCGATGAACTGCACGCTGTTCACGCATACGAAGTACAGCCGGTTGTTGGCCTCGTTGGCCAGCACCAGCACATTGCCCATGGTGCCCAGCAGCTGGGCGTTGCGCAGCACCAGCAGCCCCGCCGTCAGGGATACCCGGCGGCTCAGGTTGTTCTGGGCCAGGGTGGACAGCAGCCCGGCGGCGCAGCAGCAGTCCCGGCCGTCGCAGGCGCAGGAGCAGGCCGTCTGTCCGCAGGGGGAGCCCACTGGGCTGAGCCGCTGGGTCAGCAGGGAGCGGATGCACCGGAAGTTCCGGGCGGTGGCCTCCTCTGCGGTGAGGTCGCCCTCCGCACAGGCCGCCGCGCTCTGGATCACCACCGCGTCCAGCTGGCACAGGTTCACCTGTTGGGCGGTGAGGGAGCAGTGCTTCCCGGAAGGCGTATATACCTCGGCGTCCACATCCAGCAGGTCGCAGCTGCACGGGGCAAATCGGCGGAAGCTGCCCGACAGGCTCCCCAGGTTGTCAAACGTGCCATAGGGGCAGGGCGGAGTAGGCGGAGCGGGCTTGCGCTCGGCGTCCGCTTCCCCGGCGTCGTCGTCTCTGGGTTTTCCGCTCTGGAGAGTGGTCCCGGCGGTGTAGGTTCCGGTGAGGAAGGCGGAGGTGTCGAAGTCCAGCAGGCTGGCGATCCGCTCGTCGCACAGCAGGCTCAGCGCGGCGCGGAAGCTCTGCTTGCAGCAGCAGCCCTCCTCCACCTGGGGGGGCTGGGGGGCGGGAGCCGGGGCGGGGCGGCAGCAGCAGATCATCTGCTGGCAGTATTCCGGCCCCTGGCCGCAGCCCTCGCCGCGGCAGTCGGAGGAGGGGCAGCCGCAGCCGGTGGTAGGTACGGAGGCGGCGCAGCCGCAGCTGGAATGGCAGGGCTGGGGACCGGGGCGCTGGCAGGTCCCGGCGGCGAATTCCTCGGCGGACATGGATGCGCCCGTGGAGGGTTCGTTCCAATAGAATTGACTCATGAGTACGCTCCTTTCACCGGCCCCGGCCCAGGAGGATTCCGCAGTCCCCGCCGAGGCCGGAGTTGGGCGCGGGGGTACGGGCGCAATACCCATCTGGGTGCATTCCAGTCTATGTGCAGGCGGGCAAAGCGGACACAAACGCCGCAACCTGTTGCGCGCCAAGGGGTCTGAGGGGAGAGACACAATATTTGCGAAATATAGCTGGGATATCTTGACACGGACCACAAGATATAGTATTATGATGGAGCGCCCCTCACTGAAGTCTGCATCTGCGCCGGGTCGGGGGGTTCTGCTCTTGGCCCGTATGCGCGCCAAAAGATGGATGTAAGGAAGGGAGCCTACCAATGAAAGTCATTAAAAGAGACGATTCCATTGTGGAATTTGACCGCGCCAAAATCGTAGCCGCCATCCAAAAGGCCAATCTGGCGGTGGACGAGCCCTACCGCATTGACGAGGGGTCCATTGACGCCATTGCCGACGCTGTGGCCGACACCAAGGGCCGTAAGCGCCTGCTGGTGGAGGATATTCAGGACATGGTGGAGACCAAGCTGATGGCCGCCGGCAAGTACGAGCTGGCCAAGGCGTACATCATCTACCGCTATACGCGGGCGCTGGTGCGCAAGGCCAACACCACCGACGAGTCCATTCTGGCGCTGATTCGCAACGACAACAAGGAGCTGGCGGAGGAGAACGCCAACAAGAACACCGCCATCGCCTCCACCCAGCGGGACTATATCGCCGGCGAGGTGAGCCGGGACCTGACCCGGCGGATTCTGCTCCCCGAGCACATCTCCAAGGCCCATGACGACGGCGTGCTCCACTTTCACGACGCGGACTATTTCGTCCAGCACATTTTCAACTGCTGCCTGGTGAATATCGGGGATATGCTGGACAACGGCACCATGATCAACGGCAAGCTCATCGAGTCCCCCAAGAGCTTCCAGGTGGCGTGCACCGTCGTCACCCAGATCATCTCCTGCGTGGCCTCCAACCAGTACGGCGGACAGTCGGTGGAGATGAGCCATCTGGGCAAATATCTGCGGATTTCCTACGAGAAGTATCTCCGCCGCACCCGGGAGGCCGCCCCCGAGCTGGACGACGCCACCGTGGAGAAGATCGCCGCCGCCCGCACCAAGGACGAGCTCAGGAGCGGCGTGCAGACCATCCAGTATCAGATCAACACCCTGATGACCACCAACGGCCAGTCCCCCTTCGTCACCCTGTTCTTGGTGCTGCGGGAGGGCGACCCCTATATCAAGGAGAACGCCGCCATCATTCAGGAGATTCTCACCCAGCGGCTGGAGGGCATCAAGAACGAGAAGGGCGTGTACATCACCCCCGCCTTCCCCAAGCTGGTGTACGTGCTGGACGAGTGCAACAACCTCACCGGCGGGGAGTTCGACTACCTCACCGAGCTGGCGGTGAAGTGCTCCGCCAAGCGGATGTACCCCGACTACATCTCCGCCAAGAAGATGCGGGAGCACTACGAGGGCAACGTGTTCTCCCCCATGGGCTGCCGATCTTTCCTGGCCCCCTGGAAGGATTCTTCCGGAAACTACAAGTTCGAAGGCCGATTCAACCAGGGCGTGGTGTCCATCAACCTGCCCCAGATCGGCATCCTCTCCGGCCAGGACGAGGACAAGTTCTGGGCGATCCTGGAGAAGCGGCTGGAGCTGTGCTTCGAGGCTCTCATGTGCCGCCACAACGCCCTGAAGGGTATCCGCTCCGACGTGTCTCCCATCCACTGGCAGTATGGCGCGGTGGCCCGGCTGGACAAGGGGGAGGCCATCGACAAGCTGCTGTACGGCGGGTACTCCTCCATCTCCCTGGGGTACATCGGGCTGTATGAGCTGACCCACTTGGTGAAGGGCTGCTCTCAGACCGAGCCGGAGGGGGAGGACTTTGCCCTTCGGGTGATGAAGCATCTGCGCGCCACCACCGACCGCTGGAGAAAGGAGACCAACATCGGCTTTGCCCTGTACGGCACTCCGGCGGAGAGCCTGTGCTACCGGTTCGCCCGCATCGACAAGGAGCGCTTCGGCACCATCCCCGACGTGACGGACAAGGGCTACTACACCAACAGCTACCACGTGGACGTGCGGGAGGACATCGACGCCTTCGCCAAGTTCACCTTTGAGAGCCAGTTCCAGAAAATCTCCAGCGGCGGCTGCATTTCCTACGTGGAGATTCCCAATATGCGCCACAATCTGGAGGCCCTGAAGGACGTGGTGCGCTTCATCTACGACAACATTCAGTACGCCGAATTCAACACCAAGAGCGACTACTGCCAGGTGTGCGGCTATGACGGAGAGATCATCGTCAACGATGACAACGAGTGGGAGTGCCCCATGTGCCACAACAAGGACCACGCCAAGATGAACGTGACGCGGCGCACCTGCGGCTACCTGGGGGAGAACTTCTGGAACGAGGGCAAGACTAAGGAGATCGCCTCCCGGGTGCTCCATCTGTAAAAAAGAGGAAAGGGACGGCCGTGCCGGTCGTCCCTTTTTCGTGAAATGAGGAATTCTGCCATGAATTACGCCACCATCAAATGGGCCGACGTGGCCAACGGCCCCGGCGTGCGGGTGTCCCTGTTCGTGTCGGGCTGCACCCACCGCTGCCCCGGCTGCTTTAACGAGGAGGCCTGGGATTTCGGCTACGGCCAGCCATTCACAAGGGCGGAGGAGGACCAAATCATTGCGGCCCTGGCCCCCGCCCACGTCAAGGGCCTGTCCCTCTTGGGGGGCGAGCCCTTTGAGCCGGACAACCAGCGGGCGCTGCTGCCCTTTCTGCGGCGGGTGAAGGGGACGTACCCGGACAAAGAGATCTGGTGTTACTCCGGTTACACCCTGGACGGAGAGCTGTGGCGGGACAGCCGGGCCCGGTGCGAGTGCACCGACGGGCTGCTCTCTCTGCTGGACGTGCTGGTGGATGGGCCCTTCGTGGAGGCGAAAAAGGATTTGAACCTGCGTTTCCGTGGGTCTTCCAACCAGCGGATTTTAAACGTTCCCGCCAGTCTGACCGCCCGCGCGCCCGTTCTGTGGGACGGGGAACTGACGATACAACCGATTACTGTATAAGGAGGCTGTTTTATGACTGCGCCTGTTTCCGTCCAGCTTCTGGACCCCCGGGCCAAGCTGCCCGCCTACGGCTCCGCCGACGCCGCCGGGGCCGACCTATACGTCCTCACCGACGGCCCGGTGGCCATCGCCCCCGGCGAGACGGTGCTGCTCCACACCGGGCTGGCCGTGGCCATCCCCCAGGGGTATGTGGGGCTGGTATATGCTCGCTCCGGGCTGGCCACGAAAAGGGGGCTGGCCCCGGCCAACAAGGTGGGCGTTATCGACGCCGACTACCGCGGGGAGGTCCGGGTGGCCCTCCACAACCACGGGAGCGTCCCCCAGGTGGTGGAGGACGGCGACCGGGTGGCCCAACTGGTCATTGTCCCCTACCTCACCGCCCAATTTATCCCGGCGGAGGAGCTGGACGACACCGGCCGGGGCGCGGGCGGCTTCGGCTCCACGGGAAGCAGATAAACGCGGCGCGGACCTGTCCTTGACGGCAGGTCCGCCGTCTGTTAAAATAACATAAATTGTAAGGCCCCGTCCGGGGCCGCGAGGAGGTCGCCCTATGCCCGGAAATACCCTGTATATCGTGGTGCCCTGCTATAATGAGGAGGAGGTCCTGCCCGAGACTGCCCGCCGCCTGGAGGACAAGCTGCGCGCACTGATGTCGGCGGGGAAGGTGAGCGCCCGGAGCCGGGTGCTCTTTGTGAACGACGGCTCCAGGGACAAGACCTGGGCGCTGATTGAGCAGCTCCACCGGGGCGGCCGCCTATTCTGCGGTGTGAACCTGTCCCGAAACCGGGGGCATCAGAACGCCCTGCTGGCGGGGCTGATGACGGCGAAGGACCGGGCCGATATGGTCGTCTCCATGGACGCCGACCTTCAAGACGACGTGGACGCCATCGACGCCATGGTGGACAAGTACCTGGACGGGGTGGATATTGTGTACGGCGTGCGCTCCTCCCGGAAGACGGACACCTTTTTCAAGCGCACCACCGCCGAGGCCTATTACCGGGTGCTGGCGCTGCTGGGGGTGGAGACGGTGTTCAACCACGCGGATTTCCGCCTGATGTCCCGCCGGGCGCTGGACGGGCTGGCCGGGTTTACAGAAGTCAACCTATTTCTTCGGGGCATCGTGCCCATGATCGGCTACCGCACCGACACGGTGGAGTATCAGAGAGGGACGCGGTTTGCGGGGGAGAGCAAGTACCCGCTGAAGAAGATGGCGGCCCTGGCCCTGGAGGGAGTCACGTCTCTGTCTGTGAAGCCCTTGCGGATGATTACCGCCATGGGTTTTTTGGTGTTCCTGGCGTCCATCGTCATGATTGCGTACAATGTGGTCCGCTGGGCCACGGGGAACACCGTCACCGGCTGGGCCAGCCTGGCCTGCTCGGTGTGGCTCATCGGGGGGCTGATTCTGCTGTCCCTGGGCGTGATCGGCGAGTACCTGGGCAAGCTCTATTTGGAGAGCAAGGGCCGGCCCCGCTTTCTCATCCAGGAGGTGCTGGGTGGGGAGGAGCCGGATAAGGAGTAATTTTGGCGAAATTTTTGACAAAGTATTAAACCTTTCTAAACAATGGGAAAAGTCTCTTGCATTTTGTCCCGGAAGCGAATAAAATAACGTCAGTGGAATTCAGGCGGCGCCGGGCAGCGCCGCCGGGCGGCGGCCCACGTATTCTGAACAGGAGGAATTTAATATGAGTATTGATTTTGAGAGCCTGAAGGACAAGGCCGTGGTCTTCGCCCAATCCGGTGTGACCAAGGCAAAGGAACTGACCGACACCGGCATCGCCAAGGCCCGCGAGCTGGCCGACACCGGCGCAGCCAAGGCGAAGGAGCTGTCCGAGATCGGCAAGCTGAAGGTGCAGAACTCCACCGAGCAGGAGGCCATCCGCAAGGCGTACTCCGAGCTGGGCAAGCTGTACTATGCCGAGCGGGGCTCCGCCCCCGAGGCGGCCTACGCCGACCTGTGCCAGCGCATCACCGACGCCCTGGCCCGCATCTCCTACAACAACGAGCGCATCGCCGACATCAAGGCGGCGGGCCACATCGGCGAGGAGGACACCGAGCTGGACGCCGAGGCGGAGGAGCCTTGCTGCTGCCAGACAGAGGAGTCCTGCTGCTGCGAGGCGGAGGAGCCTGTGGAGCCCGCGGCGGAGGATGACAAGCCCCAGGAGTGAGCTGAGGCGAAGATAGAACTGATGTTTCACGTGAAACACAAAGAGGAGCCGCCCCGCTGGGGGCGGCTCCTCTTGCCGTTAGAGAGAGAGGATGAATTGCAGGGCGGTCCGGGGGGTCTGAGCCCCGTGGAACCGTTCCCAGGCCACTGCCCGGCGGTGGAGCTCCTCCTGGGGCAGCTCCACCCCCCGCTGGGCGGCCAGCATATCCACCAGGGCCAGAAACTCCGGCTTGGTCAGTCCCTGGAACAGCACCCGCAGGCCAAACCGGTCGGCCAGAGAGGTCTTTTCCCGGATGGTCTCCGAGCGGTCCATCTCGTCCCCCGCCCGCTCCGAAATGGTCTGGCGCACCAAATGGCGGCGGTTGGAGGTGGCGTACACCGCCACGTTCTGGGGCCGGCGCTCCACGCCGCCCTCCAAAATGGTCTTGAGAATGGAGTATGTAGGGTCGTCGCGGTCGAAGGTGAGGTCGTCAATGAATACAATGAACTTCTGCCGCCGGCCGTCCAGGGTGCGGATGAGGGCGGGCAGGCCGCCTAAATTCTCCTTGTCCGCTTCGATGATGCGCAGCTCCTCCAGTCCCGGGAGGGTGAGCAGGTTTTTCACCGTGGCGGATTTGCCCGTGCCGCTCTCGCCGTAGAGCAGGACGTTGTTCACCGGCTGTCCGGCCACCAGGGCGCGGGTGTTGCGCTCCACCTCGGCGCGCTGCCCGTCGTAGCCCAGCAGGGCGCTGGAGGGGGGGCAGTCGGGGCTGGCCACGGGGATGAGCGCGCCCCGGTCCCACACGAAGGCCCGGTAGCGGGCAAATTTTCCCGCGCCCTCCTGGCGGTAGGCCTGGGTGAGCGCGTCGAAGGAGAAGGGGACGCCCCGCTGCCACCGGGGCAGGGAGGTGAGCACCCCCTGGTAGTCGCTGTCCAGCAGGCGGCCCAAGTGGGCCAGCCACTTGTCGCAGTCCACGCTGGCCAGCAGCTCAAAGGCGGAGATATCCAGCCGTGCGGCCTGCTCCAAGGCGGGGTCCCGGTCCCCCCGCTCGGCCAGCAGGGGATAGGGGCCCTCCGACCAGCGCAGCGCCTCCCCCAGCCAGCCGCCCAGGCCGGTGTGGCCCGCCTGACGCAGCTGGTAGAACAGGTCGGTATAGGCCTCCAGGCCGCCCAGACCGTCCCCGTGGACGGTGCGAGTGACCAAGCGCAGGGCGCAGTCCATCACGGGCAGGGGGAGGATATCTTTATAGGCGGTCACGCCCTGGAGCGCGGCCAGCATGGTTTTGATGTTCATAGTTGGAATCACCTCAAGGGAAAAAGCTTAGAATAGGCCGGAGATCACGCCGTTCTCGTCCACGTCGATTTTTTCCGCCGCCGGGACCTTGGGCAAGCCGGGCATGGTCATGATTTCCCCGGTGAGGGCGACGATAAAGCCCGCGCCGGCGCACACCTTCAAATTGCGCACGGTGACGGTGAAGCCCTCCGGCGCGCCCAGCAGGGCGGGGTCGTCGGAGAAGGAGTACTGGGTTTTGGCCATGCACACGGGCAGGTCCCCGAAGCCCTGTTCAACCAGCCGCTCGTACTGCTTTTGGGCGTTGAGCGTGAGCACAGCCCGCTCGCCGTGGTACACCCGGCCCACAATGGCGTTGAGTTTGTGTTGGAGAGAGGCGCCGTCCTCGTAGGCGTAGGTGAACTGGTCCGGCCCGGGCTGCCGGCACAGGCGCACCACCTCCTCCGCCAGCGCGATGCCGCCCGCGCCGCCCTTGGCCCACACTTCGGACAGGGCCGCGTTGACCCCCAGCTCCCGGCACTTGGCCTCCACCAGCTCCAGCTCGGCCTTGGTGTCGGTGGGAAAGGCGTTGATGGCGACGACGCAGGGGAGATGGTAGACGTTTTTGATGTTGTCCACATGGCGCAGGAGATTGGGCAGGCCCTTCTCCAGAGCCGCCAGGTCCTCTTTTCCAAGGTCGCCTCTGGCCGCGCCGCCGTGGTGCTTCAGGGCCCGGACGGTGGCCACGATGACCACGGCGCTGGGGGTCAGCCCCGCGGCGCGGCACTTGATATCCAAAAATTTTTCCGCGCCCAGGTCCGCGCCGAAGCCCGCCTCCGTGACCACGTAGTCCGCCAGCTTGAGGGCGGTATCGGTGGCGGAGACAGAGTTGCAGCCGTGGGCGATGTTGGCGAAGGGGCCTCCGTGGACCAGAGCGGGGGTGTTCTCCAGGGTCTGCACCAGGTTGGGCTTGATGGCGTCCTTGAGCAAGGCGGCCATGGCGCCCTGGGCCTTCAAATCGGCGGCGGTGACGGGCTTGTCGTCATAGGTGTAGCCCACAATGACGCGGGAGAGCCGCTCCTTCAGGTCCTTCAGGTCGGTGGCCAGGCACAGCACCGCCATAATCTCGCTGGCCACGGTGATGTCGAAGCCGTCCTCCCGGGGCACGCCCTGCATCCGGCCGCCCAGGCCGTCCACAATATTTCTCAGCTGGCGGTCGTTCATATCCACGCACCGCCGCCAGGTAATCTTTTTCACGTCGATGCCCAGGGCGTTGCCCTGCTGGATGTGGTTGTCCAGCATGGCGGCCAACAGGTTGTTGGCCGCGCCGATGGCGTGGAAATCTCCGGTGAAGTGGAGGTTGATGTCCTCCATGGGCACCACCTGGGCGTATCCGCCGCCGGCCGCGCCGCCCTTGACGCCAAACACCGGCCCTAAAGAGGGCTCACGCAGGCACAGCAGGACGTTTTTGTCCAGCCGCTTCAGCGCGTCGGCCAAGCCCACGCTGGTGGTGGTTTTTCCCTCCCCGGCGGGGGTGGGGTTGATGGCGGTGACCAGGATCAGCTTTCCCTTCCGGGGCTTTTCCCGCAGGGGGCCGATGTCCAGCTTTGCCTTCACCCGGCCGTAGTGCTCCAGCAGGCTCTCGTCGATGCCGGCGCTGGCGGCCACCTGGGAGATGGGGAGCATGGTTGCGCTTTGGGCGATCTCAATGTCGGTTTTCATGGTGAATTCCTCCTTTATTGGGTGCGTCCAAACGAAAAAAGGCGCACCGAGTTGGATCAGTGCGCCCAGACGGTCGGCATATCGACGCGGAAAGCGCCGCTGTACTCCATGTGGTTCTCCACTTCCGTCAGTTATACAGCAAAAATAGTTTATCACGTTTCCCCCGGCTCCGTCAAGGGCTATACGCTCTGTATACGCCGGGAAAATATCTTTTTTGACAGACCGGGAAGTGGTGGATTTGCAAGGCCTTGCTGAGAAGAGATTTTGTGAAATAGGTTTCCATAACTTCGGATAAAAATTCAGATACAGAAAGTTATCCACAGCTTCAACAAAGTTTTCAACAGCCTGCTTCCACACTGTGCCAAGAGAATTTCAAAAATATCCTTTTTATGGAAAACCTGCAATCGAAGTTCTTTTCCATGCGAAAGTGCCAATTTGCTTGACATAATTTTGTCAGGGGAAAAATCCGGGGGAGGGGAGAGGGAATGGATTGTTTTTTGGAAAACTGGGCAGGGTGGTTTGCGCAGAATATTTGGGCGGCTGGTAAAATTTTCGTTGACAAACGTATCAGGATATGCTAAGATAACACTTGCGTTTGGACGCTTCTCATTTCATGGAGAGATGTCCGAGTGGTTTAAGGAGCCGGTCTTGAAAACCGGTGACCCGAAAGGGCCGTGGGTTCGAATCCCACTCTCTCCGCCAATTTACAATTTCATCATTTGTATGATGTTTCGACACGCGGAAGTACCCAAGTGGCCGAAGGGGCTCCCCTGCTAAGGGAGTAGGCGGGTAAAACCGTGCGAGGGTTCAAATCCCTCCTTCCGCGCCAGTGCAAACCCTGGAATCGCAACGGTTCCAGGGTTTTTTGCCGCCCTCGTGTAAAAGTTTTCCCTTACTGGCCTAAAACGTCCTTGATATAGATCTTCATGCGTGGTACTGTCAAGTCCGGGAAGAGCGGGATGACGGCTACAGGGAGACATATCCCTTCAAGCATCCCCAAAACAGCTCCAGCATTTCCTCCGGGCTCTCCTGAAACTCATTTTTGATCCATGCGATGAGCATACCGCAGGCCGCCCCGGCGAAAAAGTGGGGCTGGTATCGGTTGTCCATGGCGTTGAGTTGGTCGATGTGCTCCACCGTTGTCTGATAAAGGGCTCGGTAAATCCTGTCTCCCATGTCACGGCGGATGAGAATCTGGAGGGGCTGCTTGTAGCCCAGCAAAAGCCGGAATATCTGGAGGGTATTGTCCCGGATATCAGCGCTGGACATCATGGCTTTGTCTGTCATGCCCTGAGCGATTTTTGCCAGCTGTTCGTCGATGACCTGATACATATCCAGATAGCTGCGGTAGAAGGTAGCGCGGCTGATTCCCGCCTTGGCCACCAGCTCGCACACAGTGATATCCTTCATCTCCTTTTTGTCCAGCAGCGCGAACAGTGCCTGCGTGATATATTCCCTGGTGTCGGTCTTCCTCATGAGCCAATTTACCCCCTTTTGTCTCATATAGCCCAGTACGCCTTGCTTCCTTCCCTTAATTATACTACAATCCTCTAAAAGAGGCAAATGTCTCACAAAAAGCGGGGGGAGATTTTATGGAATTGCTTAGCTATCGGGATAAAGTTTGTGTAGTCACCGGAGCGGCCAGCGGGATTGGGAAGGCGGTCTGCCAACAGCTTGTGGAGTTGGGCGCCAAGGTATATGGTCTGGATCGAAACGAAGCGGCCATCGAGGGGCTGGCGGGTTTTATTGCCACCGACCTGTCCAGCAAAGAGAGCATCGACGCGGCTTTTGCCCAACTGCCCCAGGCCATCGACTGCTTCTTCGGCGTGGCCGGCCTGTCCGGGGCAAAAACAGGCTACTGGGTTACATTCACCGTAAATTTTATCGCCAACAAGTACATCACCGAAACCTATCTGGAGCCTCGCATGGCCCCGGGGAGCAGCATCGCCTACGTTACCAGCTGCGGCGGCCTGATGTGGGAGAAGTGGAGCAGGGAATACAAAAAGATCATGGACTGCAAAACCTGGGAGGAAATGGTGGCCTTCATGAAAAAGGTCTCCCCCAGGGACGGCGTGGGCGTGATGGCCTATACGCTTTCCAAGCGGGCCATGAACTACTACACGGCGTTGAAGGCGGTGGATTACGCGGCCAAAGGCATCCGGGTGAACGCTCTGCTGCCCGGCTCCACCGACACCGGCATGAAGCAGGAGTTTGAGAAAATGGCAGGCGGCCAGGAAAAGCTCCTCAAAGAGAACGGGGCCATTGGCCGGCTGGCCACTCCGGAGGAGATGGCCGCGCCGCTGCTGTTCCTAAACTCCGATATGGCCTGCTTTGTCTCCGGGCTGATGCTGATCGCGGATATGGGTCATAACGGGGAGAAGGTGCTGGGCAGAAGCAAAAACCAGCTGGATGTTCCCGCCGCGCTGGGCATTTATAACACGCGTTTCTTCCAGAATATGCTGAAAAAGCATACATCTTGATAGCATACGGCGGACATCCGAAGCAGGGATGTCCGCCGTATATGTTCAGTGCTCACACAATGTTGATAGTCCCTTCCGTGATCCCATTTTCGTTGAAGGCATCCACCCGAACATAGTAGTGCTCTACATCCCGGCTGGTGGTGTGGGCTCAGCACGGTATCTACGGGGCGGGCAAGGATTTGTACGAGACGTTTGGCCTCATCGAGACGGCGGAGAAGGCGGCGGAGATCTACATGAAGACCGCCCACCTGCCGCTGGCGAACACCATCACCGACCGGCAGCTCCATTTGATGGAGGAGAGCTTCGGCGTCAAGGCCAGGGAGGGCTATTTAGAATAGGAGGAAAAGCATGAAAATATCCCTATTGACAAAGCAGGCTCCGGCGCATATACTATACACATCAATTATTTTTGATTTGAGGTGTTCGCATGGGAACGCACCAAGAGAACGCAAGAGTATTCAAGGCTCTGTGCGACCCCAAACGTCTTGCCATTCTGGAGCAGCTGCGAAGCGGGGAAAAGTGCGCCTGCGTTTTACAAGAGCCGATGGATTTGACGCAATCCGGCCTGTCCTATCACATGAAAATCCTGTGTGATTCTGGGCTTGTTGCGAGCCGCCAGGAGGGCAAATGGACGCATTACCGTTTGAGTGAATCCGGCAGAAATGAAGCGGTAAAGCTGCTGCTGGCGATTACCACGCCGGATGCAGACCAAGAATGCGGATGCCGTTCATGTGATAGAGAAACGCCATCATAGGAGGTGGCGTTTCTCTTAAATACAAAACATCAAAAAAATTTGATATATTGTCCGACAATTTGAAGGTGAGGTTTTCTTATGGGTGTATGGCGGTTTATCCAAGACCAGGTTTTAGGCATGAGGTGGCTGAATGAACTGATTGGCGGAGGGCTTTCCCTGCTGGGGCTGGATGTGGGAGAGCGAGTGGGAGGAAGCGTTCAGTTTTTCCTCTATGACGTGTTGAAAATCACGGTGCTGCTCTGCTTTTTGATTTTCGTGATTTCCTACATTCAAAGCTATTTTCCGCCGGAGCGCAGTAGGAGGATATTGGGGCGGTTTCACGGCGTCGGTGCGAACATCATATCGGCCCTGCTGGGAACGGTAACGCCGTTCTGCTCCTGTTCGTCCATTCCGCTGTTTATCGGCTTCACCAGCGCTGGGCTGCCGTTAGGAGTGACGTTCTCCTTCTTGATTTCTTCCCCGATGGTAGACCTGGGCAGTCTTATCCTGCTCATGAGCATTTTCGGCGCAAAGGTGGCGGTCATCTATGTGGTGGTCGGGCTGGTGATCGCCGTAGCAGGCGGCACGTTGATCGAGAAGCTGCACATGGAGGCGTATGTGGAGGAATTTATCCGCAAGGCCAGCAGTGTGGATATTGAGTCCCCCACGCTGACAAGGGGGGAGCGGGTTCAGTTTGCCAAAGAACAAGTCGTTTCTACGTTCAAGAAAGTGCTTCCCTATATTCTGATAGGCGTGGGCATTGGCTCGGTCATTCACAACTGGATTCCAGAGCGGTGGATTGAAGCTGTGCTGGGCGGCAGCAATCCCTTCGGCGTGATCCTTGCCGCGCTGGTGGGCGTTCCCATGTACGCCGATATTTTCGGCACCATCCCCGTGGCGGAGGCTCTGCTGTATAAGGGGGCACAGCTTGGCACGATCCTGTCCTTTATGATGGCCGTCACGACGCTGAGCCTTCCCTCTATGATTATGCTGCGCAAGGCGGTCAAGCCGAAACTGCTCGCCCTGTTCACCGGCATTTGCACCGTTGGCATAATCATAGTGGGCTACCTGTTCAATGTGTTCCAATTTTTGTTGATATAATTTTTAGGAGGAATGATTTATGGGACTGTTTGGCAAGAAAAAAGGAGCGACAAAAGCCTGCTGCTGTGGCGGCAGCTGCACCCCGGAAGCGATGGAGCAGGCGGAAGGGGCAAAGTCCGCTGCCGGGATCAAGGTGCTGGGGAGCGGTTGTGCGAAATGCAACGCCTTGGAGGACGCCGTTCGGGCGGCGTTGACGGAGCTGGGCATGGATGCGGCCATTGACCACGTGACGGACTTCGCGCAGATTGCAGCCTATGGCGTGATGACAACCCCGGCCCTGGTTGTGGATGGGAAAGTGGTTTCCTATGGCAAGGTACTAAAAAAGGATGAGGCCAAGGCATTGATTCAAGGCTGTAAAAGATGAAAGGGCGGGGCGTTATTCAGCCCCGCTTTTTCATGAAGCGCCCATTCTGCCAGAACATATCAGCGTGAGGGACATTGTGCTGACGGGATGAAAACGGTATGCGGCCTCCGGGATTTAACCGGAGGCCGCATTGTTTCAAACCGTTTTGCAGAAGCGGATGTTCGTGCTATTTGGCGCTGCGCCGGGCCTGCCGCTCTTGTTTCTTTCTCAGCAGCTCGTCGCGGGCCAGCTGGGCGGCCGCCGCGATATCCTCCCGGCGGACGGTATAGCGCCGGGCGGGGCTCATTTTGCTGTACCGGCTGCGGAAGCGGCGGCTGTAGCGCTCCAGCTGGGCAATTTCGGCGCTGTAGCGCTGGCGCAGGGCTGCGGATTTATCCTCCAGCATATCCGTGAGCTCCGCTTTTCCCAGGGAGAGCTGAAGCTGAAGCTCCTCCCCCAGAGAGGTCACGCCCACCACCAGCTTGGACACGAGGGCCAGATGGCGGATGGTGAATACAGCGTCGAGGACGAGCACGGCCAGGAGCGTGCCGCCGAGGCTGTACTTCAGCCAGGGGGGAATGGTCTGGAAGCGGGCCTCCACAGGGGGATGGATGAAAAAGATGACCACGTAGGATAAAACGCCCCACACCAGCGCCACCCAGAGGCAGATACGGCCCTTCAAATTGAAGCGGAAGTGGGAGTAATCCCAGTATTTTATGTGGGTGGTGGTCTCCAGCAGCCAGGCTACAAAGTACTCCCAGGAGCTCATCACGACAACGGCCACCACATAAAACAGCACCAGGTTCTGCTTCAGCGGGGTGAAAAACAGGATCATCAGCAGCACGCCCGTGCCGTAGATGGGGCAGATGGGGCCGTACAGAAAGCCGCGGGGGACCAGCCGGCGCTCACACAAAGAGCAGTAGCAGGTCTCCATCACCCAGCCCAAAAAGGAGTAGAACACAAAATAGAGAAAGAGGTCCAGGACGGAATAGCCCAAAATGTTCACTGATTTTCACTCCTATCATGGCCGGGGAGCAGAGCCTTCAAAATTCCGTTGTATACTTGATCGGGATGCTTGAGAAATTGGTCGGCAATCTGCTGCGCGTCGCTTTGGGAGGGGGCCAGCAGGGTGAGGGAGAACAGCCTGCCCTTGTCGTCGTCCATGGTCAGGCAGACGTCGGTTCCGCCGGATTGCGGGCGCAGCTCGGCGCGAACCTGGGCGCTCCTCTTGAGCGCCTGGTTCAGCGGGGCGAGGCGCTGGTCGCACCGGCGGCGGATGACGGGGGAGAGGCTGCTCTCACCGGCGGCGCAGGCTTGGCGGCCCTTATCAGTGATGGCGTAATGCTCCTCGTTCTGGCTCAGGTGGCCGCTTTCCAGCAGCTCGGCCACAGCTTCGGCAAACTGAAAGTAATCGACTCCCTCGTCGCACATGGCCAGATCGGTGAGGGTGTCAAAGCTGAGCGGGCCTGCCGCGCGGTCCGCAATATATAATACCAGCAGCTTTGTGTCCAGCTTGTCGTGGATAAAACCGAACCGGGACATTGGGCTCCATCTCCTTTTGTATACAGGCGCTGTTTCGAACTATTATAGCGGATAATGAATGGCTTGACAAGAAAAAAATGTATGCGTCTTGCCGCTTAGCTGCGAGTGACAAGGGCCTGGTAGAGCTGGACCAGGTAGGACCAGGTGGCCCGGTCCAGCACGCCGGTGGCCGGCAGTCCCGCCAGCTGCTGGACGATGCGGATGTTGGCGGGGGTCTCGCCGTCGTTGCAGCTGCTCAGCTTGCAGGGGGAGAAATTGGTCATCACCTTGCTGAGAGAGGAAAACATGGCCTGGACGATGAGCACCGGCGGGCACTCCTGGCCCTCAATGGCGGTGTAGGTGCCGCAGG
Organism: uncultured Oscillospiraceae bacterium; assembly: GCA_910587285.1. Lineage (GTDB taxonomy): Bacteria > Bacillota > Clostridia > Oscillospirales > Oscillospiraceae > Enterenecus. The sequence continues at coordinate 34,979 of CAJULM010000015.1, read as the reverse complement.
GCAGGACATTGAGGGGAGGGGGAAACCCATATTGCAGCTCTGTCTGCTGATAGGCGGACCGGATGGCGTCCCACGTGCCCATATCGACCACTCCGGTGACAGGGGGGTGATACTCCCGCTGAAACACCATGACGGCCTCCAGCGTGCGCTCGCCGAAGATGCCGTCCACGGTGAGGCGGATCAGCTTGGGATCGTGAATGGCCAGCTGGTTGAGCATATATTGCAGGGATCGGACGGGCACGTTGGTCTTCTCGGTCCCAATCACTTCCTCATAGTTCATAGGGATGTCCTTCCTTTCATGCGTTTGAGTTTCCATAGGTGAGGTTATAGCCTGGGAACTGTCCGGCAATGACGGAGCTCTCAATGTCCTGGGCGCTGGTGGGAAGGTTGGCTCCGGCCAGGGCGGTGCGGGCGATGCCCAGGTATTCGTCGTACAGCCGCTGCCAGGTCTGATGGTCTACCACGCCGGTGACGGGCAGGCCCAGGCGGGATTGGGCGGCCAGCACCGCGTCCCTGGTGTTGGGGCCGAAAATGCCGTCGATGGCCAGAGCGGGAATGGTGGAGGAGAACTGGCCGATGATGGAGATGAAGTACTGCAGCGCGGATACGGCGACGCCGGTGCTGCCCTCCTGGAGCGTAACCCCTGCGGCGGGACCCTGAATCTGGGTGAACGGCTGGCCCTCGCTCACCAGCTCGGACAGCTTTCTGACCGCGCCGTGGAGCGACACCAGCTTATACCAGGTGCCCTGGCCGACCAGGCCGTCCGGGGTGAGGTTGAAAATGCGCTGAAATTCCTTGACCGCCGCCTCGGTTTGGCTGCCGAATACGCCGTCTACCGGCCTGATGCGGGGAATTGCGGGATAGTTCTGGCCAATGCGGTTGAGCATCACCTGCAAAACGGTGACGTAATCGCCGGAGGAGCCGGTTTGCAGCGGGTAGCCGGGGTAAGAATAGGAGATGTCGCGGATGGGGGCGCTGGATACCAGCTCAATGTTGTCGCCATAATAGTGGCGCAAAATATCCATGGCCTTCATGCCCTGGCGGGCCAGCCGTTCGCTGCCCCACTGGGACAGGCCGTCGCAGGTGACGGTGGTGCCGTTGCAGAATTTGGCGGCCAGAGGCTCCACAAAGCCCTTCCGGCGGATATAGGTGGTGAATAGCTCATCCACCAGCCGGTCCACATTTTCAAAGGTGCTGCGGCCCTTGATGAATTTTTGATCGTTCATGGTAGAGGCGGTGATGTCAAAATCGTAGCCCCGGCTGGGATAGTATTCGGTGTAAATCCGGTTGAGGGCGAAGGAAATCTGAGCCAGGATATTGGCCCGCAGCGCCTCCTCCGGCCAGGTGGGGTAGATTTCGCTGGAAGCCACGTTTTTGATGTAGTCCGGGAAGCTGACGGTCACGTTTTCCGCCCACTGATTGGCCGGACCGGTGTGGACGGTGATGGTCTGGGGGATGTAGGGCGTTACTGAGATAGGCATAGAGACCTCCTTACTTGACGCTGGTGCGCGGCTTACAGAGGCTGAGGGGTGACCACCACCGGCTCTGCGTTGATGTCCTCTCCGGCAGGCTGGGGCAGGGGAACCAGGGGGACGTTTTGCACCGTCTCAACCCCGGGGAACACCTGCAGCTTATCAAAGGTGGCCAGGTAGTATTCCGGGTGCTCCACCACGAGGGAGTAGTCGGAAAAAGGGGCCGCGCCGTTGGGGGTTTCGCTGAGGATGCGGTCAGGCGTTTCCAGCTGAAAAGGCTGGGTGGCTCCGCTGCTGTCGGTGGTCTGAATGGAATAGACCTTGTGCCGGCCGTTCTCGTCCTTGCTGGATATGATCACTGTGGCCCCGGAGACAGGCAGCTGGGCTTGAGAGGTAAATACGCGAACAGTCAAAGAACCGGTTTGAGGCATAGAGAACTCCTCCTTGCAGGAATTAGGAAACTTTTTCATGAAAGCAACAGGTCACGGCGGATTTATTTGGTGTTTCCTTGGTTCAGTGTATGCGGTTCATCGGAAAAAGTGCGGGGAAAGGTTTATAAAATGACGTTAGTGGAAAAAGAGCAAAAATTTTCTGCTGTTAATTTGTCTGGCCCGGCGCATAATGAGTAGCGGGGAAAGTGAAGAAACCGTAGGAGGCATGAAGATGAAAAAGAGAAGCTTTGCTTTTTGTGCGGCCCTCGTGTTTGTTCTGGCGCTGACGGGCTGCTCGGCAAACCGGGAAAAGAATTCCGACCCGGTGGAACCCACCCACACCGTGAGCCCCACTCATACCGTGAGCCCCACTCATACCGTGAGCCCCACCCACACGGTGCCCGGAGCTGACAACAGCCCCGGCATGGACGGGAACGGCGGCAATGACGCCATGCAGGGCGGCGGCGCGGGCGGCACCAACGACCTGGACAACGACGGTAAGCCCGACGGCAGCGCCGGAGTTGGCGACAACGTGATGGACGACATCGGCGACGCCGCGGGGGATCTGGCCCGGGGCGCGGGCAACGCGGTGCGCGATGCGGGCGACGCCATTGGCGACGCGGCCAGGAACGTGGGCCGGGCCATGCGCTGACAAAAACAGGGCGGCCGGGAAATCCCGGCCGCCCTGGGGCGTTATGTGAGGGTGATGCGGAAGGAGCCGTTGAAGTCCTCCACATGCAGCGTGACGGAGCACCGCTTGAGGTGGCTTACGTCAAAGAGAAGGGCGGCGTCCCGTCCGTAGGAGCCGGAGGCAGGGGAGAGGACCGAGTCGTCCGGGGCGTTGATTTCGAAAGCCATTGTGCCCGAAATGGACACAATTTCGATGGAGAGGGTGGAGCGCCCTTTGAGAATCACAAAATTCCGCCGCATAAGGCCGGAGGAGCCGGATAGCTTGCCCTCCCAGCGGGCGGGCAGGCTGAGGCTGGCGCGAAACCAGCTGAAGCCCACCCGGGTGACGGCGATGCCGAAATACCAGAGGACGTAGAAAACAGGGATGAGCGTGACGGCGGCAAAGAGAGGAATGGTCAGGGGTTCCATCAAAGCACCTCCTACAGCGCCAGGCCGATGTACTGTTCCAGGGTGTCCGGCCGGCCGTCCGCGTGGGCGAAGCCGTGGGCGAAAAAGAATTTTTTGGCCCGCTCATTGTCCGGAGGGCATGGGAGACGCAAAAACTGGCGGCCCATGGCCCGGTAGGTGCAGACCGCGTGGCCCAGCAGCTGCGCGCCAAACCGCTGTCCGCGAAATTCCGGCGCTACATAGAGAAGGGAGACCCAGCCCGTGCGCGGGGCGTCCTCCCGGGCCCAGTCCATGTGGAGCAGGCCCACCGGCGTGTCGCCGAGAAGGGCGAGGACCATGCTGTCCGGGGCGTGGGAGCCGCCGTCAACGGAATCGGGCGCGAGCCCGCACTCCTCCAGCGCGGCAAGGTACTGCGCCCGCTCCTGGGGGATTGGAAGGGGGGAGAAGCGCAGGGCATTTTTCTCCATCCCGGCCACGCCCACCAGCGGCGGCGCGGAGGGCGGGGGAAGGTGGCGGCTGTCATTGTAGTAGATGACGCTGACGCGGCCGTCCGCCGCCTCCAGCTTGGCCACGCCGGTGTTGTCCGGCAGGGGGAGCCGGCCGATCTCATCCTCGCCCAGCCCCAGCCAGGCGGACAGCGCCGCCCGAATGGCGCAGCCGTGGGACACCACCGCCACAGTCTGGCCGGGATGGGCCTGGGCAATGCGCTCCACGGCGGCCCGCACCCGCCGGCGGACCTGGGTATGAGTTTCGCTGCCCTCCACCTGCCACGCGGGGTCGCAGCGCAGAAAGGCGGCCAGGCTGTCCCGGTGGTCGTGGAGGAGCTGGCCCCAGGGCACGTCCTCCCACACCCCCGCGCCGATCTCCCGCAGCTGGGGGTCCACCCGGAGGGTGAGGCCGCGGGTGCGGCAGACCGCCCCGGCGGTGGACATGGTGCGGTAGAGGTCGCTGGAGTAGGCCGCGTCGAAGTGAACGCCCTCGAACCGCTTTTCCAGGGCCTTGACCTGCTCCCGGCCCGTGTGGGTGAGCAGGCCGTTGTGCCAGCTGTGGCAGCGGCGGTAGAGATTGCCCTCCGCCTGGGCGTGGCGAATCAGATATATGGTAGTCATAGGGTCCCTCGCTTTCCCCGTCACCAGGGCCGCACGCCGCCGGTGAGCTCCCGGACGGCGCTCAGTCCCTGCCTCGCGGCGACATCCGCCAGCCCGTCCCGCACCTTCAGCGGGGCGCAGGGGTCGGCGAACAGGGCGGTGCCCACCGCCACGGCGGACGCGCCCGCCAGCATGAGCTGGGCGGCGTCCTCCCCGGTGGACACCCCGCCCATGCCCAGAATGGGGAGCTTGACGGCGCTGGCCACCTCCCACACCATCCGCACGGCCACAGGGAGGACGGCGGGGCCGGACAGTCCCCCGGTGTTCATTTTCAAAATAGGGCGGCGGGTGTTCACGTCGATGCGCATCCCCCGCAGGGTGTTGATGAGGGAGAGGGCGTCCGCCCCGGCGTCCGCCGCGGCCTTGGCAATCTCGGTGATGTCGGTGACGTTGGGGGAGAGCTTCACCATCACCGGGACGCGGGCGTGCCTTTTTGCCTCCGCCGTCACCTCGGCGGCCAGGTCTGGCCGGGTGCCGTAGGCCAGCCCCCCCGCCTTCACGTTGGGGCAGGAGATGTTGACCTCGATCATGTCCACCCCGGCCTCCGACAGCTTTTCGCACATCACGCCGTACTCCTCCGGGGTGTTCCCGGAGATGTTGGCGATGACCTTTACGTCGAATTGCCGCAGGAAGGGCAGCTCGTCCCGGATAAAGGCGTCCACGCCGGGATTTTGCAGCCCCACCGAGTTGAGCATACCCAGGGGCGTCTCGGCGATCCGGGGCGGGGGATTGCCCTCACGAGGATGAAGGGTTAAGCCTTTACAGCAAATGGCCCCCAATGCGGACAGGTCGAAGAATTGGCCGTACTCCCGGCCGAAGCCGAAGGTGCCGGAGGCCACCGCCACCGGGTTTTTCAGCGTCACCCCCGCCAGCTCCACGGACAAATCTACCTTCTCACGCATCCCAGTCCACCTCCTCGGCGTTAAACACGGGGCCGTCCTTGCACACGTGCTTCATGGTTCCGTCCCTCATCTGAATGGCGCAGCCCAGGCAGGCCCCCACGCCGCAGGCCATCCGCTCCTCCATGGACATCTGGCAGGGGACGCCGAAGTGGGCCGCCACCGCCGCCACGCTTTTCAGCATGGGCCTGGGGCCACAGGCCAGAATGCCTGTAAAGGCTTTGTCCTGTTCAAGAATCTCCCGCACCTGCCCGTCCACAAAGCCGTGGCGGCCCAGGGTGCCGTCGTCGGTGCACAGGTAAGTCTGCTCGCAGTTCTCCTCAAACCGGCTGACCACAGCGGGGAACGCCTTGTCTTTGGTGCGGAAGCCCAGCACCGCCACCTTGGACCACCTGGGGCTTTCGCCGTACTCCATGAGGGGCGGCACGCCGATGCCGCCTCCCACCAGCAGATAGCGCCCCTTCTCCGAAACGTCAAAGCCGTTGCCCAGGGGGCCCAGCACGTCCAGCTTGTCCCCCGCCTTGCGCCGGGACAGCCAGCGGGTGCCCTCACCCCGGACCTCAAAGATCAGGGCGGCGGTGTCCTCCGGCTCGTCCCACTGGGTGCGGGCCACTGAGATGGGGCGGCGGAGCAGACGGCTGTGGCCGCACTTGACCTGTAAAAACTGCCCGCCGGTGAGGCCGTGCTGCTCCACCAGCTTGCCCACCTCCAGCACCATCCACCAGGTGGAGGCGTCCAGCTGGGTCATTTCAACCACGGTACAAATCTGTTGAACTGCCATGTTATCTCCCCTATGCTTGTAAAAAAGTTGAAAGTTCTCTTGCTTTTCTCTCGAGAAAAGCGGGCCCTTACAAAATCGTCACGTACTGCTTGATCTCGTCTCGCATCTGCTCCGCGGCGGCCCGGGCGGCCTCCTGGTAGTCCGCGCCGTCCTTCCCGGTCTTCTGCCAGGCGCACATGATGGAGCGGGAGGCGTTGACAATGGCCCCCCGGCCCAGCTCGTCAAAGGCGTAGCGCACGTCGGCGGCGGTGCCCCCCTGGGCGCCGTAGCCGGGGACCAGGAAGAAGGTCTTGTCCAGGCGGCGGCGCAGCTCCTTGAGGACGGAGGGGTGGGTGGCCCCCACCACCGCCCCCAGGGCCTGATAGTGGTACTTGCCCTCGGTGCCCTGGCCCCAGCGCTGAATCAGGTCGCCCATGACGGTGTATACCAGCCGGTCCCCCGCCACAATGTCCTGGAGCTCCATGGAGGAGGGGTTGGAGGTCTTGGCCAGCACGAAGGCGCACTTATCCCGCTCCGTGCAGTCCTTCAAAAAGGGCTTGACGGCGTCCGAGCCCATGTAGCCGTTGAGGGTGACGCAGTCGGCGTCGAACACGGGGCAGGCCGTCCCGCCCACCTGGGAGGTTCCCAGCCACGCCTCGCTGTAGGCGGAGGCGGTGGTGCCGATGTCCCCCCGCTTCACGTCGGCGATGACGAACAGGTCCTTGCCCTTGGCGTAGGCGATGAGCTCCTCCAACGCCTTCATACCCCGCCAGCCCAGCATCTCAAAGTAGGCGGACTGGGGCTTGACGGCGGGCACCACGTCCGCCAAGGCGTCGATAAGGCCCTTGTCGAATTCCAGCACGGCGGCGGCGGCGGCCTCCAGGGTTTCGCCGGATTGCTGGGTGTACTTTTTCAGGATGAACGGGGGGACGTACTCCACGCGGGCGTCCAGCCCGGCCACAGTGGGGTTTTTTTTCGCCTTGATCTTGTCCTGCAATGCGTCGAATGACATGATTCAGCCCTCCATATAAATAATCTTTCCCTGGGAAATGGTGTATTTGACCCTTCCCCGCACGGTCCGGCCGTGGAAGGGGGTGTTGCGGCCCTTGGAGACGAATTGCTCTTTGTCGATGGTCCACTCCTCCTCCGGGTCAAAGAGAACCAGGTCGGCGTCCCGTCCCACTTCCAGCGTCCCCTTGGGAAGCCCCAGCAGGGCGGCGGGGGAGGCGGACATGAGCGCCAGCACCCGTGCCAACGGCAGCAGCCCGGTGTGGTACAGCCCGGTGAGGGCCAGGGCCAGGGAGGTTTCCAGCCCAACCATGCCGCTGGGGGCGTCGGGGAGGGGCCTGGCCTTTTCCTGGGCGGTGTGGGGGGCGTGGTCGGTGACGATGGCGTCGATGGTCCCGTCCAGAAGCCCCGCCCGGATGCCGTCCACGTCCGCCTGGGTGCGCAGGGGCGGGTTGACCCTTGCCATGGTCCCCTGGCGCAGCACCTCCTCCTGGGTGAGCGTAAAGTACTGCGGGCAGGTCTCGCAGGTGACGGGCACGCCCCTGGCCTTGGCCTGCCGGACGATGTCCACCCCCTTGGCGGTGGAGATGTGGCAGATGTGGACATGGGCCCCGGTGTCCTCCGCCAGCATCACGTCCCGCATGATTTGCAGCTCCTCCGCGATGGCCGGGCGGCCGGGGAGGCCCAGCTGACGGGACACATCGCCCTCGTTGACGGCGTAGTTCTGCACCATGTCCCGATCCTCGCAGTGGTCCAGAAGGGGCAGATCCAGCCGTTTCGCCTCCTGCATGGCCCGCCGGAGGAGGGCCAGGTTCTGGATAGGCACGCCGTCGTCGGTGAGGGCGGGCACGCCCGCCGCCTTCAGGGCGGCGAAGTCGGTGAGCCGCTCGCCCTTCTGGCCCACCGTCACCGCCCCGGCGGGGAGGACGTTCACCCCGGTGGGGGCGGCCTTGTCCCGCACCAGCCTCACAATGTCCGGGCAGTCGGCGGCGGGCCGGGTGTTGGGCATGGCCACCAGGGTGGTGACGCCCCCCTTTGCCGCGGCGGCGCAGCCGGTGGCCACCGTCTCCTTGTCCTCAAAGCCCGGCTGGCGCAGGTGGACGTGGAGATCCACCAGGCCGGGGGCGGCGACCAGACCGATGGCGTCCAGCACCTGGGCGCCGTCCGCGGCCAAGTCAGCGCCCAGGCGGGCGATTTTGCCGTTATCGGTTAAAATATCCAACGGGGCGTCCAGGCCGCCGGCGGGGTCCACCACCCGCGCGCCCCGAATGAGCAGACGCAAAAAAATCCCTCCTTATCCCGTTTCAGGGAAATCCTTCGTCTATTATATCGGATAACGGGGCGAAGCGCAACGGATATCCCAAAAGAAATGGGGGAATCGGGCATGGAAAACGCGGGGCCTCCCAAGGAAGCCCCGCGTTTGGTGCAAGTGAGCCTGTAAGCCGGGTTCTGTCATTTAAGACAGCCATCTATCTCGACGCGCTGTTGCCAACGCGCTCCAGCCGCCTCCTGAACACGGCCGGGCCGGCCTTGTGTGTTCCCACGGCGTTGCTCCGGATAGAGTTTACAGCAATGGGCGCTTGACACGCCATTGGGTGAGCTCTTACCTCGCCTTTCCACCTTGACTGGCGGGCGCAAGCCCGCCAGCAGTCTATTTCTGTTGCACTTTTCCTGGGGTCGCCCCCGGCGGGTGTTACCCGTTATCCTTGCCCTGTGGAGCCCGGACTTTCCTCACGGACGGCCTTTCGGCCTGGCCGCGCGGCTGTCCAGCGCACTTGCGAATTTGATTGTACTTCAACTTTGGGTGATTGTCAAATGGATTCGGATGGGGTATAATAGTTTCTGCGTAAATTTTCCTGGAGGGCTGCCAGGAATTGTATTGTGAATTGGAGGTGCGGGGACGGATGAAATCGGCGTTGAACGAATATTTGAGCTCCTTAAAGGGAAAGCGCACGGCGGTGATCGGCCTGGGCGTATCCAATATGCCGCTGGTGGAGCGGCTGCTGGACGCGGGCGTGCCGGTACTGGCCTGCGACAAGCGGCGGCGGGAGGAGTTTGGCGGCGCCATCGAGCGACTGGAGAGCCGGGGGTTGGAGACGGCGCTGGGCCCGGACTATTTGGACCATCTGGACGGGGCGCAGGTGATTTTCCGCACGCCGGGGCTGCGGCCCGATGTGCCCCAGCTCGCCAAGGCGGTGGCGGAGGGGGCGCGGCTGACCTCGGAGATGGAGGCGTTTTTGTCCCTGTGCCCCTGCCGCATCATCGCGGTGACGGGGTCCGACGGCAAGACCACCACCACAACCATCATCGCCGGGATGCTCCAGGCGGCGGGCTACCGCACCTTCGTGGGGGGCAATATCGGCCATCCGCTGCTGTGTCAGGTGGACGAGATCCGGCCGGACGACATGGTGGTGCTGGAGCTGTCCTCCTTCCAGCTGCTCACCATGCGTCAGAGCGCCAGCATCGCCGTGGTGACCAACCTGGCCCCCAACCATCTGGACGTACACAGGGACATGGAGGAGTACGTGTCCGCCAAGCGGAACATTTTCGCCTATCAGGACGCCTGCGACCAGCTGGTGCTCAACGGGGACAATGAGATTACCGCCGGCTTTGCCCAGCAGGCCAGGGGAAAGGTGACGATGTTCAGCCGGAAAAGGGCGCTGGAGCGGGGGGTCTATCTGAAGGACGGCATGGTGATGTACTGCGGGCGGCCCATTGTCCACGCGGAGGACATCGCCCTGCCCGGGGAGCACAACCTGGAAAACTATATGGCGGCCATCGCCGTGGTGGAGGATTTGGTCCCCGACGAGGTGATCCGCAGCTTTGCCCGCACCTTCGGCGGGGTGCCCCACCGCATCGAGCTGGTGCGGGAGCTGGACGGCGCGCGCTGGTACAACGACTCCATCGCCTCCAGCCCCAGCAGGACCATCGCGGGGCTGCGGTCCTTTGCCCAGAAGGTGATCCTCATCGCCGGCGGCTATGACAAGCACATCCCCTACGATGTGCTGGGGCCGGAGATTGTGGAGCACGTCCGGGCGCTGCTGCTCACGGGGGACACCGCTGAGAAGATCAAGGCGGCGGTGCTGGCCGCGTCGGGCGATCGGGCGGGCGAGCTCGAGATCGTGGACTGCGCCGATCTGGCCCAGGCGGTGGAGCGGGCCCGGGCGCTGGCCCGGCCGGGGGACGTGGTGATTCTGTCGCCGGCCAGCGCGTCCTTCGACCGGTTTAAAAACTTCGAGGAGCGGGGCAATGTGTTCAAGGAACTGGTCAACGCCCTGCAATCATAAAAAAGGAGCAATGTAACGGTGGAAATCGAACGGATATTAGAGCGGCTGTGTACGCTGAGCGGCCCCTCCGGCTTTGAGCGCCCGGTGGCCCAGGCGGCCAGGGAGCTGCTGGAGCCGCTGATGGACCAGGTGTGGACCGACCGGCTGGGCAACCTCGTGGGGGTGCGCCGCTGCGGCAGGCCGGGGGCGGAAAAGCTGCTGTTAGACGCCCATTTGGACGAGGTCGGGCTGACGGTTACAGGGATTGAGCAGGGCTTTCTCCACTTCGCGGCCATCGGAGTGGACGCCCGGATGCTGCCCGACCGGGAGGTGACGGTGCTCACCCAGCCGCCCATGCTGGGGGTGGTGGCCTGTCTGCCCCCCCACGTGCTCTCGCCGGAGGACCGGGAGAAGGCCCCGAAGATGGAGGAGCTGTTCATCGACGTGGGGCTGAGCCAGGAGGAGGCGGAGAAGCGCGTCCCCCTGGGGACACCGGTGGCGTACCGGGCGGGCTTCTTCCCCCTGGGGGAGCGGCAGCTGTGCGGCAAGGCCCTGGACGACCGGGCCTGCTTTGCCGCCCTGCTGGGGGCGGCGGAGCTGCTCCGGGGCAGGGAGCTGGACGTGGACCTGTATATCCTGGGCAGCGTGTGCGAGGAGACGGGGGGCGCGGGGGCCAAGGTGGGCGCGCAGGCGATTGCGCCCGACTTCTGCGTGGCGGTGGACGTCACCCACGGCAGGACGCCCGACGCAGCCAAGGACGAGACCTTTCCCCTGGGGGCTGGCCCCACGGTGGGCGTCGGCCCCAACTGCACCCGCTGGATGACCCGGGAGCTGCTGGACCGGGCGGCGCAGCTGAACCTGCCGGTGCAGAAGGAGGTCATGACGGGAAACTCCGGCACCAACGGCTGGCCCATGCAGGTGGCCAACGAGGGGATTGCCACCGCCGTGGTGTCCATCCCGCTGAAGTATATGCACACCCCCGTGGAGGTGGTCCAGCGCAGCGACATTGAGGACACCGCCCGGCTGCTGGCCGCCTTTGCGGAAGCTTTGGGAAAGGAGGGCGCGAGCCATGATTGAGACGCTGAAAACGCTGTGCGGCCTTTCCGGCGTATCCTCCTGGGAGGACCCGGTGCGGGACTATATCCGGCAGCGGGTGGAGCCCCACGCCGACCGCGTGGAGATGGACGCCCTGGGAAACCTGATTGTGTTCAAGCGGGGGGCAAAGGCCGCCGGGAACAAGCTGATGCTGTGCGCCCACATGGACGAGGTGGGCCTGATGGTGAAGTCGGTGACGGAGGAGGGCTATCTGAAATTCGGCTGCGTGGGCGGCATTGACCGCCGGATTCTGCTGGGAAAGCAGGTGGAGGTGGGGGAGCGGAAAATCCCCGGCATCATCGGCCTGAAGGCCATCCACCTGACCACCGCGGAGGAGCGCAAAAAGGTGCCCAAGCTCACCGATCTGTATATCGACATCGGCGCCAAGGACAAGGAGGAGGCGCTGGCCCAGGTGGAGCCGGGGGACGTGTGCACCTTTGTCAGCGACGCGGTGGAGTTTGGCGAGGGGCTGCTCAAGGCCAAGGCCATTGACGACCGGGTGGGCTGCGCCGTGATGGTGAAGCTGCTGGAGGAGGAGCTGCCCATGGACTGCACCTTCGTGTTCACCGCCATGGAGGAGGTGGGCACCCGGGGCGCCTTTGGGGCCGCCTTCTCCGTGACGCCTGAGATCGCCCTGGTGTTGGAGGGCACCACCGCCGCCGACGTGCCCGCTCTGGAGCCGGACCGGCAGGTGTGCTGGCCGGGAAAGGGCCCGGTGCTGTCCTGGATGGACGGCGGGACCATCTACGACCGGGGTCTGTTTGAGCTGCTGCGGGAGCTGGCGGAGAAAGACGGCATCCCCTGGCAGATGAAGCACTATCTGTCCGGCGGCACCGACGGCGGGGCCGTCCAGCGCACCAAAGCGGGGGTGCGGGTGACTGGAATTTCGGCGGCCGTGCGCTATCTCCACGCCCCCAACAGCGTGTGCAGCATCTCCGACGCGGAGCAGATGCTGGCGCTGGCCCGGAAATTGATACAGGCCGTTGCCCAGGCCTGACAGGAGGAATTTGACATGGATATGATGAAAACGCTGACGCAGCTTGCGGCCGCCTTTGGCCCCTCGGGCTGCGAGGAGGAGGCCGCCGCGCTGATTGAGAAGCTGGCCGCGCCCTATGTGGACGAAATCTCCCGGGACGTGATGGGAAACCTGATTTGCCACCGGAAGGGGAGCGGCCCCAGGGTGATGTTCTCCGCCCACATGGACTCCATCGGGCTGGTGGCCACCCACATCGACGAGAAGGGGTATGTCCATGTGGGGCCGCTGGGCGGCGTGAGCGCGGCGCGGGCGCTGTACACCCCGCTGCGGTTCCGAAACGGCGCGAAGGGCCTGCTCTGTGCGGCCGCGGACGCCGACCTGGCCAAGCTGAAGGCCGCCGACCTGGTGGTGGACATCGGCGCGGCGGACGGGGAGGAGGCCAAGAAGCTGGTGCAGGTGGGGGACGCGATGGTGTACGACACGCCCACCCGGACGGCGGGGAACCGGGTGATCTCCCCCTATCTGGACGACCGCATCGCCTGCCTGGTGCTGCTCATGGCCATGGAGCGGCTGGAAAAAACGGACAACGACCTGTATTTCGTCTTCTCCGCCCAGGAGGAGGTGGGCACCCGGGGGGCCAAAACCGCCGCCTGGGCCATCGACCCGGACTACGGCGTGGCGGTGGACGTGTGCGGCACGGACGACGTGCCGGGGGCCAACCACCAGGTCACTGCCCTGTGCGGCAAGGGCGCGGCCATCAACGTGATGGACCACTCGGTGATCTGCCACCCGGAGATGGTGGCGCGGCTGGAGGCGCTGGCCCGGGAGCAGGGCATCGCCGCCCAGCGCAGCGTCTCCAGGCGGGGCGGCACCGACGCGGGGCCCATTCACCAGACCCGGGCGGGGGTGTATACCGGCGGGATTTCCATCCCCTGCCGCTATATCCACACCCCGGTGGAGATGGCGGACTGGGGGGATGTGGAGGCCTGCGCCCGGCTGACCGCCGCCTTCGCCGGCTGCAAGCTGGAGCGGTGACATCAGAGGAAAGCGGAATATGTCAATGGAAACTTTAACGTTACAGATATCGGAGCGGGCGGACCAGCTGGCGCGGCAGGCGGAGCGGGACGTGGCGGAGCAGTTTGCCCGCATTGACGCCGTGGCCCACGCCAACACCCGGCGGGTGCTGGCGGCGTTCCAGAAGCACCGGGTGGCGGAGAGCTATTTTGCCGGCACCACCGGCTACGGCTATGACGATTTGGGCCGGGACAAGCTGGACGAGATTTACGCTGACCTGTTCGGGACCCAGGACGCGCTGGTGCGCCTGCAATTTGTCAACGGCACCCACGCCATCGTCTGCGCCCTGTTCGGGGCGCTGAGGGCGGGGGACGTGCTGGTGTCCGCCGTGGGCGCGCCCTACGACACCCTGCTGGGCGTGGTGGGGGCTGCGGACAAGGGCCACGGCTCGCTGAAGGACTACGGCGTGGAGTACCGACAGGTGGAGCTGGTGAACGACGCCCCCGACCCGGCGGGGCTGGCGGAGGCGGTGCGGGACCCCAGGGTGAAGGCGGTGCTCATCCAGCGCTCCAAGGGGTACGCCACCCGGGCCTCTCTGTCGGTGGACGAGATCGGGGAACTGTGCGCCATTGTGCGGAAAAACAACCAAAATGCCGCCATTTTAGTGGACAACTGCTACGGAGAGTTTGTAGAGGAGCGGGAGCCCACCCACGTGGGGGCGGACCTGGTGGTGGGCTCCCTCATCAAAAATCCCGGCGGGGGGCTGGCCCCCACGGGGGCGTATATCGCCGGGCGGCGGGATTTGGTGGAGGGGGCGGCCATGCGCCTGACCTGTCCGGGCATCGGCAGGGAGTGCGGGGCCACCCTGGGCAACAACCGCCTGCTGTACCAGGGGCTGTTCCTGGCCCCCCATACGGTGGCCCAGGCGGTGAAGACCGCCGTGTTTGCCGCCAGGATCATGGAGCTGCTGGGGTATGAGGCCCAGCCCCGGTCCGACGAGCCGCGCCATGACATCATCCAGATGATTCACCTGGGCGGGCCGGAGGCGGTGAAGCGGTTCTGCAAGGGCATCCAGTCCGGCGCGCCGGTGGACTCCTACGTCACGCCGGAGCCCTGGGATATGCCGGGGTACGACTGCCCGGTGATTATGGCGGCGGGGGCGTTTATCCAGGGCGCGTCCATTGAGCTGTCCGCCGACGCGCCCATGCGGGAGCCGTATACGGTGTACCTCCAGGGCGGGCTCACCTACGAGTCGGGCAAGGCGGGCGTCCTGCTGGCGGCGGAGGAGCTTCTGCGCGGCCGGGAGTGACATAGGCCGAGCCGTCCCGCGCATACAGTAGCCCATGGGGGGGTGGCTGTATGGGTGTAAAGGCTAAACGCTTGATTGTAATGCTGCGCCGGAGAAGCCTTCCGGCGGCGCTGCCCCTTGGGGTGGCGGCGGCGCTGGCCTGTGTGCTTTTGCATATGGTGAACGTGCGGCTGCACCCGGTTTTGACGGCGGCGGCGTCCAGCCAGGCAAAAAATCTGATGACCCAGGCCATTGACGCCGCCGTGGACAACTGCCTTCAGCAACAGGGCTTGAGCTACGCCGATTTTATCACCATAGAGCGGGACGGGGCAGGGAAGGTCGCCTCCATGACCAGCAACACCGCGGCCAACAGCCGTTTTAAGCGCCAGGTGGTGGAGGCCGTTGCCCGGCGGCTGAGCGCTCTGGACAGCGACGAGCTGGGCGTGCCGCTGGGGACGCTGACCGGGCAGCCCCTGCTGTCCGGCGCGGGGCCGTCGGTGCGGGTGCGGGTGGACTCGGTGGGAGAGGTCACGGCGGACTATGAAAATCTGTTCACCTCCGCCGGGGTGAATCAGACGCTTCATCAGGTAAATTTAAAGATTTTAGCCACGGTATACCTGTTTTTGCCGGGAGAAGTGCTCCCCGTGTCGGTGAGCAGCACAGTCTGCGTGGCGGAGACCGTGATTGTGGGCGAGACGCCCGATACCTATTTGAATCTGGAAAAGGGGAACGGCTGACATGGACATCAGAACCCAGGCCGCGCAGCTGCGGGCAGACCTGAACGAGCACAACTACCGATATTATGTGCTGGACGCGCCCACCATCTCCGACATGGAGTACGACCGGCTTCTGCGGCGGTTGGAGGACCTGGAGGGGGCCCACCCGGAGCTGGTGACGCCGGATTCCCCCACCCAGCGGGTGGGCGGGGAGGCGCTGGACAGCTTTCAGGAGGTGGTGCACCGGGTGCCGCTGAAAAGCCTTCAGGACGTATTTTCCCCTGACGAGCTACTGGACTTCGACCGGCGGGTGCGGGAGAGCGCCCAGCAGCCGGAGTACCTGCTGGAGCCCAAGATAGACGGGCTTTCAGTGGCGCTGGAGTATGAGAACGGCGTGTTTGTCCGGGGAGCCACCCGGGGCCGGGGCGAGGTGGGGGAGGACGTGACGGAAAATGTGCGCACCATCAAATCCATTCCGCTTCGCCTGGAAAACGCGCCCCGCACCCTGATTGTCCGAGGAGAGGTGTATATGCCCCGAAAGACCTTTGAGCGGCTGAACGATGCGCGGGAGCTGCGGGGGGAGGCGCTGTTCGCCAACCCCAGAAACGCCGCGGCCGGGGGCCTCCGCCAGCTGGACCCCAAGGTGGCCGCCGCCCGGGGGCTGGATATGGTGGTGTTCAACGTCCAGTATACGGACCGCGCGCCCTTTGAGACGGACAGCGAGGAGCTGGACTGGCTGCGCTCCCTGCGCTTCAAGGTGATCGACTACCAGCGTTTTCAGGGGATGGAGGAGGTACAGTCCGCCATCTTCCAGCTGGGGGATGAGCGGGAAAAATACCCCTTTGACATTGACGGCGCGGTTGTAAAGGTAAACTCCTTGGCACAGCGGGAGATGCTTGGAGAAACGGCCAAATTCCCCAAGTGGGCCGCGGCGTATAAATACCCGCCGGAGCAGAAGGAGAGCGTGGTGGAGGACATCATCGTCCAGGTGGGCCGTACGGGGGTGCTCACCCCCAAGGCGGTGGTGGCGCCGGTGCGGCTGGCGGGCACCACGGTGACAAACGCCACCCTCCACAACCAGGACTTCATCACGGAGAAGGATATCCGCATCGGGGACACGGTGGTGGTGCAGAAGGCGGGGGAGATCATCCCGGAGATCGTGTCGGTGGTGAAGGAGAAGCGGCCGGACAACACCGCACCCTATCTGCTACCCCCGGTCTGCCCGGTGTGCGGCGCGGCGGTGGTCCGGGACGAGGAGGGCGCCCACATCCGCTGCACCGGCGCGGAGTGCCCGGCCCAGCTGCTGCGCAACCTCACCCACTTTGCCAGCCGGGACGCCATGGACATCGAGGGCCTGGGCCCTGCGGTGGTGGAGGCGCTGGTGAACGCCGAAATGGTGAAAACGCCCGCCGATCTCTACAGCCTGGACCGGGCTGAGGTGGCCAAGCTGGAGCGCATGGGAAAGAAGTCGGCGGACAATTTGCTGGCGGCCATTGAGCGCTCGAAGCAGAACGACCTCTCCAAGCTGCTGTTTGCCTTCGGCATCCGCCAGGTGGGTCAGAAGGCGGGAAAGATTCTGGCCGCCCGGTTTGGCTCTCTGGACGGGCTGGCCCAGGCCACGGAGGAGGAGCTCACCGCCGTGGACGACGTGGGCGCGGTTACGGCCCGGTATCTCACGGAGTGGTTCGCGGCCCCCCAGAGCCAGCACCTGATCGCCGCGCTGAAGGCGGCGGGGGTGAATATGGACAGCCTTTCCGCCCCGGTGGGGGACAAGCTGGCGGGGCTCACCTTCGTGCTCACCGGGGAGCTGTCCAGCTGTTCCCGCAAGGAGGCGGGGGAGAAGCTGGAAGCCCTGGGGGCCAAGGTGTCCGGCTCCGTGTCCAAGAAAACGGGCTGCGTGGTGGCGGGAGAGGCCGCCGGCTCCAAGCTGCGGAAGGCCCAGGAGCTGGGCGTGCCCGTGCTGAACGAGGAGCAGTTCCTGGCCCTGGTGGGGGAGCGGGAGGGCGATGCAGCGGCGCTGCTGGCCCAGCTGAGAGGGGATGGTGAAGCATGAGCGCCCGCACGGGAAAAAGGCGGCAGGCGGGCCTCAGCCGGGAACGGCTGATTGCCCTGCTGGCCGTGATCGTGATAACGGTGGCAGTGGCCGCAATCGGGCTGTATGCCAACGGCTCGCTGACGCTGGACAACCTGCTGGTGGAGCTGGGGCTGAAGCCGCCGGCGGCGGTGGTGATGGACGACATCCCGGACTATTCCGGCCAGCCCTATGTGGTGTTGGAGGACAACTGGCCGGACTTTGACGCGGGGGACCTGACCCTTGAGGCGTTTGAGACCTACAGTGAGCTGGACGCCCTGGGCCGGTGCGGCCCGGCCTATGCCAACATCTGCCTGGAGATTATGCCCACCGAGCCCCGGGGGGACATCGGGCAGGTGAAGCCCTCCGGCTGGCAGACGGCGAAGTACGACTGCGTGGACGGGAAATACCTGTACAACCGCTGCCACCTCATCGGCTATCAGCTGGCGGGGGAGAACGCCAACCGGAAAAACCTCATCACCGGCACCCGGTACATGAATGTGGAGGGAATGCTCCCCTTTGAAAATATGGTGGACGATTACGTGGAGAACACAGGGAACCATGTGCTCTACCGGGTGACGCCCGTTTTTGAGGGGGCGAACCTGGTGGCCAGCGGCGTTCAGCTGGAGGCCTTCTCCGTGGAGGACGAGGGGGAGGGCGTCTGCTTTAACGTATATGTCTACAACGTCCAGCCGGGCGTGGGCATCGACTACGCCACCGGGGAGAGCTGGGAAATGAAATAAGGACGAAAAAAGCCCGCTCCGTTTGGAGCGGGCTTTTTCGGGGATTCACGGAAAGGAAGGACAGGGGGCTTTAGAACAGCAGACCCCAGCCAAGGAAGCCGAGGATTGCCACGAGGCCGGTGAACAGCAGCACGACCACCAGGTAGCCCATGATGTCCTTGGCCTTCAGGCCGGCCACGCCCAGGGCGGGCAGAGCCCAGAAGGGCTGAATCATGTTGGTCCACTGGTCGCCCCAGGCGATGCCCATGGCGGCGCGGCCATAGTAGTTGGCGGCGTCGATTCCCGCCTTTGCGGCAATATCGGTGGCGGCGGGCATCACGATGGGGCCCTGAACCGCCCACTGGCCGCCGCCGGAGGGCACGAAGAAGTTGATGATGCCGCCGGACAGGAAGGTCAGCATGGGGAAGGTGATATCATTGGAGATATCGGTGAAGAACTGGGCGATGATCTTGGCCAGAGACACGCCATCGGCGTTCTGCGCCACCATCAGGCCCATGATACCGGCATAGAAGGGGAACTGGAGCAGCACGCCGGCCGCGCCGCCGGCGGCTTCGCCGATGGCGTCCACGTACTTGCGCAGGTCGCCGTGGGCCAGCAGGCCCAGGAACAGGAAGATGGCGTTGACGGCGTTCAGATCCAGCTTCGCCGCGCCAACGCGGATGAAGAACAGCACGATGTAGGCAAAGCCCATGATGAGGATGATGGCCCAGAGAATCTTGCTGTGCTCGATCTTCTCGGCGGGAGTCTCAACCTTGTACTCCTTCTCCTTCTCATCCACCAGCAGGGCGGGGTCCACGGTGATGGTGTGGTCCTTGTCTGGGTGCATGGCGTAGTTCAGGAAGGGCAGGCCAACCAGAACCAACAGGCACATGACAATGTTCATGGGGTGGAAGATGGTCTGGGTCAGGTCGGCCTGATAGGTGATGCCCAGGAACTCCTTGCCGGTGGCCATCTGCAGGGGGATGGAGCCGGACAGGCCGGCGTGCCAGATCACGAAGCCGGAATAGGCGGAGGCGATGAGAAGGGGATAGTCCAGGTCACGGACGCGGCGGGCCACTTCCTTGGCCAGCAGGGCGCCCACGATCAGGCCGAAGCCCCAGTTCAGCCAGCAGCAGATGGTGGACACCACGGTGACAACCACGATGGCGCTCATCTTGTTCTTGGCCAGACCGGCGATGGAGCGGAGAATTTTCTTACAGACGTTGGCGGAGGCCAGGGCGGAGCCCAGCACCAGCACCAGGGCCATCTGCATGGAGAAGCTCAGCAGGCCCCACATACCGTCGCCGGAGCCGCCCTTGCCGGCCCAGGCCCAGACCAGTTCGATGGGGTTCTGCCAGGTGCTGGCCATGGCGGCGATAAACACCACGATGGTCAGGATGATGGCGAACAGGAACGGGTCGGGCAGCCAGCGGTTCATAATCCGCACACAGCCGTTGGAAAACTTTTTCAACATAAAAAGTTACCCTCTCTTTCTTCAAAATGAATAACAGGGACCGTGAATCTCAACGAATCCTATTTTATCAGTTTATTCACAGTTTGTCAATAATTTTACAAACATTTCCCTGCTAAACGGGCCACAGCGGTCTATAAATTGTGAATTTTAACGAATATGCGCCGAAAAAGAGAAAAAATCCCAGTTTCAAGAACCTTTCCGTTCTTGAAACTGGGAGCGAGCCGCGCCGGGCTTTATTTGTCGAAGGCGGGGTTGGTGAAGTACACGTTTTTCTGATCCAGGCGCTCTTTGGCCAGGGCAATCGCTTCACCAAAGCGTACAGGGGGAAGAACAAAAGAGACGGGCAGGCGCAGCGCCCGTATGCGTTGAAATCAGAGGAGCCATTGGATTTGGACGCGGTCGGGAAACACCCGGATGGTTTGGATGAGCGGGGCGGCCGCCCGCCGTTTGTCCTCAAAGGACAGCTGGCTCCAGCAAGAGAGATGGCGGGTGATTGGCGGGGCGGACCGGGCGGCCTCCGCGCTGGCCAGGGAGAGCCTGCGCTGAAGGGTCTGCTTTTTTTCGTCCAGCTGGACGACCCGCTGGTTGATGTAGCGCAGCAGGGTATCGTTGGCCAGGGCGGCGCGCTGGGTCAGCCCGTCAAGCTCTTGCTCCAGCCGGGCGAGCTCCACCTGGAGCGCGGCGGCTTCCGGGCTGGGCGCGGCGGCGGGGCGGGGATGAAGGACGGGAAACAGGGCCAGCTTTGCCTGAAGCTCGTCCAGAACGAGCTGTTCCAGGTCCTGGGCATAGACGGTGCCGGGGCCGGGACAGGCCTTCGCGTCCATCCGGTGGGTGCAGAGCAGGTAGCGGTGGTCTGAGCCGGCGTAGCGCTTGGACGCCAGGGCGTATCCGCACAGGCCGCATTTGATTTTGCCCGCGAGCCAGGTGTTTTTTGCCTTTTGGCGGGGCTGGACCTGGGCGGTATTCAGGTTTTTTCTGCGGCATTGGAGCCAGATGTCCGCCGGGACCAGCCCGGCGTGGGGGGCGAGGACGAGACAGCAGCCCGCCAGGCCAGAGCCCGGGCCGCTGTCCTTGGTGCGGTAGCAATAGCAGCCGTTTATGCCGATGAAATCCGAGGGGTCGTTGACGACGGAGGCGCCCTGCTCCAAAAAGAACTGGTAGACGGACAAATCCGCCCGGACGTAGATGGGGCTGCGCAGAATATCGGCCACCCGGGCGCGCTCCCAGGGCCTGCCCCGTTTGGTGACGCCGCCGTCGTGAAGGCGGCGCACAATGTCGCCGTAGGAGCACTCGGGCTGGGCGTAAAGCTGGTACATGGTGCGGACGACCTCGGCCTCCTGGGGAACGGCCTCGTACATAGCGGTTTTGACGCCGCCGACGGCGGCGGGGGCCAGGCGGTAGCCGAAGGGCACCCGTCCGCCCATGTACAGGCTTTTTCGGCTGCGGGAAAAATAGGCGTCCGCCACCCGCTTTTGGATGGTCTCCCGCTCCAGCTGGGCGAAGACGATGCAGATATTCAGCATGGCCCGGCCAATGGGGGAGGAGGTGTCGAATTTCTCGGTGGTGGATACAAATTCCACGCCGTACTGTGCGAAGGTGTCCATCATGGAGGAGAAGTCCAGAATGGAGCGGCTGATGCGGTCCAGCTTGTAGACGACGACCTTGCCGATGAGGCCCCGCCTCATGTCGGCCATGAGCGCCTGAAAGGCGGGGCGCTCCGTGTTCTTTCCGCTGTAGCCCCGGTCTGCGTAGGTTTTGGCCGGCCGGCCCCGGAGCTCGTACCGGCACAGCTCGATCTGGCTTTCAATGGAGATGCTGTCGGTGCGGTCCACCGACTGTCTGGCATAGATGGCGTCCATAGCGTCCCTCCGGCGGTGTTCAGAGTCCTGTCCTGGCTCCAATCTATTCGCCGGAGCGGCGTAAAATCCCTTGACAAAAAGCTCCTACAGTTGTAGGATATAGAAAACTACAACTGTAGGAGGGGCTGGCATGACAAAGCTTTCGCAGCGGGAATGGCTGGTGTTAGGGGTGCTGTGGGACCGGCCCGGTCCCACGCTGGGTGAGCTCACCCAGGCCCTGTGGGAACAGACGGGCTGGAGCCGGAACACAGCGCTCACCTATCTGACGCGGATGGAGGCCAAGGGGCTGGTGTCCATTGACAAGGAGGGCAGCCCCCGGCGGTACCGGGCGGCGCTGAGCCGGGAGGACTGCCAGGCCCAGGCCAGGGACGACTTTCTCCGGGAGGTGTACCGGGGGGCGGCGGGGGACCTGGTGGCGGCCTTTCTGCGGGAGAAGCCCATCTCTGCCCAGGAGCGGGACGAGCTGCGCCGGCTGCTGGACGAGATGGAGGTATGAGCGTGGAGAAGCGGTCAGCGTGACAACAGCGCTCCATGCGAAGGGCGCTGGAAGGCCTCCCCCTCAGTTCGCGGCGGCCATAGGCTACGGGGCGCTCGGATGGCCGCCGCTCATTCGGAGGAGGCATTCCAGCGCGAGCAAGAAGCGCGAGGATAGGCGTTATCGACCCGGCCATGCGCCCAATCCGAGCGTGACATCAGAAGCGCACAGCCATGATGAGAGGTGCTATTTATGACAGATTTTTGGTCCTTTTTATTGCAGACGCTCACCGCCTCTGGGGTGGGGGCGCTGCTGCTGTGTGTCAAGGCCATGTTCCGGGATAAGCTGTCCCCCCGGTGGCAGTTTGGGGTGTGGGGCGTGCTGGCGCTGATTCTGCTCCTGCCGGCGGGCTGGGGCGGGCGGTACGTGCTGGTGAACTGGCCCCTGTGGGTGGAGGCGCTGAAGTCCGCCCTCACCGGACAGTTTGGGACGCTTACGAAAGTGACTGCGCCCGTCCCTCTGCCGCCGCCTGCCCCGCCCGCGACGGTGTTCGACTGGCTGTTTCTGGCCTACGTCCTGGGGGTAGCTGTGCTGCTGGTTCTTCGGTACGCGGCCTCCTATGTCCGTCTGCGGCTGGCGCTGAGAAAGGGCCGTCCGGCCCAGATGGAGCGGGTCAGGGCGGTGGCGGAGCGGTATGGCCTGCCGGTGTGTCCGGCGGTGGAGGTGGACGGCCTGCCCACCGCCTTTATCTGCGGGGTGCTCCGGCCCGTGCTGGCCCTGCCCGCCGGGAGGGAGACGGACGAAAAGGTGATCCTCCACGAGCTGCTCCACCTTAAATATAAGGATGTGGCCTGGGGGTGGGGGATCGCGTTCTTCCGCTGCCTCCACTGGTGCAACCCGCTGCTGTGGTACTGCGCCGACCGGGCGGGGAACGACCTGGAGTCCCTGTGCGACCAGCGGGTGCTGGAGCGGCTGGAGGGGGAGGACCGCCGGGACTATGGCCGCATCCTCCTGAGCATGGCGGACGAGAAGTACGCCCGCACCCCGGGCACCTCCTCCGCCGCCAACGGGGGGAAGAACATCGCCCGGCGCATCCAGGCCATCGCCCGGTTCAAGCGCTATCCGGCGGGGATGGCCCTGGCGTCGGTGTGTGTGGCGCTGGTGCTGGCCGTGCCCCTGGTGGCGGGCGCCCAGGCGGACGGGGACTGCCCCGCCGTGGGCGGCACGGACATCATCATGGCCTACGCCCGGACCACTCCCTGTACCACCTATGCCGGGGCCTTCGACACCTACGCCAAGGCGGTGCTCACCCAGCACTTCGGCTACCGGGCCATGTGCGCCCCCCTGTCGGAACAGAACACCCTGGCGGAGCAGGGCTGGCGGCTGCGCCCGGCGGACTGGCGCTGGCCCGAGGTCAGCTGGAAGAGCAAGGTGGACTGCTCCAACGGCTATGAGATCTACAATCTGACCCCGGCGGGGGAGGACGCCTACGAGGGCCTGCTGGTGTTCACCCTGTACAGCCCGCCCAACGGGGAACAGTGGAGCGGCGTGACCGCTGAGCGGTGGCTGGCGGTGCAAAAGCTGCGGGCGGAGCGGGAGGGGGAGCGCTGGGTGGTGATCCCCCAGGAGACCATCCGGGCAGTACCGGGAGACCAGCGGATGGGCAGCAACCTGGGCCTGCCCTGCAGGATGTATGAGGCCCAATACGGCGACTGGCTGATTCAGGCCCGGTGGCAGACCCTGGCCAGCGTCAACAGTCAGGTCCAGAGCAGCAACAGCTTCTGGAATATGACCTCCTTCGACGATGTTCCCAAGCCCCGCGCCCAGTTTGACCGGGGCCGCCGGCAGTACCAGTTCTGGGCCGTCTACACCGGCGCGGCGGAGGACAAGGGAAGCTATGCCAGCATCGGGCTCACCGCCAGGCCCGTCTACGGGGAGGGGGACCGGGAGCCCAGGCCTATTGACCCGGAATACCTGGACACGGACAGCTCCGGTGGCAGCAGCTGGGGGGACAGCTTCGGCAGCCATGTGCTGGACTACGACTGGGGGGACCGGGTGTTCCTCTCCGGCGGAGGGGACGGCATGGACTGGGGCGCGGACGGGGCGTATCTGGCCCCGGCCTCCTACCGGGCGGCGCTCTATCTGGATGGTAAGTGGGCGGCGGAGCTGGAGCTCCTGCCGGCGGAAGGGGGCGAGTGGATTGAGCCTTGACAGGGAAACGTTGTACCGGGGTCTGTCCCACGCCGCGTGGGGGTACTTTTTCCTCCACATCCACTTCAAGCTGAACAGGGTGGATATTCTGCCTGTTTTTGTGGGCTGGCTACTGCTGCTGTCCGCCTGCCAAAAGCTGGCCGGGGCGCGGCGGGATTTGGCCCTGCTGCGGCCGCTGGCGGTGCTGCTGGCGGTGTGGAACGGTGCGGACTGGCTGGCGGCGTGGATGGGCCAGAGCGTGAAAGGGCATATTTTGTTCTTGGATTTGCTGATTGCTGTGGCTGTGCTGTACGTTCACTTCCAATTCATCACCGATATGGCGGCGCTGGCGGAGCAGTACCAGCCGGAGAAGAGCGGACTGGACCGAAAGCTGCGCCGCCGCCGGACGGTATATCTCCTGGTGGCCACCGGGGTGGATTTGCTGCTGACCCTGCCCGGAGGGCGGCACGAGGAGGTCCGGGCCTACGCCGGGGTGGCGCTGACCGTGGCGGGCATCGCTGCCGCCCTGCTCGTCATGGCGGGGCTGTTTGAGCTGCGCCGGTACGTCCGGGAAGCGGGGGAGGAATAGCGAAAAAAATTCCGTCCATGGGGGGTCATGGGCGGAATTTTTTTAAAAAATATTTTGCTTGGTGCACCGAAAGATGCAACTTCAGGGGTGTTTTTACCCCGCTGCGAAGGGAGGCGGCGCAGAGCTCAAAATGCGCGGCCGATATCGGTGCGGAAGTGCATATCCTGGAAGGATATGGGCTTGGCGGCGGCATAGGCGTTTTCAATGGCTTGCTCCAGGGTATTACCCAGCGCGGTAACGCCCAGGACGCGCCCGCCATTGGTGACGGTCTGGCCGTCCTTCTGGGCGGTTCCGGCGTGGAAGACCACGGCAGAACGCCCTGCCTCGTCCAGTCCGGCGATGGGATAACCCTTCTTGTACTCCAGGGGATAGCCCCCGGAGGCCAGCACCAGGCAGCAGGCGGCGCTCTCCTTCCAGCGTATCTCCGTTTGGCCTAAAGCGCCCTCCCGGCAGGCCAGGAAGATGTCCAGCAGGTCGCTGTCCAGAAGGGACAGAACCGCTTGACACTCCGGGTCGCCAAAGCGGGCGTTATACTCCACTACCCTGGGACCCTGGGGGGTGAGCATCAGGCCGAAGTAGATGACGCCCTGGAAGGGCCGCCCCTCCGCCTTCAGCGCTTGAATGGTGGGCAGGAAAATCTCGTCCATACACCGCCGGGCCACGTCCGGAGTGTACTGGGGCGGGGGAGAGATGGCCCCCATGCCGCCGGTGTTGGGGCCCCGGTTGCCGTCGAAGGCGCGCTTATGGTCCTGACTGGCGGGCATGGGGCGGACCCGCTCCCCGTCGGCAAAGGCCAGCACTGTGACCTCCGGCCCGGTCATGCATTCCTCGATGACCACGGTGGAGCCGGATTCTCCGAATTTCTTGTCCGCCATCATCTCCCGGGCGGCGGTTTTGGCCTCGTCCACCGTGGCGGCCACCACCACGCCCTTGCCCAAGGCAAGGCCGTCCGCCTTCACGACAATGGGCGCGCCCTGGGCTTCGATGTAGGCAAGGGCCGCGTCAAGGTCTGTAAAGGTTTGATACCTTGCAGTCGGGATGTGGTACTTTTGCATCAGCTCTTTGGAGAACGCCTTGCTGGCCTCAATGATTGCGGCGTTCTTCCGGGGGCCGAAGGCGGGAATGCCCGCCGCCTCCAGGGCGTCCACCATGCCCAGGGCCAGGGGATCGTCAGGGGCCACCACCACGAAGTCCATGGCGTTGTCCTTTGCCCAGGCCACCATGCCGTTCACATCGGTGGCCTTGATATCCACGCAGTCCGCAACTTGAGCGATGCCGCCGTTGCCGGGGGCGCAGTACAGTTGATCCACCCTGGGAGATTGGGCAAGCTTCCAGCAGATGGCGTGCTCACGGCCACCGGAGCCTACGACTAAAACTCTCATGTCGTATTACCTCGTTTCTATTAAACCTTCGTCCCCTCGGAGAGTGGAGGGGGTATCGCGGCGAAGCCGCGTATCTAGGGGGAACTAGTTCCCCCTAGAAGGCGCATTTGGAGCGAAGCGACAGCCTTTCCGCAGAAAGGCGATGCGCCTAGTGGTGGAACAGCCGCATCCCGGTGAAGGCCATGACCATGTTGTGCTTGTCGGCGGTGGCGATGACCTGGTCGTCCCGGATGGAGCCGCCGGGCTGGGCGATGTACTTCACGCCGGATTTGAAGGCCCGCTCCACATTGTCGCCAAAGGGGAAGAAGGCGTCCGACCCCACGGTGACGCCGGACTGCTTGGCGATCCACTCCGCTTTCTCCGCCTGGGTGAGCACCTCCGGCTTCACTTTGAAGGTGTTCTGCCACACGCCGTCGGCCAGCACATCGTCGTGCTCGTCGGAAATGTAGATGTCGATGGTGTTGTCCCGGTCGGGGCGGCGGATGCCGTCCACAAACTGGAGCGAGAGCACCTTGGGGTGCTGGCGCAGCCACCAGATGTCCGCCTTGCTGCCCGCCAAGCGGGTGCAATGAATGCGGCTCTGCTGGCCCGCGCCCACGCCGATGGTCATCCCGTCCTTTACGTAGCACACGGAGTTGGACTGGGTGTACTTCAGGGTAATCAGGGACAGGAGCATATCGTGCTTGGCCTGCTGAGGCAGGTCCTTGTTGACAGTGACCAGGTTTTCCAGCAGCGTTTCGTCAATGACAAAATCGTTGTAGCCCTGCTCGAAGGTGATGCCGAAGATGTTCCGGCGCTCGATGGGGGCGGGGGCGTAGTCCGGGTCGATTTTCACCACATTGTAGCCGCCCTTGCGCTTGGTTTGCAGGATGGCCAGGGCCTCGTCGGTGTAGCCGGGGGCAATCACGCCGTCGGACACCTCCAGGGCCAGGAAACGGGCGGTGTCCGCGTCGCACACGTCGGACAGGGCGGCCCAGTCGCCGAAGGAGCACAGCCGGTCCGCGCCCCGGGCGCGGATGTAGGCGCAGGCGATGGGGGAGAGGTCCCCCTCGGGGGCGAAGTAGATTTGACGCTCCACCTCGGTGAGAGGCAGGCCCAGGGCCGCCCCGGCGGGGGAGACGTGCTTGAAGGACGCGGCGGCGGGCAGGCCGGTGGAGGCCTTGAGGGCCTTCACCAGCTGCCAGGAGTTCAGCGCGTCCATGAAGTTGATGTACCCCGGCTTGCCGTTGAGCACCTCCAGGGGCAGTTCGCCGCTTTCCATGAAGATGCGGGCGGGCTTCTGGTTGGGGTTGCAGCCGTATTTCAGTTCCAGTTCGGTCATAGTTGAGCCTCCTCCTTAAAATCGAAATTGAGATTAACGTATTAAGGTGAATCCGGCATTTATTGCTTCCCCGCAATAGCGGACAGCATCTGACAAGATCAATGCAGCGCCGATAATGGCAACGCCAATAATGACCGAGCTAATGAGCGTTTGCCAATCTTTCATATTGAGGTCCTCCTTAAAATTTTGTTACCAGTGCTTGTTGATGATGGAGGTCTCGTCGTCGCCGGTGGTAAGGTCGATGTAGCGCACGAACAGGGACACCTTGTTGTCCTCGTTCAGCGCCAGCCACAAATCTCCTGCCAGGGTCTCCGCGTCGGGGGCGGTGACGGCCACCCGCCGGGGCTCGCCCTCAAAGGAGGGCAGGGGGTCGCCGTCGCGCTCGTAGGTGTGGATGAAGTGGCCCACCCCGGCCGCAGGGGCGTCGTACTCGAAGAAGTACCGGCAGGCGCAGGAGGGGTCCCCGTCCAGGCTCTTGAGGATGGACAGGTTGTAGGAGCCGTTGGGCTTCACCACGCCGGAGATGCGGGGGGTGTAGTTGGGGCCGTCGGGCTCGAAGGTGCGGGTATTCAAAGCGTGGCGGTAGCAGTGGCCCGCCAGGATGTTGTCCCGGATGGTGTCCGTCTGATCGCCGTTGGTGACGATGGTCAGGCCGCTGTCCAGCCGCCGCACGGGGTGGTAGATAATCAAGGAGGGGTCGGTCATTTTGCTCTCGTCAAAGGCCTTGGTGCGGATGCCGTCCTCCGTCTCCTCAAACACGCGGTTGCGGCTGTTCTCACTGCGGCCCATGATGAAGTAGGCGATGACGGCGCTCTTGTTGTCGGCAGAGCGGCCCAGCATGATGCCGCGGCCGGGATAGGGATTGGCGTGAAGCAGTTCGGTAAAGGCTTGTGTCTGCATAAAATCGTCCTCCATAAGTGATTGGCCGCCCGGCGCAGGGTGGGCCCTTTACGGGGAAGCAGGGGGAGCGGCTTCCTGAAGGGTGACAAAAACGACGTCGCCGGGCTGCTTTCCGATTTTTTCTCGAATGTCCTTGCGTATGCCGAGGATATGGCAAATGGAGCCGTCCCCGTTGCGCACGCCCATATTGACAAGGCTTCCGGCGTAGGGAACGCCGTCAAAGGTGGCGTTCACCTTTACGCGGCCCTTTCCAAATTCCGCTCTGACATCGTATGGGAAGCGGACATAGGCGCCGTTTTTGTCCGGGACAGCTTCAATTTGCGCCTGGAACTGGTAAACCTGCTGATTCATGGGGGATTCCTTTCATCATGATTCCAGGATATGGACGTTACGGCCCTCCACCTGCAAGCGCCCCTGGCAGAACAGGGACACGGCCTGGGGGAGAAGAACCCACTCCGCCTGCTCCATAATCCGGCGCTGGAGGGTCTCCGGTGTGTCGCCCTCCTCCACGGCCACCGCCCTTTGCAGCACAATGGGTCCGCCGTCGCACTCCTCGCTGACGAAGTGGACGGTGGCGCCGGACACCTTCACCCCGTACTCCAGCGCCCGCTCATGGACGTGAAGGCCGTAGCAGCCCTCCCCGCAGAAGGAGGGGATGAGGGCGGGGTGGACGTTCAAAATGGCGTTGGGGTAGGCGCGCACCATTTCCTGGGTGAGAATCACCATGAACCCGGCCAGCACCACCAGGTCGATGTTGAGCTCTCTCAGCTTGTCCACCAGGGCGGCGGTCATGGCCTGGCTGGAGGGGTAGTCCTTCCGGGCCACCACATAGCCGGGTATGCCGGCATTGGCGGCCCGCTCCAGGGCGTAAACCCCCGGCTTGGAGGCGATGACGGCGGCAATTTCCCCGTTGACGATGTCCCCGCGGCGCTGGGCGTCGATGAGGGCCTGCAAATTGGTGCCCCCGCCGGAGACCAGCACGGCGATGCGCTTGGCGCTCACAGGAGCTCCACGCCCCCGTCGCCGGGGACCACCTCGCCGATGACGCTGGACGCCTGGCCTGCGTCCAGCAGGAGGGCGCGGGCCTTGTCCGCATCGTTTTTGTCCACGACGAGCACCATGCCGGCGCCCATGTTGAAGGTGTTGAACATATCCCGCTCGGGGATATCGCCCAGGCGCTGAATCAGGCGGAAGACGGGGGGAATCACCAGGGCGGATTTGTCGATTTTGGCGCTCAGCCCCTTGGGCAGACAGCGGGGGATGTTCTCATAGAACCCGCCGCCGGTGATGTGGCTGACGCCGTGAAGCTGGACAGCCTCCATGGCGGCCAGCACGGGCTTGACGTAGATGGCGGTGGGGGAGAGCAGCTCGTCCCCCAGGGAGCGGCCCAGCTCCTCGCTCCACTGGTCCAGCCTGGTGTGCTCCACGTCCAGCGCCTTGCGCACCAGGGAGAAGCCGTTGGAGTGCAGGCCGTTGGAGGGCAGGGAGAGGATGACATCCCCCGCTTTCACCATGGAGGGGTCGAGCATTTTCTCCTTGTCCACGATGCCCACGGCGAAGCCCGCCAGGTCGTAGTCGTCGGGATTCATCACACCGGGGTGCTCGGCGGTCTCGCCGCCGATGAGGGCGCAGCCCGCCTGGACGCAGCCCTCCGCCACGCCGGACACGATGGACGCCACCTTCTCCGGGTCGTTCTTGCCGATGGCGATGTAGTCCAGGAAGAACAGGGGCTTGGCCCCGCAGCAGATGATGTCGTTGACGCACATGGCCACGCAGTCGATGCCGATGGTGTTGTGGCGGTCCATGAGCTGGGCCACCCGGATTTTGGTGCCCACGCCGTCGGTGCCGGACACCAGGATGGGCTCCTTCATGCCGGCCAGGTCCGGGGCGAACAGGCCGCCAAAGCCGCCGATGCCGCTGACCACGCCGGGGATCATGGTGCGCTCCACGTGCTGTTTCATGAGCTGTACGCCCTTGTAGCCCGCCTCAATGTCCACGCCGGCGGCGGCGTAAGATTGGGAATGGGAGTTGTTCATTGGCTCAATCCTTTCCAGAGACGGCACTGCTCGATGCGCTTGCCGCCGTCGCCCTGTTTTTCGTCGTAGGCAAACTGGTTAAGCAGCTGGCAGGGGAAGTCCGCGCACTGGCCGCAGTGGGCGTGGGCCTTGCCCTCGGTGCAGGCTTTCACAGGGCAGGCGTCCCCCCAGAAGGGCTTGTCGATGTTGACGCAGCCGGTGCAGCCCATCTGCTCCCGGTACTCACACTGCCCGCAGAGAATGCCGCATCTTGACTCGATCATAAATTATCCCTCTCCTTGTCTCTTATTCTTTACCGGTCCAGCAATAGGTACAGATTTTGTCCCGGTCGATGCCGATGGCGTCTAACAGTCCGTCCAGGGACTGGTAGCCCAGGGAGTCGAAGCCCAGCTTTTCACAGATGGACTTGAGCAGGCACTGGCCCCGCTGGGTGGACGAGTCGGCGTACTCCTCCAGGTGCTTCTGCCCCTCGTCCCCCTCCAGCTCCTGAACGGTTTTCCGGGCCAACAGCTCCATGGAGGAGTTACTGCGGGAGAAGTTCAGGTATTTGCAGCCGTACATGATGGGGGGACAGGCGGAGCGCATATGGACCTCCTTGGCCCCGGACTCGTAGAGAAAGTCCACCGTCTCCCGCAGCTGGGTGCCCCGGACGATGGAATCGTCCACAAAGAGCAGCTTTTTGCCCTGGATGAGCTCGGGCACGGGAATCTGCTTCATCTTGGCCACCTGGCTGCGCACCTCCTGGCTGGCGGGCATGAAGGACCGGGGCCAGGTGGGGGTGTACTTCACGAAGGGGCGGGCGAAGGGCTTGCCGCTGGCGTTGGCGTAGCCGATGGCGTGGGGCACGCCGGAGTCGGGCACCCCCGCCACCCAATCCACGTCGGGCAGGGCGCCCTTGGCCGCCTCCGCCCGGGCCATGAGCTCGCCGTTGCGGCAGCGGGTGACCTCCACGTTCTGCCCCTCGTAGTTTGAGTTGGGATAGCCGTAGTAGGTCCACAAAAAGGCGCAGATGCGCATCTGCTCACCGGCGGGGGCCAGGGTCTCCCAGCCCTGGGGAGTCACCCGGACGATCTCCCCGGGGCCCAGCTCGTAGGCGTTGTCATAGCCCACCTTGGTGCAGGCGAAGGACTCGAAGGAGACGCAGCAGCCCTCGCTGTTTTGGCCGATCAGCACGGGCAGGCGGCCCAGCCGGTCCCGGGCGGCCACGATGCCGTCCGGGGTGAGAATCAGAATGGTGGACGAGCCGTCGATGACCTGCTGGGCGTAGCGGATGCCCTCCACCAGCGAGTCCTTTTGGTTGATGAGGGCGGCGGTGAGCTCGGAGGCGTTTACTTTGCCTGAGCTCATGGCCATAAACTGGCGGGCGTGGCCGTCGAAATACTCCTCCACCAGCTCCTCCGCGTTGTTGATGATGCCCACGGTGGAGATGGCGTACAGCCCCAGGTGGGAGCGCACCAGCAGGGGCTGAGGGTCGGTATCGCTGATGCAGCCGATGCCGGAGCAGCCGTGGAACTCCGCCAGGTCCTTCTCGAACTTGGTGCGGAAGGGGGTGTTCTCAATGGAGTGAATCTGCCGCTGAAAACCGTCGTGCTCGTCGTAGATAATCATGCCGCCCCGGCGGGTGCCCAGGTGGGAGTGGTAGTCCACGCCGAAAAAGATGTCAAGGGTCACGTCTCGCTTGGAGATCGCGCCGAAAAATCCGCCCATAAAGAGCCTCCTTATTTCTTACGCTTGCGCCGGAACAGCCAGATGACAGCGCCGATCACCGCCGCAATCAGGAGCAGCGTGAGGACAAGGCCGACCGGGTCGCCCGCCACCAAAATGGCGGTGGGACCGTCCTGCCCGCCGATGATGCCGGTGGAATCGTTCATCAGGTGATATTCTCTCCTGCGCGTCAGGCGAAAAATAACTTGGACAGGGTCATGGGGTCGATATACTGCCCGTCCTTGTACACGCGCATATTGCCGGAGGCGATCTCATCGATGAGCATCACCTTGCCGTCGGGATCGTAGCCGTACTCGAATTTGATGTCGTAGAGCACCAGGCCCTTGGCCTTCAGGTCGTCCGCCACGATTTGGGTGATCTTCTGGGTCATGTCCTTGATGTCGTCGTACTGAGACTCGGTCATCACGCCCAAAGCCACCAGGGCGTCCTTAGTGACCAGGGGGTCGCCCTTCTCGTCGTTCTTGAAGGTGGTCTCCACGTAGGCGGGCAGGTCGGCGCCCTCCTCGATATACTCGCCGTACCGGCGCAGGAAGGAGCCCACCGCCTTGTGGCGGCAGATGACCTCCAGCCCCTTGCCGAACACCTTGGCGGGCAGCACCTCCATGGTGGTGTCGCCCAGGTCGGCGCTGACGAAGTGGGTGCGGATGCCGGCGGCGTTGATCTTCTCGAAGAAGTAGATGGACATACGCAGGTTCACGTCGCCCACGCCCTCGATGGTCAGGCCCACGGAGTTCTCGCCGGGATCGAATACGCCGTCCTTGCCGGTGCAGTCGTCCTTGAACTTGAGCAGGTAGTTGCCGTTGTCCAGGGCGTAGACGTTCTTGGTCTTTCCGGTGTAAACAAGCTTGTTTTCCATGACAAATTCCTCCAAAAATCATATTTCAAAATGAATGGGTTTGTAAGTTGGATGTCAGCCCTTCAGCTCCGCCTGGAGCTTGGCCTCCTTTTCCGCGATTTGCTCCGCCATCTTCGCCCGGGCGGCGTCCAGCTTTTCCGCCAGCGCGTCGTCGGACACCGCCAGAATCTGGGCGGCCAGCACCGCGGCGTTCTTGGCCCCGTTGATGGCCACGGTGGCCACGGGGATGCCGCTGGGCATCTGGACGGTGGCCAGCAGGGCGTCCAGCCCGTCCATGGCGCCCCCCTTCATGGGGATGCCGATGACGGGCAGGGTGGAGTTCCCGGCGAAGGCCCCCGCCAGGTGGGCGGCCATGCCCGCGGCGCAGATGAGCACGCCGAAGCCGTTTTTGCGGGCGCTTTTGGCGAAGTCTGCCGCGGCGGCGGGGGTGCGGTGGGCGCTGAGTATATGGGCCTCGCAGGGGATGCCGAACTCGGCGAGCTGGGCGCAGGCCCCCTTGACCACCGGCCAGTCGGAGTCGGAGCCCATGATAACGGCGACTTTTTTCATTGTAAGTCCTCCTTGTCGTCAAAATAAAAACAAACAGGCCGCCACACAGATGCGGGCAGCCTGCTTTGACTTAGTTGGCGGTTTTGGACGCAATGAGGCCCTGGCGACGAAAGCCCGGACGGACGCGGATGAGACGAACCACGACAGCCACCTCATTTCCCAATAAGTAACTATATTTTAGCGAAAAAGCGGGGAGAAATCAAGAGCCAGTCTGATTTTTGTAGGCTTGTACGATTCTCCGAAGAAGAGGAACTCAAATCATGTCAAAACAGCCCGGTTGCCTCCAAAATGTTGGACACCTGGGCGGCCCGGCTGCCCCAGGAGGACTGCTGGGCAAAGGCCTGACGCCGCCCTATGGCGGAGGGGCCCTCCGCCAGCGCGTCCCGGCAGCTGCGCAGAAAGCCGGGCCCGTCGTAGGCGGAGCGGACCAGCTGGGGGAGGGGGTCGGGTACGGCGGGGTCGGTGACGGCGACCACGGGCTTCCCTGCGGCCAGGTACTCGTAGATGACGGGGGAGATGACGTCGCTGCCCCTCCGGTCCTGGCGGAGCAGGTCAAAAAGAAGGTCGCACCGGCACAGGTAGTCCGGCAGGTCCAGAGGGGTGACGGGGCCGGTGAGCACAAGGTTGTCCTGCCCTCGCAGCTGCTGGGCGGCCTGGCGGGTGGCCGGGCCCATGAGGACAAAGGTCCATTCCGGCCGCCGGGCGGCGGCGTGGAGCAGGGGCTGGAGGTCCACCTTTCCCGTGAGGCTGCCCACCCGGCCCAGAACCGTGCGGCCCGGCAGGCGCTCCATGGCGGGGGGGAGGGCGTGCTCCTGCTGGAGAAACAGCAGGGGGTTGACGCCGTTGGGCAGCAGGGCGATGTTGTCGTTGCAGGGGGACAGGCGCTTGACGAGGCCGGGAGAGGCGGCGAACACCACCTCGGCGTGACAGGTTAAATCGCTTTCCAGCTCAAGATACGCCTCATCCCAGAAGCGGTGGCAGTCGTACACCGCGCCGCGGTAGGCCAGCTTGTCTAAAAACGGGGCGTGGACGGGGGCGGTGCACCAGAGCACGGGCTCTACAAAGCGGTGCTTGTCCATGATGCGCTGGACAAAATCCGCCGCCCGGTCCAGCTTCCGGCGCTGGAGCAGGGGGTGCTCCTGGGGGCCGGGCAGGGGGGCGGGCAGGGTGTAGGCCGTGATGTGGGCGCGCACCCGGCGGCCCTGCTCCGGCATGGGCGCGCCCTTGGGGGGCGCGGGCTCGAAAAACAGAACCTGCGCGTCGCTCAGCCGGGTGAGCAGCTGCTGGGTCCGGCTGGCCCGGGCCAGCCAGGGGGAGTAGGACAGGCAGACGATTTGATTCATGAGGGAAGACCTCCCGGACAGACGATTCAGTCGGCCAGCAGCTCGGCCGCCAGAGCGCTGTTGTGGTGCTCCAGGCGGATGAGCCGGGCGGTTTTGTTCTCTAAGGCGGCGCGGTCCTGCCTGCGGGCGGCGGCGGCGTCCAGCAGGGAGCAGAGCAGGGCGGGGGTGAGCTGGTCCAGGCGGGCGTACAGGTCCTGCTCCACGCAGTCCAGGAAGGCGCTGACCTTGGGGTCGTACACCACCCCCACCAGGGGGACGCCCCGGGCGGCGGCGAATATGAGCGCGTGAAGGCGCATGGACAGCACCACGTCCATCCGGGCGGACAGAGCGATGGCCA
>CAJULM010000014.1 GCA_910587285.1 uncultured Oscillospiraceae bacterium | reverse complement strand
CGCCATGAAGTATACCGGCCAGTGGGGCGGTATGTTCGCGGCGGTGATTATCGTGTTCCTGCCCACCTTCCTGCTGTACATTTTCCTGTCCGAAAAAATCATCTCCGGCGTCACCGGCGGCGGCGTCAAGGGTTAATCGAGGGATCATTTTATGGAAAACAATCGCAAAGGCCGCGTTACTATCCCCACCGATGTGGACGTGGTGCCCGAGACGCTGGAAATTCTCAAGCGCTGGGGCGCAGACGCCATCCGGGACTGCGACGGCGCGGAATACCCCGCAGAGCTGCGGGGGGTGGATGCCAAGGTGTATTCCACCTATTACACCACCCGGAAGGACAACGCCTGGGCCAAGGCCAACCCGGACGAGGTGCAGCAGTGCTATGTGATGACCGGCTTTCACACGGCCGCAGACGGAGCCCTGTCCATCCCGCTGATGCAGGGGGTCAGCCCCGAGCTGATGGAGGTGAACACCCGGGACGACATGAAACGCTGGTGGGAGGTGGTGGACCGCACCACCGGCCTGCCCATCCCCCCGGAGGCGTGGAGCTACGACCAGGGGACGGGGTGCGTGGTCATCCCCGCTCCGGAGGCTTACCACGAGTACACGGTGAGCTTTTTGGCCTACCTCATCTGGGACCCGGTGCATATGTACAACGCCGTCACCAACGGCTGGACCAACTTTGAGCACCAGATCACCTTTGACGTGCGCCAGCCCAAAACCCACAAGTTCACCATGGAGCGGCTGCGCAAGTTCATCGCCGACCACCCCTATGTGGACGTGATCCGTTACACCACCTTCTTCCACCAGTTCACCCTCATGTTCGATGAGCTGAAGCGGGAGAAATACGTGGACTGGTATGGCTATTCCGCCTCTGTCTCCCCCTACATCCTGGAGCAGTTTGAGAAGGAGGCGGGCTACAAGTTCCGCCCCGAGTTCATCATCGACCAGGGCTACTATAACAACCAGTACCGGGTGCCGTCCAAGGAGTTCAAGGACTTCATGGCCTTCCAGCGCCGGGAGGTGGCCGCCCTGGCGAAAGAGATGGTGGACATCACCCACGAGCTGGGCAAGGAGGCCATGATGTTCCTGGGCGACCACTTCATCGGCACCGAGCCCTATCTGGATGAGTTTAAGACCATCGGGCTGGACGCGGTGGTGGGCAGTGTGGGCAACGGCTCCACCCTGCGGCTCATCTCGGACATCCCCGGCGTGAAGTACACCGAGGGCCGGTTCCTGCCCTACTTCTTCCCGGACACCTTCCACGAGGGCGGCGACCCGGTGGGGGAGGCCAAGGAGAACTGGGTCACGGCCCGGCGGGCCATTCTGCGCAAGCCCATCGACCGCATCGGCTATGGCGGCTATCTGAAGCTGGCCTGTCAGTTCCCTGAATTTATTGAGTATGTGGAGAGCGTGTGCGATGAGTTCCGGGAGCTGTATGAGAACATCAAGGGCACCACGCCCTACTGCGCCAAGACTGTGGGCGTGCTCAACAGCTGGGGCAAGGCCAGGTCCTGGGGCTGCCACATGGTCCACCATGCCCTGTATCAGAAGCAGAACTATTCCTATGCCGGGGTGATCGAGGCCCTGTCCGGCGCGCCCTTTGAGGTGAAGTTCCTCAGCTTCGACGAGGTGAAGGCCGACCCCCATGTGCTGGACGGCATCGACGTGCTCATCAACGTGGGCGACGGCGACACCGCCCACACCGGCGGGGCCGTCTGGGAGGACGCGGACGTGTCTGCCGCAGTGAAGGGCTTTATCCATCGGGGCGGCGGCCTGATCGGCGTGGGTGAGCCTGCGGGCCACCAGTATCAGGGCCGCTATCTCCAGCTGGCCGGAGCCATGGGAGTGGAGAAAGAGACCGGTTATACCCTGAACTACGACAAGTATAACTGGGAGGAGCACCCAGACCACTTCATCCTGGCTGACTGCGCCGAGCCCATGGATTTTGGCGAGGGCAAAAAGAATATCTATGCGCTGGAGGGCGCAAAGGTGCTGATTCAGCACGACAAAGAGGTGCAGATGGCGGTAAACGAGTATGGCCAGGGCCGCACTGTCTACCTGTCCGGCTTGCCCTACTCCTTTGAGAATAGCCGCGTGCTTCACCGGGCTGTTCTGTGGGCGGCCCATGACGAGGAAAGCCTGAACCGCTGGTTCTCCTCCAACCTGAACGTGGAGGTGCACGCCTTCCCCGCCAACGGCAAGTACTGCGCGGTGAATAACACCTATGAGCCCCAGTCCACCACCGTCTACAAGGGGGATGGGTCCAGCTTCCCGCTGGAGCTGGCGGCCAACGAGATCCGCTGGTACGAGATCTGACCAACCGCAAGATAAAAGCGGAAACGGGGGAACCCGTTTCCGCTTTTTGTTGTCCCGAAAACAAAATAGTAGCATTTGCGGGCGGGATGTGTTATACTAAAGAATCCTCGCAGGGAAAAGCTTGCGGTGAGGGGATCCCCCCTGCCGCGCCGTGCCGAATGAGAAAGGAAGTCTTGCTCATGCTCTATGAAAAACTTCGACAGCACATCAAAACTATGGTTCTTGCCGCCATGTTTATGGCCATCGGGCTGCTGCTGCCCTTCCTCACCGGCCAAATTCCCCAGGTGGGCAATATGATGCTGCCCATGCACCTGCCTGTGCTGCTGTGCGGGCTGATCTGCGGCTGGCAGTACGGCGGCGCGGTGGGCTTTGTCCTGCCGCTGTTCCGCTACGCCCTGTTCGGCGCGCCCCCCATGCCCGTGGGGGTAGCCATGGCGTTTGAGCTGGCCGCCTACGGCGCGGTGGTGGGCTTCCTGTATGCCCGCTCCCGCTGGCAGTGCGTCATTTCCCTGTACCGGTGCCTTGTCATCGCCATGGTCGCGGGGCGGATTGTGTGGGCGGCGGCCCGGATGGTGATGGTGGGCGCGGCCAGCGTTCCCTTCACCTGGGAGATTTTCCTGTCCGGCGCGGTGATCACCGCCATCCCTGGGATCATTTTGCAGCTCATTGCCATTCCGGCCATTATGGTCGCCCTGAACCGCACGGGACTGGTGCCCTTTCGCAAAGCGGCGGACCGGCAGACGCAGCTCTGACAGAGGGCCGGAAAACAAAACGCAAAAACGGCGCCCGCCACGAAATTGTGC
Organism: uncultured Oscillospiraceae bacterium; assembly: GCA_910587285.1. Lineage (GTDB taxonomy): Bacteria > Bacillota > Clostridia > Oscillospirales > Oscillospiraceae > Enterenecus. The sequence continues at coordinate 63,082 of CAJULM010000014.1, read as the reverse complement.
GGGCGCCGTTTTATATTGCGCTGTTGTTACGCCTTGGCGTGCTTGACGCTCCACACGCTGAGGACGATGCTGGCCAGCAGCAGGGCGGTGAGGGCGGCTACCACGCCCATGCCCGCCTGGATGCCCGCCCGCTCCGCCACCTGGCCCACCAGGGCGGGGGTAATGATGCCGCCCACGCTGCCGGTGAAAATCATGATGCTGCACCCCAGGTCGTTGCCGCGGATGCAGTCGCTGCCGAAGGCGAAGGCGGTGGGGTAGATGGTGGCCATGAACAGGCCCACCCCGATGAGTCCCAGGATGATGGGGGCGGGGGTGCGGCTGAAGAACATCACCAGGAAGCAGGCGAAGAAGCCCGCTCCGTCAATGAGCAGCAGCTTGTTCCGGGACACCTTGCCGGTGATGGCCGCGCCCACCATCCGGCCGGCGAAGATCACCAGCCAAAGCAGGCTGTTCATCAGCTGAGACCAGCTGGCGTCCAGCACGCCGGTGTCCTGGAAGTAGGTCACGAGCCAGCCCACGATGGCGTATTCGGCCGAGATGTAGAACAGCAGCATGGCGCTGCCCAGCCAGAACTGCTTTACCTTTAAGAAGCTGCGGTCGGCCGAGCGCACGCCCTTCTGGGCGGGCTCATGGGGAAGGGGCATTTTGGCGTACAGCACCAGCTGGCTCAGGCACAGCAGGCACAGCAGCCCCGCCGTCAGCCGCCAGCCGAAGGTGGGCCAGCGCCCGGCGCAGAACACCAGCAGCAGGGGGGAGATCAGCGCCCCCACCGCGAAGCAGCCGTGGAGCAGGTTATACCCCCGGGTGGCCTTGTCACCGGGGAGAGTGGAGATCATGGTGTTGGCGAAGTTGGAGTTGCCGCCCCTGGCCACGCCGGTCATGAGGAAGGCGGCGGCCAGCAGGGGGGCGCTGCCCAGCCCGGCGGCAAAGATGAGGTAGGCCGCCGTCATCCACACGGCGGTGAGCAGCACGGCCCGCCGCCGCCCCAGCCACAGGGGGAGGAAGCCCGCCAGCAGCACGGCGAGCAGATTGCCCACGGACTGGCAGGACAGCAGCACCCCGGACAAATCGTAACTCAGCCCATAGGTATCCCGCAGGAAAGGGATGAAGGAGCCCAGGGGCTGGGAGGCGGCTCCGCTGACGAAAAAGGCGAACAGAACGCAGTACAGCAGCTGATTTTCCCGCCGCTGTTCAGATGCTTGGATGTTCATATCCGGTCTACTCCTTATCATTTATGGTTTGAGCGGCGTTCTGCCGGCAGGCGGCGCTCCATCAGCGTCCACAGCGCGTCCGCGCCGCCTGGGACGCAGCGGTCCGGGATCAAAAACGCCCGCTGCGGGGTGACGTAGAGGTAAACGGCGTCCGGTCGCCGGTAGGCGTGAAGCAGCTGCTCCCAGAGAAAGACGGTGTGCTCCCGGCCGTTGTCCACGGAAATCCCGGCCTCGCTGTCGTGAAGCTCCACAGTATAGACGTACCTTTTGTCCGCGAGCTTTTGCTCCTGAGCCTGTCGGCGCAGGGAGAGGAAAAAGCTCAGAAGCCAGGCCGCAGGCAGGCCCAGCGCCACAAGGAGCAGCACGGCGCCCAGCAAGACTGCGCCCCGCCGGTCATGCAGGGCAAAGCACACTCCGGCGCAGCCGCTCAGAATGGCGGCGAACACCGCCGGGCGAAGCCAGAGCTGGTTGCGGGAAAAGGCGTTGAACACGCTGAAGCGGAAAAAATCCGCCTCATTGAGCCGGACCTCAACCTTCATAGGGCAGCCCTCCATTCAAAGTGAAGAATATCGTCCGTTCAACCGCATCAACTATAGCACATCTCGCGCCGGCAATCAATTTCAAAATGCTTGCAAAAAGACAAAGGAAATGCTACCATTAAAAATAGAAACCAGCTTTGGAGGAGGTGCCCCCATGCCCCGCATCAAATGGCCGCAGATGACGCTGCTGGGGCGGATCGCGCTGTTCCTGGCGGTGTTTGGGGCGGCAATCGCCCTTCAAATCGGCATTGGCTACTATCAGAGCAAGTATGTGCTGGAGCCGTTGGAGCAGCGCAGCGAGAGCATTCAGACCATCAGCCAGTTCCTCAACGATGTGGAGGAGTGCATGACGGCGCTGGAGAATTACCGCTGGGATTACGGGGACGCGGAGGCCCTCATCGCCTCCGTCCAGAGCAGCCGCCGGCGCTCTGCCGGCCACCTGGCCCGCATCGATGCGGATTTGCGGGTGGTCAGCGAGGAGCAGTACCTGCTGGCCAGCGCGGCGCACACCACCTACGGCACACTCTCCCTCACGCTGGACGCCATCACCGACGAGCTGCGCTCCGGCCGGCCAGACCGGGCGTCCCAGCTGTACTATGGCGGCGCGGAGCCCTGCGGGGCCTATCTGCGGCAGTACACCCAGCAGCTGCTGGAGCAGGCGTGCTCGGACAGTCAGGAGGCCCACGTGCGCCTCACCCAGCTCAACGAGGCGCTGAAGCGGGGCCAGACTATGGCGGTGCTGGTGTGTGTAGCGGTGGGGTCCATGCTGGTGGCGTCGCTGGTGCGGCTGCTGCGGGCCGTGGGGGCTATGGCGCAGGCGTCTCAGGCCATCAGCCGGGGGGAATTCGATGTCCCCGACCTGGACGAGAGCTCCCAGGACGAGACGGGCCACATGGCCCGCGCCTTCAATGAGATGAAGCACTCCATGCGCCGGCAGGTGGAGCTGCTCAACGAAAAGAGCGCCGTGGAGAAGGAGTTGCACGCCAAGGAGATGGAGGCGCTGGAGCTGCAAAACCTGATGGAGCGGGAAAAGCTCCAGCAGCTGAGAAGTCAGATCAATCCCCATTTTCTGTTCAACACGCTGAACGTCATCCGCTATACCGCCCAGCAGGAGGGGGCGGAGCGCACCCACGCCCTCATCGGCTCCCTCAGCCGCCTGTTTCGCTATGCCCTGGCCAGCAATGACAGCCAGGTGCCCCTGGCCCGGGAGGTGCGGATTGTGGATGAGTTTTATGCCCTGTACCGGGAGCGGTTTGGGGGGAGAATTAAGCTGCGCTGGCACGTCAGCCCCCAGGTGGACCTGCCGGACACCCTGGTGCCCTCCTTTATCCTCCAGCCCCTGGTGGAGAACGCCTTCAAGCACGGACTGGCCCCCAAGGAGGAGGGGGGCTGCGTGGATATCGACATACAGGACACGGGAAGCATTTTGGAGATCACTGTGGCGGACGACGGGGTGGGCATGGGCGAGGAGACGCTGGAGACGCTGCGGGGTATCTTGAAAAACCCGCCCACCACGGGGGAGCACATCGGCGTATACAACGTGGCGGCCCGCCTGGGTCTGCTGGGCAGGGAGTACGGCGTGGACATCCGCTCGCGGCAGGGAGAGGGGACGGCGGCGGTGCTGCGCCTGCCGCGGGTTTTGGCCTATGAGGAGGAGGGAGACAGGGATGATTAAGGTTTTGATCGCGGACGACGAGGGCTATCAGCGGGAGCTTCTGACGGAAATTGTGGAGAAACGGCTGGGCCGGGAGGCGGAGGTGCGCACGGCGGAGAATGGCCGCCTGGCGGTGGATGCGGCGGCGCTGTGGGCGGCGGATGTGGCGCTGCTGGACATTGAGATGCCTGGGCTGAGCGGAATTGAGGCGGCCAGGCAGATTCTGGCCCAGCGCCCGGAGTGCCGGATCATCTTTGTCACCGCCTACAGCCTGTTTACATACGCCCATGAGGCGGTGCGTTTAGGGGCATGCGATTACATCCTCAAGCCGGTGGACGCGGACGACGTGGAGCGGGCCGTCCGGCGGGCGGCGGGGCAGGCGGAGGCCCAGCGCCAGTTGGAGGCGATGGCCTCCTCCTCGGCGGAGCTGCTGGAGAGCGCGGACAATTACGACAAAACCGCCGTGCTGATGGGAAAGGTGAAGAAGTATTTGCAGCACAACTACATGGTGTGCGACATCTCGCTGGATTCGGTGAGCGCGATTTTGAACCTCAACGCCTCCTACTTTTCCGCCCTGTTCAAGCGGACCTTCCAGGTGAACTTCCTTGACTACCTGACGGAGCTGCGCATGGAGGCGGCCAAGGAGCTGCTGCACGACCCGCTGCGCTCCACCGCAGAGGTGGCCAACATGGTGGGCTATGAGAGCGCCAACTACTTCACCCGCGCCTTCAAGAAAAAGGTGGGCGTAACGCCCACGGATTACCGCCGGGGCGCTGCCCGAGGCCGGGGAGGAGGGACGGCATGAAGGGGCGGCTATGCCTGCTTTTGTGCATATGCCTGCTGCTGTGCGGCTGCGGCCCGGCGCCGGAGAACGCCGGTCATCCCCTGCTGGTTCTGCGCTACGCCGACAACCAGCCCGAGGACTACCCCACCACCAAGGCCGCCCAGCACTTTGCCCAGCTGGTGGAGGAGCGCACCCAGGGGAAAATATGCATCCGGCTGTACTGCAACGGCGAGCTGGGGAACGAAAACCAGGTGCTGGAGCAGGTGCAGTTCGGGGGCATCGACATGGCCCGGGTGTCGGTGGGCACCTTTGCCGAGTCCTATTCGGAGATTGAGGTGCTGCTGCTGCCGTTTTTATACGATGACGCGGAGCATATGTGGCGGGTGCTGGACGGCCCGGTGGGGGATGAATTTCTCATCGGCGCACGGCGGGCGGACGTGGTGGGGCTGAGCTGGTTCGACGCCGGGGCCAGAAGCTTTTACACCAGGGAGCCCATCTGCGGTCTGGACGATTTGCGGGGATTGACCATCCGGGTGCAGGAGTCCGCCTTCATGAGCCGGATGGTGGAGCTGCTGGGGGCCAGGCCGGTGCAGCTTCCCTATAACGACGTGTATTCCGCCCTGCAAACCGCCAAAATCGACGGCGCGGAGAACAACTGGCCCAGCTACGCCGCCACCGGCCACTTCCAGGCCGCGCCCTATTATCTTCAGGACGGGCACTCCCGTCTGCCTGAGATGCAGATTATGAGCACCGTGGCCCTGGATAAAATCGCTGAAATCGACGAGGACTATGTGGCCATTGTGCGGGAGTGCGCCAGGGAGTGCGCCCTGTACGAGCGGGAGCTGTGGCGGGAGCAGGAGGCTGCGGCGGAAAAATTGGTGCGGGACTACGGCTGCGCGGTGACTACGGTGAGCGGCGGACAGCTGGAGGAGTTCCGCCAGGCGGTGCAGCCCATGTACGACGAATACCCCCAGGAGATGCAGGAGCTGATCCGGCAGATTCAGGACAGCTGAAAGAGCGGCGCAGGCCGCCCGGGCCCAGGCCGGGGCGGCCCTTTTTTGCGTAGCGGAGGTTTTCCTGGTCAAAGTGCAAAAAATCGGCGGGTGAGAATTGTAAGAATCGTCAAGAGACTGTTTCAATTTTTTTGGATAAACAGCACATATTTTGAATGCCGTTGCATTGATTTTTGCGATTTGTTACAATGGCGGCAACGGGGGGAGATGTTTGACCGCCCCAATACGCAGCGAAACGCTGCATGAAAAATCGGAGGAAGCTGAAATGAAAAAATTTGTATCTGCCCTTCTTGCGGCGCTCATGATCATGAGCCTGGCCGCCTGCGGCGGCCAGCCCAGCGGCAACGACGACAAGAATTCCGGCACTGGCGACGTGGCCAACGACCCCAAGGTCACCCTGGTGTACGCCGAGGTCAACCCGCTGGACACCATCGTGGGCCAGACCGCCTCTGAGTTCAAGAAGAACGTGGAGGAGATGTCCGGCGGCTCCATCACCATCGACATCCGCGCCTCCGGCGTGCTGGGCTCCGAGAACGACGTGCTGGACGCCATCATCGGCGGCGACGACTCCATCGACATGAGCCGTATCTCCGCCTTTGCTCTGACCAGCTACGGCGCTGAGAAGTCCGTGCTGCTCTCCCTGCCCTTCACCTTTGAGAGCCGCGACCACTGGTGGAACTTCGCCAACAGCGATCTGGCCGCTGAGTTCCTCAACGAGCCCCAGGAGATCGACCTGCCCCTGCGCGGCGTGTTCTACGGTGAGGAGGGCTTCCGTCACTTCTTCGCCAACACGGCCATCAACAGCATCGACGACCTGAAGGGCATGAAGATCCGCGTGTCCAACGACCCCATCATGAACGGCATGGTGGAGAGCCTGGGCGCCTCCCCCACGGTGGTGGCCTTTGGTGAGCTGTACTCCGCTCTGAACACCGGCGTGTGCGACGCCGCCGAGCAGCCCATCGCCAACTACAAGTCCAACGCCTTCCCCGAGGTGGCCAACAACCTGATTCTGGACGGCCACACCCTGGGCGCCGTGCAGGTGGTCATCACCGACACCGCCTGGGCGAAGCTCACCCCCGCCCAGCAGCAGGTGATTATGGAGGCCGGCAAGAAGACCCAGCAGTTCAACGCCGAGCTGTCCCAGGGCGAGGAGGACAAGGTGCTGGAGCAGCTCAAGGCCGACGGCTGCAACGTGGTGGATGTCACCGATAAGGGCCCCTGGCAGGAAGCCTGTTCCAGCGCTCCCGCCATCAAGGAGGCCATCGACAAGCAGGCTGACCTGTATCAGCAGATTCTGGACCTGAAATAAGCTTAAGCTGACGGACGCACGACAGGGGGCGTGGGGGAATGCCCACGCCCCCTGCTGATTTGATTGAGAGAGGAGAGGTTTTATGCCAAAGATTTTCACCACGCTGGACAAGGCGAAGCCGGCCTATGACATGGCGTACAAAATCGTCATGGTGCTGTGCAAGCTGCTGCTCATCGCCGACATCGTCATCGTGTCCTTCACGGTGTGGGGGCGCTGGTGCCAGGAATGGGCCCACACCTATGAGTTCCTGTCCTTCCTGGCGGTGTTCAAGGACCCGGCCTGGACCGAGCAGATTGTGCTGACCTGTATGTCCTACATGGCGGTGCTGTCCGCGGCGCTGGCCATCCGCACGGGGGCCCACATCCGCATGACCGCGTTTGACGCCATGCTCCCCAAGGCCGTGGTCAAGGTGCTGGATGTGGTGGCGGACGTCGCCGTGATGGTGCTGGCCGTCATCATGCTGGTGGTGGGCTGGGAGTACGCCGTCACCCTGGGCAGCAAGGGCTTCTACGAGTCCATTCCCTGGCTCTCCCGGTTCTGGATGTACCTCCCGGTGCCCCTGGCGGGCATTGCCATGATCGTCTTCGAGCTGGAGGCGGTCTATAACCACATCAAATCTTTCTTTGTTGAGGAAGAGAAAAAGGAGGGAGCGGCATAATGGATCTCCAGACTCTTGCGATTATCGTTCTGCTGGGCAGCTTTATCGTCATGATTGTGCTGCGCTTCCCCATTGCCTACGCCGTGGGCCTGTCCTCCGTGCTGTGCCTGCTGGTCATGGGCAATAACCTCAACGCCATCTGCCGCCTGATGGTCAAGGGCATCAGCTCCTACTCCCTGATGGCGGTGCCCTTCTTCATCACCATGGGCGTGCTCATGGGCAAGGGCGGTATCTCGGATAAGCTCATCGCCCTGGCCAACGCCTGCGTAGGCTGGATGCGGGGCGGTCTGGCCATGGTGAACATCGTGGCGTCCTACTTCTTCGGCGGCATCTCCGGCTCCGCTGCGGCGGACACCGCCTCCATCGGTTCCATCATGATTCCCATGATGGTGGACCAGGGGTACGACGCCGACTTCTCCACCGCCGTCACCATCACCTCCTCCTGCGAGGGACTTCTGGTGCCCCCCAGCCACAACATGGTCATCTACGCCACCACCGCGGGCGGCATCTCCGTGGGCTCCCTGTTCCTGGCGGGCTACCTGCCCGGCGCCCTGCTGGCCCTGTCGCTGATGGTCGGCTCCTACATCATCTCCGTCAAGCGCAACTACCCCAAGGGCGAGCCCTTCCACATCGTCAACTTCTTCAAGCAGCTTTGGATTTCCATCTGGGCCCTGCTGGCCATCGTCATCGTGGTGGTGGGCGTTGTCACCGGCAAGTTTACCGCCACCGAGTCCGCCGCCGTCGCGGTGCTCTACTCCCTGGTGGTCTCCGTGTTCATCTACCGAGGCGTGAACTGGAAGGGCGTGTGGAAGGCCCTGGACGAGTGCGTGAACACGCTGGCCATCGTGATGATTCTCATCGCCACCTCTGCGGTGTTTGGCGACTGCCTCACCAAGCTCCACGTCCCCGATCTGGCCGCCCAGGCCATCGTGGGCATCACCGATAACAAGATTATCCTCATCCTGCTGCTCAACGTGATTCTGCTGGTGCTGGGCATGATTATGGACATGGCCCCCATCATCCTCATCGCCACCCCCATCCTGCTGCCGGTGGCCACCCAGTTCTGCGGGCTGGACCCCATCCAGTTCGGCATCATGGTGGTGCTCAACTGCGGTATCGGCCTGCTCACCCCGCCGGTGGGCGCGGTGCTGTTCATCGGCTCGGCCGTGGCCAAGCGGCCCATGGAAAAGGTGGTCAAGGCCACGCTGCCCTTCTACGTGTGTATGGTCATCACCCTGCTGCTGGTGTCCTACTGGCAGGATGTGTCCCTCATCATCCCCAAGGTCTTTGGCGACTATGAGCCTGCGGTGGCCGGTCTGGCCAACCTATTTTTGAGATAGCCACAGAGTAAAACAGACAGGGCGCGCCGCCGTAGCCACGGTCCGGCGCGCCCTGTTGTGAGAAATGGGAGGAAAAACCATGAAATTATGCTATGAGGGCCTCCGGGGCCGGGCGGCCTGGGAGCGGGCCGGGATCAAGCTGCCCGCCTTCGACTGGGAAAAAATGCGCGCCGAGACGGAGCGGGCCCCCGCCTGGGTCCATTTCGGCGCGGGGAACATCTTCCGGGGGTTCATCGCCAAGCTTCAGCAGGACCTGCTGGAGCAGGGGCTGGTGCAGGGCGGAATTGTGGCCGCCGACACCTTTGACTACGATATCATCGACAAAATCTACGCGCCGTTCGACAGTATGACCCTGCTGGTGTCGCTGCTGCCGGACGGGACCATGGAGAAGGAGGTCATCGCCTCCGTGGCACAGGGGCTGCGGGCGGGGCCGGTCTTTCCGGCGGACTGGGAGAGGCTGCGTGCCAGCTTCCGCAGCCCAACCCTCCAGATGGTGAGCTACACCATCACCGAGAAGGGCTACGCCCTCACCAACCTGGCGGGGGAGTTCTTCCCCTTCGTGCAGGCGGACTTTGAGCGGGGCCCGGGGGGCTGCGCCCACGCCATGAGCCTCACCGCCGCCCTGCTGTGGGAGCGGTTCCAGGCTGGCGGCGCGCCCATCGCCGTGGTGAGCATGGACAACTGCTCCCACAACGGGGAGACGCTGCGCCGCAGCGTGATGACGGTGGTGGAGCAGTGGGTGAAGCGGGGCTATGTCACCCAGGCGTTCGCGGATTGGGCGGCGGACGAGGCCACGGTGTCCTTCCCCTGGACCATGATCGACAAAATCACCCCCCGTCCCGCCCAGGTGGTGGAGGAGGCACTGGCCCGGATCGGGGTGGAGGACATGGCCCCCATTGTCACCGGCAAGAACACCTTCATCGCCCCCTTTGTCAACGCTGAGCGGCCCCAGTACCTGGTGGTGGAGGACCGCTTCCCCAACGGCAGGCCGCCGCTGGAGCGGGCGGGCGTATATATGACCGACCGGGACACGGTGAACAAGACGGAGAAGATGAAAGTGACCACCTGTCTGAACCCGCTGCACACGGCGCTGGCGGTGTACGGCTGCCTGCTGGGCTATGAGTCCATCGCCGCAGAGATGAAGGACCCACAGCTCAAGGCCCTGGTGGAGAAAATCGGCTATGACGAGGGCATCCCCGTAGTGGTGGACCCCAAAATCCTCAGCCCCATGGATTTTATCCGCGAGGTGATCGACCAGCGGCTTCCCAACCCCTTCATCCCCGATATGCCCCAGCGCATCGCCACCGACACCAGCCAAAAGGTGCCCATCCGTTTTGGGGAGACCATCAAGAGCTATCTGGCCCAGCCCAGCCTGGACGTGGCCGGCTTGACCTACATTCCCCTGGCCATCGCGGGGTGGCTGCGCTACCTGCTGGCGGTGGACGACAAGTGTAAGCCGATGGTGTGCAGCGGCGACCCCATGCTGGAGACCCTGCAAAAGCAGCTTTCCGGCGTGAAGCTGGGCGACCCGGCCAGCGCCTCGGACGAGGCGCTGGCGCCCATCCTGTCCAACCCGGCGCTGTTCGCCGTGGATCTGTGTCAGGCGGGGCTGGCGAAAAAAATCGGCGGGATGCTCCGGGAGATGCTGGCGGGGCCGGGGGCGGTGCGGGCCACCCTGAAAAAATATCTGCCCGCCCCTGCGTTTACCCGGCAGGACCAGCGCTGGGTGTACCATGGGGACACGCTGCCCCAGCGGGCCGGGGAGGGCGTGGTCCGCCGGGTGTTGGCTTACAACTGTCAACTGATGTGTGTGGAGAACACTTTTGAGACCGGGGCGGTGGGGGCGCTGCACAGCCATCCCCACACCCAGATTACCTATGTGGTCAGCGGACGCTTTTCCTTCACCATCGACGGGGAGACCCACCAGGTTGGACCGGGGGACACGCTGCTGAAAACCGACGGCGTGGAGCACGGCTGCACCTGCCTGGAGGCGGGGGTGCTGTTAGACATCTTCAACCCCATGCGGGAGGACTTCCTGCCGGGGTGAGCCCTGGGGCGGTGAAGGGCCCGGTCAGCCCTTCACCGCGCCGAAGGACATACCGGAGCCCAGGTTGCGGTGGGTCAGAATGGCGAAGACCACGGTGGGAAGCAGGATGACAATCCCGGCGGTGGCCATCATCTGCCACTCGGTTCCGCTCTCGCCCATGTAGGCCATCATGGCCAGGGGCAGAGTTTTCGCGTTCCGGCTGGTCAAGTTCATGGCATACATAAATTCGTTCCAGGAGAAGCAGAAGGAGAGCACTGCCGTGGCCGCGATGCCCGGCCTGCACATGGGCAGCACGATGCTGAAAAAGGTGCGCAGGCGCCCCGCGCCGTCCAGCCAGGCGGATTCCTCGATGGCGAGGGGCACGTCCTGGATAAATCCGCGCATCATATAGACCACGTAGGGGATATTCATTGCGGTGTTCAGCAGAATCAGCCCGGCGAGGGTATCGTACAGCCCGAACTGGCGGAACAGGAGATAGGTGGGAATCAGCGTGCTGACCGGGGGGATGAAGCGGGAGGCCAACAGGAACATGGCGAAGCCCTCCTTGCCGGGCAGCCGGGAGCGGGTGACGGCATAGGACGCAAACAGACCCAGAATCAGGGGCACCACCACGCTGACCACGGAGATGAGGATGGAATTGCGCAGATAGAGCAGGATTTGATTCTGCTGCAGAAATTCCAGATAGTTCTTCAGTGTGGGGATGGCGAAAAACTGGGGCGGCTGAGCAAACGCCTCCCGATATGTTTTGAACGAGGTGATCAGGGTCCAATAAAGAGGAAACAGGGTAAAGGCGGTCACTGCGATGGCGATGGTATAGCAAACGATTTGAGTTCTGCGCCGGTGCTTCATTTGGGTTCCCCCTTGAGCGTTTTTTTCAGAATAAAGAGGCTGAGCCCCGTGAGGATCAGGAACATCAGGACGGACAGCGCGCTGGAAGCGCCGATTTTATACTGGTTGAAGGCCAGTCGGTAGATTTCAATGGCCATGGTTGTGGTGGAGGTGCCCGGCCCGCCGCTGGTGAGGGAGTAGATCAGATCAAAGCTCCTGAAGGCCCAAACCGTCCGGAAGACAATGCTGACGCCCACAACGGGCATAATTGTCGGCAGCTTGATGAGAAAAAACAGCTGGAGGGCGTTGGCGCCGTCCACCTTGGCGGCCTCTACCGGCTCGGGATTCATGGCCTCCAGGGCGGCCAGGGCGTTGATAAACGTGTAGGACGACCACTGCCAGACGTCGGCGATTAGAATGCTGGCCATTGCCGCCGCCGCACTGCCCGTCCAATTAATGCGCCCGACGCCGACAATTTCCAGCAGGTAGTTGATGACGCCCAAATCTGTGCTGAACAGAAAGCGCCACAAAACGCCGACGACGATGCCGGAGAGCATCATGGGGACAAAGAAGACCACGCGAAAAAATGACTTTCCCTTTTTAATCTGATTCACAACCACGGCCAGACCGACGCCGACCAAGGTGGACAGGGCGATGCTTGAAATCGTATATTGAAATGTGACCCAAACGGACTGGCGAATCGCTGGGTTTGATACAATTTCTATATAATTTTGAATGCCGTTAAAGTAGGCGCCGTCACTGTTCAGCAGGCTGTAGTTTTGAAAGCTGAGGAAGAAGGTATAGGCCAGCGGTACGATTGAGATCACCAAAACAAACAGGACAGATGGCAGGAGCAGTCCCAGCATCAGTCTGTTTTCTCCGCCTCTGAGTCCGTGGCTGCGCTTTTTCATAAGAGTGGTCCCATCCTTTCTTGGGGAATGGCCCGCGGGAGATACTCCCGCGGGCCGCAGCAATGATTAACCGTTCAGCAGCGCTTCGATTTCCGTCTTTGCGCTGCTCAGAGCCTGCTCCACCGTCTCGCTGCCCAGAATCGCGTTTTGCAGATGGACGGCGAGGGCCTCCATGATGGCGGTGGTGGCGGTGGTTTTGGGGTATGTCCAGGTGTGGCCCTCGGCCTGGGTGATGGCGTTCATGACAGCATAGTGGGGGTAGGCCTGGATGAACGAGTCGGAAAGCAGCAGGGAGGAGCGAACGGGGATGTCCGCGCCCGCCGTGCCCACGACCAGCTCCTGCGTGTTTTCCGGGGACAGCATATACTGGATGAACAGCCAGGCCGCTTCAGGCTGCTTGCAGTTTGCTGTGATGGCGACGCCCCAGGTGGACAGGCAGCCCACGCCGCCGGGCAGCTCGGCATAGCCTACGCTGTCGGACACTGCGGAGACCTCGGGGTCCACCAGGTTTCCGATTTGGGAGCTGATGGTGGGGTACATGGCCGCGGCGCCCTGCCCGAAAACCGCGGCAGACTCAGGCCACTGGTTGTTGGTGGCGCCGCCGCTGGTATAGGCGGTCAACTCCAGCAGGAATTCCAGAGCCTCCTTGGCCTGGGGGGAGTCCAGATTGCATACCGTGCTGTTTTCGCTGAGGAACGTTCCCCCCGCCTGGTACAGCAGGTTGAGGTACACGTCCATAATGGAGTTGGGGGACAGGGCCAGAGATACGCCCACCATGTCGCTTGTGGTGAACTGCTCGGCCAGCTCCAGGTATTCTTCCCAGGTTGCGGGGGGCGTATCAATCAGATCGGTGCGGTAGGCCAGCAGCTGCCCGTTGAACTTCCAGGGCATGGCCAGCAGCTGGCCGTTGATGGTGTTGGCGTCCAGGGTGGACTGGCCGATGTCCTCCAGCTCAAAGGCGGCGGCGGTGAGGTCGGAATTGTGGACCAGGGGATACATATCCGTCAGCCAGCCGCCCTCGTTGAACTCTGAAAGCCAGTATTCTGTGGTGGCGATCATGTCGTACGCGCCGCTGGCGGAGGAGATATCCAGCAGTATTTTGTTTTTCAGCTCGCTGTACGCGATCTGCTCCACGGTCACGCGGATTCCGCTGATCTGATAAAATTCCTCGGCCTTTTCCGTCATCCAATCCGCTTCGTATCCGGAGTGGCGGATGAAGACCAGTTCCGTCCCCTGGTAGGGGGCATAGATGCTGTCCGTCTGGTTTGGCTCCGCGCTGGAGGGCGGGTCTGTTTGCTGGGCCGGGTCGGTTTGGGCGGCGGGGGGCTGAGCGCAGCCGGACAAAATGCCGGTGAGCATGGCGGCGGCTAAGAGCAGAGCGATCCTTTTTTTCATTTGATTGTCCTCCTTTATTTATGTTGGCTGTCACAGCCGAAACAGCTTTGCGGCGTTATCGTAATAGATCTGGCGCTTCTCCCCGTCTGAGAGATCGGTGGACTCCAGATTGATGATTTCCGGGCAGATATCGCAGGAGGGGATATTGCTGCCGAAAAGGATTTTGTCGATGCCGCTCTCCGTGATGGCGCTGCGCAGAACGCCCAGGAGCTGGTTCATGTCGGCGATGTCAATGTATATGTTGTCCAGGATAGACGACATATAGCGGGAGCAGTTGGCGTGAGTGGAGTCCTTCAGCGCGGAGCCGTTGATAAATTGGATGCTTGGAAAGTTTCTGGCCATTTTCTCCAGCATGAAGGGTGCCTGAAGCACAGAGTACTGGGAGGTGTAGGCAAACACCACGGGATTTTCATATTGAGCGGCGTGGGACAAAAATTCGCACATCACGGGGTTGTCCATGGTCAGGCCCGTTTTGTCGTTGCTGAACAGCAGGCCGTGCAGCCCCAGCGTGCCAAAAATTCGGTCCACCTCGGGGACCGCCGCCTGGCCGTGGCGGGGATCAACCACGCCCAGCCCCCGCACAAAGCGGTTGGGATATTTTTGCAGGGCCTCCGCAATGCGGTCGTTTTGCTTCTGGCTGCTCTTGACGCCCTCCGGGGTGGGATAGGTGGGAAGCGGGGAGATGACCGCCTGCTCGATGCCGTTGCGGTCCATGCGCTCCAGCGCCATTTCCGGCGTGCAGCTGCGGTACAGGTCCTCGCCGATATGCACGTGTACGTCCAGTATTTTTGCCATTTTACACACCGACCTTTCCAAACACGCGCTCAAAGTTTCCGCTGAAGATTTTCTGCTTGTCCTCCGGGGACAGGTCCGCCTGGTCCACCAGCACCTTGTCCATGCACAGCCCGGGGTGCCAATAGGGGTTATCCGAGCCAAACATGATCTGATCCACCGAGCCCAGCTTGTCCGCCATGGTTTCAATGGCGCGGTCGTGGGTGTACGTACAGCAGGTATCCACGAAGATATTGGGGCAGTGCTTTAAAATCGCGGCCATGTTGTCCAGCTGAATCATGGACATCATAGGATGGCCGCAGAGGAATGTGATGTCGGGATATTTCTGGGCCATTACCCACAGGCCGAAGGGGGGCTCCAGCATGGAGTGCTGGGCGGTGTGCATCTGCACCACGCGGGCGCCGGGATACCGCATGACCTCGTCTAGAATGTTCTCCATCACCGGGGCGTGAATCTCTACGCCCGCAAAATCGTGGTGGAACATCAAGCCGCCCATCCCGAGCTCGCCCAGGGCGTGGGCGGTCTCGGCGACAGCGGCCCGGGCTCCGTGCCTGGCCTCGGCCACGCCGAGGACCATGGGGAATACCTCCTGGTTATCCCGCTGAATGCCGGCCACCTGCTCGTTCATCCGCCGGACGGACTCGATGCCGTTGGGATCTTCAAACCCAGGAATGGGCGAGACAACGGAATGGGTGATTCCGTGCAGCTTCATTCTTGTGGTGACGACGTCGATGCTGCCACCCACGTAAAGCGCGGCGCTGCTCCCGACGTGCACATGGATGTCGATTACCTTCTGCAAGATGGATTTCCTCCTTTATGCGGGTTAAATTGGTTTATTGAACAAACTAATTATAGCAGACGATTCCCACAAAAGGAATTAGCAATACAACCAAAATATCTTGAAAATTTTTATAAATAGTACACAATAACTGGGGTTGAAGCGGTGGCTATTGTTTATTATTGTTGGAAGTTGGGAGCCTGAACAGCAATAGTTTTTTTATTAAAAAAATAAATATTGCATTGTTCCGCCGGATGGTATATAATAGCTGCAAAAAGCGGCGGCATTGCCGATGCCCACAGCGCGTATCTTCGACGGGAAGGCGGTTCACAGAATATGAAATCAGAGTCGGTTATTAATCAATCAAGGATGAAGCAGCAGAATCGAACCAGCGTAATCTATGCCCTATGGAAAAACGCCCCCATTTCTCGCACCGGCCTGGCCAAAGTGACCGGCCTGAACAAAGCCACAATTACCAGCATCGTGGCTTCTTTAGAGGAGGAAGGGATGATTGTCCCCAGCGGGTCGCTGAAGGGAAGCGTGGGGCGGGCGCAGAATCTGCTGATGTTTAATGAGCAGTACGCCCTGTGCGCCGGGATTTTGTTCCGGCCGCCGGTGATGAAAATCGCCATCAGCAATATCCGGGCCAAAATATTGTGGATGAAGGACCTTCCATTTTCCTCCGCCCAATCCCCCATGGAGGTGCTGACGCAGGTGGCTGACCTTTTGGATGAGGGGCTTTCGACCTGCGGGGCTTATTCCGACAAGCTGCTGGGCATCGGCGTGGGTACGGCCAGTCTGCTGAGGCCGGACGACAAAATGCTCTATGCCATTCACAGCATCAACTGGCGGAATATTCCGGTGGTGGAATACTTGCAGCGCCGGTTCCAGGTGCCGATTATCGCGGACACCGCCTCCAACAATGCGATTTTGGGAGAGAAGCACTTTGGCGCGGCCAAGGACGCGGACAACGCGATCTATTTGTCCGTGGGATATGGCATCGGCGGGGGCATTTTGATGGACGGCCAGCTGTACCGGGGGTCCAACGGCTTTGCCGGAGACCTGGGGCACTATGTGATTGACCCCAGCGGCCCGCCCTGCCCCTGCGGAAAGCGGGGGTGCTGGGAGGTGATGGCTTCCTCCATTGCCACAAAAAAATCCTTCAGCGAGCTCTGCGACGCGGCGGAGCAGGGGGATGGGGCGGCGGTAGCAGCTTTGGCTCAGATAGGGCGAAACCTGGGACTGGGAATCTCCAATCTGGTCAGCATTTTCGATCCGCAGCTTGTGGTTTTGGGCGGCGATGTCGTCCGGGCGGGGGACCTGGTCATGGTTCCCTGTCGGAATACCGTTAAGGAGCGGGTGTGGCCGTGGGTGTGGGAGCGCACGCGCATTGAATTTTCCAGCTTGTCCGGCCTGGTTGGCTGCCTCACCAGGGTGATTGAACTGTTGTTTTGAGCGGCGCATGACTGCGGGAGGTGTCAAATATGCAAAAGCCTGAGATTCAATTAAGCCGGCTTTCTCTGGAGGAGAAGGCCCGCCTGTGTGTGGGAATGAACTTTTGGATGACGCAGAATTACCCGGAATATGATATTCCATCTCTGTTTATGTCGGACGGGCCCCACGGCCTGCGCAAGCAGGATGTGGAGAAAAGCGACCACCTGGGCATCAACGAGAGCCACCCCTCGGTGTGCTATCCCACGGCCAGCGCCGCCGCCTGCACATGGGACAGGGACCTGCTGCGCCGGATGGGCTGCGTTCTGGGCCGGGAGGCGGCGCAGAGCGGAGTGGACATACTCCTTGGCCCGGGGATCAATATCAAGCGCTCCCCCCTGTGCGGGCGCAATTTTGAGTATTATTCCGAGGACCCCTGCCTGGCCGGAGAGCTGGCGGCGGCCATGGTGGAGGGGATTCAGTCAGCGCCGGCGGCGGCCTGCGTCAAGCACTTCGCCGCAAACAGCCAGGAGAACCGCCGGAAGGCCGTAGACGCGGTGATGGACGAGCGCACGCTGCGGGAAATCTACCTTGCCGCCTTTGAAACGGTGGTCAAAAAGGGTGGCGTAAAGGCCGTTATGACCTCTTATAACAAGGTCAATGGAGACTATCCGGCCCAAAATCCCCACCTGTCCCGGGATATTTTGAGGCAGGAGTGGGGATTTGACGGGATTCTTCTGACGGATTGGGGGGCGATGGATCAGATCGTGCCGTCGCTGCAAGCGGGGCTGTCGCTGCAGATGCCCGGTAACGATGGCAGCAGCGTCCGAAAGCTGGTGAAATCGGTGGAGGATGGCCGACTAAAAGAGGAGTGCCTGGACGGCGCCGTTTTGAGCATACTGCGGGTGATCCAGTCGTTGAGAGAGACTCCGGCCGCTGAGCCAATCTCGCCGGAGGAGGGTCACGCTTTTGCCGCTGAGGTGGCGAAAAACGCGGTTGTGCTGCTGAAAAATGAGGATTCCATCCTCCCGCTGGGTGAAAACGACAGAATAGCCGTCATCGGCGAGATGGCGGCTGAGCCCCGCTATCAGGGCGGCGGAAGCTCCCACGTCAACCCGTACCGGGTGTCCAGCGCGCTGGAGGAGATGAAAAAGCTGTGCCCAGGCCTGGTTTACGCGCCGGGCTATTCCGGCGCTGAGACCAACGAGGCCCTGCTGGAGCAGGCGCGGGCCGCCGCGGCCTCCTGCCATACCGTGGTGGCGTTTATCGGCCTACCGGAGTCCTTTGAGTCGGAGACCTACGACCGCACCAGCCTGGACATTCCTCCGGCCTATGTGCGGCTGGTGGAGGAGCTGGCGGCCGTCAACCCCCGCCTCGCGGTGGTGCTGAGCAACGGCTCCGTCATCTCGATGCCCTGGCTGCTCAGGGCGAAGGCCGTGGTGGAGGCCTATCTGTGCGGCGAGGCCGGGGGCGAGGCGGTGAGCAGCATCCTGTTTGGACGGACGAACCCCAGCGGCAAGCTGGCGGAGACGTTCGTGGGGCGAATTGAGGACAGCCCCGCCTATTTGTATACCCCGGCCGGGGAGGACCGAAGCGACCGCTGCGAATACCGGGAGGGAATTTTCGTCGGCTACCGCTACTATGAAAAAAAGAAAATCGACCCCGTATTTCCCTTTGGGCACGGCCTGAGCTATACCCAGTTTGCCTATTCCCAGCTGCGCCTGAACCGAAAAGAGCTGTCCGATGGGGAGGAGCTGGAGGTCTCCTGCCGGGTCACCAATACGGGCGGCGTGGCGGGCCGGGAGATCGTTCAGGTCTATGTGGGCCGGGTGGACTCCCCCGTGCCCGCGCCCGTCAAGGAGCTGCGGGAGTTTTCCAAAATCCATCTGGAGCCGGGGGAGACAAAGGAGGTCGCTTTCCGGCTGGGGAAGCGGGCGTTCGCCTACTACAATACGGCGCTGGGGGATTATTACGTCCCCGATGGCCAATATCAGATTTTGGTTGGCGCCTCCTCTGCGGACATCCGGCTGTGGGACACAGTGCGGGTCCGCCCGGAAAAGCCCTGGCAGCCGGAGGTCACGCGGAACACCATCCTGCGGGATATTCTGGAATCGCCCCAATGGTCCGCCATTTTCAGCGAAAAATACGCGCAGATTCAGCCCTATCTCCCCTTCGGCCTGGACAAGATGGACCTGGAGCGGGAGCCGTTTGCACGGGCGCTGCTCAACAACATGACCCTCCACTCCCTGGCCTCCTATGTGGGCGAGCATCTCAGGGACGAGGAGATTGACGCCCTTGTGGACCAAATGAATCGGGCCGCGGGCAGAAGCTGAGGGCGGCGGATTCTTCCATGGAACTGAGACAGCGTCAGGAGCGGGTTTCCCGTCCCTGACGCTGTTTTTGTGGGTTTAGTAGGCCGTTTGGAACCGGCGCTCAAACTCGGCTTTGAGGCCGTCTTGGAAATCTGGGTGGGCGATTTGGATAAGGGACCGGGCCCGCTCCCGGAGGGTGCGCCCCTTCAGGTGGGCGATGCCGTATTCCGTCACCACGTAGTCCACGTCGCACCGGCAGGTGGTTACCGCCGCGCCGGCATCCAGCACAGAGACGATTTTGGAGGTTTTGCCCTTCACAGTAGAGGGCATGGCAATGATGGCCCGACCGCCGCGGCTGCGGGCGGCCCCCCGGATGAAGTCCACCTGCCCGCCGGTGCCTGAGATCTGCATGGGGCCGATGGACTCGGAGGCCACCTGGCCCATCAGATCCACCTGCACACAGGAGTTGATGGACACCATATTGTCGTTCTGAGCGATGACAAAGGGGTCGTTTACATAGTCTACGGGGGCCAGGTAGAGGTTGGGGTTCCCATCCGCAAAATCGTAGAGCTTCTGGGTGCCCATCAGGAACGTGGCCACATACTTTCCGGGATGGAGGGTCTTTCTGGCGTTGGTGATGACGCCCGCTCGGGCCAGATCCACCACTCCGTCGGAGAACATTTCCGAATGGATGCCCAGGTCCTTTTTTTCGGTGAGGAATTTGAGCACCGCGTCGGGGATGGCCCCGATGCCCAGCTGAAGGGTGTCGCCGTCCCGCACCAGCTGCGCCACATTTTTGCCGATGGCCTCCTCCACCGGCCCGATTTTGGGCGGGGCCAGGGGGATGATGGGGGCGTCGAAGGGGACAAAGCAGTGGATATCAGTGACGTCCACAGTGGACGGGCCGTGAGTGAAGGGCATATTGCGGTTGACCTGGGCGATAACGGTTTTGGCGTGCTTCACGGCGGCCAGGGTGTAGTCCACCGACACGCCCAGGGAGCATTTGCCGTCCTCATTGGGTGGGGTGACGGTGACAAGGGCCACGTCCACCGGCAGGGTGGTTTCAAAAAAACCGGGCACGTCGGAGAAAAAGCATGGAGTAAAATCCCCCCGGCCCTGGGCTATGGCGGCGCGGGTGGTTCCGCCCACAAAGAGGGCGTTGTGGCGGAAGTGGGTCTCCATCCCCGGTTGGGCGTACTCAGCCCTGCCCATGGCCACCATGTGAACAAGCTCCACATTTTCGTAGGCGGCGGCGTTGGCCACCATGGCGTCCAGCAGGTGAGACGGCTCGCCGCAGGCGTGCTGCACCACCACGCGGTCGCCGGAGTGGATGAGGGCCGCTGCCGCTTCCGCCGTCATAGTGTGGGCTGCGTAATATTCATTCCAGGACATAAAAGCACCTTCTTATTCGTTACAAATGATACGCTGAAGCGCGGCGGCGGCCTGGTCCAAATCCTCTGGCGCGCACACCCGGATCAGCTTACCCTCCATCCCGGATACGTCGACGCACCGGGCGGGGCAGCCGCACACCACCACCGCGACCGGGCAGCTCTCGCCGGGGCGGAGGGGGACAAATTCCAGCTGGGGAAGCAGCTTTTCCAACTGCTGAACCGCCCCCGTCCGGTGGTATCTTGGGTTGCAGCCGCCGCAGTAGCGCAGGCCGACCACAGGCTTATCCGCCATGGCTTTGACTTAAAATGGACCTGGCCTGGCGGAGAAGCTCGTCGCTCACGGGGCACACCAGCTCAACCCCGATCAGGCCGGGGACGGCTTGCAGCAGCTCCTCTTGAATGAGGAGCTCGGTGGTGAGGTCGGCGGCGGCGCAGCCGGCGCACTGGCCCAGCAGCCGAAAGCGGTATACGCCGCCCTCACAGTCCAAGGACTGGATGCCTCCGCCGTGGAGGGCAAGCTGTGGCCGCACTCGGGCGTCTAAAACCTGTTCAATCTGTTCCAACATGGCGGGTTTACCTCCCTGCTTCCGCTCTCCCTCCCCGCATTGAACAGGGAGGGAGAGCGGTTTGCTTACTCTGTGATGTGGGCCAGGGCCTTGGCGAGCTCTTTCTTATGCTCCAAATTGCCCTGGCGGGCGATCATGATGCGCTGGGCCTGGGGAGAGCCGGCGCCGTGCATGGACTCGGTGCGGTAGCCCACCGCCGCCGTTCCCAGGGCCAGGTTCTCAATGAGGCGGAGGATGCGCAGGCGGTTCTCTGTGGATACGGCGTCCACCCCGCGCAGGTACTTGTCGATAACGGGGCCCAGCTCCGGGCTGCGGAAATCGGCCTCAGAGGGGGCGGTGACCATCAGGCCGCCGGCAATGTCCTCGGCCAGACGGACGATCTCATAGGGGAAGCGGGTGACGTTCTGCTTGCACACGTTGGCCAGCAGCAGGTCGATGATGTAGTTGCCGCTCTGGGTGGGGTGGCCCTCGGCGGAGCAGGCGATGCCGCAGGCGTACAGGGTTTCGTTCAGGTGGGTCATCTCAATGAGCTTATCCTTCACGTGGCTGGCCTTGGCCGCGCCGTTGTAGTCGGCGGCCACAGCGGCCGCGCCGATGAGCACGTCGCCTACGCCCACCTTGCACCCGCCGTAGCTCTGGCGGTGGTAGCCGGCGAAGCGCTCCACCATCATGCCGGCGAATTCCGCCTCGCCGTTGAGGAAGATGCGGTCGTTGGGCACGAACACGTTGTCGAAGATGGTCAGGGCCTCCACGCCGCCGAACTCACTGTTGCCCACGTCCATCTCGCTGCCCTCCAGCTTGCGGGTGTCGCAGGACTGGCGGCCGATAATCATGGTGATGCCCGGGGTGTCCATGGGGACGGCGAAGGAGACGGCGTAATCCTTATCTTCCGGCTTCATGGACTGGGTGGGCATGACGATGACCTCGTGGCTGTTGAGCACGCCGGTCTGGTGGGCCTTGGCGCCGCGGACCACAATGCCGTCCGCCCGGCGCTCCACCACGCGGAGGAACAGGTCGGGGTCGGCCTGCTGGTGGGGGGCCTTGGAGCGGTCGCCCTTGGGGTCGGTCATGGCGCCGTCCACAGTGAGGTCGTTGTCCTGCACGTAGGTCATGAACTTGCGGAAATTCTCGTGGTAGCAGGTGCCGTATTTTTGATCCGTCTCATAGGTGGTGGAGAACACGGCGTTGAAGGCGTCCATGCCCACGCAGCGTTGGAAGCAGGCGGCGGTCTTCTGGCCCAGCAGGCGCTGCATTTTCACCTTTTTAATCAGGTCTCCGGTGGACTGGTGGATGTGGGTGAAGCGGTTTACGCGCTTGCCGGTGTAGGGGGAGACGGCGGTCATCAGGTCCTCATACTCGGGCATCTGGGCCAGATCGTAGGTCATGCGCACGCTGTTCAGGGAGGGGCGGAGGATGGGGTCGTCCACCGGGCAGTCGATTTTTTTGCCGAACATATAGACGTTCATTTTCATAGCTCGAATGGATTCGATGTACTGTTCGCCGGTCATTAGGGACATGGTATAAGACTTCCTTTCTAATATTAAATTGATACAGTGGCGGCGGGGGAATTACATGGATACGACCATGTGGGAGATGGTGAAGGCCAGCACGACAAAGGCGGTGAGGAACCCGCCCAGCCAGGCGGAGCCCGTCTTCTTAAAGCACACCCGGCTCATCACAGCGGAGATGGGCAGGATGAACAACAGGGAGAACAGCATGATGCCGGCCAGGGCGGTGGGGAAGGACATCCCGATGGCGGACAGCCATTCGGCGCTGGTGGTGCCGGGGATGTATTGGATGCCCCGCACGCCGGTGGCGAACAGCTTGCCGTAGTCGTAGGCAAACATCGCCGCCAGTCCGCCGCAGGAGGCGATGGCGATGAGGAGATAGTTTGCCCAGCCGGGGAGGTTGTTGACGCGGGTGAAGGTGTTGTAGAGCACGCTGGCCAGCAGGAAGAAGAACAGCCACACAGGGAGGTATTTGAGGAAAGCGACCCAGTGGGCGGCGTCCATGGGCATGATGTTGAACTTGAAGAAGGAGAACTCGGTGCCGGACAGGCCGGAGCAGGCGTAAATCACCGCATACACTCCGGCGAAGGACAGAGCGGCCAGCAGCAGGGACTTGAGCACCTGGACCGGCGGTAGCTTCAGCCCGGTGTTCTCCCAGCCGAAGCCCGCTTTTTTGGCGATGAACAGGAAGACCAGCACGTACACCGCCAGCAGGACGCAGCCAATCACCACGTTGAACAGCAGCAGCGAGTTCATGGGGGCCATGTTAAAAACGCTGTTGGGCCAGAATTTGGTCAAAAACTTGAACCACTGGGGCTGCATATAGTAGGGATAGCCCACCAGCCAGTAATACAGCAGAGGGGCGGGCAGCAGGCAGACCACGTAGATCACCGCGTACCGGATGGCATGGGCGGGGGTGTCGCAGGTGGTGATGGACTGGGGCTCGGGCTGGACAATGGTGGCGAAGAAGGGGACCCGCAGCAGAGTGAGCGCGAGAGCCACAAAGGCGGTCAGCGCACACAGCAGGCCGATGAGGCCGCAGGCGGCCCGGCCGTGCCACACCTGGTCGGTGGGGTCGATGGTGGCCTGCCCGCCCCGGAGGGTGACGTCGAAAAAGTCGATGCCGTAGGAGATGGCGGTCTCATCGTAATAGGTGTCGGAGTGGGTGCCGTTAAAATTGTAGGCGGCCCGGATGGGGACCATGGTGAGGGCGGCGGAGGCGGCTGCCGCGGCTGCGTCCTCCCGGCTCAGCGGGGTGGCGGAGGCGTCGCCATACATGAAATAGGTGCCGGAGGGCACGTTGGAGGCTCCGCCGGTGCCGTAGGTAAACTTGAAGCTCTGGGTGTAGCTCCGGGAGTCCTTCACGCCCCACAGCAGGTCGCAGAACTCATCGTAATCACCCTGGACGGTGCAGATATTCACCGGGGCGGCGAACAGGGGGAACACGCCGTTTTCGGCGGTGACGCCGTTGTAGGTCAAATCGCTGATGTTGCGCACGTTGTAGTTGTAGCCGGTGAGCACCATGGAAGCGGGCAGAACGATGCCCGAGGACATGGCGGCCATATAAGCGGCGCCGGCGGCAGTGGCCTCGTCAGAGCCGGCCTCCACCGCCTCGGCCAAGGCGGCGTTGTAGGCATTCTGCCACTTGGCGTAGGCGAGATACGCGCCCTCCTGGATGGCGGCGGTACCCATGGAGTGGCCCAGCATTCCGATCTTGGTCAAATCAATAAAGTCGTACTTGGCCAGCTCCTGAAGGGCGGAGTAGGAGCCCAGGTCGGGGGCGTAGTCTTCAATGCCGCCCATCTCCGCCTGGCTGTAGCCGGCGGGAGGCAGGGTGGACTCGCCGTGGCCGTACATATCCAGCGCCATGACCACGTAGCCCCGGCGGGACAGCTCGATGGCGTTGGGCTCCATGGCGTCCAGCGAGGCGGTATAGCCATGGCACAGAATGACGGCGGGGGCGGGGGTGTCCGCGGTGGCTGTGCTGGGGATGTAGAGCTTGGCGTGGCTGGAGGCGCCTACGTCAGTGGTAAATTCCACCTCTTGAGTGCGCACGGAGCCGCCGCTGGTCTGGATGAAATGGCCCACCGCAGAGGTGACCACCATGACCAACAGACACGCTGCCAATACAATGGCGGATACGCGGGATTTGATGGAGAGGCCGCTTCCTTTTGTTGTGTCCATGTTTTTCTCCTTCCGCCCCCGGTTTCTGCCGGGGGCATTTGCCATGTATTTACA
This sequence comes from uncultured Oscillospiraceae bacterium, assembly GCA_910587285.1. Classification (GTDB taxonomy): domain Bacteria; phylum Bacillota; class Clostridia; order Oscillospirales; family Oscillospiraceae; genus Enterenecus. The sequence continues at coordinate 38,377 of CAJULM010000014.1, read as the reverse complement.
ACCGGGACAGGAAATCCTTCACCCTGGCATCAAAGCGGAAGGCTTCCAGAATACCGGCCATATGGCCCAGATCGCTGTCGATGGGATGAATGCGGTGACGCCCGATTCTTTTCTGTAAATTGTAACACGCATACCATGTGCCAACTTTGGGGAGGGGGAAATCCCCGCTCTTTTCGGGGAAAAGGCGGATATCCATCCAGAGGCTGCTGCATTTTTGCAGCAGCCTCTGGATGGATATCCGCCAAATTCTCACAATACAGCGTATTTGCCTGCTGTTGCATTTTTGCACCGCGTTTTACTTTTGCAACAGCTCTTGATACCTTTTCCGCTTTCGCACAAAGGTGGAGGAGTCCAGCCCCAGGCTGGCCGCCGCCGCCCGGACATTGCCGTACTTTTCGTAAGCAGCCTGGATATAGTGGTACTCGAACCGGGCGGTCTCTATCCGCAGGTCTAACGGCTCGTCCTCCAGGGGAACCCGCGCCCCCGGTGTCCATGGGGTGTGAAAGGGCAGCTCCGCCGCCCGGATCACATCGTCTTGGCTGAGGATGACCATGCGCTCTACCACGTTTTTCAATTCCCGCACGTTTCCCGGCCAGGCATATTCCTCCATGGCCTGAAGGGCTGAGGTGGAAAATTGCTTTTTGAAGCCGTATTTTTGATTGAGCTCCTGCAAGAACGTGTCGGCAAAGGGGATGATATCCCCCCGCCTCTCCCTCAGAGGGGGCACGGATATGGGCACCACGTTGAGCCGGTAAAACAGGTCCTCCCGGAACATTTTGTTGTGCACCATCTCGTCTAAATCTCGGTTGGTGGCGGCGATCACCCGCACGTCCACAGGGATGTCCTGGCTGCCGCCAACCCGCTGGAACCTGCGCTCCTGGAGCACCCGAAGCAGCTTCACCTGCATCTCCAGGGGTAGCTCCCCGATCTCGTCCAGCAGGATGGTGCCCTTGTCCGCCAGCTCGAATATGCCCATTTTGTTTCGGGCCGCCCCAGTAAACGCCCCCTTTTCATAGCCGAACAGCTCGCTTTCCATGAGGGTGGGGGGAATGGCTCCGCAGTTTACGGTGATGAACCGTCCCTCCCGGCGGGGGCTGTTTTTATAGATGAAGCGGGCGAACTGCTCCTTGCCCACGCCGGTTTCCCCGGTGAGCAGCACCGTCGCGTCCAGTGCCGCCACCTTCTCCACCTGGCGCAGCACGGCTAAGGTGCTGGGGTCGGCGGCGATGAGCTCCGCGCCGTCCAGAACCCGGCGGCGGGCGATTTCGATTTCGGTGCGGTAACGCTCCTGGGCCTCGTGATATTTGGTCTGCAAATCATAGAAGTCGGTCATGTCGCGTACGTTTGTAACCACCATGACGATATTGCCGTGGTCGTCGAAGCTGGGGGTGCTGGTGATGAGGGCGCGTTTGCCGGTGCGGAAGGTCTGCTCCAGAGTTACCGGGCGGCGTTGGGTGAGGGCGATCAGCGTGCCCGACTGGCTCACCACGCCCTCCCGCTCCAGGTCCCACATATTCCGCCCTACCACGTCCTCCTCCCGAAGACCGCTGATGGACAGATAGGCGGGATTTACCCACAGGGTGTCGGCCCGGCCGTCGGTGATGTAGATACCGTCGTAGGAGCTGTCCACAATGGCCCGCAGACGGTCGTATGCTTCCTGAAGGCTGCCGAACATTCGGTTGATCTTTTCTGGCGGCATATCGCTGTCCCCCCTGAGTGGTGGTTGTAAAAAACGCCGGAGCAAGCGGCGTGCAGCTTGCTCCGGCGTGGTGGAGGCGAGGGGAGTTGAACCCCTGTCCGAAAGTGCTTCCACAGGAACCTCTCCGAGCGCAGACGATCCTTTACATTCCCTTGCTCAGCCGTGGGTCGTCACACTGCTGAGATTGGTAGAGTCATGATGCGTGGCGCGGTCAACTCTTTCCGCACGCACGGGCACCACTAAGATGACGCCCCGACCCGGCTCGTGGTCCTTCCGGGCGGGACGGCCGCGTTAAGCCGCGGCGAGAACTACGTTATCGTTGTTCTTTAATTTATAAGTTGCCCGTTTTAAGGATGCCAGGCGCATCCGCTCGCTATTCCTGCTTCGGCGCCCCCGTCGAAACCAGTACGCCCCCTCGTCGGCGCAAAGTCCGCTCAGCTACGCTTTCCCCTCGGGGAAAGCTCCGTTCGCTCCCTTGCGCCTCCTCTTCCCACAAAGCCTGAGGGACGGCTTTGCGGGGCCCCATTGGGCAAAGTCCGCTCAACTGTGTTTCCCTGCCCTTCCGCCCCAAATCGCGACCAGCTGCGCTGGGTTGCGGTTTGGGGCCGCCCTGCGGGCGGCTTTACGGGAGAGCTTTGTAGCGGCTTCGCCGCGAATTTGATTTATTTTCATCCGTCAGGCTGTGCCTTCCGGAGTGAAAACTGTGTTACACCTTCTCCGGCGCGGGATAGTCCACGCCCTGAGTGTCCACGGTGACTTTCTTCATCCGCTGATCCTGCTTGGGGCAGTCGTTGTAGTCCCGCTTGGCGTTGACGATGGCGTCCGCCGTGTCCATGCCCTCAATCACCTTGCCGAAGGCGGCGTAGCCGCCGTCCAGGTGGGGGGCGTCGTCCACCATAATGAAGAACTGACTGCCGGCGGAGTTGGGGTCCATGGCCCGAGCCATGGACAGCACGCCCCGGGTGTGGGCCAGGTCGTTTTGGAAGCCGTTCTGGGCGAACTCGCCCTTGATGGAGTAGCCCGGGCCGCCCATGCCCACACCCTGGGGGTCGCCCCCTTGGATCATGAAGCCGGGGATTACCCGGTGGAAGATCAGCCCGTCGTAAAAGCCCGCCTGGGCCAAGGCGATGAAGTTGTTCACAGTGTTGGGCGCGACGTCGGGGTACAGCTCCGCCTTCATCACGCCGCCGCTTTCCATCTCAATGGTGACGATGGGCTTGCTCATGATTACCATCCCTTTCTCCTGTTCAATAACGGCCCCGTGAGGCCCGGTCCATCTCGCGCTTGGCATCCCGCTGGGCGGCGGCCTCCCGCTTGTCGTACAGCTTTTTGCCCTTGGCCAGCGCCAGCTCCACCTTCACCCTGGGCCCTGAGAAATACAGGGACAGGGGAATCAGGGAGTAGCCGTCCTGCTGGACCTTGGCCTGGAGTTTGCGGATTTCCCGGCGGTGGAGCAGTAGCTTCCGGGTGCGCCGGGGGTCCTTGTTGAAGATGTTGCCCTTTTCATAGGGGGAGATGTGCATTCCGTAGAGAAACATCTCCCCGTCCTTCACTGAGCAGAAGGAGTCCCGCAGGTTGACGGCGCCCTGGCGGATGGACTTGACCTCCGTTCCCGCCAGCTCGATGCCCGCCTCGTACTTGTCCTCGATGAAATAGTCGTGGAACGCCTTGCGGTTGGAGGCGACCTGCTTCACCGATTGTTTTCCCATGTGCGCCGCCTCCCTTCCTGTGATAGTACAGCATACCACGCTGTCCGCCCGAATGCAAGGGAAAATCGCGTTTTGCCACATTACAATTATGTTACGGCGAGTTTGAAAATCCACTCTTGTTTTTATAGAAGGAATAGCATATAATACTCAGAGCTTTAATTAGGAAGCGTGGAGAAGCGGACAGCGAGGGTGCTTGGACCGAAGCGAGGCCGAGCTGCAGGGCGCTGTGCGCCCCGCAGACCAGGCCGAGACGGAGGGAAAGCAGCCGAGCGTCCTGGCCGCTTCGCAGCGTGATCGGGAAGCGCGAAGCCGCGCGTTGCGAACAGGCGCAGCGTGACACCATCGCCCTGGAAGGGAGGACTCCAAAATGGATACACGGCCCATCGGCGTGTTTGACTCCGGCTTGGGCGGGCTTACCGCCCTGCGGGAGCTGGCCCGAATCATGCCGGAGGAGGACTTGGTCTACTTTGGCGACACCGGGCGGGTGCCCTACGGCAGCCGCTCTCGAGAGGTCATCATTAAATATGCCCAGCAGGATATGTCCTTCCTGCGCACCTTTCGCCCCAAGGCGGTGGTCATTGCCTGCGGCACCGTGTCCACCACGGCGCTGGATGTGCTGCGGGAGGAGAACCCCATCCCCGTGTTCGGTGTGGTGGAGAGTGCCGCCAGCGCTGCCGCCCATGTGACGAAGAACGGCCGGGTGGGCCTCATCGGCACCCAGGCGTCCATTCGCTCGGGGGCCTATGAGCGGGCGCTGAGCAGCCTGAGACCGGATGTGGATGTTACCGCGCGGGCCTGCCCCCTGCTGGTCCCCCTGGTGGAGAACGGCCGCTTCCGCCCCGGCGACAGCGTGGCGGAGACGGTGGCGGCGGAGTACTTAGCTCCTGTGAAGGCGGCGGGCGTGGACACCCTCATTCTAGGCTGCACCCACTATCCGCTGATGAAGTCCATTATAGGAGAGTACATGGGGCCGGATGTGGCCCTGGTGGACGTGGGGGAGCAGTGCGCCCGGTGGGTGAAGCGGCAGCTGGAGCTGGACGGGCTGCGCAACGAGCGGCCCGGCGCGGGGCGCCACCGCTACTTTGTCAGCGACAGCACGGAGGACTTTGCCTCCCTGGCCTCCATCTTTTTGAGAGAGGACGTGACGGGAGAGGTGGAGCAGGTTGACATCACCGCCTATTGAGTAGGCACATGAAGCGAGGAAAACCATGACAGACAATGTGATTATATCCATTAAAGGCAAGCAGCTATACGCGGAGAGCAGCCCCGAGGAGATGGAGCTTGTCACCGCCGGCACCCTGAAGTGGGACGGGCGGGGGGGCTGTACCGTGTCCTACCAGGAGACGGAGCTCACCGGCCTGGAGGGGACCACCACCAAGCTGCACATCGACGGCGGCAGGGTGACGCTGCTGCGGGAGGGGAGCATCAACTCCCAGATGGTCTTCGAGGAGGGCAGGCGGCATTTGTCCATGTATGAGACACCCTACGGCGCACTGTCCATCGGCATCAACACCAAGCGGATGCGCTCCACGCTGGGAGAGACGGGGGGCGATCTGGAGATTGACTACGCCATTGAGATTGACAACCTGATTGCGGGACACAACCTGTTTCGCATGAATGTGAAGAAGCATCCGGGCCTCGACCAGTGAGGATGCGCCGTCCGCGCAGCTCCAGCTGGGACGCGGGTGGAAAAATTTCGCGTTAGGGGGTTGCAATCTGCGGCAGAGCGTGGTAAAATTCTAAAGGTATTTATGGTAAGAAAGGAGTGAGGCGCACCGCCTCACTCTTTCTTTTGAGAAGAAGCGCGGAGCCGCCGCGAGCAGGTATAGCATAACAACAAAGGAGTTGACGCCCAATGGCAAAGGTGAGCGACGTAGTGGCTGCGCTGGCCCGCCCCATCGCGGAGCAGGCGGGCTGCCAGGTATGGGACGTGGAATACGTGAGGGAGGCCGGGGAGTGGTTCCTCCGGGTGTACATTGACCGGGAGGGCGGCGTGGACCTGGACTGCTGCGAGGCGGTGTCCCGCCCCCTGTCCGACGCGCTGGACGAGGCCGACCCTATTCAGGGCAGCTACACCTTCGAGGTGTCCTCCGCCGGCCTGGACCGGCCCCTGCGCAGGCCCGACCACTTTGCGCAGTGCATGGGCCGGAAGGTGGACGTGAAGCTCTACCGGCCTGTGGACGGGTGCAAGGAGGTTACCGGGGCCCTCACCGGATATGAGGACGGGGCCGTCAGTGTGGACGGTGTGCGCTTTGACAAGAAAGACGTGGCCCAGGTGCGGCTGCACGTCGAGTTTTAAGGAGTAGATCGACATGGCCAAGAAAAAGATCGCAGCAAAAAATATGGAGCTGGACGCCAAGGAATTTTTCACCGCCATCTCCGACATTGAAAAGGAAAAGGGAATTCCCAAGGAATATATGATGGGGAAGATCACCCAGGCCTTGGTCACCGCCTATAAGCGGGACCACGAGGGTATTACGGACAACGTGGTGGTGGACGCCAACGAGGAAAAGGGCGAGGTTCGGATGTTCGTCAAAAAGGACGTGGTGGAGGTGGTGGACAATCCCCACACTGAGATCAGCCTGGAGGACGCGCAGAAGGCCCTGCCCCGGGCGCAGCTGGGGGATGTGCTGCGCATTGAGATCAAGCCCAAAAACTTCGGCCGCATCGCCGCTCAGGCCGCCCGTCAGGTTATCATCCAGGGGATGCGCGAGGCGGAGCGGGGCATGATTTTCGACGAGTTCTCGGCCAAGGAGCACGAGATTCTCACCGGCACCGTCACCCGGGTGGATGAGCGCAACGGCTCGGTATCTATCCGCCTCACCTCCGGCTCCGAGTTTACCGACGCGTTTTTGTCCGCCGGGGAGCAGGTCAAGGGCGAGGAGGTCCGTGAGGGCGACCGGGTTCGGGTATACGTGGTGGAGGTCCGCCAGGCAAACCGCGGGCCCCAGGTGCTCATCTCCCGCACCCATCCGGGGCTGGTCAAGCGGCTGTTTGAGCTGGAGGTGCCGGAGATTCATGACGGCACGGTGGAGGTCAAGTCCATCGCCCGGGAGGCGGGCAGCCGGACCAAGCTGGCCGTGTGGAGCACGGATGAGAATGTGGATCCCATCGGCGCCTGCGTGGGCCCCAGAGGGGCGCGGGTGAACGCCGTGGTGGAGGAGCTGCGGGGAGAAAAGGTGGACATCATCAAGTGGTCCGAGGACCCCGGACAGTATGTGGCCGCCGCGCTGGCCCCCGCCGATGTGCTCAGCGTGGTGGAGCTGGAGGAGGGCAAGAGCTGCCGGGTGGTGGTGCCCGACGACCAGCTCTCCCTGGCCATCGGCAAGGAGGGGCAGAACGCCCGGCTGGCCGCCCGGCTCACGGGATATAAAATCGATATCCGCCCCGCCAGCGCCCCCGAGCCCCCGGAGGGGGAGGACCTGGAAACGGACGGGGACGAGGCTGCGGCGGCGGAGGAATAACTCGCACATCGTCCGTCCAAACCTCCGCTGTCCGGAATATGCGGGCGCACAATATGTGCCCCTACGCACCAAGACGAAAGGGGAGAGCACCGTGCCAAAAAAAATACCCATGCGCCAATGCCTTGGCTGCCGGGAGATGAAGCCCAAGCCGGAGCTGATCCGGGTGGTGCGCTCCCCTGAAGGAGAGCTGTCGCTGGACTTCCGGGGGAAAAAGCCGGGCCGAGGAGCCTACCTGTGCCCCAACCCCGCTTGTCTGGCCCGGGCAAAGAAAAGCCGGGCCATCGAGCGGGCCCTGTCCGCGCCCATGCCCCCGGAGGTTTGGGAGGGGCTGGAGGCGCAGATGAAGGCGGGTGACGGCGGTGACTGACAGTGCCCTGACCCTGCTGGGCCTGGCCCTGCGGGGGAATAACCTGGCCGTGGGCGAAGCCCCGGTGGAGGAAGCCTGCAAAACCCGGCGGGCGTGGCTGGTGCTGTCCGCCGCCGACGCGGCCCAGAACAGTGTGGACCGCGCCATGCGCTGGGCGGAGGCGGGCGGCGCGCCCTGGGTCCGTGTCCCTTGGGACAAGGGGGCGCTGGGGTCCGCTTTAGGGCGCGGAAGCTGCGCCATGGCCGCCCTCACCGACCGGGGGCTGGCCGCTGCGCTGGCCGGCCGTCTGGCGCAGAGGGACGAGGGCCTGCGGGCCGTCGCGTCCAAGCTGGAAGAGAAGAAGAAGCCGCGGGCTCAAAAGCCCGCTCCATGTGAATTTTAGGAGGTGGCCTGTTTGAGCCTTGCGAAACTGAACGCCCGGGACGTGGCCAAGGACTTTGGAATGCAAGCCAAAGCCATTACTGCGATCCTGACCGAGCATACGAAGGAGGCGGCGTCCCCCACCAAGGTGTTGACCGACCGGGAGCTGTCCATCGTATTTGAGCATTTGACCCAGAACAATCAGGTGGATTCCATCGAATCCATCTATGCCGACGTATACCACGAGCCCGCCAAAGCCGCCGCGCCCGCCAAGGGCGAGCCGGAGGCCAAGCCGGCGGCGGGGAAGGAGAGCGCTCCTGCGCCTCAGTCCCAGGGCCAGGACAAGGCGGCCCCAGCGCCCCAGAAGGAGCAGCCCAAGTCTGCCCCGGCCAAGCCCGCCAGCCGAACTCCCGAGAAAAAGGTGGTGGACACCCGCAAGGGCGGCGGCGTCAACCTGGAGAAATACGACCAGCGCCTGGAGGACCTGGCACCCGACAAGGCCAACCGGATGCAGACCGGCAAGCAGAAGTTCCAGAACCGGGGCAGCAAGAACCGGGGCCAGAGCTTTGGAAACAAGCGCAAGCAGGAGGAGCAGGACCGGATGCGCCGCCTCCAGCTGGAGATTGCCAAGAAGACACCGCTCACCGTAAAGATTCCCGACGAGATCGGCGTGGGCGAGTTGGCCTCCCGGATGAAAAAGACCGGGGCGGAGGTGGTCAAGTGCCTCATCCGCAACGGGGTGATGGCCTCCCTCAGCGATGTGATTGACTATGACACCGCCGCGCTGGTGGCCATGGAGCTGGGGTGCAAGGTGGAGAAGGAGGTCATTGTCACCATTGAGGAGCGCCTGATCGACACCGCCGAGGACAAGGAGGAGGACCTGGAGTACCGAGCCCCCGTGGTGGTGGTGATGGGCCACGTGGACCACGGCAAGACCTCTCTGCTGGACCACATTCGAAACGCCAACGTGGTGTCCGGCGAGGCGGGCGGCATCACCCAGCACATCGGCGCCTACCAGGTGGAGGTGAACGGCAAGCCCATCACCTTCCTGGACACGCCGGGCCACGAGGCGTTCACCGCCATGCGTGCCCGGGGCGCCATGATTACCGACGTGGCAATCCTGGTGGTGGCCGCCGACGACGGCATTATGCCCCAGACGGTGGAGTCCATCAACCACGCCAAGGCCGCAGAGATTCCCATCATCGTAGCCATCAACAAAATGGATAAGCCCGAGGCCAACCCAGAGCGGATCAAGCAGCAGCTCACCGAGTATGAGCTGGTGCCTGAGGAGTGGGGCGGCGAGACCATCATCTGCCCCATCTCCGCCAAGACGGGGCTGGGCATCGACAACCTGCTGGAGATGGTCACCCTCACCGCCGAGATGCGGGAGCTGAAGGCCAACCCCAACCGCACCGCCCATGGCGCGGTCATCGAGGCCCGGCTGGACAAGGGCCGCGGCCCCGTGGCCACCCTGCTGGTGCAGAACGGCACTTTGAAGCAGGGCGACGTGATCATCGCCGGGATGGCGGTGGGCCGCGTGCGCGCCATGACGGACTACCGGGGGAACAAGGTCGCAGAGGCTGGGCCCTCCGTGCCGGTGGAGATCATCGGCATGGGCGAGGTGCCCGGTGCGGGCGACGATTTCCACGCCGTGGCCGACGAGCGCATGGCCCGGGAGCTGGTGGAGCAGCGCAAGAGCGAGATGAAGAACGCCACCACCGGCGCGGCCAAGCAGAAGGTGTCCCTGGAGGAGCTGTTCAGCCAGATTCAGGCGGGCGAGATGAAGGACCTGAACGTCATTGTCAAGGCGGACGTGCAGGGCAGCGCCGAGGCGGTGAAGGCCAGCCTGGAGAAGATCTCCAACGAGGAGGTTCGCGTCCGGGTCATCCACTGCGCCGTGGGCGCGGTGAACGAGTCCGATGTGATGCTGGCCACCACCTCCAACGCCATCATTGTGGGCTTCAACGTCCGCCCGGACAAAAACGCCGCCGATTCCGCCGGGCGCAACAAGGTGGATATGCGGATGTACCGGGTTATCTACGACTGCATCAACGAGATTGAGTCCGCCATGAAGGGTATGCTGGCCCCCAAGTTCAAGGAGGTAGCCCTGGGCGAGGCCGAGGTGCGCCAAGTGTACAAGATTACCGGCGTTGGCTTCGTGGCCGGGTGCTATGTTACCGAAGGAAAGGTGGCCCGGAACGCCCAAATTCGCCTGGTGCGGGACGGCATCGTGATTCACGAGGGCGTGATGAACTCCCTCCAGCGCTTCAAGGACAGCGTGAAGGAGGTCGCCCGCGGCTACGAGTGCGGCATCGGGATTGAGAAGTACAGCGACATCAAGGAGGGAGATATCATCGAGGCCTTCGTGATGGAGCAGATCGAAGTATAATGCGCAGGGGCGGGCGGTTTCGCCCGCCTCTCTTTTCACGGAAAGGAGCCGAGCAATGCTTAAAATCATTCCCCTTGGCCCGGAAGAAAAGGGCCGGGAATTGACCTTTCATTACAGGACAGACTATTATTATGACGTTACGATCCGGGAAGGGCCAGAGGGATGGCGAGCCGCCCTGGAGCGACGCCCTTTCGGCCAAACCGAGGAGCGGGAATTCAAGGACCGGCTGCTTGGCGACTGGCTGGAGGAACCACAGCTCTTTGGCGCAGAGCAAGAGGGGCAGACCGTGGGCTATCTGGAACTGAGCCACGAACGCTGGAATAACCGGATGCGCATATCGAATATTTGGGTGGCAGACGGCGTCCGGCATCGGGGAATCGGAGGCCGTCTGATGGAAACCGCCGTCTCTGCCGCCCGGAAGGCAGGAGCCAGGGCACTGGTGCTGGAAACTCAAAGTTGTAACGACCCCGCCATTCAATTTTACCGCAAACATGGATTTTCCCTGATTGGCTTTGATCTGACCGCCTATTCCCAAACCGATGTGGAAAAGCGGGAGGTGCGGTTGGAACTGGCCCGGGCTTTGTAACCACAATCATTCCACAAAAAAGGAGAACGCTATGCCAAGCAATCGCATTGGACGCATCAACGAGGAGATTCAGCGGGAGATGTCCTCCCTCGTCCGCACCGTGAAGGACCCCCGGGTGGCGGAGGCGGGCATGGTGAGCGTCACCGCCGTGGAGACCACGCCGGATTTGAAATACGCCAAAATCTATGTCAGCGCACTGAATAAGGACAACACCCCTCAGCTTTTAAAGGGCTTGAAGTCCGCAGCGGGCTGGCTGCGCCGGGAGCTGGGCCGGGCGCTGAACCTGCGCAACACCCCGGAGCTGTCCTTTGTCCGGGACGACTCCATCGACAAGGGGGCCCATATCTTAGATATGCTGCGCAACCCGGAGATCGTCAAGCCCGCCAACCCCGCCAACGCCCACATTGTGCTGGATGAGGAGGAGTGAGCCATGGACTACCGGGAAGCGGCGGCGTTTCTGCGCGCCCACGACAATTATCTGATTCTGACCCACAAGCGCCCCGACGGCGACACCATCGGCTGCGCCGCGGGGCTGTGCCGCGCCCTGCGGAAGCTGGGCAAGACCGCCTATGCCCTGTTCAATGAGGACGCCACCCCCCTGATGGGGAGCTACCTGGAGGGGCTGACGGCCCCGGACGGCTTCGCGCCGGACACGGTGGTGAGCACCGACGTGGCCACCGAGAACCTGCTGCCGGACAGCGCGGCGGGGTGGAAGGGGCGCATTGACCTGGCCATCGACCACCACCCCTCCCAGGAGTTTTTCGCCAGGGAGACCTGCCTTGAGGCGGACAAGGCCGCCTGCGGGGAGATCATCTGGAAAATCTGTACCGAGCTGGGCGTGATGGACGCCGAGATCGCCACACCGCTGTATGTGGCAATCGCCACCGACTGCGGCTGCTTCGTCTACGCCAACACCACCCCCCACACCCACCGGGCGGCGGCGGCGCTGATGGAGCAGGGCATCCCCTTCCAGGCGCTGAACAAGCGGCACTTTCGCACCAAATCCATGGCGCGAATGAAGCTGGAGGGGCTGATTTTGCAACATATGAAGCTCTACCATGGCGGCACGGTGGCGGTGGCCTGCGTGACGCTGGACATGATGGCCCAGGTCGGGGCCACCTCGGAGGACACCGACGACATCGCCGCCTTTTTGGGCCAGATTGAGGGCGTGCTCCACACCGCCACCATCCGGGAGCACGAGGGGGGCGAGTTCCGTATCTCGGTGCGCACCAAAGCCGACCTGCTCAACGCCACTCGGGTGTGCGCCCGCCTGGGCGGCGGGGGGCACAAGGCCGCCTCGGGCTGTACCGTGAAAGGGACGCTGGCCCAGGCGGAACAGTCCATCCTGGCCGCCATTGACGAGCAGCTGGTTCAGCCCACTCAAGACTGACACGGAACAAGGAGGCCGACGCCGTGGCAAATGGAATGATTGTGATCGACAAGCCCGCCGGATGGACTTCCATGGACGTGTGCGCTAAGCTGCGGGGGATGTTTCACGAGAAGCGGGTAGGCCATGCGGGCACGCTGGACCCCATGGCCACCGGGGTGCTGCCCGTGTTTATCGGCCGGGCCACCCGTGCGGTGGAGTTCGCAGCTGATTCCGATAAGGAGTACATCGCTGGATTAAAGCTGGGAGTAGTCACCAACACCCAGGACGCCACCGGGGAGGTGTTGGAGGAGCGGCCGGTAAGCATAACCGGGGACCAGCTCCGGGCGGCGCTGGGACGGTTCACAGGGGACATTGAGCAGCTGCCCCCCATGTACTCCGCCATCAAAATCAACGGCAAGAAGCTCTACGAACTGGCCCGGAAGGGCAAAGAGGTGGAGCGCAAGCCCCGGCCTGTGACCATTTACGAATTGGAGCTGCTGGGTTGGCCGGATGCGGGAGAGGATTTCCAGCTCCGCATCCGCTGCTCCAAGGGCACCTACGTGCGCACTCTGTGCCACGACATCGGACAGGCCCTGGGCTGCGGCGGGTGTATGAGCTCTCTGCGGCGCGTGAAGGCGGCGGGCTTTACCCTGGCTGACAGCATAGCCCTGGAGGCCGTCCAAGCCGCTGTGGACCGAGGGGAAGGGGAGGAGCTGCTGCTGCCGGTGGAGCGATTATTTGCCGGCGTGCCGGTGCTGGTGCTGAGAGGTGCTGGTGCGGAGAAGAAGGTGCGCAACGGCTCGTCCTTGTCCGCCCCCAGGCTGGCCGACGGGGAGTATCGGGTATACGGTGCGGATGGGACATTTCTGGCCCTTGGGCGGGCGGCAGGCGGAACGCTGAAAACCGTCAAGAGCTTTTTCGAGGTGTAATTACAGATGAAAAATCAACCAAGAGTTATCGCCCTGGGCTTTTTTGACGGGGTGCACCTTGGCCATGGGGCGCTGCTGCACACCGTGGCACAGCGGGCAAAGGCGCTAAACGCCCTACCCAGCGCCTTTACCTTCGACCGCAGCCCCACGGCGGCCTTGACAGGGAGAGTGATCTCCCTGCTCACCGGGGTGGAGGACCGCCGGAGGCTGATGGAGGAGCTGTACGGCATCCGGGAGGTTGTGGTGGCTCCCTTTGATGTGATGCGGGACATGGACTGGCGGGATTTCGTCGCGGACTACCTGCAAACGCATCTGAGGGCTGTCCATGTGGTGGCGGGCCACGATTTCCGTTTTGGTCGGGGCGGAGAGGGCACCCCGGAGCGGCTGAGGGAACAGTGCGGGGCGTTGGGTATGGGCTGCGACATCATCCCCAAGGTGGAGCTGGATGGGATTACGGTATCCTCCACCCACATTCGGGCGCTGGTGGAGGCGGGCGAGCTGGAGCGAGCCGCCCGGTTTTTGGGGCACCCCCATATCCTGTCCGGGCCTGTGGTCCATGGCAGCGAGTTGGGCCGCACCTTGGGCACCCCCACTGCCAACCTGCTGGTGCCCGATGGGGTGATCGCCCCCGCTTTTGGGGTATACGCCTCCCGGGTGTTGCTCCCAGACGGGGACAGCCGGCTGGCGGTGACTAACGTGGGGGTGCGCCCCACGGTGAACGCGGGGCTGGCCGGGGTGACGGTGGAGCCGTGGATTTTGGACTTCCAGGGGGATCTGTATGGTCAGACCATCTGCCTGGAGCTGCACAAGCAGCTGCGGCCGGAGCGAAAGTTCAGCGGCGTGGACCAACTGCGCGCCGCCATTTTGGAAAATGCGGCGCAGACCCGCTCCTATTTTGCAGCGAAGGGGCCGGTCCAATGATCGCGACGATGATCAATGTGGCCTTTGTGCTGATAGGAAGCGGACTGGGCCTGGCGTTTAAAAACCTCATCAGCGCCCGTCTTATGGCCATTCTAACCCAGGCCCTGAGCCTTTGCGTGTTGGGGGTAGGGGTGAGTAGCATGGTGGGGACGGAGGATATGCTGTGCGTCATTGTGTGCATGGTGGCCGGGACCGTGATTGGCCATGCTGTGGATATTGAGGGCCGTCTGGAGGGAGCGGGGAATCTGCTTCAGGTTAGGATGGCGAGGGGAGGGGGAGACAGCCGCTTCACGGAGGGGTTTGTCACAGCCTCGCTGCTGTTCTGCGTGGGTGCCATGGCGATTACCGGGTCCATTGAAGCGGGGTTGAACCACAATTATGGCATCATCGTGTCCAAGGGGGTCATCGACGGGGTAACGGCCATCTCCTTTACAGCTACGATGGGGATTGGAGTGGCGTTTTCCGCTATTCCCCTGCTGCTTTACCAGGGGGGCATCACCCTGCTGGCCGCTTGGGTGGGTCCCTACCTCCCGGCGGCGGTGGTGACGGAGATGACGGCGGTGGGGGGTGCGCTCATCGTGGCCATCGCGTTCAATATGCTGGGTCTGGGGAGGGAAAAAATCAAGGTGGGGAATATGCTGCCCGCTATGTTTTTACCCATTGCTTACATACCGTTGGCACAGTGGCTGACGCAGCTGCTGTGAAATCAGGAACGCCGTTTCCAGGAATTGGGGACGGCGTTTTTTTTTCCCGTCCGTCCAGTAAAAAACCAGGAGAATTTTTGTGAAAAACCTGAATATTGTTTCAAAAACTCCTTGCATTAGCAGAACAAAGGCGGTATACTTATGAGAGGATTCAGAGGGCCCTTCTCTGGCTGCTCGGTGCGGCATGACTGGCGGATACAGCTGCCGTCATGGCCGCCGCCCTTTTGCTCCGACTTGTTAAAAAAATAGCAAACTTTGGCGCAGTTGGATGGAAAGGGGCAGGGCGCGGAGAGAGGAACCCGCTGTGATTCCAAGCATTGGACCAGTACATTATTTAAGGAGGCAATATCTGATGTCATTTGTCAACTTTGAACAGCAGGGCGCTGTGGCGATTTTGACCATCAATCGCCCCGAGGCGCTCAATGCCCTGAACAGCCAGGTGCTGAGCGATCTGGACGAGGTCATCACCAAGGTGGAGGCGTCGCCGGATATCCACGCGGTCATTCTCACCGGTGCGGGCCGGTCCTTTGTGGCGGGCGCCGATATCGGCGAGATGAAAGGCTTCTCCGCCATCGACGGCAAGAAGTTCGGCGTCCACGGCGGCGGGGTGTTCCTGCGTCTGGAGAATCTGTCCAAGCCCGTGATCGCTGCGGTCAACGGGTTCGCTCTGGGCGGCGGGTGCGAGCTGGCCATGTCCTGCGACATCCGCATTGCCTCTGAAAAGGCCAAGTTTGGCCAGCCCGAGGTGGGTCTGGGCATCACGCCGGGCTTTGGCGGCACCCAGCGCCTGCCCCGCATCGTGGGCATTTCCAAGGCCATGGAGCTCATCCTCACCGCCAAGGTGATCGGCGCGGCCGAGGCCAAGGAGATCGGCCTGGTCAGCCAGGTTTACGCCCCCGAGGAGCTGATGGATAAGGCTATGGAGCTGGCCAACGCCATCTGCGCCAACGCTCCCATCGCCGTCCAGGAGTCCAAGCGCTGCATCCGTATGGGGATGCAGATCGATATCGCCACCGGTTCCGCCTTTGAGGCCGAGGCCTTCGGCGTCACCTGCGGCACCGAGGACAAGAACGAGGGCATGGGTGCGTTTTTGGAGAAGCGTGCCGAGAAGCACTTCCAGAACAAGTGACATAATATCCAAGCCAAAATTTAAATTTTAGGAGGAAATACATCATGAAAAAAGTAGGCGTAATCGGCGCCGGTACCATGGGTCAGGGCATCGCCAAGGCGTTTGCCCAGAGCGGCTGGAGCGTCGCCCTGTGCGACATCAAGCAGGAGTGGGCCGACAACGGCAAGGCCAAGATCCAGAAGGGCTATGCCAAGCTGGTGGAAAAGGGCAAGATGGACCAGGCCAAGGCCGACGGCATCTGCGCCGCCATCACTGCCGGTCTTAAGGAGGACCTGTGCGCTGACTGCGACCTGATCGTGGAGGCCGCGTTTGAGGACATGGGTGTGAAGCAGGCCACCTTCGGCGAGCTGGACAAGATCTGCAAGGCGGAGTGCATTTTCGCCTCCAACACCTCCTCCCTGTCCATCACCGAGATCGGCAAGGGCCTGAGCCGTCCCCTGATCGGGATGCACTTCTTCAACCCCGCCGACCGGATGAAGCTCATCGAGGTAATTGCTGGCGCGAACACCCCCGCCTCCATGGTGGCGGACATCGTGTCCATCTCGGAGGAGCTGGGCAAGACCCCCGTGCAGGTGAACGAGGCCGCCGGCTTTGTGGTGAACCGCATCCTGATTCCCATGATCAACGAGGCCGCCTTCATCAAGATGGAGGGCGTGTCCAACATCGCGGGCATTGACGCCGCCATGAAGCTGGGAGCCAACCATCCCATGGGTCCCCTGGAGCTGGGCGACTTCATCGGCCTGGACATCTGCCTGGCCATCATGGACGTGCTGTATCACGAGACCGGCGACAGCAAGTACCGCGCCTGCCCGCTGCTGCGGAAGATGGTTCGGGGCGGTCAGCTGGGCGTGAAGTCCGGCAAGGGCTTCTATGTCTATAACGCGGACCGCACCAAGACCGCTGCCGACGAGCTGTAAGGGCCGGCGGGCAAGTTATAAGGAGGTAAAAACACATGGATTTTAAACTGTCCAAAGAGCAGGCAATGCTCCAGAAGCTGTTCCAGGATTTCGCGGAGAATGAGGTCAAGCCCATCGCCGCGGATGTGGACGAGGAGGAGCGTTTCCCGGAGGAGACCGTCAAAAAGATGGCCAAGCTGGGCATGATGGGCATTTATCTGCCCAAGGAGTACGGCGGGGCGGGGGCCGATTACCTGTCCTACGTGATGGCGGTGGAGGAGATGGCCAAGGTGTGCGGCACCACGTCCGTCATTCTGTCCGCCCACACCAGCCTGTGCTGCAACCCCATCTTTGAGTATGGCACCGAGGAGCAGAAGAAGTACTATCTGCCCAAGCTCTGCTCGGGCGAGTGGATTGGGGCCTTCGGCCTCACCGAGCCCGGCGCCGGCACCGACGCCCAGGGCCAGCAGACCACCGCCGTGAAGAACGAGAACGGCGACTGGGTGCTGAACGGCTCCAAGATTTTCATCACCAACGCGGGCTATGCCAACGTGTTCATCGTCATCGCCATCACCGGCATCATTGAGAAGCGGGGCCGCAAGACCAAGGAGCTGTCCGCGTTCATCGTGGAGCGCACTGACAAGGGCTTCTCCGTGGGCAAGCACGAGAAGAAGATGGGCATCCGCGGCTCCTCCACCTGCGAGCTGATCTTTGAGGACTGTGTGATTCCCGGCGACCGTCTGCTGGGCAAGCAGGGCAAGGGCTTTAACGAGGCCATGGCCACTCTGGACGGCGGCCGTATCGGTATTGCGGCTCAGGCTCTGGGCTTGGCCGAGGGCGCCATTGACGAGACCATCGCCTACACCAAGGAGCGCGTGCAGTTCGGCAAGCCCATCGCCAAGCAGCAGAACACCCAGTTCGAGCTGGCGGATATGTACGCCCGCACTCAGGCGGCCAAGTACCTGGTGTATGCCGCCGCTATGAAGAAGCAGAACCACGAGGCCTTTGGCGTGGACGCGGCCATGGCCAAGCTGGTGGCGGCGGAGACCGCCAGCGACGTGACCCGCCGTTGCGTGCAGCTGTTCGGCGGCTACGGCTATACCCGGGATTACCCCGTGGAGCGCATGATGCGTGACGCCAAGATCACCGAAATCTACGAGGGCACCTCTGAGGTGCAGCGCATGGTCATTTCCGGCGCGATCATTAAGTAAGGAGGTAGAAACACCATGAAAATCATTGTCTGCGTCAAGCAGGTGCCCGACACCTCCGGCGTGGTGGCCGTCAAAGCGGACGGCACCATGGACCGCGCGGCTATGGCCACCATTTCCAACCCCGATGACATGAACGCCCTGGAGGCGGCCCTGCAGATCAAAGAGACCAACCCCGACGTAAAGGTTTGCGTCGTGTCCATGGGTCCCCCGCCCACGGAGTCTATGCTCCGGGAGTGCCTGGCCATGGGCGCCGACGAGGCGTACCTGGTGTCCGCCCGCGAGTTCGGCGGCGCCGACACCTGGGCCACCTCCAACACCCTCACCGCCGCCATTGAGAAGATCGGCGTGGAGAAGGGCGACATCGTGATGTGCGGCCGTCAGGCCATCGACGGCGACACCGCCCAGGTGGGTCCCCAGATCGCCGAGAAGCTGGGGCTGCCCCAGGTCACCTATGTCACCGCCATCGACTACAAGGACGGCGAGCTGACCGTGCGGCGTGAGCTGGAGGACGGCTACATGACCATCAAGGTGCAGACCCCCTGCGTGCTCACCTGCATCAAGGAGCTGAACACCCCACGGTACATGAGCGTGTCCGGCATCATGGAGTGCTACGCCAAGCCCTACACCATGTGGGACTTCAACGCCCTGCTGGAGAGCAAGTGGATCGCCTCTGCGGAGAACGTGGGCCTGAAGGGCTCGCCCACCCAGGTGTACAAGTCCTTCTCTCCCCCGGTGAAGGGCAAGGGCACTATGCTGGAGGGCGCGGATAAGGCCGCGTGCGAGCAGCTGGTGTCCATGCTGGGCGAGAAGCACATCATCTAAGGAAAGGGGAGGTTGAATATGGCTTATAATAGTAAAGACACCGCCGCCTTCAAGGGCGTGTGGGTATTTTGTGAGCAGCGGGACGGCGTGATCCTGGGCACCGGCTATCAGCTGCTGAGCGAGGGTCGGAAGCTGGCCGACGACCTGGGCGTGGAGCTGTGCGGCGTGCTGCTGGGTAGCGGCGTGAACGAGACCTATGCCAAGGCGCTGGGCGGCTACGGTGCGGACAAGGTGTACATCTGTGACCACGAGCTGTTGAAGGACTACACCACCGACGCCTACACCAAGGTGCTGTGCGATCTGGTGGAGGAGCACAAGCCCGAGGTGTTCCTGATTGGCGCGACCAACATCGGCCGGGACCTGGGCCCCCGCGTGGCCGCCCGCCTGCACACCGGCCTCACTGCCGACTGCACCCACCTGGACGTGGACGTGGAGAAGTACAAGGCCTTCCTGAAGACCACCTCCACCATCGACGTGGATAACACTGTCTTTGAGAACAACAAGAACCTGAAGATGACCCGTCCGGCCTTCGGCGGGCACCTGATGGCCACCATCGTGTGCCCGGACTACCGTCCCCAGATGTCCACTGTCCGCCCCGGCGTGATGCAGACCCAGGCCTTTGACGAGGCCAAGAGCCAGCAGACCATGCTGGAGCACGTGGACGTGAAGCTGGACAAGTCCGATATCCATGTGGACCTGGTGGAGATCAAGAAGTCCGCCAAGAAGTTGGTGGACCTGATCGGCGCTGACGTGGTGGTGGCCGTGGGCCGCGGCATCAGCTCCAACCCCACCCGGGGCATCGAGATCGCTGAGGAGCTGGCCAATGTGCTGGGCGGCGTAGTGGGCGCGTCCCGCGCCGTGGTGGACGCGGGCTGGATCGGCGTGGACCACCAGGTGGGCCAGACCGGCAAGACCGTACATCCCAAGATCTATGTGGCCCTGGGCATCTCCGGTGCGATTCAGCATCTGGCCGGTATGCAGGACAGCGAGTGCATCATCGCGGTGAACAAGAACGGTTCCGCGCCCATCTTTGACGCGGCCACCTACGGCATCACCGGCGACCTGTTCAAGGTTGGCCCCATGCTGGCCGAGGCCATCAAGTCCTTCAAGGCAGCCAAGGGTTAATTAGAACGCCTAAATATTTCCATCTGTATAGGCCAAGGGCAGACAAATAGTCTGCCCTTGGCTTTTTGTGCATTTTTACATAATTTTTAGGCGAAAATCTGTGGACCAACCAGGATTGGTGTTGAATACTAAGCGTATAGTTCCACATCTTGTACCAGTGCTGAAAAATGTCGAAATTTGCGATTTCTTTTGCTTGCACCCGGCGGTTTTCTTGGTAATAATGTAGAGGAAAGAGAGGTGAAGTCAATGCGAGAGCTGTACTTACAAACCCTGAAGCTCCCGGATGAGACCGGTGCGGAGCGCAGCTATGACTACTCCATTCTCGTAGGTGAAATGGACGTAGGGCCATATTCTTGCGAAAGCTACGGAATCAAGATTGTGGAAAAGGGCGGCTGTGAGGCGTCCGTGCCCCATGTGACGTGCAGCGCCGCCCGCATCGACGAGCTCAGTGAATTGCTGCTGCGCAATGGGGTAACGCCCGTCACTTTGAACGACGTGCTGTCCGACTGGTTGTAGGTGTCCGAAAGGCAGCAAATCGCGCTGCAAAGATCGTAATTGTCCGACCGGCTGCAAAAATATGCGGGACGCCGCTGAAGCGTCCCGCTCCTTTTTAGATTCGGTTCAGCGCCAGCACTTGATCTGCCAGCTGATCGGCCAGGGTGGTCACGCCGCCAAAGTCCACATGGGGATTATAAAGCTGCTCCAGCCGGTCATGGGCCTGTTTAGCTTGGGTTAGGGCAGTTACCCCCTCGTCAACCAGGGCCGCGGCCACCTTTCTGGTAAAGCGCAGGCGGGGACGGTTGGCCCGGCAGGCCTCGGCATCCGCCATGGCGTCCAGCCGCAGTCTGCGGTATGCGTGGTGAGGCCAGGGGGCCTCGCCGGCGGAGGTGACAAAGGCCAGGGACAGGTCGGGGAAAATGAGGTGGGCCAGCCGGTCGGGAGCCATGGGGTCAGGGCAGACGATGGCCCGATGCCCGGCGGCCAAAGCGGCGGTGAGAATGGGGTTGAGAAGGTCGTGAGCGAGGCCGTAGCTGTCGGCCAGCTCATATACCCGGTTTGCCTGAGCTTCTACCGTTTCCCAGAGGGTGACGAGGCCCTGGTGGGTAACGGCGGAGAGGAAGCGCTGGGATTCCTGTCCGCTGCCGCCCGGTTTTTTCAGCTCCCGGCTGATGATGCCTGCCGCCCGCTTAGCCAGCTTGTGCCGTACTGATTCATCGGCCAAGAGCTCATTTAAATCCCTACGCAGTTCTCCCGCGGCTCCCAGACAGCGGTACACCCGTTTATAGTGGCCCTGGTACTCTGCCGTGGCATCCAAAATCTGTTCTTTCAAAGGCTGGAGCCCGGTTCGGTCATAAAAGCCGCTGAGGTCTATGTAACGCTCCACCACGCCGGGGCATTTGGGCTCGACTACGTGGGGGGTGGTGACGGAAGGACACTTTTGGGGGACAAGCTGTTTACTACTTGAAAAACGGCGTAACTGCTCAAATTTGAAAACTGAACGGAAATGGCGAGAGCAAGCACAAAACGCTTGGTTCAAATCAGCTTCTTTGCTGACGATGGGTTTAGCGGCACGGCCACCGTTTTTCTTTTGAATTCCTTTTATATTTTACAGAAAATACGTCACTTATCTCAAAAGAGATGGGTGACGTATTTCTATAAAAAACACATAAATGGGAGGCAGGCACTTTATGATGAAATCAAATATCCTGGAGTTAGGTTTAAAGGCAATTCTGGAAAAACAGCGTGAAACATTGATAGATTCCCTTCTTGCTGGAGGTATTGATGTGGAGAGCGGAACATGGGATCATGCGAAGGTAGTATGGAACGCTCAAAGAAGCATGGATCTCCTTTCAACCGACGCTGAGCGAGAGGGCAGCCAATATTTGCGCATCATTCTTGATGGTTTAAGAAGGGAAGAATACCTTTCTACTATGGCCTACATCTATATTGTGTCTGAGTGTAATTATGGCTTCCCCCCTTTGGGGATCATCCAGCACGCAATTGATGAAAAGCTGCTGAGAGAATATTGCACCTGTTTGAAAGAGATACTGCCCGCTTTCATAAGGAGAATAGCCACCAAATAAGAAGCCTTAGATGTGTAATTCTTCTTGACGCATCCTTTGCTGGTGAGTAAAATTCCTGTATAAGACATCTCATTGATACGTCAAGCAGAGAGGTAGCTACCATGGAAATCACCGAGCAGGAAAGGCAGCGCATGAACGAAATATATTTTGCCCTGTCCACAAAGCAGGCGCAACTGTTTCACGGGCTGTACCATCGCGTCTTTGAGCTGAGTACCGGTTTCTACAACGGCCACGAGCACCAGGCCCCGGACGGCAACTGGCAGATGGACTATTACCCCATCCCGGTGATTTCGGTAAAGGGCTACTGCGATGTGGAAATCAGTCCGGATGGCATCTCTGTCACCACAAAGAAAAAACGGAACGACACGCTGGACTACTCCTTTGAAAAGCTGAAGGGCTAGTCTTTCGAGGCCTTTGGCGTTGAGAACTATTTGGACACCTTTTACCGGAATGGCATGACCATCGCCGAACTGAAAGAAGGTATTTCCCGCAGCGAGGAACGGAAGATTGGCTTTTGTTGGACACAGGTGGAGAGGCCATGTATGAGTTCGCGAAGCTGCTCCGGCGGGAGGGCTTCTATTACTAAAGCATTGGGGCGGTGATCTGGGATGAAGGTTGATATTGCCTCCGGCGCAAGGCATATCCTCCAAACACTGAATGGCGCGGGCTTTGATGCCTATTTGGTGGGCGGCTGTGTGCGGGACCTGCTCCGGGGAGTGGAGCCCCACGACTGGGATATCTGCTCCTCCGCCCGTCCGGAGGAGACGGAGGCCTGCTTTGCCGGCCAGCGGATCATTGAGACCGGCCTGAAGCACGGCACCATCACCGTATTGGGGGACGGCGAGCCCTACGAGATTACCACCTACCGCACCGAGGGCCCCTACTCCGACAGCCGCCGCCCGGACTTTGTAAAGTTTGTCTCCAGCCTGGAGGCCGACCTGACCCGCCGGGATTTTACCATGAACGCCATTGCCATGAACCTGGAAGGAGAACTGCGGGATCCTTTCGGCGGCGCTGAAGATATCAAAGCTGGACTGATTCGTTGCGTGGGGGAGCCCGCCCACCGTTTCCGGGAAGATGGCCTGCGGGTGATGCGGGCTCTGCGATTCGGGGCAGTGTTCGGCTATGAGATCGAAGAAAAAACCGCCCGAGCCATCCACCAAAACCGCCACATACTTCAGCACGTGGCGGCGGAGCGGATCAATGCGGAGTTGTGCAAGCTCCTAGCAGGTGAGAAAGCTGGTGACATTCTGCGCCAGTACTCCGATGTGCTGTGCCAATTCTGGCCGGAGCTGGGGCCGCTGGTCACTCTGGAGCAGAACAATCCCTGGCACTGCTGGGGCGGCTGGGAGCACACCATCCATACTGTGGAAGCAGCCTCGCCTGAGTTGATTTTGCGGCTGGCCATACTTCTTCATGACATCGGTAAGCCCGCTTGCAAATCCACCGACGAGAAGGGGATTGACCACTTCTACGGCCACCCCGCCGTCAGCGCCAAACTGGCCGGCAAAATGCTCCGGAAACTGAAATTCGACAACAGGACCCGGGAACGAGTGGTCACTCTGGTGGAGCACCACGACATCCAGATTCCGTGCCGGGACCGCTCCATCCGAAAATGGCTGGGCCGTTTGGGCCCAGAGACATTTTTTCAGCTCTTAGAGGTCAAGCGGGCGGACGGTATGGGACATAGTTATGAACTGGTCAAAAACAGGCTGACCCAGCTGGAGAAGACGAAGACGAAAGCGGAGGAGATCATCGCCCAGGGGCAGTGCTTCTCTCTGAAAGGCCTGGCTGTCAACGGCCGGGATGTGATCGCCGCCGGTACCGCCCCGGGGCCGGACGTGGGACAGACACTGAACAAGCTGCTGGAGCGGGTGGCCGGCGGGGAGGTTCCAAATGAACGGGAGGTTCTGCTGCGTCTGCTACGATCCGACGATGGTCCCTCCGTTGGGATGTAACACCTGCCCGATCATATAGCTGGCGTCGTTAGCGGCCAGGAACACATAGCAGGGCGCCACCTCGCAGGGCTGTCCCACCCGGAGCATGGGCGCCTTGGAGGTTCCGGAGCCAAAGGTCCGCACCTCTTGGGCGGAGTAGGACGCGGGGATCAGCGGCGTCCAGATGGAACCCGGTGCCACCGCGTTAACCCGGATGCCCTGCTCGGCCAGGGACAGGGAGAGGGATCTAGTCAGGGCCACGACGGCTCCCTTGGTGGCGCTATAGTCGATCAGGTCTTTGTTCCCCTCGTAGGCCGTGACCGAGGTTGTGTTGATGATGCTCCCGCCCCGTCCCATGTGGGGGAGGGCGGTCTGGATCAGGTAGAAATAGGAAAATACGTTGGTCTGAAAGACACAGGAGAGCTGGCCCGACGTGATGTCGAGAATGCTCCGCTTGATGTACTGCACGGCGTGGTTGTTGCCCAGGATGTCCCAGCCCACCGAACCGCTGAATGGTCTGTGCCACGCAGCGTTTTGCCGCGCCGGGGTCCTTCAGGTCCCCGCGGAGCAGCAGGCATTGGGCACCCAGCTCCGTGACCCGTGCCTCCGTCTCCGTTGCGTCGGTCTCCTCGCCGTAGTAGGCGATAGCCACATTCGCCCCCTCCTTGGCGAAGGCGTAGGCCACCGCCCGGCCGATGCCGCTGTCCCCGCCGGTGATTAGCGCGGTGCGCCCCTCCAGCTTCCGGCAGACAGGTGCGCA
The DNA here is from genome assembly GCA_910587285.1 of uncultured Oscillospiraceae bacterium. GTDB lineage: Bacteria > Bacillota > Clostridia > Oscillospirales > Oscillospiraceae > Enterenecus. The sequence goes on along the minus strand of CAJULM010000014.1, from coordinate 13,916 downwards.
CTCCGACATCGGCCTGGGCTCCATCACATACTCCAGCCCAGGCTGGCGGTTCTAGTGCTGAGGCGGAAAGCAGGAGGGCGGCGTTTTGAAGTCGGCCATGTTACATGTACACTTTTTGCATTCCATAGGCAGATACCTCCTTTGCCCATTCTATGCGGTTAGGGGGTATTTGTTTTTATGCTCCAGCTGTTAAGCTCAGTTTAAAATATAGAAATTCGTACAAAATAACTATGACGAAAGCATGTTTTTGCTGCTTTCGTCATAGTTATTTTTATAAACTTTGCGAGGAGGTATCCCTATGCGAATATGGGTTTATGGGGACAGTCCAGAGCGGATTCGAAATATGATAGAGGAAAATATCAGCTCCGAGGATACTGTGACAGGCACCTCGGTTTGTGCGGAAATTGGTTCCGCATTTCCTCAGAGCGGTTTAATACCGGCCATATCTGCTGCGATTCGAAACGATATTGATCTGCTGCTCGTCCCCACATTTGAGCTGTTGGGGAACACAACCAAAACGGAGCAAACAATAGAGCTGTTCCAAAGCTACAATGTCTCGGTCAGATCCGTTTCCAGCAATGGAATCAACAGCTCCTGATATCCGGCGCGGTCGCATTGTTTAACGGCCTCCGCAGAGGCTTCCAGGGCCGTTCCAGCGCAGCCCTGCAGCAATGAGCGGCTGGGCTCGCTCAGCGGCACGTCAGAGCGGCACAAGGCATAGTCACCGGGCACCATATGCCACAGCCTGAGCAGCTCTGGATATCGGCCACACAGCTGTGCCGCGATGGACAGGCCTTTGCCATCGAAATCCCCGGAATAGAATAATTCTGTTCCTTCCGCCGCCAGCAGATCCAGCAGCCGCAGCGCCGCCACCGAGGGCTGGCCAGAGGTGCAGATCAGCGGAGAGTGGAACTGGGCGGAGCGGTCGCAGAGCTGGGTGAACACCATTTCATTTTCCACGATATAGACCCGTCCGGAAGGACTGCGTGCGCCGGTCAGCCTAGAGAGATTGGCGAGGGACAAGGTACATATCTCGTGACTTTTCCGAAACAGCCGATAAGCGGGGCTCTCATCTTTTCCTGTGTAAAGGACAAGCCCCACCTGAGAGACAAGGCTGGAAATGCTGTCGCACAAGATACCGTTTTCATAGTACAGGACGTCTCGCTGCTCCGCGTTTTCCGGAAACTCCAGGCCGGAACAAAAGGACAGAAGGTATAAAAACAGCTTTCCGACCAACGTTCCGCTGTCCAGAGCGTGGGGATCAGAGGTAGCCTGGGCGCTGAGAACGGCCAGTCGGACTGCGCTCTGCGTGTGCCGCTCCAGCCAGTCCAAACTCCGGCAGGACTGCAGCAGGCCGCGCCGTGTCTTCTCCGGGTCTTTAGCGGCCTCCCGGCGGAGCAGCTGGTACCCGCCGCTCTGGGGTTGCTCCAGTGTATGGAGCCAACGGATACAGGTGTCATTGTCTGTCTGTTCCAATATCTGAGCCAGTATGGAGGAAAAACGGCTGTTTTTTGTTTTCCGCAACTCATTTTTTGTTCTGATCTCCGTATCAAAGTAGGATTCCAAAACCTCTTTTAGAGAGACTTTCCCAAAACGGAGCTCCTGAAGGGCCGCCTCAAACTGTGCCGTCTGAAACCGCAGCGGTGGGGAGAAGGAACGGCCAAAGACCCCCCGGGCGGCGGCGCACTCCTCCTGGGTGGCGTCGTCCAGCCGGACGATTCCCGCTGGCCGACCGTAGCTGCGATATTTTTTCAGCAATTCCTGCATGATACGTTTGTACCCGGGGTGATCCTTCAAATAGGCCGCGCAGGCCCTGGCCTGTCCGCTCATAGGCTGTCCTCCAGTGTCCGCTGGGTCCCGTTCCAGTGGTAGCGTAGGATGGTCACCACCGGGGCGTTGGGCGGGTGGTGCATCTCGGCGATGTCCAAGTCCGGCACGCAGCCGTAACAGCCCCACAGGGCCTGGGAGTTGATGATGTAGTCAAAATCCAGAGTTCTCATCAGTTCAAACATGGCGCTGATGTTCTGGTCATCCACACCGGCGAAGGCCTCGTCCAGGGCCAGCAGCTGGGGGCAGGCCTCCCCGCCCTTGTGATACTGGGCGGAGACGGCGGCAAACAGGGGCACATACATGGCCATGGCCTTTTCGCCTCCGCTGAACTTATTGAAGGCCCGGTCAGTGAGCTCCTTTTTCGCATCTTCCCCCCGCTGGGAGAACAGGTGAAACTCATACCAGCCCCGGTAGTCCAGCACCGAACGGATCAGATCGGCGTAATTGACCGACATTCCTTGGGTATGGGCCTCCTCCCGGGCCCGCTTGACCTTGTTTCGGAAATGGGATGAGACCTTCTGACTGTCCTCCGGCGTAAGCAGAGCCCGGTCCTTGTTCAGCAGAGTGACCAGGTGGGCGGTGTCCAGTTCTCCCTCCCCTTCTGACTTTTTCTCCTTCCAATCCAGACTGAAGGTCAGCCCCATGGAGGTGGTCAAGCCAGACATCAAGGCGGTCATGTCCCGGACCCACTGGCCGCTCTCCTCGATGCGGGCCCGCAGCTTGTGGCTGATGGTCTCAGTCAGGATATTTTCAAACAGCTCCCTGTCCCGATCCTCCAAAATGCTTCCGGTGGAGTCAATGTCGGTCTGGAGAGACTGGATAAAGTCATAGAGGGAGAGTTCCTTCCCACCCTTTTTCAACAGGATACACAGGCGCTGCCGGAGGTGTGCGGGCTGATTTGGCGCATCAAAGACCAGTTTGATCTCAGGATGATAGCTTAACAGGCTGTTGTTCGACCTCTGATAGTTACTCCGCAGGGCGTCAGCCATATGCTCCGGCGTATAGTTCCGGTCGGCGGGCGGAATCTTACTTACTGCCTGCTGGGCGCGCTCCTCCAGGTCCAGCGTTTCATCCAGCCCGAAGAAGCCCAACTTCAGGTCCTCCAGAAAGTAGCCTTCTGTGTCCTGCTCGTCAATTGTAGCGTTCAAGAGATTTTCTTTACGCCGGGCAATGGTTTCAGCAGAGTTTTCCAGTTCCGTTTCCAATCGAACACACTCTTTTTCCGCGCTTCGGTTTTCCTGATCCTGGTGATCGATTTCCTGATCCAGCTCGGCCAGGCGGCGGACTCGGGCCTGATTTTCTGGCCGGTCCAAATAGGCCTGCAGCTCCTCGGCGGATGACCGGCCGACTTGCAACGACCTTTGAACGGCGTCATTGGCCTTTTTCTGGTCCGCCGCCTGATCCCGCTGCTCGTCGATGGTATTTTGCTCATCCTCCGTGGCGCGGACCGCGTAGTCCAGCCTCTGACGGCTGTGTTCCAAATCGTTCAGTGTGTCCCGATAGCCGACAGCCGCCTCCTGAGCCTCCTCATAGTCCGGGACCGTCCGCTCATAAGACAGGCCGGCACTGAGGCTGACGGTTTTTTCCTCCAGTGCAGACCAGGCTTGCTTTGCCGCCTGCTCGGCGGCCAGCTTTTTCTGCTGTTCCTCCTCGGCCTGACGCAGATCCCGGCGGGCCTGATCCAGCAGCACCAGTGCCTGGTCCAGTTCTTCAGCGGACGGCATCCGGGAGCGCTCCTGTTCCAACTGCTCCAGCTGTCCGGTACAGTCCAAAACCTCAGTCTGTGCAGACTGCACCCTTACAGACAACTGCTCCAACCGTTCTTCTAGCTCGAAAATCTGACGCTGCCGGTTGGCCTCCCGGGCGGCGGCGCCTACGAATCCGGCAGGGGCCTCGGCGTGGCTGCGGCCCTGGATCATGCCGTAGCGGAACCGACCGTCGGGGAGAAGGGCGGTCTCGGCGCTGAGATCGGCTTGGGATATCCCCCGGAGGCAGGCGGCGGTTTCCCTGGGGAAGTGTCCCTTGGCGTCGGGGATCAGGCCCCGAATAGGCTGTTCTACAGCAGGTCCGGGAATCAGGAAGCGGTCCGGATACTCCTCCAGCAACTCCCGGACAGCGGGAAGCTGTTCCTCCGGCACCACCAGGGCGTCCAGCAGCCCGGTGTCGGTCAGTTGGGCCTCCAAGAGGTCTCGCTCGTCTTGGGAGAGGTCAGGGGCGAAGTCCACCAGCTCATAGAGTGGGGCGCAGGGAATATCCCGCAGCATCAGCTGGAGGCGTGCGGCCTGGATGGAATCCCGGCGGGGCGGAATGGGCTCTGGCCGGGCTTTGAGCTGCTCTAATTCCCGTTCCTTCTCCTTTTGCTCCTCCCGCAAGATTTTCAGAATGTTTTCAGCTTGCAGTAGCTGCACCCGGAGGTTTGACTCCCGTATCCGAACACATTCGTCCACCTGATTGCGGACAGGGCTCCAATCCGCCGGAATATGGTAAGCAACAAGGGCCCGCCGGATATCCAGCCAGAGGTCCTGAGTGATCTCCAGCTGGGTATTCTGATCCCGCCAGCGGGTAAAGGATTCCAGCAGCTTGTCCCTCTCCTCGTGTTCCTGGGTCTTGGCATCCCGCAGTACGATCTGGGCCTCTCTTACAGCGGCGGCTGCCTGGTCTGATGCCTGACAGGCGCTGTCATAGACCGTTCTGGCCTCCTCTGATTTTTGCAGGGCGCGCAGAACCTCGCTGATCTGCCGGCTCCTCTGCCGGAGCGCGGCGAGAAGGGCCTGCTGATCTGTGTCCAGCCGCTCCGCCTGGAGGCCACGGACATACTGGTCGTGCTCCTGCCCCAGGCGCAGCAGCTCGTTTTGATCGTTCAGCTCCCGCAGAAGCCGACGAACTGCGGCGCGTGTGTCGTCACAGTCCCGGGTCAGCGTCCGCAGATTGACTTCCCGCCTGGATATCCCATCCTCCAGCTTTTGGAGCCGGGTCTCCCCCTGTTCCAGCTGAGCGGCAAGCCGGGTACAGTTCTCCAAAACCTGTTTCAGCTGGGCACTCTTGGCAGACAGGTCGTCATCTCCCATTGCCGTCCGCTGGGCCCTTGCCTGCTCCAGCCGGGTCCCGGACTGCCGCTTTCGCTCCGACTGTTCATCCAGCTGCCGCTCCAGATTGCCGCGCAAGCCCTCCGCATCCCGGAGCTGATTGCGCAGACGCTGAACGGCGCTCCGGGCCTCCAGGTAAGCCTGACCCTTGCGGCCCAGAATGTATTGGTTGTACCGGTTATACTCGTTTCGGATGATCCTGGCGTCCTGCATGGCCCTCTGATAGCCGTGGAGGGTGTCCTCCAGATTGTCCATTTGCTCCATGGTGCTGACCATGGCTGACAGGTCGTCGTCCGTCAGCACCTGGAGGGACAGATTTAAGAGTTTTTTTACCTCGGTGGGGCGGAAATCCTTGGACAGCTTGGGCGCCCGCACCATGATCAGCAGCTGGACCAGCTGGTCGTACTGCCGGATGTCCTCAAAGCCGAAAATCTGTTTGTTGACCATCTCCTTGTAGGCCGTCTGGCTCTCCGTCCAACAGCTGGGGTCTTCTATAAGCTGGTGTAATTTCCGCTTGCTGAGGGGCAGATTTTGCCCGCCCATCTGCTCGAACAGATGCAGCCCGCCTGGCCCAATCCGCCTCCCATCCCGGAGGCAGAAGCCCCAGAAATCAATCTCCCGCTTTCCCTGCTGGGCCCGCATTCCCACACCGATAGTCCGGTATTCCTCCGCGTCGGGCTTGCGGAACTCCAGGTACAGATAGCCGGTGGACTCCTCCCGTTCGTTGTCCCCCAGCAGGTAAAACTCCATCTTGCGATCCCGGGAGCCAAAGGGGTCCAGCCGCTCCGGGCGCTTATCCCCGTCCAGGATAAAGGGGACAAAGCTCTGGGTGGTGATGGATTTTCCCGCCGCGTTATTGCCCCGCAGCAGGATATGGCCGTCATGGATGGGAAATTCCTCCTGGTCGTACAACCAGAAATTGAGGAATCCCAGCTTATTCATCTTCCAGCGGCTCATCTTCCTCCCCCTCCCTTGATTCATTTTGATAGGTGGCGGGGTAACTCCCCACCAGTTTGCCTGCGGCCGGGTAGAGCAGTATGTCCTCCTCCAGCACCTCCAGGAGCATCCAATCGGCCATATAAACGGTTAGCTCCTGGCAGATGCGTTCCAGTGAACAGGTGCGCAGCTGGGAGCCCCAGCCGTTTCCGTACCGGGACCGGCAGCGCTCCAGCTCATGGAAAAACTCCCGGCGGGTAAGCAGCACGGTGTCGTCCGCCCGGCGGGGATAGACGCCCTGTTCGATCTGTTCTCTCAGCTGGGCGCACAGCAGCAGCGACACGTCGGACAGCGCCCGGATCCCGGGGTAGAGTAGCCCGCAGCGCTCACCCTCGGACAGGAGAAAGAACGCGCCGTTTTTGTAGAGCTGAAGCTCTCCGTTCAAAAACTGATCCAGATTCCCACCTACTGTACGGCGCTGATTTTTGATGTAGTCGTAATCGCTCTGGGTCTGGTCGGAGCAGTAGAGGCCGGGAGCCAGCGCCAGCTGTCGGTAGACCCGCCGCCGCCGCTGTTCGGTCTCGTCCCCCTCCCAGGCGAGGGCCTCGAAATCCTCAATGGACCGGCACCCCATAATGTCCCGGCCAAAATGTACCGGAAAGTGCCGGGACAGGCCGGTGTTTTCATAGAGCACCTCCTGATTTTGATCGTTGCCGAAGAGTGCGCTGTTCCCGTCGTAGACCAGCACCAGCCCCACCTCCTGGGCGTACTGGAGAACCCGCACCAGGGATTTGCGGTGGGGGAACCGGGTCCAGTCCACCGGCTGGACCTCACTGAGGAAGGTCTCCACAGCCTGAGTCAGGGAGGAGAGCAGAAAGGGAGCGCCGTCGTCCAGGTCGGCCAGAAACAGCAGGACGGCGCACAGCAGGCAGTAGTCCAGCGGCTCCTGAAAGGACTGGATTCCCATCCAGGACATGGCCCTGGGCGGCACCTTCTCCAGCTTGACCACCGACTCATTGACCACCAGGTTCCAGCCCAGCAGCTCGTTGACCAGCCTGCGGTAATCGGGCAGGGCTCGTTTCAGGCCGAAATAGAGCTCCCGGTCCTCCGCCCGGGTGACCCAGAACCGGTCCAGCAGAGCGCGAAATTCATACATGGCCGGCCTCCTCAAACATTAGCACGCAGCTAGGCATGGTCAGAACGCCGTCGGTACACCGCAGCGCGCAGGTCTGACTGCCCCGCTTTTTCAGCCGGTAGGACTGGCCATACTGGGTCTGCCCCCGCTTGTCGGGGCTGAGGTTGGCCAGGGCGATCCAGGACAAAAACACGGTGCGCACAGCGGGGGAGACGGGGGCGTCCAGCGCGGCCAGGTCCAGCTTCCCGTCCCGGATATGGCCTATGACCTCCTGACGGAGGGTCCGTTCCTCCTCCAGGATCTTCTGGCGCTGGGCCGCCTTTTCGGCGCTCTTGTCCGCAAAACCGGAGCGATCCATCCGGGGCTTATAGGAACGCGTCCGGGGCTGGAGGGAGTAGTCCTTTGGCGGCTCGTCGTAGGGGCTGAGGTCAATGCGCTCTGATTCCCGGATGTGGTCAAAGGTAAAGTGCCGGGTCTGCTGGGCGCCGAATACCAGGGCAGAGAGGCGATGACCCTCCTCCACCGTTTTGAACCCGGCAAACAGGGTGAGCAAGTGCCGCAGCTCCGCCTTGTTGCTCACTCCCATGTTCTCCATCTGCACCAGCAGGGCAGCGTTCTGCACTGCCCTGCGGATGACCTCATTGGTCACGTTCAGCACCTGCCGGGCGGCGGGATCGCTGCCGGTGAACCAGTCGGTCAGGGACTGCCAGACCCCTTGGCATCGAGTTTGCAACTCCGCTTCCCAGTCGGTGGACTGCTCAGACTGAGGGCGGGGGATCTCCAGCTCACTGCGCCGGACCAGGTCTAAAATATGGGTGACCTGCTCTGGAGAGAACTTCTCCAGCTGCGCGCCGATCTGGGCGGCGCTGTGCTGGAGATCCTGAATAAAATCCTCCAGATATCGCACTAAATTCTGCTTATAAACAATAAAATCCACCGATTTCATCTGCATTTCCATCCCTGGGCCGTAGAACTCCCGGAGAAAGTCCTGATGGTTCTGACTCAGCCGCTGAAAGTCCTCCTGCAGGTCCTGCCACCAGGCGTTGACCTCACGGAGGGGCATACTGTCCAATTGTTCCGCTTTATACAGATCCTCCCGGATGCGACGGAATGGACTGGCAGAGAGACTGGATGTCCGGGTGGACAGATTTTCCAGCGTGATAGTCAGCCGTTCGACCTCGATGGCCGTCTGAGACATCATATATTGATACTGCTTGTTTTTGAACTCAGCGATGGTGCGGGGTTTGCGCGGGTCTTGGATAGGCGTAAGGTTTTTCCACTTGACCAGCTGCTGGAGGTCAAGCGTCAACTGCTCCGGGGTGTAGTCCGCAAAGACAGCCTGTCCTCGAAGCAGGATCAGAACAGCGTCCCGATCCATCTGATAGTGCATCTTCTGGTGCTCCAGGTAGAAGATGCGCATAATTGTTCGATAGACCCTGTAGTTATCTGCTGAGAGATATCTGGTTTCGGGAATACCTTCCAATAAATTAGCTTGCAGCATGATCCATCTGCCTTTCACACTCAATTCCTGTTATCGACTTAATCATACTATATCTGCCCCAACTTTACAATCATATTTTGTACTTTCTGTTTCATATAGTTTACCGGAGGCGATTTTCATGAAAGATTCTTCTTTGATTTTGAAAGAATCTCACATACCACCGTTCAAGGCTGACAACGAAATGATTTGCCAGACTATTACTGCCTGGCTTTTAAAGGAGCTCCAGAAATAACAAAACGAGAAGAGGGACAACACTGCGTGTGTTATCCCTCTGATGACTCTTATTTCAAATTGTGCTCTTGGATTCGTTTATGGGCAATATGGTAGACCTCATCGTCTTTTCGTGCTCCGATTACAATTAGCACCATAGTCCTCGGGAGAAAGTCCCAGGGCCTCGTCAATTTGATGGCCGGAAAGCAACTTGGCGGGGTTGAAATGGGCCATCCGTGCGGAAGCCTCCGCTATCAGACGGACGTCGTTTACCTCATCCATGTCTCATACGTTTTGAATGCCTTTGCCATTTTACCGGCAAAGGCATTTCAAATAAATCCTTGCGGCCCGACTGCTCTTGTTGTATGATGATATTGAGCAGTTACGCCTTTGAGGAGGTGTAACAAATCCTTTGCGCGATCTATACACGACTGAGTAAGGAGGACGAAGACAAGCACCAGCCCGAGTCCGAAAGCATCCAGAACCAGAAATTTCTGCTGACCCACTACGCCATCGAACACGGCTGGGATATCTACTCGATTTATTGCGATGAGGACTTCTCCGGAGTGGACAGCGACCGTCCGGACTTCAGCCGCATGATCAAGGCCGCCAAGCAGAAAAAATTCCAAATCGTCCTGTGCAAATCCCAGTCCCGGTTTACCCGTGATATGGAGCTGGTGGAGAAGTACATCCACGGTCTGTTTCCCATTTGGGGCATCCGCTTTATCGCTGTGGCGGACAATGCCGACACCGAGGTCAAAGGCAACAAAAAGGCCCGGCAGATCAACGGCCTGGTGAACGAGTGGTACCTGGAGGACCTGTCCGAGAACGTCCGCATGGTGTTCGACCTGAAGCGGCGGGAGGGCAAGTACATCGGCGGCTTCCCCATCTACGGCTATCAGAAAGATCCGGCAGACAAAAACCACATCATCCCTGACCCTGAGGCGGCTGAGGTGGTGCGGCAGATCTTCCAATGGTCGCTGGAGGGTCATGGTCGGCAGAACATCGCCTATCTGCTGAACCAGCAGGGTATCCCCAACCCCACCCGCTACAAGGCGGAGCGGGGCTGGACCTGCAACCATCCCATCAAGAACGATTTTGGCCTGTGGAACAAGGTAACGGTGGGCCGCATCCTGACCAACGAGATGTACACCGGTGTGATGATCCAGGGCCGGCGGAGGAAGGTCAGCTACAAGTCCAAGGTGGTCATTGACACACCGAAAAGCGAATGGTACCGGGTAGAGGGCACTCACGAGGCCATCATCGACCGGGAGACTTTCCAGGCGGTCCAGCGGGGGTTGAAGCTGCGCACCCGGACGGACGGCACCGGGGAGGCCCATCTGCTGTCCGGACTGGTGAAGTGCGCCGACTGCGGTTCCACCATGAGCAAGTGCTCCAACGGCAAGCGAAGCTACCTCCGCTGCAAGCTGTACGCCGACAGCGGCAAACAACGGCTGTGTACCCGCCACTCCGTCCGGCTGGATCAGCTCATCGATCTGGTGTCCGACCGTATTCGTTACTACGTCCAGACCTATTATGAGCTGAACCCCAACGATCTCCAGCCCCAGGAAGACACCCGGCAGAAAGCCTTGAAGCAGGAGCGAAAGACCCTCGCGGCTCAACTGGAAAAACGAAGCCAGGCGCTGAAAACGCTGTATTTAGACAAGGTGGCAGGGATTATCAGCGAAGGCCAGTTTGTGGAGCTGAACCGATCCTTTCTGGACGAAAAAAGCCGCCTGGAACAGCGGCTGGCAAAAATCGAGGAAGAGCTTGAAAAACGGGAACAACCTCAGCAGCAAGCCGACTTGATGGAAAAGGCGCGGAAGTTGCTGAAGTTGGAAACCGTTCCTCGGGAACTGGTGGTAGGCTTGATTGAACGCATTGAAATCGGCGAACGAAATCCCAACACCGGCAAGCAAGAGGTCAAAATAAACTGGAAGTTCTAAAATTAGGGCACCACGACCACGTCGTGGTACCACCCACACAGCTCAAAATGTACTAACGGCACAACCCCCTGGGGCGCCGTGCCATCCACCAGCGCCGCGCCCAACTGGGGAAGGATGAGCGCATCCAGGGAGTCTGGGTCGCCGGAGCACAGGACTTCCTCCGTATTCAGCCCAGCCGCCTGGGCGTGGCGGCCCACCCGGCGCATGAGGGTGGATTTTCCGCTTCCAGGGCCTCCCTTGATGATGTACACGGCCTGGAAACGGGCTGGGTCGGAGAGCTGATGATAGAGAGAGTGAAATCCCAAAGGTGTGTTTCCACCTAAAAAGTACCGAATCTCTGGCATTCTGATAAAAGCCTCCTCCTAATGAGGCGGGGCTGAAGCATTGAAGGGAACTCGCTGGCCGCGCCTCGCGTTTTCATTTTAGACTATGCCGCAGAGGTGGAAAAGGTGCGCGCAGCTGCTTGTGTATGCCAAATTCGCCACAAATTTTTGATGCAAAATCCCGGTTTTTGGGTTGACGCAGAAACCCATCCACGGTATAATGCAAGATGATGAATCGACATTTTTTTAACAAGCGGACTGTCAAACAGCCGTCCACATAATTGAGGAGGGAATAAGCCTGTGCGTCATTACGAGACTACAGTTCAAAAGCTGAAGGACGAGGTACTTACCGCCGTGGCCCGCCTGGCCTGGAACGAGCGGCTGCAAAGCAACGACCTGCTGAACATCCCGGAGGAGATTATCCCCGGCCCGGAGGCCCAGATGCGATGCTGCATCTATAAAGAGAGGGCCGTAGTAACCAGCCGGGTGAAAATGGCCATGGGCGGCGACCGAGCCAACCCTGCCTTGGTGGAGGTGCTCCCCATCGCCTGCGACGAATGTCCTGTCACCGAGATCAGCGTGGGCGCGTCCTGCCGGGGCTGTATCGCCCACCGCTGTATGGACGTGTGCCCCAAGGGGGCGATTCGCATTGAGAACCACCGCTCCGTCATTGACCACTCCAAGTGCATCCTGTGCGGGAAGTGCATTGAGGCCTGCCCCTACGGCGCCATCACCAAGAATATGCGTCCCTGCGAGCGCGGCTGCCCCGTGAAAGCGATTTCCATGGGCCCTGACCGCAAGGCTAACATTGACGTAAACAAGTGCATTTCCTGCGGCCAGTGCGTGATTCAGTGCCCCTTCGGCGCGGTGATGGACAAATCGTATATCGTGGACGTGATTCAGATGCTGCTGGGGGCGGACAAGTGGGGCCTCCACGTCTACGCCATTCTGGCGCCCTCCTTTGTGGGGCAGTTTGACTGCACCCCCGGCCAGATGGCCGCGGCGTTGAAGGAGATCGGCTTCTACGACGTGGCGGAGGTGGCGCTGGGCGCCGACCTCACCGCCCAGGCGGAGGCCGCCGAGTTTGAGGAGCGGGGCGGCGGGCCCATGACCTCCTCCTGCTGTCCGGCGTTCGTGGCGTTTGTGGAGCGGCATATGCCCGACCAGGTGCCCCTGGTGTCCACCACGCCCTCCCCCATGGTGATGCTGGGCCGGAACATCAAGGACCGGGATCCCCTGGCCCGGGTGGTGTTCATCGGCCCCTGTGTGGCAAAAAAGCGGGAGTTCCATCTGGGCCGCACCCGGGCCAGCGTGGACCTGGTGCTCACGTTTGAGGAGCTGTACTCCATGCTGTCCGCCAAGGAGATCGACGTGACCAAGATGAAGGAGATCCCCCTGGACCACGCCAGCGGCTTTGGCCGCAGCTTTGCCGCCGGCGGCGGCGTGGCGGCGGCGGTGGGTCAGGCCTTGAAAGAGCGTGGCAGCGCGGTGGAGGCCAAGCCCATCGCGTGCAGCGGCATTGAGGAGTGCAAGATGGCGCTGATTAAGATGTCCAAGGGCGTACTGCCGGAGAATTTCATCGAGGGCATGGCCTGTATGGGCGGCTGCGTTCAGGGTCCGGCGGTGCTGAACCGCAGCCCGAAAAACAAGAACGAGGTGGCCAAGCACGCCAAGCAGGCGGGCGAGCGCACCATCGCGGACGCTGTGAACGGAATCGGCGGTCTGTCGGAGGTCCCCGCCGAGAGCAGCGACAAAAAGCCCGGCGGCGCGGTGGAGAAGGCGCGGGCCGAGGCGGCGACCCAGGCGTAACGAGTACAAGACGGCCGTCCGGGATATCCCAGACGGCCGTCTCAATTTCCAAATCCCCGGCCAGCGCCGGGGATTTTCCATGCCGTCCGGCCTTTTTTGCCCTCCCTTTTCAGCTTTGTATGGTTCAATGACAGTTGACAAAGCGATTCGTCAAAATATCCAAAGAGGCAGTCACTTTGAAAGGTGACTGCCCAATAAATCGGGATTAGCTGATAAGATATTTAGACCTCTTTATATAACAGCCAAAAGCAAGGGCATGATTTCGGCTGCATATTTTCGTCTCTGTCGCAAGGATCTTCTGCACACTCTTTTGCCTTTGTTGTAAAACCAAGCCGCTTATATAAACGAATATTAGCCATATCTGTGGTGTCAACACCAATAGATATCCGTTGATATCCCAAATCCTTTATGTGCTCCATCACGTGGCAGATCAGCTTTGTACCTAATCCCTGACCACGGAAATCTGTTCTAACTCTAAATGCACAAAGATATGCAGTTCTTTTGCCATCTGCAAAATCTTTGTCCTCAAGGTCATAGAAAACATACAGTTCTCCAACCAGTTCTCCATCATAGTCGAGCGTCCAAAATTCAGCATTCCCTCTTTTTATGTTGTCACAAAAGAATTTTGCATTAGAAGAAGCAGTATGAATACTCTCATATCCCCACAATTTCAACAACTCATGCTCTGCTGATCTTCTAATCTTCATGGGTTTTATCCTCCAAATCTTTTTTTGCCGTTCAGATTATAGCATATCATGATGACTGTATCAACATGCTTTTGTAGAAACTGCCGAAGTTGTAACATAGCAGCACTTTTCTTAAAAGGGACTTTTTGCCCAAACGCTTGCAATCTCTCCACGTTTCCTATATAATATCTTAACTTGAAAAAGATCACCCAAGGGAGTGTTCACATTGAAATACGATTTCGCGGCCATCGAACCCAAGTGGCAAAAGCGCTGGGAGGACGCCAGGGTGTACGCCGCCGAGGACAAGAGCGATAAGCCCAAATTCTACGGCCTGGTGGAGTTCCCCTACCCCTCCGGCCAGGGCCTCCACGTAGGCCATCCCCGGCCCTACACCGCCATGGACATCGTCACCCGGAAGAAGCGGATGGACGGCTTCAACGTGCTGTTCCCCATG
>CAJULM010000013.1 GCA_910587285.1 uncultured Oscillospiraceae bacterium | reverse complement strand
GATACATAGATTCCTGTACATCACAAGCAAACAAATTAGAAAACTTTGTATTTAGGAGATGTTCATCTTGTCAAAATATGCTATAATGAAGCAAGTAAGAAGAATATTCGTCAACATAATAAAACTCTAAAGAGGTGTAAGATGAATAAAAATCGAATGGGTTATTGCCATATATGTGGGACCTACGGAAAACTTTCCTTTGAGCATATCCCTCCCGAAAGTGCATTGAATAGGAAACGGGCTAAGGTCTATACCGGTGATGATGTCATTAAAAGGTATGCAGGAGAAAATCCAGATACATAAATCTCCAGAAGGGAATGGGGAAATATACTCTTTGTGAAAGCTGTAATAACAATACTGGGGCCTGGTATGCAGATGTGTATAGCGAGGTTGCGAAAGAAGTCGCATATGATTTGCAAAAAAGGCCACCTCTAAAGCATAGTGAAATTTTAACATTTTCCATGCAAAAACTTCCGGCTTTGGCGTTTGTAAAGCAAGTAGTAACCATGTTTTGTAGCTTGTTGCCATTGGAAGAAGTCCAAAGATTAGGATTTGACAAGTTTTTGCTTGATAAAGAAAGTAATACTATTGACAAAACTCAGTTTGATTTGCGAATATATTTGACACCACCAAATGTCGGTCAATTAATGGTTGGTCCTTGCGTTGTATCGTATACGGCGGGAGCGAGTATTGAAGCTATTTGTGCTTCAGACTTAGCAGTTTATCCGTTTGGATTTATATTAAATTTAACACCTCAATATCTAATCGAATATGGTGCAAGTTTGTTGGAGCTATTTGATACAAAATATGAGGAAACGTACAAAATGAACTGGTCATTAATGTATTTAGAAAGAACAGATGAAATACTTCCCCTGCCATTGCAATTCAAACCCCTGTAAAAGCAAGTTCAGATGTAGTGTCTGCACTGTATATTGAGAATTCTAACATCATACCAGTCAACAGGGAATGCCATAAGCTGCGAGACACAAGACAAATATAAGCGATGTCAATAGGGATTCAGACTCTTTCCTTTGCACGTTTTGCTCCTTGATTTGGGTCTGTTTGTATCTGGCCAGTGACACATGGCATTCATAGCTAAAGAACCTGTAGCCATTGAAACACAATGGTTACAGGCAAAGAGCGACCCTACTCAATCCAAACAACTGACAACGATTTGTTCAGATTGGGTAGGGTCGTTCAAGTTGGCGGAAATGGTAGGATTCGAACCCACGGGCGGTTGTAAACCACCTCCGGTTTTCAAGACTGACGCCATCAACCACTCATCTGCTCAGTCCCAACATATTTTTGAAGGCTTTTTCATCAAACTCAAAGGCACTGTCTTCCTTTTCTTCCAACCCCAATAATCCCATGGCCGTTTCTGGACTTGTATCTACGAACTCACCGCAAGACATCTCACGAGGGACAGCGTCATTAAATGGGCAACTGTTACAAGTCGTATTTCCACAAAGCTCTAAAAGTGCCTCGCCGATGTCTTTATATTCTTTTTGAGTCTCAATGTGGACAAACATATTCACCCCTCCTTAAATACCAAGAAACTTCCTAATGTCGTCGTCATTCGCTATCTCAAAATCCGTGGTATCGGCACCGTAAAACGTACATTTGATGTGGTTTGGAAAATCATCGGCGTATTCCTCTGCATACTGTTTGTTTTCATACGTCATAGTCCCGTTTTCAATCCAGTAGCAGGTTTCTTCTTTATTATTATTCCATTTCGAGTTGTATTTGTTCGGGGCCTCTCCTCCACACCATGTGACCCCGTTTTCTGCTAACACATTCATAAAGCTTTCAACAAGGTCAATGCTGGGACAGTTCACAATGACTTTTGAGTCGTTCAGCATGGACAGGTCAAATGCCGTCTCCCACATTAGGCACACCTCGCTTTCGTTCCGCCCAATCATTGTTCCACCCACGGCGTTGGGTATTATAAGACTGGCGTATGATGATAGATTCGAGCCACCATACTTCGTTGCCAATAACGGTAGGCAGTTCAGAATAAAATTCTCCGTAACCCATTAAAGTTCTGGAGAAGTTGAACGATATACTTATTAAGGGATTGGGAACCTTCGCACCTACACAAAAGAAAGGAAAGGAAGGCAAAAAATGACAAACGTATTAAACCCCAATACTGTCACTGCATGGGCCACAGTTATAATGCTTCTCCTGGCCATTGCAGACGCACGTGCAAGGGCAAAGGAAAGGCGAAGGGATATTTTGAGGCAGCTGCGTGAGTTCAGGCAGAAATTAAAATATACTGTCCAAGAAGACTCTCTGAAAAATGTAGAAGCAATACGAGATGAGATGTCGGACTATCTCTGTGCTACAAAAGGAATTATAGCTTTCGACTCCTTTTTCTGCTCGATTGGGTATCATACAGACCATTTTTCAAATGCTTGCCGCTTGTATATGCAACATACGGAAGGTGTTACTCTCGATGATATAATTTATACAGCGTGTGATTTGATCGAAGATCTTATCTGGCTTATGGAACAAAAAGTTTAATTCCGGTGGATGGCTGTTTTGTGTGAAAGCAAGGCAGCCATCTTTTGTTAGGTAGAAGAACTATTTTATTGAATGCAAACGCCAAATCCATTTCGAGTCATTCTGTTGAGATATTCACAGCATACACATCATCAAGCTTTCGCTTTGAAGTGCAAAATTACCGCGTCACACCTATCTCATATCCAGTATCCAATAAATTTTTTTCATATCGCTAAAGTTTTTATTAAACCAGCCGATAAAAAGCATAGGAAAGCTTGTATATATAGTTTTACAAACAGAAAGGAGTGGCATAACAATGTCAGACATTTTCAATTTAGCCACCATCGCTAATTGCTCCACTATCCTTATGCTGCTCCTAACGATACATGATATGCACAAAAAGGCGAATGAAAAAAGGCGTCAAATTTTGGAGCATCTACGCACATTCAAATTCAGGTTGGAATATACTGCTCAAGAAAAGTCTGAAGTAAATATGGCGCTGATTCAAAACGAAATGATAAAATATCTCTATATGGTAAAATCAACCGTGTTTTTAAGTTCGTTTTCTAACCCCTTCAAATATGAGGAGGAAATTTTTTCAATGGCCTGTCAAAAATTTCCGGCCGATAAAGAGGGTGTGACGTTTGAAGACGTGATTTGCTCTGTGATTGGTTTAACCGATGTGTTAATTCAATTTTTGGGTTCCAAGCTATGAAACCAAAATTCTGTTAACTGCTTCCCATAAAAGGGAAGCAGTTATTTTTGCGCCACGTTTATTGGACCCGCCCATCATCGCTAAACGTATACTCCTCGTAGGGATACTCGGAGTATATTTCGTTCTCAGTGCCGTCATCCCGGAAGAACATCGGTCGAAAGATTTTGATACAGTGAACTTCGGTCAGGTATTCCAGAATATGGTGGAGAACTTCCTGGGTGAAGTCCTCTCCAAACTTAGTAGACACTGTCTCGCCATCAGGCTCCTGTAAAACAACAGCGAGAAAATCCTTAATGGCCAGGTCGAGCGCGTCCTCGCGCTCATACATCTTATCCTCCATATCATCGTCAATGCCGGGAAAAGCAGCCTCGCCATCAACCACAGTAAGCGGAACGAGATACCGCATAATCAACCTTTTGGCAGATTCCTCACAGTCAGTGCCGTTCGAAACGTACTCCTCGCACTCCGGGGCATCCTCTCCACGGCACACAGAGAACATGAGCGTACCGTCGTCGTCCGTCATGTAGACCGCATAACCAGTTTCCGTATTCTCTGCGATGAGAATCATTTCCTCTTGGCAACGCTTCTTGTTCTGGGTATAAAACCCCCACAACTCATCGGCAGGAACAAAAACCCGCACATTTCCAAAGCTATTTATCTCGCCATCGACTTCTTCGTTGCCTTTTGTGGCGTCAATGTAATCCTCGCAACACCAGCAGTCAAACGGTGGACATCCGTCCATTTGGCACAAAAATCCGCCCGGCGGATTGTAAGCGCATTTCACCATGCGTTCTCTCTTTTCGTCATCCATCATACGATCACCCTCCCGCTCTGAATCATGGTGGATCACCAGGGAATCGAACCCTGCCCAGCCGGTTATGAGCCGGACGCTCGTCCGTCGAGCTAATCTTTAATTTTTGATGGGTTACTTGCCGCTATTCACGGCCTCCCTCAGTGTCTTATGCGCACTGAAACTCGGCGCCCTTCGGGCGGGGATGTTGACGGGCACGTTTGCCCTGGGATTTCTGCCGACCCTCGGCGCACGGTTCTTGACCTCGAACGTACCGAAGTTGTCGATACGAACCTTGTCCCCGGTCGCCATGGCGTCGGTGATAATCTGGAACAGCGTGTCGGTGACAACCTCGGTGTCAACCTTGGTCATACCAGTACGCCGTGCCAGAGCGCCGACCAATTCAATTCTGTTCATGGACTTCCTCCTTTACTCTTGCTTGAGCTCGGCGTTTGCCTCGCTGATTGTGTCGGCGGAAAACTGGAACTCGCCGATCAGAAACACCTCGAAGCGTGAAAGGCTGGTGACTCTACCAATTCGTCCAACGCACCGCGGGAGGAGGTTTACCTCAATATTCCTGGACATGACCCCGTTTATATTTGCAATCACCATGCGCGGACTAAGCGTTAGGCGAAAACCGCCCCACGGAATCGTACCGTGCCAGCCATACAGCCTCGAACCTCGCTTTAGAATTTTCGGGGATACCGGGCGGGGCGGCGACTCCGCCCCGCCCTCATGGCGGATTGGGCTCTGCAGCGCCCGCGACCGCACGGCGCACAGGCACCCGGACTCGAACCGGGCCGACGGCCAATCGGGAGACCTTCTACCTGCGTATCAGACCAGCGCCATGACGGCGGCAAGCGCACAGATACCACCGGCAAACAGCGTTGCCGTCCGCATGAATCGGTCGAACCGGCGCTGACGGCGGCGAGCCTTCCTCTGACGGCGTCGCTCACACTTCTCGATATAGGCCATAGCGTTTTGGTTGCGTTCGGCGATAGACATATATTCAACTCCTCTCCCATTTTCCACGCCTTATACTTGCGCAGTTTCTCAACAAATAAAAAAGCTGCCAGAAAACTGGCAGCTTTTCCGAACGTTTATGATTCGATTGTTTGCGAATTGAGCAGTCTGTTGAACCCAAATGCCATCCTGACCTTTCCGTTTGTCAACGGATAAACCTCCGTAGCATCGGCAAACTCGGCGGCGCGGCAAAACCACGCAAGGTTTTTTAGGTCGATTTCTTTTCCCTCCACCTCAACCACTCCAACATCAGGAGCAAGTTCGCTCTGCCTACACGTCACTTTCGCATCGCACCCGGATTCCAGAAGGACTTTCTGAATTGCCGCATAGGAAAACTGCATCGCCTGAACCCTGTTGGGGTTCAGAACCGACACGCGATCTTCACGCAGGTCGGCAAGGCTCTCGACAAATGCGTCGAACTCCGAAGGTCCAAAGTCAAAATTTTGCACTGTACCGCCTCCTTACCCGATACGCCCATTATAAAACCCACTCCTGCGGTTGTCAATCGAAGGTCTTCTTTCCGCTGGAGTAATTGCGAAAACTGGATTCAGACATACCGGCCATTTTTGCGGCGTCGGCCGCGCTCAGATCGCCGCTTTTCCAAAGCGCCAAAATCGCCTCCCACTCTGCCGGCTTCTTCATCTTTGCAGAAAAACGCCTTTTAGGCGCGACTGAAACGGCAGGAGCCGGAACGGGCGGAACAGCCGCCACCACTTGTACCTTTGATAAAACCTCTGACACCGCCTCTTTTACCGCCGTCTTTATCATATGTGTGAAAAGCTCTGGAGAAAGAAGCAGGTCTCCGTGATCTGTTACGGGAATGCCATCACTCGGTTTGTGCTGGTCAGACTCGTTCATCGGCTCTACCTCCGTTTTTTTCTCGAAGCGATATGGGCTACGTTTTAGTGCAAGAAGTGTCTTCTTGATATTACTGTCCAAACCGCTCTTGTCGGTATATGCCATCGCCAGCGCAGCGGCCAAAACAAGACGGGGCTCTTGTGGGTATGAAAAACCGCCTACAAAAACCCATTCCGTCATTGGACTGCCCTTCAGGCTTGGACTTGCGGCGGTTCTTCAAAACCCGATATTCAGTTGTCAGGCGGGCGATTAGCCCTCCCGCTTGGTCTTGTACTCCAGCTCGTACTCCTTGCCGGTGACGATGCGGTGGCAGACCTCGGCGATGTAGCCCCGGAAGCTACGGTGATTGGCGCAGGATACCACCAATGCCTTGCGGTTCTTCCGGCTATACACAGACAACAGGAAGTTGACATCATGGCTGGTGGCCTTATAGCCGTCACCCAGCATGGCGGTGACGACCATCTGCAAAGTGCGAAGCATATTGGTCTTGCTGGTGGGATTCTTGCCCATCTCGAACTGCCGGGCAATCTCGGACATAGCGTAGGAGTCATTGACCTTCTGCGGGTCGAGGCCCAGGTCACGGGCCTTCTGGCAGGTCAGGAGGAAGTTCATCTTCTGGGCGACGTGCATCCATTCCTTGTCGTGGCCGATACCGCCGCAATACTTGTCGAGCTTGAGCAGGTCGATGGCCCGCTCTTTATCGACGACGGTGCGGACGGGGACCTTGTCATCGCCCATCTTCTCGTCCTTCACGCCGATGGTGACGTAGGACAGGGTCTTGACGGCGGTGAGCATGGGGTCGTCGGTGGCCTTGCAATCCTCGAAGCACATATCCCGCACGGTGGCGGTGTACTCGTTGATTTTCTCGGCCATAGCGCCGTCGGCCTTGGTGCTCTCCTCAAAGCGGCCATTCTGGATGGCGTCATTGTAGGTCTTGACGATTCCCTCGACCTCAGACTTCAACTGCGCCAGTTTGGCTATGTTCCCTTCCCTGGTCATGTTACATACCCCTTTCAGTGAGATTTTTGAGCGTAAACGGTTCAGGGTTTATCACTCAAAGGAGCCGCCGAAAGGCTTGCCCTCAGCGGCTCTATCAATGATAAACCGGACCGGCGCCGGAAGCTCCACACTCAGGCCATAGGGTGTAAAGACACCCTATACTGCCAGTCGTGGTATTCATTGCCGCTTGATAGCATTTCTGCTATTCGTCGGCCCGGCTCAAAAACCTCAGATTCACGATACTAAACCAAATCGGGCTTTCATACCTATATGCCCTCGCTCCCAGCTCCTTGGAGCCGTACACCCTTGGGTGGGGAGTTCGGACGATACTACTGACCGTCCTCGGTCGTTCACGCATAGCCATCAGTTATGCAAGCCGCACTTAGGTTCATAGGCTCAAACCTCTGGGGATTTTCACAATCTCGAACCCGTGGCTTAATTTCACGGCACCAGCGACGGCTGAATATGTCAGCTATACTGTGCTTTATAGTCCCTCAGTCGGACTTGTTGCCCGTTTGGGAAGTGGCGGACATCTCCGCTTGTGTTCCCTGGACAACGGCAGGGCTTGACCGCCCCAGCGGGGCCGTCCCTGCACCCCTAACCGCAAGGGGGGAACCCTGTCTGCGGTGGAGCGGCGGGGGCCGTCCCTGCACCCCGCTGGACGTGTCCCGCCTTGCCCGTCCAGACGCAAAAAGGGCGGGGCCGTATGGCCCCGCCCGGTGCGGAATGTCTGTTCATTTGTCAGGGGAAAGCCCGATTGCATTAGCTCTTTTTTGAATCTGCAACACGGTTTTCTTGATTGCCTTGTCTGACACTCCAAGATAGGTCGCAATCGCTTTATATCCCCTGCCCTGCATACGCAATTCCAACACTTCGCGCTGGCGCGGGGTTAAGTCCAACTTCTCAATGAGTGCGTCGTAGTCGTTCACGGTCTGTCGGTCTGCGGTGTAGTGTCCCCCGCCCTGTCCAAACCCAGCGGGAGCGCCGGGGAGTGTGCCCCCATCCTGTCCGTTGTGTGCATACCCGCCCAAATCAGCGTATTTGTGCAATCGGTAATAGATGGTGTCCAGCCCATCGGCGGTCAAGTCCTCAATGTAGGTGTAACCGTTGCGGGGGTCTGTCTGGACCGCGCGGGACTCTTGGACGGCCCGCCTGACGGCCCGGTACACCTCTTGCGCCGGGGTGGTTTCATCGTCCCGATAGGCGGCCCCGTCCGTTTCCTTGATGTAGACACGGCGAGACAAGCGGCGCACGGTATAGGGACGGTCAAGCCAACCGGGGCCGTCTGCGCGGTCTGCGGCCTGCTCCAACAGGGCAAGGGCGGCGGTCTGTACAAGGTCGATACCGTCCGAAAGCGTTTCACCGATTAGGGCATTAAGGGCGGTTTCTGCGTCCTTGTCTGCGGTCACGGTCACGGGGTCGCCGTCCAGGGTGTAGGTGATTTTGGTAGCCTTGGCGGCGGCGGTCTGCGTGTTGTCCAGCGTGCGGCGGTCGAAAGCAATCCCCCGGCGCAGTTCAACCATAGCGGGGTTCAATCCGTTGTTACTGACGGTTTCACGGTCTGCGGCGGTCTTGCGTTGCGGGTCAATGCACTTGCGAACAACGGAGTATGCAATAGCCGTGGACAATTCCAGCAACGCCCCGGAGTAGTCCTGACCGCTTGCAAGCGCAATCTCAAAATTGCGTTTTGTTTGGTCAAAATCCTTGACTTTCCCGGCGTTTTCGGATAAACTACCGTTATCCCCGAACATGTTCAATTTTGGGTTTTTCATGGTAAATTTCCCTTCTCGCCGTCTTTCCGGCGTGTCAAATTTGTTTGGGGTAGGCCGTCCAACGTGTGCGAGACGTTGGGCGGCTGTTTTTATACCCCGTTGTGTGACAGTGATTTCCGCTGTCCACCAATACAGTACCACATTTTTCCCAGCTTGTCAACACATTTTTTACAGCTATTTTTCATGCCTATAATGGGCGTACCCTGTCGGCCTGTCGTGCCTTGCTTTTCCGTCCGTCTGCCCTGCCCGTCTGCCTTGCCGTCTACTTGCCCTTTTCCCGCTATGGCAAGTAGGGCGGGGTGGTTATGGTATTTTCGGCCCCCAGCACCCCGCCATACTGTGGTAGTCGGTTCATCTAACTGACACCCTTATTTTTTTCAATTTCCGCACATTCTGTCAGCCTTCTATAACTTTTTTATGTAATATTGTCCAGGAAGATATCGGTGGTTAAGCCACTTGCGTGGCTGATTGTGTGGCAAAGGCATGGCATCCAAAAGAGAAAGTGGCTTAACCCCGGCAGGTTTTCCTTGCCCTCAATCTGGACAGGTTTTCTTGATAATTTTTCTTTTATTGAGTTGACGGTAAAGAGCTTCGTGTGCTATAATAATGGCAAATTCAAGACAATAAAATATGTTGCAAGGAGCAGCATACAAAGCCCACCCCGTGTACCTTGAAAATTGAATCCAAAATCACTTTAGGACAGTGAGAGTGTCCTGGCCGTTCCCGCAAAGCCTTGTCCCGCAATGGTTTGTGGAATGGGTCTTATTAAAAGAGAAAGGGACTTTTCATATTAAGTAAAAGCAACTCACATCAAGTTAAATCACACTCTTTTAAACGACAGTATAACTTGCTGAGTCCCCGCAGAGTGTCCTGAACATTTTCGCTTCTTATTTTCAACTATTTTTTAAGAAAGGGTGATATTTCAAACAAAATGAACCACATTACTGTTGTTGATGCGAGGATGGGACGCGGCAAGTCGTCCGCCGCCATCCGATACATGAACCGCAACAAGGGTACGAAGCGGTTCCTCTACATCACTCCATATCTGGACGAGGTCGGCCGCATCTGCGAGCGCTGCGACTTTGACCAGCCGGACAGCGACTACATGAGCAAGTCCACTGAGCTGAAGCTCCACCTGAGAGCAGGCCACAATGTGGCAGCCACCCACTCCCTCTTTTACCTGATGGACAACGAGGCTATTGGACTTGTTCGGGAGCAGCACTACTCCCTTATTATAGATGAGAGTATCCAGGTCATTGAGCGGCTCAATATCTCCAATCGGGATTTCGAGCTGATAGTAAATCAACTTGCGGATGTGGGTGAAAACGGCCATATCCGCTGGAAGGATACAGAGTACACAGGACGGTTCTACGACTATAAGGAGATGGCCGATACCGGTTCCCTGTTCCGGCTGGACTCAGCCTTAATGAATATTTTGAATCCTGAGTTGCTCCGAGCTTTTGACAAAGCCTTTATGCTGACCTATCTCTTTGACGGACAGTATCAGAAGGCGTACCTGGAGTTCTTCGGCTTTGAATATGAGGTTGTCGGCGTGGAAAAAGACGGAGCCGGGTTCTGCTTTTCAGATAGGCCGGACGCCCCACCTCCTATTGACTACTCCAAGTTGATAACCATTGTTGACGATAAGAGGCTTAACGCTGTTGGTAATCACTTTTACGCGTTGTCCAATGGGTGGTATGATAAACGCGGATACAATGACCCCAGCATCCGCGATTTGCGTAATGGAATGAAGAGATTCTTCCAGGGCTTGGACGAGAGCAGTACTGATACGCGGATGTGGACGTGTTTCAAGAGAGATGCCCATAAACTGGTAGACGCCAAGACCGGAAGATTCCGCAAGAACTTCATCCAGACCAGCGCCAGAGCCACCAACCGCTATAAAGACAGAACAGATGTGGCCTACATGGTCAATCGTTTTGCCGACCCGAACATTCTGAAGTTCTTCCGTTCCCGGAACATTGAGCTCAACCGGGATGCCTATGCGTTGTCCGAGATGCTCCAATGGATTTGGCGGAGCGCCATCCGGGATGAAAAGCCCATTACTCTATACATACCGAGCAGGCGTATGAGAGCTCTGCTCATCGACTGGATTAACGAAACAAGTAAAGGAGAAGACACCGTTGCGTGATACATATCAATACTGGGACGCGGACTACGCTCCGCCCCAGGAGGAAGACATCGACCCCATGGAGAGTGATGAGGCTATGGAGGAGTACATAGAGCAGCACCGGTCAAGGTTCTACGAGGAATGGTTTCAGTATTTGGACGAAGACAATCAGTAAGGCTTTTCTTTTTTAGCACATCAATTCAATTAAATATATTGCAAGAGAGGTGAACTGCCCTGTCGAAGCAGTTAGTTTGTCAGAAGTACATATACAAGCTGCATAGCAGCAGACTGCGCAAGGCGAAGTGGAAGCTGACGCTGCCTATAACAGAAGCCCGCCGGAATGACGAGGTTATCTCGCTGGCCGACAGCCAGGTGCTCCGCTGGCTGGACAAGTTAAACGGCATTACAGATGCCGAGGCCAACGCCAGAGCTATCAAGGCGGAAATCAAGCGCCTGCGAAAAGAGGACAACAGCGTGCAGACCCAGCGGCGTATCAAGCAGCTCTACGCCAAGCTGGATACCATCCAGTTCAAGCCCGACTACCTCTGCGTCATCATTGATAAGGAGAAGGACTACCACCGGGCCTGCCGTGGATTCAGCATTAACGGGATTCGGTATGTCCGGCTGCTTGGCACAAACGGTGGTGTGAAGAATAAGACCATCGTGTTCATCAGCGAGCGCCATGCGGAGGAGATTCGCCGCCGTATCGACAATGGGCGCAACATGGAGATGAAAATGGTTCCGGCCAAGCTGGAGGCGTATAAGGCGCTGACCTGCAGCGCATCGGTTCCTGTGTCCATGCCGAACGGCGTCCTGGTCGTGAGCGACTGTGAGACGGAGTTCCTGTCCGACATCGTTTACCTGAACGACGAGGGTACGGTCGAGCCCGTCATGGAGGAGCGCAGGCAGGTGCTTGTCCAACTGGACGAGTCCGACAGCTACGGCCTGATGCTGCCATCGCTGGCTCAGCGGTGGAGCGATGAGCTTGGCCTGGACTACATGGTCTCCGGCGTGAACACCCGTTTCTCCTGGGAGAAAGGGATGGTCTTCACGTTTGACTTCCTGGATTTTGCCGAGAAGGTAGCCAGGACGTATATGGTCAAGGACGCCTGGGGCAATGAGGTGGACGTGCGGGATGTCGAGCTGGTGCTGACGACCTCCATGCTGAAGCTATGGGACAGCTATGCGAGCTGTGACGACTATATCTCCAACTGCATGGAGAATGGGTACACGTTCGGCATCGCAAAGAACTGCCCCCGAGAGCTGGAGGGTGAGCGCACGCTGAACTATCAGTTCATCCAGAGCTACGACCTGAGCGACGACGACATCGAGCGGCTCATCAAGCCGACCATGGACGAAATGAAGGACGTGCTGTATGCCGATTTCGCCAAGACCATCCTGTTCCTCAAAGGAGCGGGGTTGAACGCCGATAGCGTGGAGCGGGCCGACAATGACTTCGCCAGGGCGGTGATGATTGAGCCCTCCATGATTGACGACCCCTACATCCAGAGCAACATTTACCAGATGATTAAGAACCGCATCAACGAGGCGAAGGTGGGGGTGCTCAAGGTTCACGGCAACTACTCCATCGTTTCTGGAGACCCCTATTCCCTGTGCCAGCACATCTTTGGGCTGGAGGTCACCGGGCTTTTGAAGGCTGGCGAGATTTACAACGGGTATTGGTATGACCAGGACGCCGAGAAGCTGGCCTGCTTCCGTGCCCCTATGACCTGCCACAACAACATCCGGCTGGTCTACCCCAACCGGAGCTCTGAGGCGAGGTATTGGTATCAGTACATGACCACCTGCACCCTGTTCAACTCATGGGACACCGCCGCCCACGCTTTGAATGGCATGGACAAGGATGGCGACCTTGTTATGCTGACGGACAACGAAATCCTGGTTGACCGGCTGAAAGTCCTCCCTGCGCTGATGTGTGTCCAGCGTAAGGGTGAGAAGCGCATCGTGACTGAAGCTGACTTCATCCAGGCAAACATCGACAGCTTCGGCGACGATATCGGGAAGACCACCAACTGGATAACCTCCATGTTCGATGTCCAGGCCAAGTTCGACAAGGACAGCCCCCAGTATAAGGAGCTGGATTACCGCATTAAGTGCGGACAGCTCTTCCAGCAGAACGCCATTGATAAGGCGAAGGGTATCATTGCCAAGCCGATGCCCCGTGAGTGGCATGACCGGCACAGCGTGAATCAGATTGAAGACCCGGAGCGCCGCCGCTTCTATCAGGACATTGTGGCAGATAAGAAACCTTATTTCATGCGTATTATCTATCCGGCGCTGATGAAGCAGTACAATACATACATAAAAAACACCAACAAGAATGCCCTGCGGGAGTTCCAGATGACCGTGGATGAGCTGTATGACACCCCGGAGGATGAGCGCACCGAACGCCAGAGGGACTTCCTCCGCTACTACGAAAAACGGATGCCCGTGGGCATGAATGACTGTGTGATGAACCGGATCTGCCGTCGGTTCGAGGAAGAGTTCGATGGGTATCTGGGCAGACACAACTCCGCCACCGAGTTCGACTACACCATCATGAAGAGCGGCGCCGAGTACACGCGCTCGCAGTACAACGCTATCGCCAAGCTGTATGAGAGCTACAATAAGCGGCTGCGCAGCTATGCGGTGTTCGCCAACTATGAGCGGGTAGATGAGTACGACACGTTTTCAAGGATGTCGGAAATGCGGGCCGAGTTCGAGCAGGAGTGTGTGAAGGTATGCCCGAACAGATTCGCTCTCTGCGACATCGTGCTGGATATCTGCTACACCAAGAGTTCGACCAAGCGGTTCGCATGGGAAATGTGCGGCGGAGAGATTATCCAGAATCTACTGCGCAGGAACGAAGGCGTGATTTCCTACCCGATGATTGACCCTGACGGGGACATCGAGTATGGCGGAAATACATTCTCTTTGCAGGAAACGAGATTGGAGGTAGTGGATGAGTATTGTCCTTAACGAATATGAGTGGGCGGAGCGCATGATTAACAACCATGACCTGGGTAAGCACCCGGTGGAGACACTGAACAGAGTGGCGAAGTATTACTTCGCCAACCAGTATAGCAAGCAAGAGATTCGGAAGATGCTTGACACGTTCCTGATTCAGTGTGACCCGTCCGCTTCTTTGCCCGGCTGGTCTGATGTGCTGGACAAAATCACAAAGAACGTGGATAAGTACCGCATCATCAAAATGGATGGCGTTGATATCTCAGTCGAGGAGATGGAGGCCATAGAGAAGCTGGAGGGCAGGCAGCTCCGCCGCCTCGCCTTCGCCCTTCTCTGTGTAGCGAAGTATTGGGACGCCGTGTCGGAGAAGAACGACCATTGGGTCAACACGTCCGACCGGGAAATCATGCAGATGGCCAACATCAGCACCTCAATCAAGCGGCAGAGCGCCATGTTCGCCGAGCTGAAGGCCGCCGGGATGATTCGGTTCTCCAAGAAAATCGACAACCTGAATGTCCGGGTCGTCTCCATGGAGGACGGAGAGGCGGCATTACATATCCAGGATTTTAGAAACCTGGGCTATCAGTATCTCAAATACTACGGAGGCCCATACTTCGAGTGTGAGAATTGCGGGCTCACGGTTAAAATCCAGGAACCCGCCAGGGGCAGGCGGCAAAAATATTGCCCCAGTTGTGCCGTTGAGGTCGGCGTGAGGCAGAGAGTAAACTGGGTCATGAGGGAGAGACAGACTTCCCACAGGCAAGTGATGTCCGAGGCACAATAAAACAGTACGCAGCGTGTTGAAAAAAATGACCCCCTAAAAACCGTTGTTGCACAACGGTTTTTAGGGGGTTTGATGGGGTGTCTTTATGATACAATATAAAAACTTTTTTGCTATATCGCACATGACAATAAGCAAAGCATGGGTCTGCTGAATGAAAACACAACTTTCGTGGCAGACGTACTGAACCAGGATAATTTCGACCAATGCTTGAACGCGCCGTATTTTCTGTATTGTGTCGCCGACTCTCAAAAACACCGGGATGCCGTATACGCAAATAGCGAGCTAATGAGTTTTCTCGACAGGAGTTGCGCCACCAAATCGTTTTCACTCACGTCCTCCGGCCAGCGCAACTCTATCGGCGGATATACATGGATTGATTACATATACACATCAAATGTTTCTACATCATACGCCTACGGGATTTATAATGCGGGGAGTTCAACGGCAACGAGCAAAAACAATAAACCTTCCAGCGGTGGATCTCAGTCGGCGTATCTATATATTGATAGGTTTACAAAAGATTTCTATACTACAACAAACCTTTCACCTGGGACACTCAATGTTCGTTATATTTCTTGCACGGGCACAAAATAATTACAAGCAGATAATTTTTATTGAACTCTCTCCGATTATGGTATATATGGAATCCCAGCGTATTGTTCTGAAGCTGGAACCGCTCAGGAGGTTCTGGCCCCGGAGCAGCCCTGCTGTCTCGGCATTACCATCACAACATTTGATTCCGACCAATATGTTCGCGACCATTGTAGCGGTTATATCTACGGACTGGTGACAGACAGTGATATATCGGCAATCGAGCTTGATACGAGTTTGGACTATACAGAAAAAGAGGAGGCAAAAAGTCAGCTTGAGCACCTTGCCATGATGTATTGCTAAGCAAGATTTAGCGCCGTCCATTGCGGGCGGCTCTTTCTTATTGCAGCAAAAAAGCAAAGAAAAACGGCCACATTACAAAATTCTTTGATTTTGTAGAAAAGCCTGATTTATTGTTGAAATATCTCTTATTGTATTATATAATTATGATATCACAGTAAGAGGTGTTGGAAATGAGAGTACAAGAAATGTTTTATTTAGTAAAGCACGCACTGGATACCTGGGTTGACCCAATATTTGTTGAACACAAAAATGTCCGGGGAGATGTTACGGCATATTCCTGTCGGAATGCGCACAAACTTGTGGCTCTGTTAGAGCCTCTCAGGCCATTTCCTGAGATTAATAAACAAATCGAACTTATCTACAGCACGCACAACACATTTTATAAGGGGGAGCCCGGCGCTCTTACCAATGCGGATAGAAATAAAATATCTCAAGCAGCACAAGAAATTAAGTCAAGTTTGCTCGTCATGCAAAGTATGTGTGCGGCATTGGACGTTGAGGTTGAATCCGATGGCTTTGATGTAAAGCTGCCTCCAGATATAACCTTAGCCGAATTGGCAGAGCTGACAAAGGATTTAAACATCGTATTTACACAATGCCCGTTGCTCCAAAGTGATGGCGGGCAAATCAAACTGCGCGGAGTTGATGTCGGTTCTTCGTGGCTCACGTTCACGGTCATTGGCAGCGCTGTGGCAAATCTTATTACGAGCACCATAGCGGCTATCGTAGGGAGGGTCCATGCACTTCGCGCCCAATCACTGAAGTTGAAAGAGTACGAAGAAGTAGTGAAACAAGTTGAAATGAAGACCGAGATTTTGCAGCAGGTTGTAGAGTCCAATAAAAAAATCATAAAAGGGCTGACTGCTCAAGCAGCAGCTGAGTTAGCTCAGGATAAAAATGTCACTAATCCAGAGGATATTGAACGCATTCGAATGACTTTAGATGTTTTGATGGAATGGTCTCAAAAAGGTATGGAAATATATGCGGCCATTGATTCCCCCGAAGAAATCAAGACGGCTTTTCCATCGTTAGAAATGCAGGCGCTTCCGAAATTTTTTACAAAAGAGCTGGAATCTCATACAGAAGAAGAGGAAGAGTAAAAACGGTTTGACAGCTATGCTCAAAATCGAGTAAGAATATATGATGGAAAATGGGAGCGCGCCATTGAGGCGGCTCCCATTCTGCGTATACGGCTATAAAATCAATGTTTTATAGGAGGTGGTTTCGTGAACGAAGCTACGATCTGGAGGTTCCTGAAGTCCCAGGGTATAACCGATGCTGGGGCGGCGGGCCTGATGGGTAATCTGTTCGCCGAAAGTGGCCTGAATCCGAAGAACCTCCAGAACACATATGAAACGACTCTTGGCTATACGGACGAGACATACACCGCCGCTGTGGACAGCGGTAAGTACACAAACTTCATCTACGACAGGGCTGGCTACGGCCTGGCACAGTGGACGCATTGGTCAAGGAAGCAGGCTCTCCTTGCCTTCTGTAAGGCTGTTAGCTCGTCCATTGGTGACATTAACGCCCAGCTCAGGTTCCTTATCAAAGAGCTGTCAGAGAGCTTCCAGGGCATCCTGGTGACGCTTATGAGTGCGACATCTGTGCATGAGGCATCTGACGCTGTTCTGCTTCAGTTTGAGCGCCCGGCAGGAAAGGACAACCTGGCCGTTCAGGCAAGGCGGACTGAGTATGCACAAAAATACTATGATATGTTTGCATCCGACAAGAAAGGAGAAATGGTAACTATGAGCAATAGTCCTCTTGTAACACACACAAACTTTAGCCCAAACCATTCTGGGCCGAGAAACCATACGATTGATACGGTCACTATCCACTGCTTTGTTGGTCAAGTAAACGCCAAGCGTGGCTGCGAAGTATTCAAGCCAAGCAGCAAGGGTGCTTCATGCAACTATGTTGTCGGGTATGATGGGTCCATTGGCCTGTGTGTTGAGGAAAAGAACCGTTCCTGGTGCTCTGGGGGGAAACATTCCGTCAACGGCATCTCGGGGAGCCAAAATGACTATAGGGCCATCACCATTGAGGTTGCAAGCGATACTAAGCATCCTTATGCCGTTACAGACAAGGCGATGGAAGCCCTGATTTCTCTGTTGACCGACATTTGCCGGAGAAATCCAGAAATCGGACGACTTCGCTGGAAAGGAGATAAGTCGCTCGTTGGTCAGGTGGACAAGCAGAATATGACCGTTCATCGCTGGTTTGCTGATAAATCCTGTCCCGGAGACTATCTATATAATCTACACGGACAGATTGCGGATGAAGTAAATCGGAGACTCGATAACAACAAGGAGGATGACAATATGGATATAGCACGTTTCAAGGAACTCTGGATCGAGATGCGCAAGGAGCTTCAGGATAACGACAGCGGGGCATGGAGCCAGGAGGCTCGTGAATGGGCGGCCTCCACCGGCCTGATTGCTGGCAATGGCACGGAAATCAATGGTGAGCCCAACTATATGTGGGCGGACATTCTCACTCGGGAGCAGTTTGTTACGGTGCTGTACCGATTCGCAAAAATGATGGGTAAGGTATAACTTATGACCATCAAGATCGAGCGAGACCGGAAGAAACCCAAACGGCGCAGAAAAAAGTGCAAAGATATCGGAACAACTAATTTGATGGCTTTCTGTCTCATTGCGCTATTGGCGGCGGGACTTGCGGGAGGATTTTACCTCGCCTTGAAAAGCATTCAGTATCAGTACATGGGTGCTCTTGCTTGCTATACCGCTGTGTTTGCCCCGATTGGAACAGCGATTGGCATTGTTTTGAACAGCGTTGTGCGAAAGAGTGAGCGCGAAAATACAGGTGCCAATGGTGTGGGAATTAAGTTCGCCGCTGCCGAGGCGGCAGGCTTCACACAGGATGGCGGGGTCGAGGATAGCCCTGCAATTTGAGGAATGGGAGTCGCTGTGATGGCGGCTCCCACATGATATTTCGGAGGTGAGAAATGACATGAGGAAAGGTGTTGAATATCGGGATGTGGCAAGAAAAATCGTCAAGATTCTGACTGAGTATGAAACCACCGTTAAGGATGTTGGATATATCTTAGAATGGCTGGATGATGAAATGATGGTACGACCTGTTCAAGAATCTGTAGATTGATTGTACTTTTCGATTGCTTCCATCGCCTCATTGTATTTGGGCAGGAAATCATCCATCAGCGTACCTGCTGTGCTGTAATATCCGAGACTATGTCCTAATTTTTGCAAAGCCCACTCTGTGGCGAGTTTCTGTGCTGTCGATTCTAAAATTTTGTATTGCATGTTATCGAACTCCCCGCATTTGATGATGAATCAATAATACCACAGCATGGGCGCGAAATCAACAGGTATGAAGGGCTTAATCGCCCTTTTTGTATTTTTGAGAGGAGAAATGACTATGAACATAGAGTGGATGCAGCTTATTGTGTCTGTTATCGCCGGTCTTGCCACCGCAATCCCGCTGGCTATCAAGCTGGCGGAGTATGTTCAAAAGGCTGTAAAAGAGAAGAACTGGGGTAAGGTGCTCGACATGGTCATGAAGTACATAGCAACCGCCGAAGAGAAGTTTGACAACGGCGCAGACCGTAAGGAGTGGGTGCTGGCTATGGTCAAGGCATCGTCTGAGACAGTCAACTACGACATCGACATGGAGGTTATCAGCAAGCTCATTGACAACCTGTGCAAGATGAGCAAAACGGTCAACGCACCTACGGAGAAGGCAGGTGCGTAACCATGAGTATCCAGGAAATTTTGGCGAGCTCCAGTGGCGTCCTGGTTATCCTGATGACCTTGATTCAGATTGCACCCATCAAGGTCAACCCCTGGTCTAAGATTGCGAAAGCGATTGGAAAGGCACTGAATGGTGATGTGATGACCAAGCTGAACGAGGTGCAGGAGCGGCTGGACGGCCATATCCGTATTGATGACGAGCGCAATGCGGATGCGCACCGGGTTCAAATTCTGCGTTTCAATTGAGAGCTTTTGCAGGACAACATCCCCCATACACAAGAGGATTTCATTGAAGCCCTTTCCGAGATTGACTTTTATGAGCGCTACTGTAAGGAGCACCCGGAATATGAGAACAACCGGGCGGTGCTGGCAATTCAGAACATTGAGCGGGTGTACAGCGAAAAGCTGGAGAAACATGACTTTGGCAATGCCTGAAAATAAAAATAGGAGAGTTACTTGCGACTGCAGGTAACTCTCCTTCTTTTTACGCCCTATAATTTGGGCTCTCACTCTATGGTCCGGATATGGGCTTAAAAGAGGAAAAGTATCTGACCTCTATAGGGAGGTGCGGCATCCCGTCTTTATGACTTTCCGCCATAAATCTAACAGCTGTTTGTATTATACTTCATATTGGCGTTTTTGTAAAGCTGTAAGCTTATGACAATGCTGTGTAACAGCACTCTAATAAGCGTACAGATAAAAACGGCGTCCGAATTTTGATGAATGACCGCCTATCTTTTCTAAAATTTTCAATCGCTTACAATAAGCGCGGCGCTACCAAAAATATCCGGCATTCGGTCAAGCCCTTGCGCCGCAAGGCTTTTCGGGCGTCGTTTACATTAAGCGCGGCGGGATGTCTCCCGCATCGAGAAAAAAGCGCTGGAGAAGCTCCGCGTGGAATATGAAAAGAAGTAGAGAGGCCCCTGGGTACAGCCCAGGGGCCTCTCTACTTCTTGTTCGCCGGAAGCGCACCCTCCAGTTCCAACAGCCTGCGCTTCACCTCTAAGCCGCAGGCAAACCCGGTAAGAGCCCCGCCGCTTCCCACAATTCGGTGGCAGGGCGTAAAAATCAACAGCGGATTGTCATGATTTGCCATTCCAACCGCCCGCGCGGCCTGCGGTCTGCCCACCGCCGCGGCAATCTGCCCGTAGCTTTTGGTCTGTCCATAGGGCACCGCTCTCAACGCCTCCCAAACGGATAGTTGAAACGCCGTCCCATGAGGCGACAGCGCCACAGTAAATGCTTTGCGCTTGCCGGAAAAATACTCGTCCAACTCCTCCGCTCCCTGCGCGGTCAGCGGGGTCTCCCCCTCCGGCCAGCCACAGGGCAGCGCGTCTTCGCGCCAGAGAAACACCCGGCTGAGCCCTCGTCCGTCATCCATCAGCCCAAGGGTACCAATGGGATAGTATCGGAGCAAAACCGGCCCAAACCCCTTGTTCTTCACTCTCATTTTCCATTAAGCTCCATATACTTCTGGTCAATGTGGCTGTCAACCTGCTTGGAAAATTCCAGCGCGGCATTATATCCCATCTTTTTATTTCGATTATTCATGGCGGCCACCTCAATGATGACAGCCAAATTCCGCCCTGGCTTCACTGGGATAGTCAAGGTGGGTACGCTGACATCCAGCAAAGGGGTAAAATGCTCGTCCGCCCCCAGGCGGTCGTAGACCTTGCCGTCCTGCCAATTTTCCAACTGAATCAACACATCAATCGAGCAGTCAAAATTCACCGCAGACATTCCGAACAGCCGTCGCACATCCACCACTCCGATGCCCCGCAGCTCAATATAGTGGCGGATCAGCTCAGGCGCGGTGCCAATCAAGCCGCCGTTTGGAGTGCGCCGGATTTCCACCGCGTCGTCCGCGATGAGGCGGTGCCCCCGCTTGACCAGCTCAATGGCCGTCTCGCTCTTTCCCACGCCGGACTCGCCCGCCAGCATAACGCCCTCGCCGTACACCTCCACCAGCACGCCGTGCCGCGTGATGGTGGGCGAAAGCGCCGCGCGCAGATAGGCAATCAGGGTACTCATAATATTTGCCGTATTTTCCTGAGTGCCGAGAATCACCTGCTGGTGCTTCTCGGCCATTTTCATGCACTCCGGATAGGGGCGAAGCCCACGGGCGAAAATCACCGCCGGAGTATGGTAAGAAAATAGCGTGTCAAACACCACCGCCCGCTTTTCCGAGGAAATGCCCTCCAGATAGGAGATCTCCACCAGCCCCAGCAGCTGCATCCGCTCCTTGTCAAAATAATCGAAAAAGCCGGTGAGCTGAAGCCCAGGCCGGTTGACGTCCTCAATCGTAATCCGCCGCTCCCGATATCCCTCCGGCCCGTAGAGCACACTCAAGTGAAAATTGTCAATAATGGTGCCCAGCTTGATTCCCTGCGTTTCCGCCACAGCAGTCACACCCCTTCCGCAAAAATTTTTCTTTTATTATACCACACTCCTTCCCCGAAAAAAATAGCGGATTCCGCAAATTCGCACTTGATTTTTGGCCGCCGCTGTGTTAGCATAATGAAGTTATCGTTTGCATGAATTTCAACCAGCAAGGAGGTTAGTTAATATGGCCAAATGTGAGTTCTGCGGCAAGGGCGTGAACTTCGGCATTCAGGTGTCCCACTCTCACCGCCGCTCCAACCGTCCCTGGAAGCCCAACGTCAAGCGCGTCAAGGCTGTCGTGGACGGCACCCCTAAGCACGTCTATGTGTGCACCCGCTGCCTCCGCTCCGGCAAGGTCACCCGCGCCGTGTGATTCCATAAGGAAGCAAATTGAGCCCCGTGCGTCAAGCGCGGGGCTCAGCTTTTTGTCAAAAGAGCAGATTTGACTCCGCTCCAATATGGAAAAGGGTTGATATGTGCCCCCGCCTGTGTTATTCTTTTTATAGGAAAATTCTGAAAGGATGTGGGGTATATGGCCAAACGGATCTTAAAATGGGTGGGAATCGTGCTGGGCGTGGTGGTGCTGGCCGCGGTCGGGCTGATCGGCTGGCTCACCGTGCGGGAGTACAAGCCCGCCCCGGTGGAGGATGTGGAGATCAACCGGACTGGCGCACCCAAGCAGATATTCCTGGCCCCCGGCGACAGCCTCACCGTCCTGTCCCAGAACACCGGCTACGCCGGATTGGGCGCGGATTCCGACTTCTTCATGGATGGCGGCTCGGACGTCGCCCCCACCCGGGCGCAGATGGATGCCAATCTGGCCGGTATCTCCGAATTTCTGGAGGAGCAAAAGGCCGACGTCTTTTTTCTCCAGGAGGTGGACACCAATTCCGGCCGCACAAAGAGCGTGGACCAAAGCAAGATTTATTGGCAACAGCTTCTCTCCAACAGAAAAGGGGCATACTCCAGCGCCTACGCCCTGAATTACTCCTGCGATTTTGTTCCCTTCCCCTGGCCCCCCATCGGAAAGGTCCACAGCGGCTTGCAGACCCTGTCACGCCTTAACGTGGACCGGGCCGAGCGCATCGCCCTGCCCTGCCCCTTCTCCTGGCCGGTGCGCGCCGCCAATCTGAAGCGGTGCCTGCTGGTGAACTATGTGCCCTTAGAGGGCTCGGACAAGGAGCTGGTACTGGTCAACCTCCACTTGGAGGCCTATGATGACGGCGAGGGCAAGGCCGCCCAGACCAGGCTGCTCATGGATTTCCTCACCGCTGAGTATGAAAAGGGCAATTATGTCATCGCCGGCGGCGATTTCAATCAGACTTTCCCCGGCGCGCTGGACGCCTTCCCCATCCAGGACCCGGAGCTGTGGACACCCGGCGTGCTGGAAAATGACATTCTGCCCCAGGGCTGGCAGTTTGCCTGCGACCTGTCCGTCCCCAGCTGCCGCCTGCTGAATCACCCCTATGACTCCGATCCCGCAGGCAATCAGTTTTACGTTATCGACGGCTTTATCCTCTCCCCCAACGTCCGCCTGGACCGCGTGGAAACGCTGGACCGGCAATTTCAATACACCGACCACAATCCCGTGATTGCGGAGCTGACGCTGGAAGCCGAGGGATAACCCCACAGGCAACCATCCATACTTGAGGAGGATACCACCATGCTGACCAATGAGTTTCAGGGCGTCTCGCTGTCCCGTTTGGGCTTCGGCGCCATGCGCCTGCCCCTGCTCCCCGGAGAGACCGACGGATCCGCCATTGACGAAAAGCGGGTCGATGAGATGGTTGACTACGCCATGGCCCACGGCGTCAACTACTTCGACACCGCCTACCCGTACCACGCCGGAAAATCTGAAGTTGTGCTGGGCCGCTCTCTGTCCCGCTACCCTCGGGAGCGCTGGTATCTGGCCGACAAATACCCCGGTCATCAGATCAGCAGCAGCTACGACCCCGCCGCCATTTTTGAGGAGCAGCTGAAAAAATGCGGCGTGGATTATTTCGATTTCTATCTCCTTCACAATGTCTATGAAAACTCTATCCAGGTGTACATGGACCAAAAGTGGGGAATTTTAGACTACTTTTTAGAGCAGAAGCGGCTGGGACGCATCCGCTTTCTGGGCTTTTCCGCCCACGGCGGCATCCCCACGCTGGAGACCTTCCTGAACTATTGCGGCAGTCAGATGGACTTCTGCCAGCTTCAGCTGAACTATCTGGACTGGACCCTTCAGCATGGCCGGGAAAAGTACGAGCTGCTCACCCGGCACGGCATTCCCGTCTGGGTGATGGAGCCCGTCCGGGGCGGGCGTCTGGCCCGGCTGAGCGACAGCGAGCTGGCTCCCCTGCGCCAGCTCCGCCCCGGTGACACCGGCGCGGCCTGGGCGTTTCGCTTTTTGCAGGGGCTGCCCAACGTGAAAATGATTCTCAGCGGGATGTCCAGCCTGGAACAGATGGCGGAAAACACAGCCACCCTTTCGGTGGATCAGCCGCTGACCCAAGAGGAACTCGCCGCCCTGCTGGAGCTGGCGGAAACCATGAAGGACTCCATCCCCTGCACCGCCTGCCGCTACTGCTGCGACGGCTGCCCCATGGGGCTGGACATTCCCTCCATGATCGCCGCCTATAACGAGGTGCGCTTTCAGCCCGGCTCCAATGTGGGAATGCGTTTTGACGCCCTTCCACTGGACAAGCGTCCGGCAGCCTGCATTGCCTGCGGCAAGTGCTCCCAGGCCTGCCCCCAGGGAATCGACGTACCGTCGGCTTTGAAGGGGCTGGCCGAGGCCATTGAAAAGACGCCCAGCTGGGCTGATATCTGCAAGCAGCGGGAACAGGAGGCCAAGCAGAATCGGAGCTGAGCCCGTTTCCCTCACCCACAAATAAACCCCAGATGGCTTCGGCCATCTGGGGTTTAAAGCGCCATCCGTTGGGGAAATGCATTCTCCCGCAGCATCCCCCACATTTTATCAATGTAGGCCAGAGTGTAAAAGCTCTCAAAGTAGTGGTAATAAAACGCCCCTCGAGGCGTCATCTCATACACGCCATTCTGATACGTCACAAAGCCCAGCCGTCTCGCCGCCCACAACTCCACACCATACATTTTGCGCAGCGGAACACCAAAAAAACGCTCAAAATCCGCCTCCGCCACCTGGATGCCATAAGCCGCCCAGAATAAATAATATACCATCCTCTGCCGTAGGGAAAAGCGAAGGGTGAGCGCCGTGGGAAGGCTGTTCGCCTCCACCCGCCGGCAGTATTCCTCCATCGAAAAGGTATTTACCTTGAACTGCTCCCGCAGCAGTGTCGCGGCGGAGCAACCGAACCCCAAAAAGGTCTCCCGCGTCATGGAGGAATACCGGACGCTTTCCCCCTGTGCGAATGTCCATATAGAGTTGCGGACGCACCCCAGCTCCTGGCAGTAGGCCGTCACTGCGTCCATCAGCCGCCGCTTTTCTTTTTTCGGCATTGCCGAAACCAGGCTGTCCGTGAAGGTAAAGTCGATAAATGGGTAAAGCGCGATATGGTTTGCTCCGTTGGCAAAAGCGGTGTCGATATCCGCCTTCAATTCGTCCAGGGTCTGCCCCGGCAGAGCAAAAATAAAGTCCATGGACACGGTTTCAAAGGGAACCGCCGCCAGCGCCGCGGCCAGGGCGGCGGGGTCCGCCGCCTCCCGCCCCAACACTGCCTGATGCCTCCCCTGAAACGACTGAATCCCAATGCTGAGCTTGGTCACGCCCGCGTCCCGCAGCGTCCGCAGCACGGGGAGAACCACATCGCTGGGGTGAAGCTCTACCCCAATCCCCTCGGTGATGTCATAATACCTGCCCAGCGCGTCAATGATCTCCTTCAACCGCCCGGCGGCAAGCGCCGGCGTACCGCCTCCAAAATACAAACTGGTGACCCGTTTTTTCTCCTCTCCCCGGCCTCCCACCAAATGGATTTCCTGGATGAGCGCGTCAATATAGCGATCACACCGCTCCTTTGAATACTCCACTTTGCAGTATGGGCAGAAATTGCACACGTTTCTGCAAAACGGAATGTGGACGTATAACCCTAACTGTTCACATTCCTCATAAGGCAGGCGGGAATCAAATTCGCCCGTAAATACGAAGGGCTTGACGGACCGGGTCAGCCACATTCTCACTAAATCAGTTATCATATTCATTGTTCACCCTATACATACTTCAAATAGGTTTGCAGCATTTCTATGATAATTTTCAGATTTCCGCGGAACAAAAGGGTGTATTCCGCCACAAAAAAATATCCGCAGTGCTGGCACAGCCCCTCCACCTCGATACACCGCCCACAGGTGCTCAGCTTGCCGTTTTCCATCACCACGCACTGATGACAGGGCGTAGGAAAACGTTGATCCACCAAATAGGGAAAGGCGCTTTTCAGGTTAAATACCGGCGCTCCTTCCCTCATCATCTGCACAATATCCCGGCAGCACGCCGCCTTTTCTTCCCTGCTCAGGACCAGTTCTGCCGTATCTGGATAGGGCGTATGAAAATTGAACGACACCGCGCGGACGTTTTTCTCCCTCATCGCCGTATGGCACACGTCTCGAATCCCGCTTTTGTTGATTTGGTTGATCGCCATATACAGGCAGATGTTGTCTGCCGGCGCATTTCGGATATTTTCCAGGATAACGTCATAAGTCTCCCCCCGAATCTCATTGTGCTGCTCCCGCGTTCCGTCCAAACTGAGCAAAATCAGGTCCGCCTCGGGCAGTTCCAGAGAAAATGTCCCGTTTGTCACCACGTTTACAATCAAAAAGCCCATTTGCTTGGCCTGAATCACCAAATCCCGCAGCGTTTTGTCCCCATCGCGCCACAGGAAGGTCTCTCCGCCGCAGAAAAACAGAATCCGGATTCCCATGCTGTACAACTGCTCCATCTCGGCCCTGATCTGCCGGTATGAATACATGACCGACGTGATATTGTTCACCGAGCAGTGCTTACACCTCAAATTGCATTGGTCGGTCACAATAATCGTCCCAAGAATCGGCTTTTCCCCGCGAAGCAGCACCGTTTTTATCCCGAACCCGGCAAAATACAAGAAATCCTTTATTTTCACGGCGTTTTCACCCCCATGCCACGCTTTTTTAGTATAGCATACGCCTGAGCAGAAATCAATCCGCTGCCGCAGACGCCTCAAACAGCAAACGCCTTGTTCAGAAGTACTGAACAAGGCGTTTGCTGTTTGGAGCTGGTAATGTGACTCGAACACACGACCTGCTGATTACGAATCAGCTGCTCTACCAACTGAGCTATACCAGCGCTCCGCGCCGGACACTTGCTCATCATACACCACAACCGCCGTTTTGTCAAGTGGTTGGGCGCTTGGTCCCTATCCAAGATAAGGGCTGGTAATATCTAAAATTGGAAATCTTTCGGATTAACTTATAACATACCAAAAGGCTTTTGCACCGTATTGGTAAAATCGCCGGGAGTTTTAATAACAGTCTTTATATTGAAAAGAGATGGCGCTTGCTCCGTCACAGCAGTGGGGCAAACAGCCGCAGCAGGTCCCTCAGCAACCGGTGAGGCAGCGAAATTGCCTGGCAGTCCTCCCACGTTATCCGCAGGCTTTTGGTCTGGGTATCCAAAAAGTCCTCCCGAATTTCCGCCACCGAAGGCGTCCCATACAGTAGCACGCCATTTTCAAAGTGAAGAAACATACTGCGGTAATCCAGATTTACTGTCCCCACCGTTGCAAAACAGTCGTCCACCACAAAATTTTTGCTGTGGATAAAGCCTGGCTCATACTCAAAAATCTGCACCCCAGCCTCAATCAGCTCCTCATAATGGCATCGGGTAAGCTCGAACACCGTCTTTTTGTCCGGAATATGCGGCGTAATAATGCGCACGTCCACCCCGGACTTTGCCGCGGTGGTCAGCGCCATGGTCAGGGAATAGTCAATCACCAAATAGGGCGTCGTGATATAGATATACCGCTTCGCCCGATAAATCAGGTGCAGATACACCGACTGCCCCACCGGCTCCCGGTCCCACGGGCAATCGTGGTATGGCTGCACATAGCCCTCCACACCGCCGCAGGCCGGCTCTGGCCGGAAGGGTGTGAAGTGCTCCGCCTCGCTGTGTGTGAAGTCCCACATGGACAGAAAGGACACCGTCATGGACCACACCGCGTCCCCCTCCAGACGAATGGCCGAGTCCTTCCAGTGGCCGAAGCGGGGCTTCACATTGATATACTCGTCCGCCATATTGATTCCGCCGGTAAAGGCCACCTGTCCGTCCACAATCATATACTTTCGGTGGTCCCGGTTATTCTGACGCAGGGACACCACAGGCACAAAACGGTTAAAGACCCGGCAGTGCACCCCCAGCTTTTCCAACCGCGCTGGATAATCGGACGGCAGCGTGGAGATGGAGCCGATGTCGTCGTAGATCACCCGCACCTCCACCCCCTGCTCCGCCTTCTCTTTTAGAATATCCAGCACCGAATTCCACAGCTTGCCTTCCTCAATGATGAAATACTCGATAAAGATATAGCGCCGGGCAGCCCGCAGAGCGTCTAAAATGTCGTCGTAGCAGTCGTCCCCTAGGGGATAGTATCTCGTCCTTGTGTTGCCGTACACCGGACAGCAGGTGGTCCGCTCCAGATAGCGGGCCATGCAGGCCGCGTCCGCTCCAATCAGCTCTCCTAAAAAAGCGGATCGTCCGCATTCGCTCCCCAAATTTTTTCGGATTTTTCGCTCCATGGAGCGCAGCCGGCGCTGGTTGAAGGAGGACAGATGGTTGCCCCCCAGCAGCAGATAGGCCAGGGACCCGAAGGGCATCAGCCCAAGCACAATAATAATCCAGCCTATCTTATAACCTGGGTTGCTCTTATCCCCCACAATCCAAGCTGCGGACAGCACAGAAAGCACCAGGAAAAACCATTCCACCCGGTCGAAATACACGCTGTCCCGCAGCACAACCAGTCCCATGATATACAAAATAATCTGGGCAATGATGAGCACCGCCACAATCCCAAGCCGGTGAAACAACACCTTGCCAATTTTACTCAAAATTCTTTGCATAGCCTCTCCTTGGGCCGTCCTACGCTCCCGCTTCGGCCCGCTTTTCCTTCAGCACTACATTTTTCTCTCCCAGCGTCTCACGAAGCTCCGCCAGCAGCGCCTCGTGGAGCAGCCCGTGGCTTTTGAGCCTTCGACCGCTGTCCGCAAGATAGACTATCATCTCCGAGTCGCCGGGAAACATCCCCAACAGCTTCTTTAACCAGGCAAAGGATTGGCCGCTGTCCGGCAGCTTAATCCACAGCACCTGATTTTCTCCGGCCGCAGCCGCGGGCTGCCTCTGGCCGGACAGGGGCGCTACCCGGTCCACCATCAGCTGCGGCGACTTCTCGTCCCGAATTGACACCCTGCCCGTCACCACAATCGGAACATTCGCTTTTAGATACGCCCCGCTCTCCGACAGCACG
This sequence comes from uncultured Oscillospiraceae bacterium, assembly GCA_910587285.1. GTDB lineage: Bacteria > Bacillota > Clostridia > Oscillospirales > Oscillospiraceae > Enterenecus. Next base: position 39,400 of record CAJULM010000013.1, on the reverse strand, counting down.
CGGGAGAAAACCAAAAGCTCAATAGAGCCGGTGGCATCCTCCAGCATCACGTAGGCCATCATTGAGTTGTTTTTTGTGGTTTTGGTCCGCACAGACGCCGCCACACCCGCCAGCGTAACCTGCGCTCCGTCTCCATATTGAGAAGAACCGGCTTCCTCGTCTGCCGTCATCACCGCAGAAATCGGCACAGCTCCGTATTTCTGAACCTGTTTACGGTATTCGTCCATGGGATGCCCCGACAGATACAGCCCTGTGGTCTCCTTCTCCATCGCCATCAATTCCCCGCGGGAGAACTCCGGAATGTCGGGAAGCGTCACCTCCGGCACCGATGCCGTCTCCCCCCCGCCGCCAAACAGGTCAAATTGACCTTCCAGATTTTTTCGCCGGTCCCGGCTGATGGAATCTACCACCTGCTCGTACACCTTGAGCAGTTGGGAACGGCGGCAGCCCATGCTGTCAAAGGACCCGGAGCGAATCAAGCTTTCCAGCACCCGTTTGTTCAAATCGCACTCATACATCCGGGAGCAGAACTCCGCAAAGGAGGCAAAGGGGCCGCTCCGCTCCCGCTCGTCCAGCACCGCGTTGGTGAAGCCCAGCCCCACCCCCTTCAGCGCCGCCAGCCCAAATCGGATATTGCTTCCCGACACGGTAAACGCCGCGCCCGACTCGTTGATGTCCGGCGGCAGCAGCGCAATGCCGTTCTCCTTGCACTCGGCGATATACTCCGCCACCTTGTCCTGGGAATCCAGCACCGAAGTGAGCAGGGCCGCCATATACTCCCTGGGATAGCGGTACTTGAACCACGCCGTCTGATAGGCCACAATGGCGTAGGCCATGGAATGTGATTTATTAAAGGCATAGTGGGCGAAATCGTTGATCTCATTATAGATGGATTCCGCCACCGCCGCCGGGATGCCGTTGGCCTCGCACCCGGCGATATTTCGCTCAGGGTCGCCGTGGATGAAAAACGTCCGCTCCCGCTGAACGTCTTTTTCCTTTTTCTTGCTCATCGCCCGGCGCACCAGGTCCGCCTGCCCCAGAGAATACCCCGCCAGGCGGCGGAAAATCTCAATGACCTGCTCCTGGTACACAATGCAGCCATAGGTATTGGACAAAATGGATTCCAGCGCCGGATGCTTATAGACCACCAGCTTTGGGTCCTGGGCGCAGGCCAAAAACCGGGGAATGGACTCCATGGGACCAGGACGGTACAGGGCGATAATGGCGCAGATATCCTCAATGCTTTTGGGCTTCAACCCAACGCACACGCCGGTCATCCCCGCCGACTCCATCTGGAACACGCCGGAGGTGCGGCCATCGGACAGCATTTGATAGACCTCCTGGTCGTCGTCCGGAATATCCTCCAGCTTAAAGCCAGGCTGGGTCTTTTGTACCATTTTTACCGCGTCGTCCAAAATGGTCAGGTTTCGCAGACCCAAAAAGTCCATTTTCAGCAGGCCCAATTCCTCAATGGTGACCATGGTATACTGCGTCACCGGCTGGCCGTCGTTGGTCGCCAGCGGGACATACTCGTATACCGGGCGCTTGGTGATCACCACGCCCGCCGCGTGGGTCGAGGCGTTGCGGGGCATTCCCTCGATCTTCCGGGCCATGTCCACCAGCCGCTTTACTCGCTCGTCTCCCTTGTACAGATCGCTCAATCTCGTGGACAGCACCAGCGCCTTATCCAGTGTCATCTTCGGGTCAAAGGGCACCTGCTTGGCGATGTTATCCACTTCGGCATAGGGGAAGTTGAGCACCCGCCCCACGTCGCGGATGGCGGCCTTGGCCTTCATGGTGCCGAAGGTGACAATCTGCACCACGTGGTCCTTTCCGTACTTCTGAGAGACATAGTCAATCACTTCCTGCCTCCGCCGGATGCAGAAATCCACATCAAAATCAGGCATAGTCACCCGCTCAGGATTTAAAAACCGCTCGAAAATCAGGCTGTATTTCATGGGGTCCACATCGGTAATGCTCAGGCAGTAGGCCACGATGGACCCCGCCCCGGACCCCCGCCCCGGGCCTACCGGAATCCCCTGCCGTTTGGCATAGCCGATAAAATCGGACACAATCAGGAAGTAGTCCACAAAGCCCATCTGCTGGATGATGCCCAGCTCATAGTCCATCTGCCTGCGCTCATTCTCCCCGCCATTGGGATAGCGCCGGGCAAACCCCTCCTCGCACAGATGGCGCAGATAGGCCGGGGAATCCTTCCAGCCCTGGGGGAGCTTGAACTCAGGCAGATGATACGTGCCAAACTCAAACTCCACCGTGCACGCGTCCACAATCTTCTGCGTGTTGTCAATGGCCTCCGGGCAGTTGGGAAAGAGGGCGCGCATCTCCTCCTCGCTTTTGACATAAAACTCGTCCGTCTCAAACCGCATCCGGTCGGCGTCCTCCACCAGCTTCCCCGTCTGGACGCACATGAGCACATCCTGCATCTCCGCGTCCTCCCGGGTGAGGTAATGGCAGTCGTTGGTGGCCACCATGGGGATGCCGGTCTCCTGGCTCAAGCGGATGATCCCCGCGTTGACCACCTGCTGCTCGGGGATTTTGTGGTCCTGGATTTCCAGATAGTACCCATCCTCCCCAAACAGCTCCCGCATTTCCAGGGCGTGGGCCTTTGCCCCCTCGTAGTCCCCGTTCCGCAGCCGCCTGGGAATCTCCCCCGCCAGACAGGCGGACAACGCGATCAGTCCCTCGCTGTGCTGGCGCAAAAGGTCCATATCAATCCTGGGCTTGATATAAAAGCCCTCGGTAAAGGCCATGGACACCATGTAGCTCAAATTTCGGTAGCCCTGCTCGTTCCGGCACAGCAGCACCAAATGCCGGGCGGAGCCGTCCAGCTCGTGCACCCGGTCAAACCTGGTCCGAGGGGCCACATAGACCTCGCATCCGACGACAGGCTTCACCCCCGCCGCCTTGCAGGCCCGGTAGAAGTCGATGACGCCGTACATCACCCCGTGGTCGGTGATGGCCACGGCGGACTGGCCCAGCGCCTTCACCCGCTGTATCAGCTGCTCAATGCGGCAGGCGCCGTCCAGAAGGGAGTATTCAGTGTGGAGATGTAAGTGGGTAAAGGGCATGGTGGTCACTCCTCAATTTGTTCGTCTTTCTTCTGTTTCAATTCTTCCGCCGCAAGTCCGTCAACCGTTTCTATCAGGCATTCCAGCGCATCCCACAGCTCTCCGGCGCTTTTTGTTCGTTCCGGAAACAAAAAGTCTCGGAGCATCGGGATGCCCAGAATCAGGACGATCACATATATCCAATATTGCCCCGCTGCGGCGCAGGAGATAAGTCCCAAGCCATATACCCCGCCGACAATCACGGCCCAGCCCCATAGGGGCTGCCGGAAGTAGCCGGAAATCACGCTGCCTGCTTCATTAGGGGCAATCTGTCCGCAATACACGGGAGAGAAGCCTACAGATTTGCCCTCGCTCACGCCGGCGCTCAGAAAAACCCGCCTGTGCTCCGCCCCCACGGCTCCATACGTCCCGGAAATGCTCCCATAATTCATCCTGCAGACCGTAAAACGGTTTTCCTTCTTCCAGTTCAGAGCCACCTTACACGCCTTCTTGTGCAGGCTGTTTTGTACCCGGACTTCCAAATCCAGCTTGTCCCTCAATTTCGCCGGAGGCAGGCTGCTGTGGAGCTCATACCGTCTCATGGCCTAACCCTCTCCTTTGTCACGCTTTGCAGACGGCTGCTCCGCACTTCCCGCCAGCTCCACCAGCTTCCGCATCCGGTGGTTCAGCGCCGACTTGCTCACCGGCGGGTCGCACAGCGCCGCCAGCTGGCTCAGATTCAGCTCCGGGTGCTCCATTCTGAGCCGCGCCGCCTCCTTGAGCTTGTCCGGCAGGCAGTCCAGCCGGTCCGCCTCCTGCAAGCGCTCAATCACCGCCAGCTGCTCCCGGGCCGCCGCCACAGTTTTGTCCAGGTTTGCGCTGTCGCAGTTTACCTGGCGGTTGACGCTCCCCCGCAGGTCCCGCTCGATTTTCGCCGCCATCACCTCCATGGCGGACACCGGCGCGCCTAAAAAGGTCAAGTAGTCCTCGATGTGGTCGCTCTGCTTGAAGTAGATTACCCGGTTCCCCTTCCGGTCCGTCTCCTTCGGCTCGAAGCCCGCCTCCCGCAGCAGGGCGGGCAGCTCCCTCCCCACGTGGTAGTGGGAGGTGGCCATCTCCAGGTGGTAGCCCTTCATGGGGTCTGTCACCGACCCCCCTGCCAAAAACACCCCCCGAAGAAAGGCGGTACGGCAGTGCTCCTCCTCCAGCCGGGCTAAGTTGATGTGCAGGGACACCGAGCTGTCCCACTCCAGGTCAAACGCATCGAAAACAGCCTTCAGCTTGCCTGGCTCCTCAATCAAAAAAGCTCCCTTTCCCTCCCCCGTCTCCGGGAGCTGGTCGAAGGATACCTGAAATGCCCTGTGGAACAGGACGGGCAGCCGCTCCTTCAGCGCGGAGCACTCGGTGACAATCCGGGCCTGGCGCGTGTGAAATATACTGCAAAACAAGAGAATGCCGTAGGCCTCCGCCTGGGCGCAGCACCGGCGGCCCACCCGCTGCCGGCACAGCTCCTGCTTCACATTGGCAGAAAAGGCCACGGCCCCCTCCTCCTTTCCATCAATCAAAAAATTTTGGTATCCGCCCGCTGCTGGTAAAGCTCCACCACTGCCCGGGCCACCTTCACCCCGGAGTGGCGGGCATAACCGCAGTCCAAATCCATCAGCGGCCGGAACACCACCTCCGCCCCCAGCAGCTCCATCTCCCGCCGGTCCACCCGCATGGGCTCCGCGTCCTCGGCAGAGTAACGCTCCAGCAGCGCCGGACCAATGGGGTCGGAATTGCACAGGCACAAGTCCACCAGCCTCGGCCCGCCGTGCTCCAAAAGGGCGGCCACGTGGTCCTGCGCCGTCATCCCCTCCGTCTCCCCGTCCTGGGTCATGATATTGCACACATAGATTTTCAGCGCGCCGCTGTCCGAAATAGCCTCCGAAATGCCGTCCACCAAAAGATTGGGAATCACACTGGTATACAGGCTCCCCGGCCCCAGAAGAATGACATCCGCCTTGCGGATGGCCTCCACCGCCTCAGGCAAGGCTGGGGTGTGCTCCGGCAGCAGGCGCACGTGGTGAATGCGGCAGTTCTGCTCTTTTTTTGCGGCGGAAATGCGGGATTCCCCCCGAACGCTGGAGCCGTTTTCAAAGGCCGCCTCCAGCTGAACATTGGCGTTGGTCACGGGCAAAATGCGCCCGGAGATGGCCAGCACCTGGCTCATCCGAGCCACCGCCTGGTCAAAGGAATCGGAAATGCCGGCCAGCGCGGCCAGCAGCAGGTTGCCAAAGGCCTGCCCCGCCAGCCGCCCGTCTGGAAAGCGGTACGCCAGCAGTTGCTGCATCAGCGACTCTGTGTCCGCCAGCGCCTCCATGCAGTTGCGGATGTCCCCCGGCGGAGGCATCCCCAGGTCCTCCCGCAGCACGCCCGAGCCGCCGCCGTCGTCGGCCACGGTGACAATGGCGGTGAGGTCGTCGGTGTACAGCTTCAGTCCCCGCAAAATGGCGGACAGCCCGTGGCCGCCGCCCAGGGCCACAATGGCGGGGCCCTTGCGCAGCTTCAATTCTCCCATATTACGCCCTCGTCATGTCCCGGTGGGTTTCACCGGCGGCATAGCCCAAGCCCTGAATGTACTCGCACAGTGCGTGAGTCACCGCCACCGAGCGGTGCCGGCCCCCTGTGCAGCCGATGGCGATCACCAGGGCGCTCTTGCCCTCCTCTACGAAATGAGGCAGCAGAAAATCCATCAGCCCCCGCAGCCGCTCCAGCAGCTCCTGGGCGGTGGGGTTTGCAAATACATAGTCCGCCACTCCCTTGTCCAGCCCTGTCTGGGGCCGCAGCTCCTCAATATAGAAGGGGTTTGGCAGAAAACGCACGTCAAATACCAGGTCCGCCTCCAGCGGCAGGCCGTATTTGAACCCAAAGGAGGTGACGGTGACGCTCATTTCATTCACACTCTTTCGGTTGGGTGCGAACATATCCAGCACCTGCCCCCGCAGCTTGCGCACCGGCAGCGAGGTGGTGGTGATGACGAAATCCGCGTGGGCGCGCACCGGCTCCATCGCCGTCCGCTCCCGCTCCACCGCCCGGGACAGGCTGCCCGCCTCCCCCATGAGGGGATGGCTGCGCCGGGTCTCCTTATATCGCTTGATGATGGAGGCGTCGTCCGCGTCCACAAACAATACCTTATACTGGAACTGCATGGCCTTCAGGGAATCCATCGCCTCGAATAAACCGTCGAAGTTCTCTCCGCCCCGGATGTCGCACACCATGGCCACCTGCTCATAGGCCCCGGTGCCCGCCATGCACAGCTCGGCGAATTTGGGGATGAGCACCGGGGGCAGATTGTCCACGCAGAAATAGCCGCTGTCCTCCAAGATGGACATGACGGTGGACTTGCCCGCCCCGGACAGGCCGGACACAATCAGAAATTCCACTGTTCTCCCTCCTTCCCCAAATAACGCACCTCAGGCTCCAGGGTGACGCCCGTCTCCCGGAACACCCGCTCCCGCACCTGGGCCATCAGCGTTACAATATCATCACAGGTGGCCCCGCCGCAGTTGACGATAAAGCCCGCGTGCTTCTCCGACACCTGGGCCCCGCCCACGGCGATCCCCTTCAGCCCGCACTGGTCAATGAGGGCCGCGGCGTAGACGGGCTTCCCGTCCACCGGGGTGGGGCGCTTGAAGGTGCTGCCCGCGCTGGGGTATTCCAGGGGCTGCTTTTCCCGGCGGCGCTGGGAAAAGTCGTCCATTTTCGCGCGGATTTCGGCGGGGTCGCCCGGTTTCAGCGAGAAGCTCGCCCGCAGAATAAAGTCGTCCTGCCCCTGGAACTGGCTGTGGCGGTATGAGAATTGAGGGTTGATGTACTCCCGCACATCTTCCTCGGAGGGACAGCTCACGCAGGACACGCTGGAGATCACCTGCCCCAGTTCCCCGCCGTAGGCTCCGGCGTTCATGTACACGCCGCCCCCCACGCTGCCGGGGATGCCCTGGGCGAACTCCAACCCGGTGAGACCGCACTCCAGAGCAAAGCCGGCCAGCCGCGCCAGGGATACGCCGCTCCCGGCGGTGATGGTACGGTGCCCGGGCCACTCTCCTTCGGGCAGCAGCTCCAGCCGGTTCAGGCCATCGTAGGCTTTTATCACCAGCAGGTCCGCCCCCGCATCGGACACCAGCAGGTTGGTGCCTCTGCCCATGAAGAAGGGCTTGACGCCAAACTCCAGCGCGGCCACGGACAGGACCTGCTGCACCTCGTCCTCGTTTTTGGGCAGGGCCATAATGGGCGCAGGTCCGCCCACCTGGAAGGAGGTGTGGCGGGACATGGGTTCCTCCCGGCGCAATTCCAGGGCCGGGGCCCTCGCCTTCAGGCGGTCATACAGCTTGTTCCAATCCATAGCAGGACCCTCCCAGCGGTCTTAATATTTTGTTATTTTACCACGTTTTGGCGAAAAAGAGAATAGCCTTCATGAAAAATTAAAGAGCGGGACGGATAAGCCGTCCCGCTCCCGTGAATTATCCACAGGTACAGTAGTTTTTGGTCTCCTGATAGCCCTCCGGAGGCGCAATGGTGTTGGGCGGGAAGAACTCCTCCATGGGGAACTGCACCTGGCGGAAGATGGCGCAGGGATCCTCCTCGCCGCCGCCGGCGCTGCACTCCTTGCTGGGCATACAGTAGTCGTAGGCGGGAATGAGCAGCTGGCTGTCCCGCTCCAGGCGGATGATGGAGAACTGGCCCAGGGTGACATACACCCGACGGCCCTCGCCGCTCATGTTCAGCTCCCCGGGGAAGCAGCCCGCAATGCCCGCAGGCACCTCCGCCGCATCGCCGCAGGGGCACACCGGCCCCTCGCAGGGGTCGGACAGGCGCATACTCAGGATAATGGGGTCTACGGTATTGACCACTGCGATGGGCAGATTCGTGCTCATCAGGTTCTGCTCGTCCAGGTCGTCCACCCTGCTGTTCGAGGAAAACACCTTCGCGGAGCCTTCGCTTCCAAACAGAATGGCCCGCTTGTCAAACACCGCCAGCCCACAGATGGACACCGGTCGAGCGGCGCCCACAAAGGCGTCGGCAGTCACACGGTAGAAATAGCGCACGTCTACGGTGAAAAAGCCCCGGTTGAAGCCCACAGGCTCCACGTCGATGTAAGCGTACAGCAGCTCGGCCTGCCCGGCCTTTAAACTGATGGCCCGGTCAATCACAGCCTGAGAGCTGACGGTGGGGTAGAGTCGCAGGTCCTCTACACAGTCTTTATCGTAAGATATCGCGCCCTATATAAATAAGGCGCGCCACCTCGTTATGCTCTGCTCGACAAAAGCATTATAGCATATTTTCGTCATTGCGCAACAAAAACCCCCCGCCACGGTGTACGTGACGGGGGTCTTTGACCGAATCGGTCACTGCTTCTTTTCTTGGATGCCCTTGATCTGTTCCAGCGTCTGCCGCAGCTTATCAAAGCCAAACATTGCGGCGTAGGCCACGAACACGCCCAGGATGACAGCGCCGGCCACCATGTACCATTTGACTGCGATGCCGCTGATCTGGCACACGGCGAAGAACGCCAGCAGCGTCAGCGCCATAGCCACCGCGAAGGCCAGGATGTTCGTCGGCAGCTTCTCCCAGGTCAGCCGTTTGAGGACCTCCACGATGATGTTAGTCACCACCATCAGCACCAGCACCACCGGCAGGACCATAGCCGCCGCTGCGGGAATATTCTGAATCAGGTTTTCCACTGTCGTCTCCTCCTTTTAGTCCAGCTTCTTCGCCGCATCCAGCGTAGCCATAACCCGGCAGTAGTCCTCCGACACGTCCAGCACGTTGTCGTCCAGCCGGTTGGGGTCGGGGTCGCTCCGGCCCTTTAGCCATCCGCGCTCCATCAGCTTACGGATGGTGGGCTGATAGCTGGCCGGAACGTCCTTCAGCTTCTGATAGTATTTCATCTCGTCGTCCTCCTCTTTGTCCTCAATTTTGGAGTAATCCACCCACGGCAGCCTGCCGTGCTTGGTCCATCTGCGGGTCCCCGCGGTGCCGGGGATGAGCTTTGCGGAGACATTCGAGCAGGTGGACCGCTGCACCCCGCCCAGCCACTTGGGCGTGGCCTCCACCACCACGCCGCCGCCCACATACACCCCGATGTGGCCGTCCATCCACACCGCCTCGCCGGGGACAATCTTGGCAAAATCGGCGGACACCTCCCGGCAGCAGTCAATCATCTTTTTCGCGTCGTAGTCGGGCACACCGTTGCAGGCGTACCCCGCCCCGCCGTAGGTCCGGGACAGGTCGCCGCACCAGCCCCACAAAATGCCCTTGATGAGCCCCACGCAGTCAAAGATAAAGCCCCTGCCTTTGATCGCGGTGGCCTTGGCCAGCCACTGCTTGTTGGTCTGGGCGTTGCCACCCTGGGTGGTGGCCCTGGTAATCATCCTGTCGTTGGCGGGCCAGCCCCACGGCCCCAGCATATAGCTGGTTTTGTAGTGCTCCGCGATGTCCAGCGCCTTGGCGCACAGCTGCGCCGCCGTCATCAAGATTTCCATTTTAGCATTTTCACCTCCTGCGTATAAGTCAAAAAGCATTTGCCCCAGCTGCGCCCGGCGGGCGCAGTTTTCTTTGCTCTGATTGGCGGGCCGCTCGAACTGGAGCAGCACCGCGTCCGACGCCTCCCGCACCGTGGCCGCGGCCTTCAGCGTGGCCAGCACGCCCCGGAAGCTCCCGGCCAACTCCTGCATTAGAAAGTCCAGCTGCATTTCCAGGTCCCCGATGGACGCGCCACGTTTTTTGACACAGGTCAGCAGCGCCGCCTTGCGGCTGGAATGGGTCCACTGGGCCAGCCCATACCCGGCGCAGTCCTTGGCGAAATTGGCGTAGACCCCGCTGTCCACCGCCGCCGTATAGGAGGCGTCCGTATACCCCAGCTTTTTCTCAAAGCTGTTTTGGAGGTTCTGTGGGTTCAGCCCGCTCTCCGCCTGGAGGTTGCCCATCAACCCCGCCGCGCCGGCGTCCGTCAGGCCCTGGGCCTTTAAATAGTTCCAGATTTTTTCCTCGCTGTTTTTGCCCGTCAGCATGGCTCACTCCCCCTCCGCTCCGCCGCCCTTGTCCGGCCAGCGGTTATTTTTGCTCAAATTCTCAATCAAGGACTTTATCGCGTAAACAAACGCGATAGCGACAATCTCTGTCACCGCCACCTGGGACAGGCTTTCCGCAATCTGCGGCTTGTCCAGGGCAGCCAGGATATAACTGCACCACACCCAGGCGATGCCGTTGCCAAAGCCAACCCAGACCATTTGCTTCATCATCTCCAGGGTCTTCCAGCGCACATCCCGATCTTGACTGCGCTTCCCGCCGCCCCGGAACTGCGCCAAAATCATTCCCAGCACCACACCCACCGTCAGGGAGAGGACAGCGATAATCCAAATCTTCATCCCCCGCCCCCCTTGTGGAAGTCCTCCAGGTCCTCAATGCGGTGGTTTACCACTTTGATTTTCTCCTCCTGGAGCTCGGTGCGCTCCTCCACCTGATACATCCGCTCCACCAGGTTGTTGTGGGCCTGCACCCGCTTTTCCAGCTCCTCCAGCCGGTACGCGATGAGGGCCGAAGATTTGCGGTTTGCAAAATAAGTACCCGCCAGCGTGCCAATCAGCGCAAGCCCCCCGGTAATGGCGGCCACGATGATGCTGCTTTCCATCGTTAGATTCCTCCTCACTGATAATCTTCGCCGATGAGCCGTTTATACTCCTGGGCGCTCACCACGCCGTTGGCCGCGTCCATCCGGGCCAGCTCCTTCACATCCCCGCGCAGCTCGTCCGGCGTATTGAAATACGTCCGAATTCCCCGCTTGATGCTGCGCCAATAGCTTACCGCCACCGCGTTCATCCCTGTTCCTCCTCTCCGCTGTTTTCTGCGCTTTCGTCCTCCTGGTCCGGGGGTGCGGGAACTGCGGACGCCGCAATCTGCTCGTACAGCACAATCACCATGTCGTCCGCCTCCGCCAGCCGGTTCTCCAGCTCGCGGATGGTGTTCTGCTTTCCCGCGTTTTCCGCCTCCAGCTCCGCCACCCGCGCCTGATAGCCCGTCACGTCCCCCAGGTACTGCCGCGCCACCTGAAGCGTGGCGGTGTAGCGGCGGCTGGCCGGGGAGTAGCTCACCCCCGACAGGGTAAAGCCGTACCCATCGGGCAGCACGCACGGCCCGGACAGCTCCGGCCCGGCCCAGTTGACGCCCTCGATGTCCTCCAGGCTTGCCAGGTCCCGTTCGAAAACCGCCAGGTACACCCCGTTGGCATTACTCCGCACCACTGCGGCGCAGGGTACACCGTCAATGGTCAACTTGTTCTTGCTCATTGGCTTGTCCTCCTTTTAGCCGATCTTCATGATATAGCACATCACGTAGTAGGGCGGCATATTGTTGTGGGCGGCGCTGCTGCCGCGGAGTTGCGTGGATACATCTGTCCTTGCGTTTGTCGATGCGCTCGCTGTACCTGCGGTGGCGTAAGCATAATCCGTGACGGCACTTTGAGTGCCCGTAATACGGCGACGCCACGGAACGACATTGGACGCGGTGCTCGCAGGAGATACGGCGACTTGCTGCACGTGGGCGTGGCTGGGCATCTCAGCTACGGTCAGTTTGTGGGTCTCCGCCCCGCCTATGGCCCCTACCGCCCTGGTTCCGCCGCCGCCCAGCACAAAGCGGTCCCGCAAATCCGGCGTGTTGTTTGTGCCGTCGCACACCACCCAGCCCTCCGGCACCGCGTCCGCCGCGCCGGACCAAATCAAGATGCAGCCGGCAGGCACACCTCCATGAAAGGCCGCCTCCATCTCCCTAATGGCGTCCGCCGCCGCCTGCGCCACCTCGCCAATCAGCTCCTTGGACCTTGCCGCGCTCCGGCGCAGGTGCTCCAAATTGGTCAGCTTGTCCAATCAAATCACCCCTTGAAGCATTGCCGTTCCAGCTCCTTGAGCATCTCCCATTCCTCCCGGTCGATGAGTTCCAACGCCCACTCCTCCGGGATGTGCATCCGCTTGGGCTCGTGGGCGTGGTCCTTCAGGTGGAGCTTGTTGTGGTGGTAGCACTGGGCCAACACGCGGGCCTTGTGCATCTCGCAGATGTAGGTCACCCGCTGATTGGGCGTGCCGGTGCGCTCATAGTTGTACGCCGTGCACCAGGCGCAGCCCGAATTGATGGGGCAGTCCAGGCACTTCTGCTCGCTCTGGCTCTGCCGGGTGATGGCCCGCAGAGCGTCCAGCCGCGCTTTATCGTCCTCCCGCACGGCAATGCCGCTGTCCACGTCTCCGATGCGGTAGACAGGCCGTACCTCCGCCGGGATGGAGATGGTAGAATAGCGCATACAGGGCAGCACCGTCCCGTCCACGTCAAAGCTGAGCATCCGCCCGTCCCCGCCGCACCAGTTCTGGGTCTCCACATCCAGCAGGTGGTTGCCCGCCTCCCAGTCCAGGATGGAGATATACGTGTCCGTGCCGCTCTCCTGGGCCATGTCGGACACCTCTTTGAGCTGGCGGTACAGCTCCCGGGCGTGCTCGATGGTCCACCCCTCCTCATACACGCAGTTGCAGTTCAGGGTGTCCACCCCCTCCTCCAGCACCAGGTGGCGCACCGAGGCGGCGAACAGGTTGAGGTTTCCCGGCGCGATGGTGTACTTTGTGGTACGCTTACCGTCTGGGCCGGATACCTCCCGGAACATTTGAATGGCCTTGTCGTAGGACCCGCACCCGTTGCAGTCCACCCGGCAGGCGTCGTGGGCGGCCTTGTCCCCGTCGATGGTCACGCCGATGGACAGCCGCCCGGCGTATTCCTTGATAAACTGCTTCACGCGGGGGTCGTCCCCCAGGGTTCCGTTGGTGGAGATGTTCACCATGTACCGGGTGGCCCAGCGGTGATCGAGCTCAATGGCCCGGTCCAAAAAGTAGGCCATGGTGTCCCGGATGAGGTCGATTTCGAGGAAAGGCTCGCCGCCGATGAACTCAATGATAAGGCCGTTGGCGTCCGTCTCGTTCACCAGTTCGGAGTTCCGGGCATCCTCGGCGAACAGCAGGTCCACGCACCGCTTGGCCGTGTCCAGGCTCATCTTCTCGTCGCCCTTGTGCCCCTCATAGCAGTAGGAACAGCGCAGATTGCACTGGTGGGTGACAATAAACGTCACCGTTTTGACCGCCTTTTCGGAATAGTAGTTGGGGTAGATATTCTGAAACTGGCGGGCATTGCGCCGGTCGTCATTCATGGTCTGCCTCCTGTTCCACGTGCAGGAGGCCCGTCTGGAAATCCACCCACCACCGCTTGACGCGGGGGAACCTGGGTGCGAACTCCTCCCACATGGCGTTTTTCGCCAGCTGGTACTCAGCAAAGCGCTCCTGGAACTCCCGCTTAATCTCCATGCGCTTTTCCAGAGGCGTCCCGGCGTTCAGGGCATGGGTGTGGAGCACCTGGAGGCCGCCGATCTCATAGTCCAGCCGCTGGAGATAGTTCACCGTCTCCTCCGGCAGACGGATGGTCAGTTCATCCATTTCGCCCGCACCCCCCACAGAAACATACTGGCCTGATAGAATTTGCTCTCGTCCGCCGTGTCCAAGAACGCAATCAGGGCGCTGATATCCTCCCTATACTTGGTGATGTCCCGCCGTCCGGCCAGGACGTCCAGCGCTGCCCGTGCCAGCGCCAGCGCCAGCCCCTCGTCCATCTCCCCGGCCAGGGCCGCGTTTTTCGCCTGGACAGCCAGCTCGGGCGCACCGCTGCGGTCCCGGCACAGCTCTGCCAGTACCGTCAGGCCGTTTTGGTCCGCTTCCCCCGCCAGATTCAGCAGCGGCGCGTCCTTCACGTCTCCGTCCCAGTCCGCCGTGTTCAGCACCATAAAGAGCTTCACCAAGGCCTTGTCGCTCAGTCCGTACGTATCCTCCATTTTCTGCTCATAAACCGTCAGCAGCCTTTCCACATCTTCTTCTGTAAATTCTTTCTTTGCTCTTGTGACCGCTTCAGCCACTCTTATATAGTCATTTTTTTCATATACGTTCATTAAAATAGTGTCGTTCATTTTATGTTCCTCCTATCAATAATTTTAAATATCCTTCTGATTATGAACCTGCGGCAATCCCCTGACACGAAGCCGAGCACTTGTAATCACACGCTGATGAACAACTCACGCTACACGAAGCACATCCAACGCTACATTCTGACCCACACCCTCCTCCACAGGCGGAGCAGTTTCCTCCACATCCCAAACATCCTCCATAACATCCAGTCCCGCAGCCCGCACAAGCATCACCGCATCCGCTTCCACAGCCTGAGCATCCGGTGGGGCACCCACTCCCGCAGCCAGAGCACCCCGTGGGGCACCCGCTTCCGCACCCGGAACACCCCGTGGGGCACCCGCTTCCGCACCCGGAACACCCCGTAGTACAGCCCGTGTAGCACGTCCCGGTGCACCCCGACTTACAGTCGCTGCCGCTTCGGTCGGTGATGGTCCGCGCCGCCCATACGTCCACGCGGGTCTCCATGTCGGCCAGCTCCTCCTCGCCGATGGCCGCGCCCTGCGCCTCGTCCACCAAATCGCTGTTCACCGCCCGCATGGGGGTGATGACCTTCTCCCGGTGCTCGCTGCGCACCACGCCTCCCTGGGCGGGCGGCTGGGCGTAGTCGTACTCGCTGCCGCCGTAGGCCGCCACGCTGCCGGACTGGTTGCGCCGGAGCATTTCGGCCTTCACCTTGGCCTTCAGCGCCGTGAACCGATCCGCTTTTACCACACTCATCCAAAATCACCTCTCATCACGTGTACGCCACCGGCACGTGGACCCACCCGGCGCCGTTGTGATACTTCAAGCCGCCGCCGGAAGGGTCTGTGTCGATCCACAGCAGCTTGGTATCTTCGGGCGGGGACTCCCCAGCGGCAAAGATATCCAGCTTTATCTGCGGGATTGTCCGCTCCTCCCACGCCGTCCCCTCCTCGGTGACGGCAGTGCACACAAACTCCTGCCCCGTGGCGGTGTTGATGTACACCTGCCCCACCTGGGCCGCCGTCTGCGCTGTGGGGTCCGTGCCCCCGGTGAGCTTTTCCTGCCCGATCAGGGATTTTTCCAGGCTCTCCACCCGTGTTTGGAGGGCCTTCACCTTCCGCTCGGACGCGCCGGGGGTGTTTACCGAGCCGTATGCCATGCTGATTCACTCCTTCCTTGCCGGGGAGGGCGGAATCCCGCCCTCCCCCTTTGGGATTGCACGCTTACGCCTGGGCCGCCGCGCCGAACACGCTGTCCAGCACCTGGGCGACCTCCTCATCGCTGGCCACCGCCAACCCCGCCAGCTTGGCTTTGTCCTCGTCGGTGTAGTCGTTGGCGGACAATCCCTTGCCCTCCTCTGCGGCCACATAGCCGGACAGGTCCACACTCCAGTCGCCCACCCGCTCCACCTCGCCGTCAATCACCATGTACTCGTCGTACTTGTCCCCGGTCTTGGCGGAGCTTTTCAGAATCATGTAGATGTACTGCGCGGCGTCGGCGGCGGTCTTGTCAATGGCGTCCACGCTGGCCACGATCTTGCGCTTCAGGTGGTCCGCGCCGGCCACGGCGGCGGCCACCTCAGTTTCGGTCTGGAACTTGCTGTCGTTGGTCAGCTCAGACACCTTGGTGGGCATCCCCTCCTCCACGGCAGCCACCCGCTGGGCCACCGCGTCGGTGGACGCCTTGGCCCGCCGCGCCAGGTCCTCCAGCGCGGACAGCTTGGTCAGCTTGTTCTTGTCCATTTCCATACTGATTTCCTCCTAAATTTTTCTATTTGTTCAGCGGACCTCCGGCCCGATGACGCTGTAGTTATTTGCTGACGCCAAACACACTGTCAAGCACGTCTTTCGCCGCGGCGTCGCTGACCACATCCGCGGAAAGGGTGCCCTCCCCGTCCACCAGCAGCCCCGGTCCGGGCTTCACGACCCCAGGAGAGGTCTGGGTGGCCATGGGCAGAGACACGTTTCCAGCGCTCGTGGACAGCACCAGCCCTGTACTGTCCCGCAGCAGGGCCAGGGACAGGGCGATCTCCCGGACGGGAATGGTTCCGGCACGGAAGATTACCACACCGTCCCCCGTCTGCGCTGCATTGCACAGCCCGCACTCTATGGCCGTCTCCTCGCTGTCCGGCAAGATGGTGGCGCTGGGTATCGTTTCCCCCGTCACCCCATCCACCGGCAGCTCAATGCGGTACCCGTACCGCCCCTCCGCGTCCTGTGTCCATCCGTCCGTGGGGAGGGTCAGGTCTACCTGACGGATGGCCAGAGCGCCCGCCAGCGCGGCCATATCCTCGTAGGTACACCACGCCCCTGCGGGATAGTCCAGCACCGCTCCGGCCTTGGCCCCAATCTCCACATGGACGGGATAGCGCCGCACCGACCCGCCGTACTGCGCCGGCACCGCCGTCTCCGGGAAATGGCTCACATCGCCGTAAAACAGCAGCTGCTCCTCCCCCTCCGCTCCCAGCCCGAACACACCATATTCCGTGATTTGGAACGCCTCGGTGATATCCGGGTTCAGGTCCGGCCGGTACTCGATGAAGAAATCCACCGCGCAGCCCCGGCGCACGGGGGTGGTAGATGTAGCCGTGCTGCGCTCCCGCACCAGCGCCGTCATCTCGGTCAGGTCCGCCCCGTCGGCGGGGATTCCGCTGCCCACCGCCACCCGGGTGATGTGCAGGTCGCCGCCCTGGGCGAACAATTTGGCCTGGAGGGCAAATCCGGCCTGAGTGAGCGTACTTGCATAGCCCATAAGTCTTACCTCCTTTGAAATTCCGGCAGCGCCGTGATGATGGACACCGGCCCGCCCAGCCTGCCTGAGCAGAAAATTGCGGCGCTGCGGGGCTCCTCAAAATATACAGGGGTGGTAGTCTGAGAAAATTTTGGGCCCAGCCCGATCCCGTAGCGGATATGCTGCTCTGCCATCTCACCGGCCCGCTTCGGCGGGGCCGACGTAGAGCAGCGCGGGCCCGCGGCCACGCGGACAACGTACTGCGCCCAGGTGCGGATCAGCACCTGCCAGTCCAAGTGCGCCGGCATAATCGCCTCCAGCCGCTCCCGCAGGGGCAGCGCTCCGCTGGGCAGCGCCTCTCCTCCGTCCGTCTCCAGCTCCACCCGGTACTCCCCGTAGTGCTCCGTCACCCGCACCGGCGCGCCCAGCAGCGTCTCCGCCAGGTCCCGCACCACCGGCACCGTGGTGGTACCCAGCCCCTGGAGCTTGGCCACCACCGCCCGCCGGCGCACATCGGTCTCCAGGGCGCTGCTGGCCGTCAGCCCCAGGGCCCGCTCCCAAAGAGGCAGCCCCCAGGTGGCCGTATAGGGGTTGAGCTGGAGCAGGAACTCCTCCCGCAGCCGCCACAGCTCTCCGATCTCGGGCTGAATCGCCTCCTGGAACGCCACGGTCTCCCGGCTGGCCGGATAGTTCTCCGGCAGCCACCCCATCAGCTCTCTCACGTCAGCTCCACCCCCTCCAGCACCGGCACGCTGTCCCCGTCCAGCGTCAGGTTTCCCTCCCGGCCGTTGATGGTCAGCCCGCTGTAGTCCAGCACGCCGTCAATGGACATCAGCAGCGCCCCCACCCGGTGGGCGTAGACCACGAACTCCTGGAAGGCCGTCTCGGCCAGATACTGCGCCGTCAGCTCCCGCAGCTTGTCCGCCACGGCGGCAGGGGCCGCGGTGGGCAGAAGCGTCAAACGCGCCGCAATGCGGATGGGGCAGGCCGTGGCGGACGCCACAGTGACCTGTGCGCCGATGGGCCGCTGGGTCTCGATGTACGCCGCGCAGCGCTCCACCACGGCATCGTCCACCGGCAGGCGGTCATAGCCGCAGATGAGCACCTTCACCGTCCCCGGCCCCCGCCACAGCCGGGTCACCCGCACATCGCCCACGCCGTCCACGCTCAGCGCCCACTGACGGTAGTGGTCCGGGTTTCCGCTGGTGGGCGGCCGCTTGCGCCGCTCGTCGATGCGGGTAAACAGGGCCTCGTCGCTCTCCGGGTCCGCGCCCCCCTCGGCCTGACCGCAGGAGAAGGACTCCAGCCCCCGGACATTGCCCAGAATCTGGCTCACCCGCCCGGCGGGAACGTTATACGCCTGGCCCACCTTCGCCGCCCGCAGAAGCCCCGTTCCGTGGCCGTCAGCCAGGGCCACATCGGCGGCCAAGCCAAATTCCAATCCGTCCTCGGTGTAAAATCTCGTCCCGGCGGGCACCACCGTTCCGGCCTTGCCCTCCATGGCAATTTCACACGCAGCCTTCGCCCCCTCCCGGCGCGTCATGGCGAACAGCCGTGCGTGGTCGTCCAGATACCTGCCGCTTTTTTCGTTGACGTAGAACGCCTCGACCAGCTCTCCCAGCGTCATGTACATCCGCCACAGCTCCATACACATGGGCGCGGCCTGGTCGTAGGCGTAGGACCCCTCCCGGGTCTGCAAGTCCGTGTCCATCCGCCCCAGCACCCGTTCCAGGATGGTCTCCGGCGTCAGCCCCTCAAATAAGCTCATGGAACTCCACCTCCCCGTAAATGGTGACCGCCGTCCCGGCCACCGTGAGCTTCGCGCTTTCAAAGCTGACGGCGATATTCTTCACCGCCGTGATGTAGGGATTAATCAGCAGGCACTCCCGAAGATACCGGGGGGCCTCGGCGGTCTTCACCGCGTCGGTATAGGCTTGCCCCAGCAGGCTCTCAAACTCCGAGCCATAGGCCCAGGTGTAGATTTCATAGCGAAACCGCGGCGTGCGGATGGCCCGCCAAATCCACACCTTCAGCGCCTCTTTCCCGGTCACCACCACCGGCTCGCCCTGCCGGAAAACCGGTACATCCCGCTCAAAATCCCAGGCGACCTCCCTGCACAGCGGCAGCGTCTGCGCCTGTGCGCCCTGGGATGCCTCGGGCGCAATCATGGGGAAAATACTCACACCGCGTCCACCACCTTCATCATGACATAAAATACCTGGTCGTCCTGGGTGAGCAGCAGCACCTCGTCCCCCGCCTCCAGGTCGATTTCCAGCTGCTCCACCTGGGCCTCGTCGATCACGGTGTCCGGGCTGTGCACCCGGCCGTCCGTCAGCTCAACCAGCGCCCCCACCCCGTGGGGCGTGGACACCGGCCCCTCAATGGGCCCTGTCAGGCCGTTGTAGTCGCTGTTGGGGCTGGTGGTTTTGGTTTTCCACCTGGCCCCTTTCACCAGCCGCTCGTTGATGCGCAGGGCTTTCGTGGGCTGGACAATTCCCGCCACCCGCACCGTCAGCGGAGCGGCGCTCACCACCCTGCCCAGCCGCATCCGCGCCGGCGCGGCCCCCAGCCCCGCCTGGGCGCTGTCTCCCGCCGGCCCGGTGTCCGCCGACTGCTCCTGCACCATGGCCAAAAACCGGGCAAAAGGGTTTTCTTCCAAAATTTTCACCGCCTTGCTAAATACGTGTTGACAGAATACGTATTGTATGTTATATTGGGACAGTAAGGAGGTCTGACGATGCCAAAGCGACCGCTTGAACTGGAACGGTTGATTTTTGACGATGGATGGATTCTCAAAAATCAAGTCGGTTCCCACCGTCACTATATCCACCCAAGCAAACCCGGAAAGGTTACAATCCCATTTCACTGTAAAGAATTGACGAAATCGGTGGAACACTCTATTATGAAGCAAGCCGGGCTGAAGTAGCCCCTTTGCCCTAATTAAAATCTTTGTTAGTATTTTGTGCCCCCTGTATGGAGGAATATATTAAATGTTATCTGTATATCCAGCCTGTTTTTTAGAGGAAGCCAACGGCTACTCCGTCATTTTTCCTGATTTTGGCTGCGCCACTTGCGGCGAGACGCAGGATGAAGCTATGGCTATGGCCATTGATCTGCTGGCCGGACTTGTGTGGTCGGCCCAGCGCGATGGTGATTCTCTGCCCGCCCCCTCCCAACTCACCAGCGTTTCCCTCGATGCTGTCGCGGCGGAACTGGAGGTCGAGGCAGGGCAAAACTCCTTTGTCACCCTTGTATCGGTAGACGCATCGGAATACGCACGCACTCATTTTTGCAAATCGGTGAAGAAAACGCTTTCCATCCCCTCCTGGCTCAACCAGCTGGCCGAAGAAAAGGGGGTCAACTTCTCCCGCGTTCTTCAAAATGCATTGAAACAAGAGCTGGGCGTTCAGTAGCCCGCCTCCGCCGGTGTCCGATTCGGACACCGGCGTTTATTTCGTCGGCAAACTCCCCGCCGTCTGCCGGTCCATCAGCCCCTCCAGCGACAGCGTGAGCTTGGACTGGTATATATTCCGGGTGATGCTCTGGCTGTCCGAGATGATCCAGAACAGCCCATAAGTCCCCGTCACCGGCTCCTCCACCGCCACGGTGTTGCCGGTGATGAGCTTCAGGTTCCCCAGCGCCGTGAGAGTGATAGTGGTCTTCAGCCCGTTCTCCTTCAGCACCTGCTGAGCGTGCCCCTCCGGGTCGTCATAGGACTTGGCCCGAATAGCCGCCTGCATCAGCCCGTACAGCTTCACCGCCGCCTCGTCCTGCTGGGTGGAGATGAGATTACACTGCTCATCGTAGATGGCCACGCTGTTGGTCATGGCGCTGGCGCTCTCCTTGGTGACGCATCCCAGCAGGTTGCACCCCGGCTTGAGCAGGATGGTCTCCTCCGACACCGCCATCTCCACCACCTCCAGCCGGGGCCCTCGAAAGCGGATGCGGTACTGCTTTCCCGTCTCGTCCGCCGCCAGAGTGTACAGCGTCATGATGATCTTGTACAGCGGCACCCCCAGAAAGTTCCTCGTCAGCGCCACCCCCGTGGCCGCCAGGCTCCCCACGGGGATGCCGAACTGTCCGCACAGCGCGGCGGTCACTCCCTCCGGCGTCTGTCCGTCCACCCGGAGAAACGCGCTGTTTCGGGTGAGGTAAATCCCCCGGTCATAGGCTGTGACGTCAATGGTCTTGCCCAGGCTGTCCCGGCTGCGCTCCAGCGCAAAGGCGTCCATAAGCAGCTCGCCCTCGTGCCAGAACTGCACCGAGCCGCCCAGCTGCGTAGGCGCACGGGGCAGGCGCGGATCGTCCTGGCACGCCACGGGGCTGTAGCGCAGCGTCCGGGCGGCGTTGCGCCAGTCCCCCGACCAGGTGATGGACTTACACAGTTCGGTGATGTTGGCCGTGGTCCCGTCCGGGTCGGTGGCCCGGATTTTCAGATAGGGCTGGTCCATGTGCGCCCCTCCTCACCGCAAACCGATGGCCCCGCGGGCCGCCAGCTTCGCCGCATCCTGAACTGCCGCATTTCCCAGTACCCTGGACATCGCCGACCCAGCTGTCACCCCTGCCCCCTGGGCCGCCGCGTTTCCCGGGGCCTTGGCCGCCGCCAGCGCGGCCGTCACCCCTGCCTCCAGCGCCGTCAGTTCCACGCCTTTCGCCCCATCGCCGCTCCCCGCGCACTCCGGGGCCGGCGTGGCCGCATAGCCCGCCAGGGTCCCCTTGTCCGGCAGGGTGAGCACCTGGCCGGGGTAGATCAGGTTGGGGTTGGCGATGCCGTTGGCGGTGGCCAGCTTGTAGGCCAGCGACCCGTCGCCGTACACCCTGCGGCAGATGGCCCACAAGCTGTCCCCACGCTCCACCGTGTACCGCTCCGCCGCCTCCGGCTGGGCGGACGCCTCCGCCGCCCGGCTGTAGTTCTGGGTCGCCCGCTCCACCACCACGTCGTCCAGCACCCGGTACTCGTACAGCGGCAGCTTGCACTGCACGTCGTTGGTGCCGTCCGCCTCTCCATACTCCAGCATCCCCAGCAGCACCGGGATGTTGATTGCCGTGCCCGTGACGATGTAGCGGCACACCTGGGCCTCCCGGCTCCACTCGGTAAGCAGGTCGATGTAGTATTGGGGCTGCGTCACCGCCCCGGCGGTCATGTGGGGGTACTGCCGCGCGGGCAGCTCAAATTCCAGCTGGCCGCTGAACAGCCCCTTCAGCCCCGGCAGGGCGATCTGCCCCGTCTGGGCCATATCCAGCCGCTCCACCCCCCGTCCCGCCCCCATGGGGTAGCCGCTGGGGGTAATGGGCAGGGTGAGCGCCTGCCCGGTGTCCGTATTTTTTAACACGATAACCCGCTCCATAAAACCTCCTCTTGCCATTCCCCCGCCGCCATGTTATAATAGTTGCGGAAAGGAGTGGATATGGTGAATATGCAGGAAAATTACAGGTTGATTGAAGCATTGCAGAGCGCTGGCTGGACCGCAGAAGAGATTATCAATCTCATCAAGTATATTGAAAGCGGCGATGAGCAGTACAAACCGAAAAAGGGAGCCTAACCGGGCGCCGGAGCCATCCGGCGTCCGCTTTTATTTCGGCGCTCGGGCCACCGCCTCCTGCTCCAGCCTGCGCACAATGACGGCCCACATCTGCTCCGCCATCTCCTCGCTGGTCCCGCTGAAGCTGTTGCCCGTGACCACGAGCTGGATGCCCCCGGCGCTCTCCCCCGCCGCGTCCTGAGCCCTGGCCTGGGCGGCGGTGAGCACCCGCTCCCCCTCGTGGAGCAGCGCCGGGTACTCGTCGTAGGGCACCCGGTCCAGGCCGAAGGCGTGTCCTCTGTTCGCGTAGCTCCCTTTCGCGTAGCTCCCTCTGGGCGAAGCCAGCCAGCTTGAATCGGGCTGCTCCTTATGGTTACGGGTTGCGTAATCCTTGCGGGACGCATAATACTCGGCGTTTTCCCCTCTGTTGCCTGAACGGATGGTGACGGTAGAGGCAATCCCCTTGCTCAGCTCCTGGGTTTGCTGATAGATGTTATCAACAATCCCCATCAGCCCCGCCGTATTTTCCCGAATCATCGTAATTTCATCAATCTCAATTTCGTTGAGTCGCTGAACTTCATCACTCGCGTCAAAATACGACTGACCCATAGTCAGAGCCGTCTCATAGAGCTTCTCCAACTCTGCCCCCGCTTCCCAGTCTGCGCCCTCGCTTTCGTCATATCGTTCCTTCAGGGCGGCGTACTCCTGAGACATTTGGGTCAGCGTGTTCTGTTGGTCTTCGCTGAACTTACTCCACAGCTCGCCCTGCTCACCGTTGAGCACCGCATTCAGCACTTCCCGTCTATACTGCTCCTCCAGGTTCTCCCGCCGGGCCTGGTTCTCCCCCATGATGGCGTTGATCTCCCCCATGGCCTCCCCCAGCTCGCCGCCCAGGGCGGTCATCTCCGCGCCTATGCCCTGCTTGCGCAGCTCATTGTAGGCGTCTCCGCCCCTGGCCTCCAGCGATGCCGTCAAATCCCCCAGGTTGTCCGCCATGGCGTCATAGGTGCCCGCCAGGTCGTCGGACAGCCCGCCGAACTCCTTTTCGATGAACGCCAGGATGGCCGCCGCCGCGTCCTCGCCTCCCACCTGCCCTTTGCTCACCATCCCGGACACAGTGCTCTTGTCCACGCCCAGCTCATCCGCCAGCGCCTGGTCCACGTCCACCCCCCGCTCCCGGAAGTAGTTCAGATATTCCTGGGTGGCCTTGCCCGTGGTGCGCATTCGGGACAGCCCGGAGATCATCATGTTCACGTCACTGGAGCTGAGATTCAGCCCTGCTGTGGCGTCGGACAGGTTTTGCAGGACATCCAACGCCTCATCCGGGTCATAGCTGTTCAGCAGCAGCTTGGCGTAGCCCGTGATCTCGTCGTAGTCGTAGTTGGTCTTGGCCGCCATGGTCTCCACCCTGCCCAGGTATTCTCTGGCCTCGTCCTCCCCGCCCAGCCGCTGGGCAAAAGCCATCCGGGTCTGCTCCCGGCCCCCGGCGATGGTAGAACCGCTCTCCACCATCTCCCCGGACCGGCCCTTCACGTCCTCATACAGCCCGCCGTAGTAGTCCTTAAATGCGTCGTCCTTGTTGGACCACTGTTGGATTGCACCCTCAAATGCGCCAATTATTCCACCTACACCCGCACCAATGGCAGTTCCAAGGCCAGGAAGAATAAAATGACCAAGTGTAGCGCCAGTAACAGCGCTCCCCAGGGCATTTGAAACAATGCCTCCCATGCCACTTCCCAAAGCACTATTGGCAAGAGCGCCAGAAGCAGTCAGCGCTAAAGAAGAAAGTTCCTCTCCAATATTAAGACCGGCCATAACATCTGATAGGCTTGTTCCTTCTCCATTCATGCTGCCCTTGCGAATAACCTCAATGTTTTCTTTATACATCTTTTGATTCTCGCCCAGCGCCTTAGTGGTGGCCGCGATCTCGTTGCGCAGCTTTTGCTGCTTCTCCTGGGCCTTCTCATAGGCGTCGCTGCTGGCCTCGTCCCCCAGCGTCTGGAAGCTCTTTCGGGCCGCCTTGACCTCCTCGTTCACCTCTTGAAGCTTTCTTTGCAGCTCCGTTTTTCGCTCGATCAGGCTTCTATTGGCCTTTTGCAGCGCGTCATAGGTCTGCTGGAGCTGCTGGCTCTCCTTGTTCAGCGCCTTCGTCTTGTCCGTGATGGACGCCAGCACCGGAGACGCCTTATCTATGGCGGTCAGATATATATTCAGGCTTTCGTTCGGCATAGTTTCACCTCTTGACGCATGGTTTATTTGTGATATACTAAATAAAAGGAGGGTTGGTCATGAACGAATGGAAAAATATGAGTGAACAGGAAAAAAAATATTGGAAGCTAAGGCTAACAATTTGGATCATCGTTTTAGTAGTCTGTGGCATAATTACGCTGTGGCTGTACAGCCTTTGACCCTGCCTCGCCGCCCCCTCCGGGGCGGTGTTTTCATGCCCGCCCCTCCGCCGAAGCTGCCTTCTCCACAGCGGTCAGGTAGATATTTAGGCTTTCATTCGGCATGGTTTCACCTCTTGCGATTTTGAATAATGTGTGGTAAATTAAAAATAAAGGAGGTGACATAATGGACACATTGACATCACTTTTAGGTGTAGGATTATTTGGAACGATCGGCGGCGTTTTGTTCTATTCCCTTATGCTCCAGGTTACATCCTTTTCCTCCCTATCTGATTTGGCCAAAAACCCGCGTTTTATCGCTGGCTGGATTTGTTTTGTAATCGCCTTTCTAATTGCCATTCAATCTCTTTAACCCGCCGCCCCCTCCGGGGCGGTGTTTTCATGCCCGCCCCACCACCTACTATGCTTTGTCCACAGCGGTCAGATAGATATTCAAGCTCTCATTTGGCATGGCTTCACCCCTTGCAATTTCGAGAAATTTGTGATATATTAAATAATTAAAGGAGGCCTCCACTATGAGTAAAAGGATGAAACAATATCTTCTATGGGTTGCTGTGCCGACCTTGGTCATTTCTTTTATGTGCCTCTTGCTGTACGCCAGTTGCTTTTAGCCGCTTTTCCTAACTTCTTTCCGCCGCCCCCTCCGGGGCGGCGTTATTTTTTACCCCACCCCTCGCTCTCCCGGCTGGCGAAGGCGTAGGTCAAATCCCGGCACCCCGGCCGGCGCAGCTGCTCATACGCCGCCCAGGGCATTACCCCCTTGTGGCGGAACAGCCAGTACAGGAGGGACAGCTCCGGGTCGCTGCCCTCCTCTATCCGTTTTTTATCTCACGGATGGTGTTCTGCCGGTAGCCGCTCAGCCGCTCCACCGCCCGGGACAGGTCCGCGATTTCCCCCGGCAGCAGCATGGCCTTCACCGTCTCCGCCGGCGTGGCCCCGCCGAACTTGGCCTTCAGTCCCTCGTCCCGCAGCTCCTCGCACCCCGCCAGCAGGATGTGGATTTCCTGGTCGTGCTCTATTCCCCTCAGCTCCTCCGCCTTGCCGTAGGGCAGCGCCCGCAGCTCCACCGCCACCGGCTCGCCCAGCGCCCGGCTCAGCCGTTTGATTTCGTACTTGGCCGTGGGCAGGGTTTTCTGCACGTCCGCCGCCTCCGGGCGGAGCATCTGATCCAAAAACTTGCTCAACTTAGATTCCCTCGCTTTCTGTTTTCGTGGGGCCTGGCCGCGTCTGTGCGAACGCAGGAGCGGCGATCAGCGCCCTGTAGCCTATCGCCGCCCCAAAGCGAGCGCAGGCGCGGCCAGACCGCCCAGTTTACTGCGCCTGAATCACGTCCAGCCACTCCCGCCGGGTGAACGTGAACGGGTGGGTGGTCTTGCCCACCTGTCCGGCCTGGAAATCCATAATGGTCTCGTCGTCGAAGCTCACGTTGTAAAGCGCCACCCGCTCCGCGCCGTAGGCGTCCGGGTCGGCCAGCTTGCCCACGATGGTGGCCCGGATGTCCCGTCCCTCCATGAGCTGGTCCGCCCGGCTCACATTGCGGGTGTACACCTTGTTGACGGTGATGGACCCGGTGCCCTTGATGCTGGTCACCTTGCTGCCCACCGCCATCTCGCCGCACAGGTTCACGTCCGTCTTGTTAAACGCGAACTTGGCCTGGAACGCGCTCAGCTCCGCCCACAGCTCGCCGTCCACCCACACCTCGCCCCAGGTCCCGGAGATCACCCGCTGATCTAACATTGCCATATGCTCTCCTCCTTAAATCTCCACCGCAACGAGGATATCCTCAATCGCGTCCAGAATCTTGCACCGCACCAAAATAAACACCTGGGAGCCGGTGTCCGCCTCCCGCAGCTCCCGCTCGCTCATCGCCTCGGTGTCCACCCCACGGCTGGCCAGGTACTGTTCCTGTGCGTCCACGTCGATGTCCACCGTGTACCCCGGCTGAACCAACTGGTCCCGCTCCAGCCCCATGAAGTACCCCCGAATGGCGGCCACCAGCAGCATCTTGTTGTCGTAGCTGTTGGCATATTTGCCCACGTACTCGTCCTCGGCGGTGGCGGAGATGTCCGTGCGGATCAAGTCCATGATCTCCACAATCTTGATTTTCTTGAAGCTGTCCAGCATCCCCTGGCTGGTGGTAATCAGGCTGGTCACCGCCCGGTTCAGCTTCACCTTCCGCCCGTCCCAGCGCAGGGCCAGCTCCCCGGCTCCCACCGCCTCGTCGCTCTCATCCTTGGTCAGCCGCGCGCAGTCGCTCAGCTCGGGCAGCGGCGCGTAGGTGGCGGAAATCTTCATGGGCGTGCCCGCCAGCAGCCCCGCAATCCGGGAGCAGTATTCCGCCGTGGCCCATACCGTGGTGCCGTCCGTCATGGCGTCCCCGGTAAAGTTCACAATGGCGTAGTTGTCCGCCGGGTGGTTGGGCAGCACCGCTTTGTACTTGGCCCCATTGTTCAGCCGCTGGCTTTTCACCCAGCTGGCGATGTCCGCCGCCTCCTGCTCCGTGCAGCCTGCCGGGCCGCAGATGTAGTCGAACGTCTGGGCCGCCATGTAATCCAGGGCGGCCGTCAGTTCCTCCTGCTCCCCCAGCACATAGACGATCACCTTCCTGGGCGGCGTGACATAGCCCAGGAACGTCCGCTTGATGTAGTCCTGTGTCTCCTTGCCCAGCACAGCCGGGGTCTGGCTGGCCTGGGTAATGGAAAAGGGAGCCTGCGCCGCCTCGTCCCGGACGATGAGGGCCACCGTGCCCTTGCTCCCCCGGGTGATGGCGGAGATGCCCAGCTCGGTGAAGGTCACCGAAATCTGGGGACTTGTGAGTTTAGCCATGTGTTGTTACCTCCTGTTTGATGTGCAACGCGCCCATGTCGGGCAGTTGCTGCATCTGCATAAAGTCCTGCCGGCTCAGCGTATAGCTCAGGGTGACGGTAACGGCGGCAAAGTCCATCCCGTTGTCCATCTCCCCCTCGTCCAGCACACGGGGCGCTCGGTCCTTGACCCTGATATACCCAGGCAGGAACAGTCCCAGCAGCGTCATTTGCCGCCGGGCCAGCTCCTGGTCGTCCTGCTGGTGATAGGCGTCCACCGGCACAAAGGTGGTCAGGGTGAATTTGGGCCGCAGCTCCACCGCCCCGCAGGAGGCGTTGGGGAAAAACTTCCCGCCTTCGGAAAACGCCAGCAAATTGCTGGGCCGCTCAAATCCTGTGGGGGTGAAATCCCGATAGAGCTTTTCACCCGGGAAAGCCCCCTCCATCAGCGCCGCGATGGCATCCAAAATATCGTTGTTGGTGATCACGCCTTATCCCTCCAGACTTTTCATCAGCGCGTCCAAAATTTGCTCCGCGGCCTCCTGGGCCGCGCCCTCCGCTTGGGTCTGGGCCCGCTGATAAAACTCCCTGCCGCGGACCCTCATGGCCCCGCTGCGGATGTCAGGCCTGTACCCCTTTCTCCCGCTGGGTGATGGGAAACGGTGTCCGCTGTTGATTGCGTTGGTCACATAGCCCACGGCATAGCGTTTGCCCGTCTTTTTTGTTCTCTCGGTCCAGGTTTCCGCCTTTGGCCGGGCGGCGGCATAGCCCCCTTTGGAGCCCACATATCCCTCCTGCCAGCTCTTGACCTTACCTGTGCCGCCGATTTCCGTCTGAACCGCCGATTTCAGCTTGGGCGCGGCGGCCTCAAACGCCTGCCGCTTGGCCTCCTTCAGCACCATTGGAAACCGTTCCAGTTTTGCGACCAACCGCTCCAACTCTGATTTGTCGATACGTGCCTCCTGCATGACAGGTCCACCATCCTTTCCGGCACAGGCTATAGATCAATCGTCCGTTCCAGCGCGTACTCGTTCTTGTGCGGGTCCAGCTCATAGGGCGTGGTGATGGGCCACGGAACGCCGCCCACCTCCACCAGCGAACCTGGATTAAGTTTCACGGTCTTGTGCACCACCAGCACCCGCCGGTGCAAATTTACCGCCATAGGCTCCATCTGCTGGTGCCCCACATACTTCTCCGTCATCACCGCAGGAAAGGTCTCCCCCGTTTGGGGATTCCTGCACTGGGACAGCACCACCAGCGCCGCCTCCACCGTGAGGTACAGCCGCCCCAGCGGGCGAATGGCGGTGATGAGGCAGTGCTGTCCCCGCCATCGAAGAGCGCTGTCAAGGGAAATTCCCTGCCGGCGCAGGATAAACGTTATCCCCGCCGCTCCCAGGCCGTGAACCGAGTAGACGTTGGGCCGTGTCATCAGCTCGGCTTTTGCCCAGGTGCGCCGGACCGCGTCCCACTCCCAGACGGCGGGCGTGCCCGATTCGGACACATTTTGGAAGTCAAGCACCTCCACCCGCTCGTTCAGGCTGCCTACCGCCACTTGGCCGCTCGTTTGGCTCACAGGCTCACCCCCGGCTCCGTCATCTTCAGCTGATTGAGGGTCTGCCGAAACGCCGGATTATCCGTCACTGTCGTGCCCGCAACCGACGCCTCCCGCCGCTCCCAGCCGTCCAGCACCAGGTAGTTCACGCACAGGTCGTACTGCGCCGCGCGGGGTGTGTCCGATTCGGGCACACCCACCCCGGCCCCGGCCAGATAGCCCACCGCCGCCTCATACAGCGTCGGGATCAGCGCCGCCACCTCCGGGTCGTCCGCCAGCTCCGTGAGCTTGCAGTAGGCCAGCAGGGAGGCCCTGCGCGCCTCACTCAGCGCCATGGCCCAGCTCCGGCAGCGGCAGCGCCTCCAGGTACTGCTCCATCATGTACCCCGCGAGCCGCCCCGTGCGCACCCGCAGCCATCCGGCCTCCGGCCCGCCGCCCTCGGCGAACACCCCCGCGCCCCAGGGCAGCACCGCCAGCGCCGCGCTGTCCGCGCTGGGGCCCGCCCGGAGATACAGCCCGTTCTCCGCCGTCACCGCGTACTCCAGCAGCAGGCCCTCCTGACGCTCCGCCTCATCCTGGCAGCCAAGCAGCTCGCTCTCCTCCTCCGGGCCGCTCTGTGCGGCCTGTTCCGCCGCCTGGATGTCCTGGGCCATTTCCTGGCTTTCCCGCGTCTCCTGGGCGGTCTCAGCGGCCGCCGTGCTCTTTTTCGCCTTCGCCATGTTCAATACCTCCTTAACCCTGGGGTTCCTGCGTCTGCGTGCCGCCGCCCTGCTGGCCGCTGGACGAAACAGAGATGTACCCGTTCACAAACGCCTCGTCGTCCCGCGCAGTGCAGTCGTCCCGCAGGGAGCCCCGCCACAGCATCAGGTCCTGCTCCGCCGCGTTGAAATCGCCGATGACCGCCTGATCGAAGACCTTGACCGCAAACTGCCGGCGGTCCCAGTACACCACGCCCTCCCTCAAATCGCCCAGAATCATGGGGATTTTGCCATTCGCAGTGGGGATGGTGTCGTTGTCATAGGTCTTCACCGGCAGGGTATGGGGCCCCACGCACAGCCGCAGCTGATGGGGATCGGCGGGGTTGGGAGTGAGCAGATACCGCCCGTTGCCGTCCTTCAGCGTGCCCAGCCACAGCAGGCCGTCGTCGTTGGTGATGAGCTTGGAGGTAGCCCGGAACGTGCTGCCCAGATGCACCCACGCGGTGAGAATGCCGTCCAGGTTTTTCAGGTCCTGGGCGGTCTTGGCCTGGATAACGGCCAGAATCTCCTTGTTGGCCGTGACGCGGGCCTCGTCCGCCAGCCACTCCTGTACAATGGACACAATGTTGTTGTCGCTGTCCTCCAAAAGCTCGTTGGTCACGGGCAGATAGCCGCCCCGCTTCTCAATCGTATAGGACAGCACCGTGAACTGAGGCGTGGCGGTCTTGCCGAACTTGGCTGCCTCCGCCACCGTGGCAAAGCCCTGGTGCTGGCCCCGCTTCTTGATGGTCCGCCGCCCGTCCTTGGTGGTAACCGTCTCCACCCGCACCTCACCCAGCAGGCTCTCCTTGCTCTCCCGCAGGCTGATGATTTTGGTGACGATATCCGAGGGCACAGTATAGCCGCCGTCGTCGTTCACGCCCTCCGACATGAGGTCTCCCGCCGCCTTGCTCACCGGGAATCCCGCTCGGGCCGCCGCCGCGAAGGACTTCACCGCCGCGTCATAGCCCTTGGCCGCCGGCTCCTGCTCCGGGTGGGGCACGCCCGCCGTCTCCGGCTCCGGCGCGCGGAACCGCTCCAGCTCCGCCAGCGTCTTTTCCACGGCCGCGATCTTGCTGTTGAACTCCTCCACCTGGGCCATTTTGGCGGCGTGGTCCTCCATGCGCGCCTCGTTCAGCGCCGTCTCCGCCTCCTCCAACGCCTTGGCCCGGTCGGATTTGAGCTGATACAGAGCCTGCTTGCTGATTTTTTCCATGTCAATTACCTCCAAATCTGATTTTTTCCAGCGCCAGGCGGGCCCTTGCCGCCTGGATTGCCTTGGTATTGTCCTGTGGGGAATCCTCCCTGCCCTCCTGCTCCGGCTCCTCGCAGCCATAGAGTTTGCTCTTGATGATTCCGGCCTCGGGCTGGGCGGGCACCGCCACCAGCGACACCTCATAGGCGTCCTGAATGTCGTCCAGATCAAAGTGACACAGCTTCCCGCCGTACTCCCGGCCGGGGTAGTGCCGGCACATGGCCGTCTGCTGCACCGCGCCGCAGATAGAGCAGATGGATTTCCCCACCCGCAGCCCCACCGAGCACTCCCGCAGCACCCCGCTCTCAATGGCGGCCACGGTCTCCGCCGTCCCCTCCGTCCGGGGCATATAGCAGCGCAGCACCAGCCGCTTGCCCTCCCCGCACTGCTCCACCCCGGCGGCATACACCCTGGCCGTCTGGCTCCCCTCCATCCAGGCGTGGTCCCGCAGCACCGGCCTGCCCACATACAGCTTGGCCATCTGCTCCAGCGCCTCGCCGGTAAAGCGCTCGAAGTCCCGGTCCACCTGGTCGTCACAGGCGGCCAGCTTAAACGCGAACACCTCCGCCGCCGTCATGGGCCGTAGGGTTTGCGCATTGATGAGGGCCAGCTCCTCCTCTCCCAATTCCGCCGCCTTCTGCACCACTGCGGCCTTGCAGATTGCCTCCATCCGCCTCACTCCTTTTCCGTTTTTTTGTGTCCTTGCAGCGCACGCAGGCGACTCAGCTCCCGCCAATCCTCCAGCGGCACATAGTTCAAACTGGCCTGGCGGGCGCTTCCGCCGGGGACAGACTCCAGGTCCTCCAGGGCGCGGATATCGTCCACCGAGTACGAGCCAATCTCCCACATCCCCTTGTACCATGCGATCTGCGCGGCGGTGTCCCCCCGCAGCAGCTGCTTCAGCTCCCGCTTGATGCGCAGGCCCGCCGCCTGGTCCGCCGGCAGCAGCAGCTTCCTGCTGTCCTCCTGCTCCCGCTCCACCACCAGGGGCAGCATGGTGTGCTTCACAAAGTCGATGCTGTTCTGTTCATTGGAGGAGTACGCCTGCTTCCCCGCGTTGAGCAGGTAGAGCGGCACCCCGAAAAACCGGGCCACATCCGCCACCCGGTACTCCTCCGACTCCACAAACTGAGCGTCCGCGTTGTTCATGGCCGTGGGGGTATAGCTCAGGCCATGGTCCAGCACCGCCACGCGAAAGCCCTTTCCCGGTCCGCTGTGCACCTTCTCCCAGGCCCGGCGAACCTCCTCCTTTTTGCTGATGATCTCCTTCTCCCCCGCGCTGTTCACCACCTCCACCGTACCGCCCAAATCGGTGTCGGTCTTCAGCACCCCGGAGGGCCGCCCGCCGTTGGCGTACAGGTCCGCCTGATACCGCTGGGCGGCAAGCCCTGTGGAGATGGCCTGCGACGCCCGCGCCAGAATGGAGATGCCCGTGATGCCGTCGGTGCTGTACGCCTTGTAGTGCAGCACATCCTCCGGGGCCAGCCGGGTCATCTCCCCGGTGCGCGGATTGGTGTAGATGTACCACAAAGCCCCCGCCCCGTCGATGTACGGGGTCACGCTGTCCGGGCGCAGGGGAATCAGCTCCGCCGGGCGGCCTGTCCGGCTGTCCCGGTCGATCCAGGCATAGGCGTTACCGGACAGGTCCAGGTTCACCTGCATCAGTTTTTCATAGTCGAACCTGGTCATCACCTCATTGGGCGCTCCCCACAGCAGGGGGCCCAGGGGGTGATCCCGCGGGCGGGCTTTGGTACCCTCGTTCATCAGGTACACCGGCAGCATGGCCATGGCATTGGCGCGCAGCTCCACGCACCGGGACACCGTAGACAGCTTCATGGCCTTATCCCTGCTCAGCGCCACGAAGTCCTCACTGGTCCAACCGGTCCAGCCCTCGGAGCTGTCCAAGGTCAGAACGCCGCCCGTGGAGCGGCCCGCTCCCGCGCTGCTTTTACGCAGCGCCCTGTCGAAAATCACGGCTCATCACCCCCTCTGGCCCAGAGAACGCCGCCAGCGATGAGCAGCGCCCCCGCCGCAATCAATCCGGCCGGCGGAAATATCCACCCCACTCCGGCGCTCACCAGCAGGCTCCCTGCCGCAAGCATGGCGTCCGCGCCCCACTGCCGGAGCCAGTCCGCCAGCCGCTCCCGGAGCCGGGGGCGGTCCCACTGTTTTCCGTCATGCCGTTCCATCTCAATCCTCCTCGTTGTCACGCTCACGTTGGACGCGCTTCTTACATGGTATAGTCTCCGCGCTCCAGCGCGGCGTTCAGGTCCGGCTTGTCCTCCCGCTTCACCAGCACCCGGGCCAGGGCGTTCATGATTGCCGCCGCCACGTCGATGCGCTGGGTATCGTCCTTGTGCTTTTTGGACAGCTTGATATCCCCGTAGTTGTTCTGCACCTCAATGGCGTTGGCCAGGCACCACAGGAGCAGCGGGCTCTCCTCCAGCACGATCTTCCCCTGGAGCAGCAGCTCCCGGAACCCCTTCACCGCCAGATTCTGCCCCGCGCAGGTCTGGGCCACCTCCACGCAGAAGTCCTCGTTGTTGCGCTCCTGGCACATTTTGATGGCCAGGTCCGTGGCGTTGTGCCCGTCGTAGTCCACCTCGTCCACCTGCCAGCCGTGGTCCCGCTCGCCGGCGCAAATCCAGTTGTCCACATAGCCGTTGTCCGTCACATCGCCGGGGGTCAGAGTGCAATACCCGCCCTTGGCCCAGGCGGCATAGGGCACCCGGTCGGTGTGCTCGTGGCGCTGGGCTCCCCCCTCCGGCATAAAGCCGTGGCTCTTGATGGCCACCCGCCCGTCCGGCAGCGGGAACACCGCCCCCGCCCCGGACAGGTCGATGCGCTTGCCCAGATCAAACCCGCAGTGGCAGTGCAGGCCATCCGTCAGGGCGGCGAACTCGTCCTGGGAAACCTGGGCGGCCTTGGCCAGCGCCATGCAGCGCTCGTCCAGGTAGCGGTTGACGCTGCCCGTCTGCCACAGGCACATCCGGCGGGTGAGAAAGGCCCGTATCTTGTCCGGGTCCCGGGACCCGTAGGCCTCCGTGTGCTCATCGCGGATTTGTTTGAGCAGATACCGACTGTAGTCGTTGGGATAGCGCAGGCAGGGATTGGCCTTGCTCCATTTGGCCTCATCGTGGGGGTTGTCCCCCTCGTCCAGCTCCCGAATCATGACAAAATAGTGCTCGTCCAACACGGTCGGGTCTTCCAGCACCTGCTTGGCATAGGTCTCCTGGGTATAGCAGGGCTTGGACTGGGCGTCGTCCCCCGCCGTGGTAATCACGTCCAGCAGGGCCTGGGGGCGCTTGCCGAAGCTGTTCATGCCCAGGTCGTAGATCATGGAGGTGGGGTGGGCGTGATACTCGTCCACCACGAAATAGGACGGCGCGCCGGAGTCCTTGTTCCTGGTGTCCTTGGACAAGGCCCGCATAAACCCGCCCCTGGTGCGGTGCACCACCGGGTTGGACCGGGGCACGATGAGCCGCCGGGCGATGTCCGGGCTGGCCAGGGCGATCTTCTTCGCGTCCCCGAACACCCGCATGGCCTGGCCCCGGTCCACCGCCGCGCACTCCACCTCTGGCTCCCGCTCGAACACCGCCAGCTCCGGCCGGTAGGGCGGGTAGAGCGCATCGGCGCACATATGGTACAGCGCCTGGCCGGACTTCTCGGTGGACTTGAAATTTCCCCGTGCCCGCTTGTTGTAGGTCTTGGAGAACCGCCGCGCCCCGGTCTCCCGGTCCACCCAGCCGTAGGTGCAGCCCAGGTCGAACACCTGCCAGGGCTGGAGCTGAATGGGCTGGCCCGCCTCCACGCCCCGGGTCTGGACGCAGTGGGAGAAAAAGCGGATGATGCGGTCCGCCCGGGTGGTGTCAAAGACGTATGGGAACTCGTCCGTCCCCTGCCGCCGCAGGTCGTCCAAATGCCGCTGGCAGGCCAATATCTCGTACTTGCAGCACTGCTCCCGCAGCTTCCCCTGAGTCGCCTGCTTGGCGTACACCGACACCGGGTGGTGCAGGCCCGATTTCCAGCGCTCTGCCACGAATATTAGCCCCCTTCCTTGTCACGCTCAGATTGGACACGCTCCTCTCGGCGCTTTCCCTCCGGCTCGGCCTGGCCTCCGGCCCGCCGTGCGGGCCTGCGCTCGGCCTCGCTCCAGTCCAAGCGCCGAGGCGCGTCTATCCTCGCGCTTCTCCGTCCCCAAACAGGTCGTCATCCGGCTCCGTCCCATCCTGCCTGGGCGGAACCAACAGCCCGCAGCGGCTGCTGATGGTCAGTCCGAGATCATTTGCCGCCGCGCGGCACTGGCGGAAAAATCGGTCCTGCATAGAGGACAGTTTATAAGCCGCATCTAAATTTCCTGCGTTCATCGCTGCCGTCAGCCGGACCGACAGGCGCAGATAATTGGCCTCCGCAAGCAGATACCGGGCCAGCCCGTCAGCGTCCACCTCTGCCATGACGCCCAGCTCCGTCAGCACCTTGGCCACTTCTCCAAACTTTTCCCTCAGCGACGCAGGGAGGTAGGGCGGCGGCTTGATCTGCGCAGTTCTTGCCAGCTTTGGCTCCGCCGCCTCCCGCGCGGCCAGCGCATCCTTGCTGTAGTGCCGGCTCCCGCTGGCCCGCAGCACCGCCACCGGCTGTTTACGTCTTGCCATCAGCCGCCACCCTTTCCGCCTTTTGACCTGTCAGCGCCTCCCATCTGGCAATGATCACATCGACATAGCGCGGGTCCAGTTCCATCAGACGTGCGCTCCGCCCCGTCTGCTCGCAGGCCGCCAGCGTGGTGCCGCTGCCGGCAAACGGGTCCAGCACCACCGCACCAGGCCTTGTGGAGTTGCAGATTTGATAGGCAAACAACCGCACAGGTTTCATCGTCGGGTGGTCCGCGCTCCGCAGGGGCTTATCAAAATACAACACCGTGGTCTGCTTTCGGTCTGAAGTCCACAGGTGTGCCCGGCCATCCTTCCACCCATACAGACAGGCCAGGTGGTCCTGGTCCTGCCTCTGTCCGTCGGTCAGGATGACCTCATCCGGGCTTGTCTGCCCATGCAGGCAGGGCTCATGCTGCCATTGATAGTCCTGCCTGCCCAGCGTGGATGTCTGCTTCACCCAGATCAGGCACTGCCGCACAGTAAAGCCGGATGCAGCGCACGCCTGACGAAACGCCAGGGCCTGAAGCCCGTCCGGGTGCCAAATGTAAAAGCTGCCGCCTGGGGTCAGCGCATTCTTCCCGGCGGAAAACGCCTGGGCGAGAAACCGAGAAAAATCCTCCAAGGCCTTGAAATCGTCGTTCAGGAGCTTGAGCGCCTCCTCCGTCGCCCCGGTATAATCCACGTTATACGGCGGGTCCGTGAGCAAAAGGTCCGCCTGCTCTCCGGCCATCAGCGCAGAGACATCCTCCGAACTTGCGGCGTCTCCGCACATCACCCGGTGCCGGCCGAGCTGATAAATATCGCCCCGTCTGGCGCTCGGGTTCGGAGAAAGGGCAGGCGCAAAATCATCCTCCTCCACATCGGTTGATTCCGGGATGCGCAAGTCCTCCAGGGAAAAACCAAGCCCCTCCACGGCAAAGCCCAGACTTTCCAGCTCCTGCAGTTCAGACGCCAGCAGCCCCCGGTCCCACGCCGCCAGCTCCGCCAATCGGTTTGCCTTCAGCCGGTAGGCCCGGCACTGCTCCGCCGTCAGGTGGTCCTCCCGCACACAGGGAATCTCCGTCATCCCCTCCGCCGCCGCGGCCCGCAGTCTGGCCGCGCCGTCCACAATCCCGCCCTCGGCGTCAATCAGAACCGGCGCAAGAAACCCAAAATCCCGGATGCTGCCGCGCAGCAGTTCTAACTGGCCGTCATCATGCAGGTGAGGATTCCCCGCCCGCTCGTGCAGCTCGCCCACTTTGCGCAGTTCAAAAGTAATTGCTTTTTCCATAGTCATCTCCAATTCAAGCCCCAAACAGGTCGTCGTCCGGCTCCTCCGCGGCGGCCTTGGCCCGCCGCTGGGCCAGCCGCACCCGCCCGGAGGGGGTCAGCCCCAGCTTCTCAGCATACTGAAGGATATTCCGCTCCAGCGCCTGGAGCTTCCCCGTGAGCGCGTCCAGCTTGACCGCCGCCTCCACCAGTTCGTCCGGCGACAGCACCTGGGCGCCTTTCGCGGACGCCTCCCACTCCCGGTCGGACAAGTCGGCGTCCTTTTTGCGCCGCCTTGCCCCATCGTCCACCGCGTCCTGCACGCCCAGCCTGTCCGTCAGCTGGGCGATGAGCAGGGTGGTTTGGTCCCGCCGGGCCAGCATGGAGCAGTACCCCGCCAGTACCGTGGCGTCCAGGTCATCCAGCAGCACCAGCCCCTCCATCTGCTTCAGGATTTGGTTCCAATAAGCGTTGGCCCGCTTGTTGGAGCGGACGATGGCCGGCTTTTTCAGCTCGGGCTTCCGGCCCCGGTCGGGGAGCACGCCCTCCTCGGCCTGTTCCCGCGCTTCGCGCTCTGTCCGGGTCAGGTGCTTGGTCATATTGTCCGCCGCCTTTGCCGCCGTCGGCATGGGCTCACCTCCAGGCCTCTCAAAACTCCGATGGGGGATTTTTTCTCACGGACGAGGGGCCACGCGGTCTTCCGCCCCGCCCCGCAAAACTTTTTGGGGGTGGGGGGAGGGTCGAGCCCGTAGGGCTCCCCGCGCCCGCGCCGCCGCGCATGGCCGCGCACACGCGCCCGCACGCCGGAGCGCGGACGTAGCTTCCCGCCCAAATCAGCGTGCAACGTTCCGCCGCCGCCACAGCTCCTCCATGGTCTTGCGGGCGTGGCAGGAGTGGCACAGGCTTTGCAGGTTTTCCCGGTCGGTAAACAGCGCCCAGTCCCCCCTGTGGTCCCGCACGTGGTCCACGTCAATGGCCAGGGTGCGCACACCCCGGCGGGCGCACTCCGCGCAGAACGGCTCGCGCAGCAGCTGGCCGGGGCGCAGGTCGTCCGTCCACACCGGCAGGGAGTACCAGCTGTGCCAGGCCGCCGACTCCCGCCGCGGGGCCTGCCTGGGTTTGTGCTTCGCGCACCAGCCCTCCCGGGTCAGCGACCGGCAGCCTGGGTGACGGCAGGGCCTCAGGGGCTTTTGTGCCATGGGCCATCTCCTCCTCTCCCCATGCGGCCCGCTGGTGCTGGGCTCGCGCGGGGCCCCGGGTCCGCAGGCTATCACCTCTGCGGGCCCACCAGGGCAAAACAAAAACGCCAGGGCCCACGATCCAACCCTTCGGTTGGCTTCATGGGCTCTGGCGTTTTACGCTCTGGCCTCTCTCGATATTCAAAATCACTTCGCTTCGGCACGTCCGGCAGAACACCGGCAGTCCCGTCGCTTCAGTCTCCGGCCCCACCCGGAGCAGGCGGTGGTTTCGCTTGCAGATCGGGCAAGTCACCCACCCATCCTTCACTGTTAGTTTACCACGTTCAGATGATTTTTGCAATGCCTTTTTCTCCATTTCTACGCCCTTTCCCGTTTTTTAAGAGGGGTTTCAAGCTCAAAAATTATTAGGACTTGTTCTTCTTTTTCTTCTTCCGCCCACGCGCATAGCTGTATTCCGGCAGCGGGTCCGAATCAAACAGCAGATACCACGCCCCCACGCAGGGCGCGAACCCATACGGGTTGCGCTCGGAGAACTGCACGTAATCCACCGCCCCCGGCGGCGGGGAAAGCGTCACGCTGTCACAGTCGAGCTCAATGTACTGCGTCTCATATTTTCTAAGGTTCCGGGACGCCCGCCACATATGCTCCCCCGGACTGGCCCGCCCGAATTCCCGCGGTTCCTTGGTGAGATACTTGGCCAGCTCTCTATAATAATGGATGTCCACCGGCTCCATCCGCACATACCCCCCGCCCGGCCACAGACTTTGGATTTCATCCAGGTCCTCTGGGCCCACTCCGTTAAACACCGCGTGGTGATGGAGGCGGCGATCCTCCAGCCTGCCGTCCCCGCCAAAATACTCATCGTCCGACCTGCCATGCCACCCCTCGGTCACATAGACGTACCGCAGCTCCTGGCCCCGCTTTTTTCGCGCCGCCCGGAGCTTGCGGATCAGCCGTTGGAAGCATCGGTCCGCCTCCTGCTTGCCCGGCGGCAGGGATTGGTCGCCATAGGTCAGCGTGGCCACATAATCGCCCCGGCCGAAGTTTGCCCCCAGGACCAGCGCCAGTTCCCGCCAGGAGCACTTATCATTGTAAAACTGCTGGGCGGCACAGGTGGAACGGCTGCGGCCGCCCCGCCGCCGGCCGGGGTCGGGCTCCGGCACCGCCCCGATGATTTCAAAATTGAGCAGCCCGGCCTTGATGTGCTTGATTGCCTTGGCCATTTAAACGCCTCCTTCT
>CAJULM010000012.1 GCA_910587285.1 uncultured Oscillospiraceae bacterium | reverse complement strand
GCGCCCCGCTCAGCGGAACTCCGTTAGTATATCACACCGTCCGGAGCTTGTCAAGAGGTTTTTTCGTTTTCCTGCAAATTATTTTTTGCTGGCTTTCTGAACCTCTCGCCCGTCTGTCGAGCGCTTTGCTAATATAACAGACTCCGGGCCCTTTGTCAACACCTTTTTTCGTATTTTTTCATCCTTTTTTCATTTTCTTCCTCCCACCACAAAATGTGGGATTCTTTCTCCAAATCACCCACTATTTATTCCCTCTGAGTGGAGCCACCGCCGATAGAACCGCCAGCGCAACGCCCCCCAGCGCCAGTCCCTGAACCGGCAGAGAAAGCCCCGTGAACGCCAACCCCAGCGCGGCGGCGGACGCCACCGCCGGCCCGCGCCGCTCTCCCCACGCCCGGGACAGCAGCCCCGCCAAGGTCAAATCAGGCAGCAACCACAGGGCGGAGACCAGCCCCTCCAGACGCGCGCTGTCTCCTAACAGCCCCGCTGCGGCAAAAAATGGCCCGTCCAGCTTGGCTGCTACCCCTGGGCTGAGCAGCCCCTGGGCGACCAGCCCCAGCACCGCACTGAGAACGCCCAGCATCCCCAGCCACACCGGCCCCCGCCATATTCCCTCATTCACTTCCGGCTTTACCTTATATAGATGTGGCAGAGCGAACAGTCCCGTGGACATGATCAGCGCCCCCGCACCCAGGGACTCCTGCCAGCTTCCCACCGGCTCCACCGCCCACCGCCAGTCCACCCGGGGTATCCCCAGCAGCAAAATAGCCGCCACAGTCACCACGGTTGCCAGCCAGAAGATCTCCACTGCCCGAAAGAAGGCCGCCGCCTTCCCCCAGCCCATCCAAATCAGGGGCAGCACCAGTAGCGCCAACAGCCACGCCGCGTTTCCCCGGCCGCCCGCCGCCCCTTGGATGCGCTGTGCCGTCCGGCGCAGCACATCCGCCATCAGCACCACCGACCAAGCGCAATACAGGGTGTTCACCACCGGATGCAGAGTCTTTCCCTCCAACCGACGCAGCAGCAGCCATCCCGCTAACGTCCCCACCGCCGCCACCGGCAGCAGCCACCGCCAGTCTGCCCGGCCCGCAGCGGCCGCCCCAGTGGACAGCCCCCCGGTGATCACCGCCACCCGTAGCTGCCTTGCCGACAGCGTCTCGCTTTTCATGCCGCTATCCTCCACTCCTCCCAGTCGATCAAGCCCGGTCCCGCCCCATCCAGTAAGGGCAGGATCAGGCTGTCTCCGCCATACAGCGCCGCCAGCGCCTCCACCACCGTGGGGGTCTCCACCCCCCGGCGCTCCAGCAGCTTCAGGGCGGCTGCCGGGTCCTGGCAGCTGTCCAACAGCGCCGCCGCCCCATTCTCCGCCAGCCAGACCGTACACGCCGCCCCCAGCTCCTCATTGCGCAGCGCCCCCAGCAGCACCTGCTCTAAGTCCACGTCCCGCCCCACAATGAGGTAAGACACGCTGGTGAGGGACAGCTCCTTCTCCCCCGACCAGGGCAAGCATTCCAGCGCCCGGGCGAAGCTGCCCCCGGCGCACCGTCCCCTGCTTTGGTCCCCCTGGTCCTCTCCGCCGCACACCGCCGTCAGCGTAACCGGGTTCGAGCCGTCAACTCCCAGCACGCGCACCAAAGCCAGCCCCTCCGGCTCCTTGGGGGCGGGGCGCCACCCCGCCAGCAGCACCGACAGCCCAATGCACACCAGCAGCCACTTTCTCACCCCTGGTTCCTCCTGTTCTCCGTATTCAAATAGTCCGGCCGGGTCTTCACATCGGGCAGCGGCTCCCGCAGCACTGTGTGCCCCTCCTTCTGCCGCCCTGCGTTGGAGGCGAAGGGGGTGAGATACGCCACCCCCAGGCTGGAAAGCCCCGCCAGCCGGTACACCAGCGCCATACCCGCCAGCACCAGTCCCGTCAGCCCCAACAGTCCCCCCGCAATGGTCAGCCCGAACCGCCACAGCCGCAGCGCCCCGGCAAAGTCCTGGCTGGGGGCGGTGTACCCTGCGATGCCCGCAATGGCCACCACCACCAGCACCGCCGGGGACACCAGCTTGGCCTCCACCGCCGCCGAGCCCACCACCAGTCCGCCTAAAATGGACACCGTCTGCCCGATGGAGGAGGGCAGGCGCAGCCCCGCCTCCTGTAAGACCTCAAATGCCAGCAGCATCACCAAAATCTCCGTCAGGGTGGAGAAAGGCACGTCCGCCTTGGCGGCGATGATGGACAGGGCCAGCTTCACCGGAATGAGCTCCGGGTAAAACAGCACCGCCGCCGCATACAGCCCCGGCAGAAACAGGGTGACGAGCATACATAGATAGCGCAATACGGACAGCGCCCCCGCCACCGCCCAGCTGGTGCTGCGGTCCTGCCCCGTGCGGAAAAAGCTGTCCAGGGTGGCGGGAAACAGCCACCCCATGGGGATGCCGTCCACAATCACCCCCACCCGCCCCTCCGCCAGCCCGGTGCAGAACCGGTCAGGCCGCTCGGTGTAGGCCGTCAACGGAAAGGCGGTATGGCCCTCGTTGGCCACATACTGCTCCAGGTTCCCCGTCATCAAAAGGGCGTCGATGTCGATCTGCTCCACCTTGGCCTTCACCTGCCGGGCCAGCTCCGGGTCGGCGATGCCCTCCACATATAATACGTCCACCGGCGTGAGGGACTGCCGCCCCACAATCTGCTCCTCAACCTTCAGCTCCGGGGCCCGGAACCGCCGCCGCACCAAGGACGTATTGGTGCGCACGCTCTCCACAAAGGCGTCCCTGGCCCCCTTCACATCGGGCTCGTTCTCCGGGTTGGACACGGACCGCTTCTCCTCCGTCCCTGCGGACAGGGTGAGTACCCTCTCCTTCCCCGGGAAAAACAGAGCCACCGCCCCGTCGATCAGGTCAAAAATCACCTGGTCTGCCCGATCCCGGCTCTGGACCACCAGGGAGTACAGTCCTCCCTTTTCCATCAGGTCGAAGGCCGCGTCCATGTCGGGGGCGGAGCGCAGCGCCTCATTCTGGGTCAGCGGCCGCAACACATAGTCACACGCCCGCTCGTTGCGCACCTGCCCGGCGATGAACAGCATCTCCACCTGCCGCGCCGGGTCGTTGTTCAGGTAGAGGGTGCGCCGGTTGAAGTCGGCGCAGCGCTCAAACACTGCGGCGATGGCGCCCGCAGTCACCGGGATGTCATAGCGCGGCTCCTGCCGCGGGTGGGGGGGCGGCGTGTGCTTTTTCGCGCCAAAAATACCCAAGGAATCCGCCTCCTTTTCCACCAGTATGCCATGGCGGGGATAAAACTATGCAAAAACCCGGCAAATCCCCATTTTTTGTCCGATTGTTTGGAAAATCGTAAATTGACGCTGCCACGTTACCGTGCTAAAATATAAATATGAAGCCTGTCGCCGGGCTTCCCTTTAAAACACTGCAAAAAGAGGGGTCAGCCTATGTACCGAATCGTAACCAAGCGCCCGCTCAATCCCACCGTCACGCTGATGGAGGTGGAGGCCCCCGCCGTGGCCCGCAAGGCGCAGCCCGGCCAGTTCATCATCCTCCGGGTGGATGAGCAGGGCGAGCGCATCCCCCTAACCATCGCGGACTTTGACCGGGAAAAGGGCACCGTCACCATCATCTTCCAGGTGGTGGGCGGCACCACCGAAAAGCTCAACCATAAAGAAGCAGGGGACTTCCTTCAGGATTTCGTGGGCCCCCTGGGCCGGGCCACGGAGACCGGCGGCCTGAAGCGGGTGGCCGTGGTAGGGGGCGGCGTGGGCACCGCCATCGCCTACCCTGTGGCCAAGAAGCTCCACGACGTGGGCTGTCACGTGGACCTGATTGTGGGCTTCCGCACCAGGGATCTGGTGATTTTGGAGGACGAGTTCCGCGCCGCCTCCGCCCAGCTGCTCATCGGCACCGACGACGGCTCCTACGGCCGCAAGGCCCTGGTCACGGACCTGCTGCGGGAGCAGATTGAGGCCGGCGCCCAGTACGACCGGGTGATTGCCATCGGCCCCATCCCCATGATGAAATTTGTCTCCCTGCTCACCAAGGAATATAACATCCCCACCGTGGTATCCATGAACCCCATCATGATCGATGGCACGGGTATGTGCGGCGGCTGCCGGCTCACCGTGGGCGGGCAGACCAAGTTCGCCTGTGTGGACGGTCCGGAGTTCGACGGCCACCAGGTGGACTTCGACGAGGCCATGGCCCGGGGCGCGGTTTACCGGGACTTCGAGCGCCATGCCCACGATGCGGCCTGTAACCTGTTCCGCCAGGAGGTGCAATAACCAT
This sequence comes from uncultured Oscillospiraceae bacterium, assembly GCA_910587285.1. Taxonomy (GTDB): domain Bacteria; phylum Bacillota; class Clostridia; order Oscillospirales; family Oscillospiraceae; genus Enterenecus. The sequence continues at coordinate 66,868 of CAJULM010000012.1, read as the reverse complement.
GCCCAACATGAGACCGGATAAAAACCCCATGCCCCATCAGGACCCCCAGGTCCGGGCCGGCAACTTCGGCGAGGTGGCCCTGGGCTACACCCCCGAGCAGGCCGTGGACGAGGCCCGGCGATGCCTGAACTGCAAGCACCGTCCCTGCGTGTCCGGCTGCCCCGTGCGGATCAATATCCCCGATTTCATCGCCCGGATGGCCCAGGGGGATTTTGAGGGCGCCTATCAGATCATCGCCCGGGACTCCGCCCTTCCCGCCGTATGCGGCCGGGTGTGCCCCCAGGAGAACCAGTGCGAGGCCAAGTGTGTCCGGGGCGTCAAGGGGGAGGCCGTGGCCATCGGCCGGCTGGAGCGCTTCGCCGCCGACTGGCACAATACCCACGCTTTGAAGCAGCCCCAGAGACCCGCCCCCAACGGGCACAGGGTAGCCGTCATCGGCTCCGGCCCGGCGGGGCTGACCTGCGCGGGGGACCTGGCCAAAAAGGGCTACGACGTGACGGTGTTCGAGGCCCTGCACCTGGCCGGCGGCGTGCTGGTATACGGCATCCCCGAGTTCCGCCTTCCCAAGTCCATCGTCCAGCAGGAGGTGGATACCCTGAAGGAGCTGGGCGTGAAAATCGAGACCAATATGGTGGTAGGCCGGTCCGTCACCATCGACGAGCTGAAGGAGGAGCAGGGCTTTGAAGCGGTGTTCATCGGCACCGGCGCGGGCCTGCCCAAGTTTATGGGCATCCCCGGCGAAAACCTGAAGGGGGTCTACTCCGCCAACGAGTTCCTCACCCGAATCAATCTGATGAAGGCCTACCAGGACGGCTCCGACACCCCCATCCAGCGGGCCAGGCGGGTGGCGGTGGTGGGGGGCGGCAACGTAGCCATGGACGCCGCCCGGTGCGCCAAGCGCCTGGGGGCGGAGGTGACTGTCGTCTACCGCCGCAGCGAGGCGGAGCTGCCCGCCCGGGCGGAGGAGGTGGACCACGCCAAGGAGGAGGGCATTGTCTTCAAAACCCTCACCAATCCCACCGCAATTTTGGGCTATCACAACCCGGACGACCCCCGGGACCCCAAAAACGGCTCGGTGCGCGGCATCCGCTGCGTGGAGATGGCCCTGGGCGAGCCGGACGCCTCCGGCCGCCGCCGCCCCATCGTCAAGGAGGGCAGCGAATTTGAGCTGGAGCTGGACTGCGTGATCATGGCCCTGGGCACCAGCCCCAATCCCCTCATCAAGTCCACCACCCAAGGGCTGGATACCGAGAAGTGGGGCGGCATCCTGGCCGATGAGCACGGCCTCACCAGCCGGGAGGGCGTATACGCCGGGGGGGACGCGGTAACAGGCGCGGCCACGGTGATCCTGGCCATGGGCGCGGGCAAGACCGCCGCCCAGGCCATCCACGAGGCCCTTTCCAAATAAGAGAAACTGTGCTATAATAACTGCCGGGGTTTTACGGCCCCGGCAGCTATTTTTTGAAATTGCAGGTGATCAAATCATGGGCTATTACAAGCCATGTAAAGAATTTGACCAGTGTAACCGTCTCATTGAGAAATATTTCAAAACCGGGCAGTATGAAAAATGCTTCCAGGGCTATCTGGCGCTGGCCGAGGGCGGCTACCCGCTGGCGGAGTGTCAGGTGGGGTATTTCTACCATGAGGGCTTAGGCGTGGAAAAGGATCTGTCCCAGGCGTTTGCCTGGACGAAACGAGCCGCCGAACACGGCGACTGGGACGCGCAGTATAACCTTGCCGAGTTCTACGAGGAAGGCATCGGAACGGCAGCCGACCTCGCGCAGGCAAAATACTGGTATCAACAGGCGGCAGGGCAGAATCATGCGTTTGCCCTGAAAAAGTGCCAGGAGCTTGGTATAATACTCGATGAACAGAAAGGCTGATCTCATGTTATCCGTTATCCGCACCGCCTCGCCGGACGACCTCCCAACGCTGCAACAGCACGACCGCCATATCTCCCCCCGGGAGCTGGAACACAGCGTCCGCCTGGGCCGCGTATACGTTGCGGAGGCGCAGAGTGTGTTTATCGGCTGGTTGAGATGGAATCTGTTTTGGGACAACACCCCCTTTATGAATCTGCTCTATGTTCTGGACGCCCACCGGGGCCAAGGCTTTGGCCGCTCACTGGTAGAGCACTGGGAAGATCAAATGAAGCAGGCGGGCTATGAAACGGTCATGACCTCCACCCAGTCCGACGAATACGCCCAGCATTTTTACCGCCGGCTGGGCTATGCCGCTGTGGGCGGCTTTCTGCCTCCCGGCGAGGCATATGAGCTGATGCTGGCAAAAAAATTGTAAAAGGACGGCCACTCCCATGATTATCTGGCTCAACGGCGCCTTCGGCGCGGGCAAGACTCAGACCGCCTATGAGCTCCACCGCCGCCTGCCGGGCTCCTATGTCTACAACCCCGAGAACGCCGGGTTCTTCATCCGGGACAATCTGCCCCCCGGCCTGGAGCGGGACGATTTCCAGGACTTCCCCCTGTGGCGCTCCTTCAACCTGGAGCTGCTGAACTACATCGCCTCTCGGTACGGCGGCCCCATCATCGTCCCCATGACCCTCACGAACCGAACCTATTATGACGAGCTGGTGGGTTCGCTCTCAAAAGAGCACCAGGTCAACCACTTCATCCTCTGGGCCAGCCGGGAAACCCTGCTGAAGCGGCTGGCCTCCCGCCTGGAGGGGCCCGGCTCCTGGGGCGCACAGCAGATCGACCGCTGCCTGCACACCTTTGAAACGGATATCACCGAGCGCAAAATCCTCACAGACCAGCTCACCATTTCGGAGGCGGCGGAGCAGGCGGCAGCCCTGTCCGGCCTGACCCTCTCTCCCGACCGCCGCTCCCCTGCCCGCAGGCTGGCCGACCGCCTCATCACCCAGATCAAATACATTCGATGAACAGAAAGGCTGATCCCATGTATTACAGTTACGTCATCCTCGCCGTCCTCCTGATCCTCGGCGACCAGCTCACCAAGCTGGCCGTTCGCACGGGCATACCCCTGGGCGGCTCCGTCCCCTTCATCCCCCACGTCCTCGACCTGACCTACGTGCAGAACACCGGCGCGGCCTTCTCCATCCTGCGCACCCACACCTGGCTGCTTACCCTCATCTCCGCCGCGGTGGTGCTGGCCATGTGCGCCCTCATCATCAAGGGCTTTTTCAAGAACGCCCTGGGCCGCTGGGCCGCCGCCCTGGTGCTGGCCGGAGGAATGGGCAATCTCATCGACCGGGTGGTGTTCGGCTTTGTCACCGATATGTTCAAAACCACCTTTATGGATTTCGCCGTGTTCAATGTAGCCGACTGCTGCATCACCGTAGGCGTACCCCTGCTGTTTTTATACGTGTGGTTCTACGTGGGCCGGGACGAAAAAAAGGAGGGCGAGACGGATGACGCTGCCCAGCTTCCCCCTGACGGTCCCTGAATCCGGCCGGGCGGACGCCGTGCTGGCCGCCGCGCTGGACGGCCTCACCCGCTCCGCAGCGGTGCGCTGGCTGGAGGAGGGCCGGGTGACGCTGAATGGCGCGCCGCTGAAGAAAAACGCCCGCCTTCAGCCGGGGGACACTCTGCTCATCACGCCTCCCCAGCCCCAGGCGGTGGACCTAATTCCCCAGAACATCCCCCTGGACGTGGCCTACGAGGACGGCGATGTCATCGTGGTGAACAAGCCCGTGGGCATGGTGGTTCACCCCGCCCCCGGCCACCCAGACGGTACCCTGGTCAACGCCCTGTTATATCACTGCGGAGATTCCCTCTCCGGAATCAACGGGGCGCTGCGCCCCGGCATCGTCCACCGCATCGACCGGGACACCTCCGGCCTTATCATCGCCGCGAAAAACGACCGCGCCCACCTCTCACTGGCCGCTCAGCTCCAGGACCACTCCCTGTTCCGGCTGTACCACGGAGTGGCTGTGGGGACGTTTCGGAAGGACTGCGGCACGGTGAGCGTCCCTATCGCCCGGCACAAAACCGACCGCAAGCGCATGGCCGTCTCCTCCGACGGCCGGGAAGCCGTCACCCACTGGCAGGTGCTCGGCGCCCAAAACGGCCACACCCACCTCACCTGCCGCTTGGAGACGGGCCGCACCCATCAGATTCGGGTGCACATGGCCTTTCTGGGCCACCCCCTTTTGGGCGACACGGTGTACGGCGCGAAAAAGCCGGTGCCGGGGCTGGCGGGCCAGTGCCTCCACGCCGCCCAGCTCACCTTCACCCACCCCGCCACCGGGGAGCGCATGACGGTGGACGCCCCCCTGCCCGACTGGTTTACCGCCATTTTGAAGCGGTACGAGCTGCAATAAGGAGGAAACCGCCATGCCCACCCTATATGACCGCGCGGATATTTACGACCTGATTGAAAATGAGGAGCGCTATGGCTGGTACAAGCGGCACTGGGAGCACCTCCTGCAAGGCGCGGACATTCACTCCCTGCTGGACGTGAGCATCGGCTCGGGCAGCGTCACCCTGCCCCTGGCCCAGCTGGGGGTGGCGCTGTCCGGCTCCGACCTGAGCGAAGCCATGCTGGACAACTGCGCCAAAAAGGCGGAGGGCCGCGGCTTTGACCTGGAGCTGAAGCGCAGCGACTTTCGGAACCTGTCCTGCTGGCAGGGCCGGCAGTTCGACTGCGTGGCCAGCACGGGCAACTCCCTGGCCTATGTGACCAACGATGAGATTCCGGGCGTGCTGACCCGGATGGACGCGCTGGTCAAGCCGAGCGGGTATCTCTACTTCGACACCCGAAACTGGGACGCCATCCTTCGGGACCGCCCCCGCTTTTACCTCTACAATCCCTTTTTCCACGGAGAGGACCGGGTGAATCTGGTCCAGGTGTGGGACTATCCCGCCGACGGCTGCGTGGTGTTCAATCTGCTCTACACCTTTGAACGGGAATGCAGAATCCTCCAAAAGGAGACCTTTGAGGAGCGCTACCACCCCGTCTCCCGGCAGCTCCTGCTGGACGCCCTGGTGGAATTGGGCTACGGGGATGTGAAACAGTTCCCCTTCCCCGCCTTTGCAAGCCGGGACCCGGAACAGGCGGAGTGGTACTGTGTGCTGGCGAAGAAATGACCCCAGGCTGGGCTGCCGCGTTAAAATGACCGGCGAACAGGAGGCTCTGTCCATGAAAACTGCGGCAAAAAACAGCTGCTACGCACTCCTACTGGCCTTCCTGACCTGTCTTTCCTTAACCGCACCCGCCCGCGCCGCGGGCCCGGACGCCGCCGCCTATCCGGAGTTCTTTGACGCGGCCGAGTTTCAGCAGGTGCGGGACGCCGTATTTCACACGCAGCTTCTATACGAAAACGGCGTGTTGGAGGAAGCGCGGCCTGCGGACGCGGAGGGCGGCCTGGAAACCTCCTACAAGATGTTTTCCCTGAAGGACCCCGAACTGCTCTCCGCCCTGCAAAACGGCTCGGACCTGTCCGGGCTGATCTCAGATGAGTATGTTTGGATCGTCGTCACCGCCGCCAACCAGTCCATCCGCGCCGCCCGGGTTGACGGGGAATGGGAGGTGCTTGGGTACAGCACCCCGCCCTCTGAAACCGCCGCAGCAAATGTGGTACAGCTGGAGCCGCTCAACACGGAGCTGGCCGCCCTTTCGGCCTCCCAAACTTCCATAGACCGCCTGGTCTGTTTTGAGGCCCCCATGTACCACACAGACTTTGTCTACATGGATACCTCCGATGGCGCGTTTCTTGTCCCCTTTGGAAGCCGTCCGGATTTGACCGGACTGGAGAACGGGAAATTATATACCCCTGAAGAAGTGGGCGGTATTCTGTCCGCCTCCTTCGGCGGCGCCCGATTCGAAGACGGGAATGCGGGCATGGGGGGCGCGGCCCCCCAGCGCGCCGGGCGGGGGCCTGCGGCGGCATCCGGGGCGATTCTCCTGGCGGCGGCGCTTGGCGCGGTTCTGTTCGCGCTCCCTGTGTTTTTTAAGCGGCAAAGTAAAAAAGCAGACAGTGATAGGTAGGTAGGTAGGTATTATGTTTTGGTTGTCACTGTGCGCAAACTACTTTATAAATTTATTTTGTATGATATTTTATATACTATAATGATTCTCACCTTTGAATCCTTATAGGTTGTCACTCATAATTTACTGCGGAGAAAGGAGTTTTCATGAAAAAGCGTTTTATTAGACAAATCATTAGCGTTTTACTGTCCTTCAGCATGATCTTCTCCATCACTTCAACTGCGTTTGCTTCAACTTACGCCGAGGATCCTTCTTGCGAAACATATGTACAGGAAATTGTGGACGGCCATTCGTTCATGCAGCGGACAGCGGAAAAGTAAGTTGTTATTTTAACCAATGATCCTGATCATATTATTGACATTTCTATCAAATATGAATCAGATCCCACCCTTGTCTATAATTGGACCATATATGATTACCCTGTAACAACATTTTCCCCAGATGATTCTACTTTTTGGGTTGGCATCATTGAATGCGTCGAGAGCAATATTGACAATGCTACTATATTTGAATTTTCGTTTGATGAAACAGATGAAAACTGCTTCCAGAAACAGGGCAAATAATTTGCACTGTTTTAGGCGTTATTTTTACCGCTCTTGAGCAGCTTATCCCCGCGGCATCAGTGACCTATTATACCTGTGCAGTAACATATACTCGGTATGTGACGATTGATGACGGTCCCCGCCAATATGGTCCCGCATTTAAATTCAGATATTTTAAGGGTTATGCAAACACAGATGCCAATGCCAGAGGGAGAGCACAGGTGATACCCAATAACGATCCCCCTGTCTATGATATGAATCAATCGGAATACTTTTTCAATGAAGGAATATTCCAACAAGCGTATAAGGACTACAACAACATTTTTTAAACTATGAAAAAACAAAATTCCTGGCCGCTTTATCCCTCCCTCTGCTGCTTTGCCAGCAGCATTCTTGCGTTCATATCGGGAGCTCGATGGCAGGCGTATGGCGACAGCGGCATATCCTACCTCACCTCCTTTGTCGCCCTGCTGGCCGGAATACGTAGCTTCCAAAAGTGGCGGCAGAGCAAAAAAGAGTAACGCGCATACCCCCTTCCATTCCGGGCACACTAAGCCCAAAACGGAAGGGGGTTTTCCCATGCTCAACTACCGCAAGGCCGCCGTGATTGGCTGCGGCTTCGTGGGCTCCGCCTGCGCCTTCAGCCTGATTCAGCGGGGGCTGTTCAGCGAGCTGGTGCTCATCGACGCCAACGCCGACAAGGCGGAGGGGGAGGCCATGGATTTAAGCCACGGCCTGCCCTATATCGCCGCCATGGATGTGCGTGCCGGCACCTACGACGACCTCAGCGACTGCGCCCTCATCGTCGTCACCGCCGGAGCCAATCAGAAGCCCGGCCAGACCCGGCTGGACCTCATCGGCCAGAATGTGGCCATCCTGAACTCCATCATCCCCCAGATCACCGCCCGCCCCTTCGAGGGCATTCTGCTCATCGTCTCCAACCCGGTGGACGTGCTCACCTACGCCGCCTTTCGTATCTCCGGCTACCCCGCCCACCGGGTGATGGGCTCGGGGACAGTGCTGGACTCGGCCCGGCTGAAGTACCTGCTGGGGGAGCACCTCAACGTGGACAGCCGCTCCATCCACGCCGTCATCATCGGCGAGCACGGGGACAGCGAGCTGGCGGTGTGGAGCGGGGCCAACGTGTCCGGCGTGCCGCTGGACAATTTCTGCGAGATGCGGGGCCGCACTGGCCACCGGGAGGCGGAGGAACGGCTGTACGCCGAGGTGCGGGACAGCGCCTATGAGATCATCCGCCGCAAAGGGGCCACCTACTACGGCATCGCCATGGCGGTGGCCCGCATCGCCGAGTGCGTCATGAAGGACGAGCGGGCGATCCTCCCCGTGTCGGTGGTCTTAGGCGGTCAATACGGCCTGCGAGACCTGGCGCTCAGCATCCCAGCCATCGTAGGCCGCCGGGGCGTGGAACAGATTCTGGAAATCCCTCTGGCAGATCACGAGCGGGGGGCGTTGAACGCCTCCGCCGCCCAGCTCCGGGACGTTATCCAGGAACTGAACCTGCCGTAAAGAAGGCCCCCGGCTTGCGCCGGGGGCCTTCTTTATTTAGTGGTGGCCGTTTCTATGGCGGTTTTGGCTGTGCTGGGCCGCGCCGTCGCAGTACCCCACGCCGTCGTGGGTATGATAGCCCTCCGCAGTGCAGCCCGTCACCGTGCACACGGGGTCTACCAGGATACAGCGCTCTCCCTGGTGCTGGTGCAACCGGGTCTCATTGCAGCCCTCCAGCCCACACTCAGTCGTGGGGGCGGTGGGCAGGCTGCACAATTCGCCTTCGGCCACGGGGTTGCCGACGCCAAACTGCCCAATCACATTCCCCTCGCTGTCGTACAGGGGGACATAGTGCGTCGCAGGCTGGGTCTTCAGCCATTCCATATAGGCCAGGGCCTCCTCCGGGTTGTTCACCGTCCCCGGATAGCCTCCGTAGGCGGCCTCGCTCTCCCTGATATAGCCCGTCTCCCCCTTTGTCCCTTCCGCAAGGATCAGGTCGGGGGAAGAACCATATACCTCCGGCATATCGGGTCCGTAGGTCTCCCCTCTGCTGTTCACGGGGTAGCCCGATGCCACCCGGTCGGACTTATAAAAAGCCGAGGCCCATTTTGTCCCGTTGTAGATATTGTAATAAAATGCGTCGGAATCTCCCGCTTGTACATGGTCATAGCAGGTCTGGAAGATCTCCAGCCAACCGTCGGCCTCCGCCTGGGTCACTCCGCCCAGCGCCACCCAGGCGTCCAGCGCGTCTGCGTACTGTTCAGGGGTAAGATTGGCAGTGCACGCCTGATAGGATACTCCTTCGTGCTCATGAACACCGCTGGCCGTGCAGTCGGCGCGGGTGCACAGTTGGCCAGGCATCTGATAGTGCACCTGCACCACCTTGCCATCCCTGTCGTGGTAGTGGGCTTCCGTCCCTTGGCAGCCAGGCTCTTTACAGAGGGACTGCGTCCCGCAGGCCGTCCGAATCCCCACCATAACGATGTCTCCGTCCTCATCCCGGACAATGGAGTTCCCCTGCCCGTCGATTTCGGGCTCCACCACCGTGAAATCATCGGGATCATACAGCGTCCCGGTGTCCTCCCCCATCAGCGCCTGGGGCAGAATGAACTTGGAGACAATCTGGGAGATATTCACCGGCACAAACTTCCCGTCCTGGTCCCAATAGCCGTTGGCGCTGACGGTGGTGGTGTCGGTGCTCTCCTCCCTCAGTTCCTCGTGGCGCAGGCCGTTATCCTGCGTAAAGGTCCAGTCAATGACGCCGTCCACGGCGATGGACTGGGCCTGGGAGAAAATCAGCTCCGCCTCCACTTTGGGCATAGAGCCCTCGTCCACCCGGATGCCCAGGTCCTCCTCCAGCACGTCCAGGCTCACAATCACCCGGGTCACCACATTGCCGTTCATCTGGACGGCAAACCCGTTCAGGCCGTCCGGCGCGCCGCTGGGTACCGGCGCCGTGTCCGAATTGAGGATCACAAACTCCCCCGCCTGTCCTGCGTACTGCACCCCGTCATGCGCGTGGGGCCCCTCAATGTCGCAGTCCGGGTGGGCGCACAGCAGGCCGGGGTTCTGCTCGTAGGCCCGCACCACCTTGCCGTCGATGTGGCAGTGCTGGTAGTCCACCGTACACAGCGGGTTGGTACACACCTCATAGGGCGTGTCGTTGTTGGGGCTGCCGTCCTGCTCCCCCGCCGGGGCCTTGGGGGCGCTGGCAAAGGCCACCGTTACCCCCGCCACCAGTGCCAGGGACAGAACAATCCCCAGCACAGAAGTTTTCTTCCATTTCATAATAGATAATATCCTTTCCTCGGCCGCCTTCCGGCCGAACGTCTGGCAGAACGCCGGCCCCTCCGCCTGGGTGGCCATGCTCACCAGCGCCCGGGCGTAGTCCGCCCGCCTGTCCGACCCCAGCTTCTTCACCGCCGCTTTGTCGCAGGCCAGCTCAATGTCCCGGCGCAGCAGACGGCTCATGAGCCACACCGCCGGATTCCACCAGTGGACCACCAGGGCCAGCGCCATCACGTAGTGCCACAAATTGTCCCTGCGCCGGGCGTGGACCGCCTCGTGGGCCAGCACGCACGCCAGCTCCTCCCCGGACAGGCCGGGGGACAGCACCACCGTGGGCCGCGCCGCGCCGAAGGTGAGGGGTGCGCCCTCCATCACCCCTTCCCGCAGACGGGCAAAGCGGGGCAGGAACAAGTACCGGGGATCGCCCTGGACCACAGGGATGGCGCACTCCACCGCCCGTCGGGTGCGCAGCCAGCTGCGCACATACCAGACCGCCAGCGCCAGCCCCACCCCGATCCACACCGCCGGCGCCACCATTTCCCAGGGAAAGGCGGCGGGCGTCACGGGCTGGACAGGGTTTGCCGCCCCCGTCACCGGGAATTGGGCGGCGGGCACGTCCCCCAGCGTCCCGCTGGGCAGGGGGAGCGGGTCAAGATTCTGGACGGGCGCGGACGGGGCGTCCGTCCCCATCCGCCCCACCAGTCCCCACAGGGACCACACGCTCTCCGGCGACACCGGGGTCAGCAGCCGGAACAGGCACACCGCCCACAGCGCCAGACGCACCTCTGGAACCAGCCGCTCCTTCAGCAGCCGGCGCAGAAGGGCCGCGGCCAAAATCAGCGCCGCGCCATACGCCGCGTTTTCTAACAGCTGGGTCATGCCCTTCACCTCGCTTCCAGTTTATCAATCAGCTCCCTCAGCTGCTGGGCCTCCGCCGCGGTTAGATTCCTTTCCCCCAAAAAGGCGGACAGAAACTGGGCCTTGGACCCGTCGAACAGCCGGGCAATCAGGCTGTTCGTCTCCAGTCGCTGCACCTCCGCCCGAGAGATCACCGGCGCGCACACAAACCCCGGGTCGGAGCGGGCCACCGCCCCCTTGTCCACCAGCTTTTTGATGACGGTGTACGTGGTATTCCGGTTCCACCCACAGGAGTCCGCCAGCCGTCTGGCCAGCGCCCCGGCGGTCTGCGGCCCGTCCGCCCACAGCGGCTCCATCACTTTCAGCTCCGAATCAAACAGCTTTTCCATGGGTATGCCTCCTCAAGCATTTGCGAAACGCAGGGTTACTATTGCAATAGTACCACTATACTACTATAATAGTCATCTTATGTCAAGCCCATCGCCGCATTTTTCTCTGCCATTGGGCACGTTTTATACCGCCAGCCATTTTTCTCCCGCCGCCCACCCGCCGGAACCCCTGATTTCGCGCAAAAACACCGGGGGACGGCGAACGCCGCCCCCTGGTGTTTCATCTCTTGCAGCCCTATCTGATGCGGAAGCGGCCGATGAGACCGTTCAGCGTCCGGGCCTGGCTCGACAGCTCCTTCGACACAGCCGCGCTCTTTTCTGCGGCCACGGAGTTTGTCTGCACTACGGTGGATATTTCCTTGATCCCGCTCTCCACCAGGGCGATCATGTCGGCCTGCTGAACGCTGGCCGCGGCGATCTCGTCCGTCAGCGACTTAATGGACTGGATGCAGTCGTTAATCAGCTGCATGGCGGAAACCGCCTGGTCCGTGGACTCCGTCCCCGTCTTCACATCCTGAATCGAGCGGTTAATCAGGTTGTTTGTATTCTGGGCGGCCTGGGCGGACTTGGCCGCCAGCGTCCTGACCTCGTCGGCTACCACGGAGAATCCCTTCCCGGCGGTTCCCGCCCGGACGGCCTCTACCGCAGCATTCAGCGCCAAGATATTGGTCTGAAATGCAATATCCTCAATGGTTTTGATGATCGTGCCGATCTGGGTGGAGGACTGGTCGATGTTTTTGGTGGCCGTCAATAGCTGCTCCATCTTGGCGTCGGCCTGTGCTGCGTAGCCGGTGGCCTTATCCACCAGCTGGGTCGCGTCGCCGCAGCGCACGGTGCTGCTCTGGATTTGCGCCGTGATGTCCGTCACGTGGGACACCAGCCCCGTGATGGAGGCCGCCTGCTCCACCGTCCCTTGGGACAGAGCCTGGGCTCCGGAAGAAACCAGGTCCGCGCTGGCGTCCACCTGGCCCGCCACCTGGGTGATGTCCCGGATCACCCCCGTCAGGTTGGCGCGGATGGACTGAAGGCTCTCCGACAGCGCCTGGAAGTCGCCGATATAGAGGGCCGAATTTTTCTCCACATCCACCGTAAAATCGCCGTCGGCCATCTGGCCCAGGATGCGGCTCACGTCGTCAATCGTCTCCCGCAGGCAGCCGCAAACCCGGTGGGTTGTCTGAGCAATCATGCCGATCTCATCCGAGCGGCCATAGAAAACCTCCAGCTCCCGGTCCGCAGACAGGTTCAAATCCCCCAGGCGGCCAATGGCCCGCTCCACAGCCATCAGCTCCCGGCCCTCCCGGCGGAGAATCGCCAAGGTGATCATAACAATCGCCCCAGCCATCACCGCGCACAGCGCGGCCACCACCAGGCGGATGGTTGTCACTGAGGCATAGACCTCCGTGGCGCTGTCCCGCACCATAAAGACCCAGCCCCGGTCCTTTAGATACTTGTAAACCACCAGCTGCTTGGTGCCGTTCTCATCCCGGTAGGAGTATGTACTGGCCTCGGTGCTGCCATCCGCCTGAATGCGCCGGATGATTTCCTGATAGCCCACGTCGGTGGTCTGCGTATTCAAAAGCGTTTCATCCTCGTGATAGAGGTATACGCCGGTCTCCACATTCAAAAACACGTATTCGCTGTCGGGCAGTCCCTTGATATTCAGGTTCAGCAGAGAGTCCATGAGATGACTGGCATAAACGCCCGCCCCCACATAACCAATACACCGCTGTCCGTCAAAAATAGGGTAGTACATGGACAAAATCATGCTACCCGTGCCGGGGGATTTCATGATTCCCGAATTGGTCAGCTCGCGCTGCGCCAGTATGGTATTTTGAAACGTCTCCAGGGAATCCCCCGTCCGGGTGGTAATTCCAATGGCCCCTTGGGAGGTGTGGGTCAACACATAGGTGCCGGGCGTGGCGATATATAGGCCCTCAAAAATTCCTTTCACGGCGGCAAAATCCTCCGTATACTGCTGGGCCCGCTCCAGCAGCTCAGGATTATCTGGATCCTGCAAAAGCGCTTGAACCTCGCCGCTCAAGGCAAAGGCGGTCATGTACTCCTCCGCAGAAATCACGTATTCGTTGATAATCGCCGCTCTGGACTCCACCGCATCCACCATCTGATTGGTGATGTCGCTCTCCACCATCGCGGCGGCATTGGTGGACACCACTCCCCACAGGAAAAGCATCCCCACCAAGGTGATCGCTGTGGTGATGATGCCAATGCGCGCGGCAAGCCGCTTGTTGACCAGGAATTTCATAAAGATCTCCTCCGCAGAAAAAGGTTATGGGGATGAGTCGCTTTGTCTGCCGAATGACTTCCCTATTCAGATTGCACGCCCAGGGTGTACTTAGTTATTATAGCATATCGCCGGCCCAGTGTCCATATTCTGGTAAAAAAACAATCGCCTGCGTTGCCTGCGCCTCTGCCCACCCTTCTCTATACCTGTTCTTTGCCATGCAGCCCGCTTCCCTGGGTTCCCCAGGGGCCCGAGCCTACTCCCGCACCAGCCGTCCGTCCCGGCTGACGCAATCCACCCCGTTAATCTTCACACGGAAGGTGTTGTCCAGGTGCTCCTTCTGGATAATCTGGGTGGGGGCGCACACCGCCACTGAGTGGGGCGGCATATCCTTCACCACCACGGCGTTGGCCCCCACGCGGCAGTGGTCGCCCACGGTGACACCGCCGATAATCTTGGCCCCCGCGCCCAAATAGGCCCCATCTCCAATGATGGGCGCGCCGGGACGCTTGCTGTCGGGGAGGGTGTTGGACCCGATCGTCACCTGCTGGAAAATCACCGCGTCCCGGCCGATGACCGCGTCGTTGGAGATGAACACCCCCACGCAGCCGTGGGGGAAGTAGGGCCGGCCCGCGATTTTAGAGTCGATGCCGATGAAGCTGCCGTACCCCATGAAATACTTCTCATAGGCCTGCTTCAGCAGCGGCGCGGGCTTTTTTTGCAGCCGCTCCTTCAGCGCCCAGTAGTCCCCGTACCGGACCTTGATGTACACCCGCAGAAAGGGATAAAGCAGGGCGAAGATGACGCTTTTTATGGTTCCCATGACGATCCCTCCTAAAATGGACAAGGGGCGGCCAGCGCCGCCCCTTGTTTTGATGTTTCACGTGAAACACACGTTTGGAGTTACTTCACAATCTCGCCCCGGGCCTTCTTCTCCTCGATCTCCCGGAGGGCGTCCTTGTAGGACAGGTTCACCCGGCCCTTCTCGTCGATGTCGGTGACCTTCACCCAGATCATGTCGCCGATATTGATCACGTCCTCCACCTTGGCAACGCGATGATTGGCCAGCTTGGAGATATGCACCATGCCGTCCTTGCCGGGAGCCAGCTCCACGAAGGCGCCGAACTGGAGGATGCGCACCACCTTGCCGTAGTACAGGGAGCCCACCTCGGGGACAAACACGATGGTGTCGATCATCTTCTTGGCGATCTCGCAGGACTCGGCGTTGGGGGAGGCGATGTGGATGGTGCCGTCGTCCTCGATGTCGATCTGGGCGCCGGACTCGGCAGTGATCTTCTGAATCACAGAACCGCCCTTGCCGATGACCTCCCGAATCTTGTCCGGGTCGATCTTCACCGTCATCATCTTGGGCGCGTACTTGCTCACCTCAGCCCTGGGCTGGGCGATGCAGGGCAGCATGATCTCGTCCAGAATGGCAAAGCGGGCGTCCTTGGTGATGTCCAGCGCCTCCTGGATGATGGCGTGGGACAGGCCATCGTTCTTGATGTCCATCTGGATGGCGGTGATGCCCTTCTTGGTGCCCGCCACCTTGAAGTCCATCTCGCCGTGGAAGTCCTCCACGCCCTGGATGTCGATGAAGGTGGTGAAGCCGCCGTCGTCGTCCTGGATGAGACCGCAGGAGATGCCGGCCACGGGGGCGGAGATGGGCACGCCCGCGTCCATCAGGGCCAGGGTGGAGCCGCAGATGGAGCCCTGGGAGGTGGAGCCGTTGGAGCTGAGCACCTCGGACACCACCCGGATGGCGTAGGGGAAATCGTCCACAGAGGGGATGACGGGCTCCAGCGCCCGCTCGGCCAGGGCGCCGTGCCCCTTCTCCCGGCGGTTGGTGGACCGGGCGGCCCGGGCCTCGCCGGTGGAGAAGGCGGGGAAGTTGTAGTGGTGCATATACCGCTTCTCCTCCTCCTCCCAGATGGTATCCAGCTTCTGGGCGGCGGAGAGGGTGTTCAGGGTGCAAATGGACAGCACCTGGGTCTGTCCGCGGGTAAACAGGCCGGAGCCGTGGACCCGGGGCAGGATGCCCACCTCGGCGGCCAGGGGCCGGATCTCGTTCTTGGCGCGGCCGTCCACACGGTGGCCCTCCAGTAGCCAGGCCTTCACGATCTTCTTCTGGAACTTGTAGGTGATCTCCTCCAGATACTGGTCCATATCGGGGTGATCCTCCAGGTACTTCTCGTGCCATTTCTCGATCATGGCGTTCCAGCGGTCCTCCCGCACGTTCTTGTCGTCGGTGTCCATGGCGGCCTTGGCCTCGTCCATGAAGTCGGCGGTGATCTTGTCAAACAGCTCCTGGTCGAAGGCGGCGTGGTCATAGCTCATCTTCTCCCTGCCGATCTCAGCCACCATCTGGTTGATGAGCGCCACCTGCTTCTGAATCTCCTCGTGGGCCTTGACGATGGCGTCGTACATGATGGCGTCGGGCAGCTCCTTGGCCCCCGCCTCAATCATGATGACCTTGCCCGCCGTGGCGGCCACGGTCAGGTCCAGCTGAGAGCTGTGCTTCTGCTCCGTGGTGGGGTTGTAGACCAGCTGGCCGTCCACATAGCCCATCTCCACGCAGCCGATGGGGCCCGCCCAGGGGATGCAGGACACGGCCAAGCAGGCGGACACGCCGATCATGGCGGTGACCTCGGGAGAGCAGTCCCGGTCCACGCTCATGACGGTGCAGGTGCACACCACATCGTTGCGGAAGTCGTAGGGGAACAGGGGGCGGATGGAGCGATCGATGACGCGCCCGGCCAGCACGGCGGGCAGAGAGGGCTGGCCCTCCCGGCGCATGAAGGAGCCGGGAATGCGGCCCACGGCGTACAGCTTCTCCTCGAAGTCCACAGACAGGGGGAAGAAGTCGATGCCGTCCCGGGGCCGGGGGGAGACGGTGGTGGCCACCATGACGGTGGTCTCGCCATAAGTGACCATGGCGGAGGCGGTGGCCAGCTCGGCCACCTTGCCCATGTTGATGGTCAGGGGGCGTCCGCACAGGTCCATGGACCAGGTGCGCTCGTTGGCAAACTGCTTGTGGGTGATGACGGTTGACATTGGGTGTGCTCCTTTCGTTTTGTGAATTTGACGTTTGGAGCCGCGTTGTCACGCTCGGATTGGCCGCGCGGCAATCCGAGCGCTTCCTCTTAGCACTTGAACATAAGCCCCAACTATTGCCGGGACCCATGTTCAACTGCTAAAAGCGCGGCTCTGGGTGGATGGGACAACGGGGCAAGGGCGGTACGGATTGTCCGCACCGCCCTTGCTGAAATCTTACTTGCGGATACCGAGTTTCGCGATGACGGCGCGGTAGCGCTCGATGTCCTTCTTCGCCAGGTAATCCAGCAGCTTGCGGCGCTTACCGATCATTTTGTACAGGCCGCGGCGGCTGTGGTTGTCGTGGATGTGCACCCGCAGGTGCTCGGTGAGCTCCTGGATGCGGGCGGTGAGAATGGCGATCTGCACCTCGGGGGAGCCGGTGTCGGTCTCGTGGGTGCGGTTGGCCTCGATGACGGAGGTCTTCTGGTCCTTACGGATCATGTTGGTGTTCCACCTTTCTTCTAAATTTCCCAGCCGCTGAGTGATGGGCGGGTGAAGCCCCGCGCAGCGGGCTTTGCCCCAGGACTAAGCCGGCGGGCGCTCTTGTGGAGCGTACTTAGGAAGCATATCACAGCTTTCCCAGTTTGTAAAGCAAAAAATACCCCCAAGCCCCGTTTTTTGCAAAATAAATGAAAGCGGACCGATGTTCCGGTCCGCTTTCCGCTCGATACATCTTTATTCGCTTAAAACACCAGCATCCGCACCAGCAGCGCCAGCATCACGCACGCCACCGACACCGTGGCCGCCAGCTCGCCCTTGGCCTGGGCGTTCCAGTGCAGACGGGGCCGCCGGACCAGCTCCCGGCCCTCGTACAGCGCCAGCCCGCTGTCCAGCGACTCGAACTGGGCCTGGCTGTCCGGCTGCTCCACCCGCTCCATGTTCTCCGCCTTCCACGCCGCCATGTCGATGACCTTGCTTCTCTCGTCCGCGGTAAAGCGGGGCTCCGGGCGGCTCACGGACGCAGTCTCCCCCACGGCACGGCCCAGAGTTCGGTTTTCCCAAGCGCTGTGTGCGTAGTATACACGTTTCATCGCTTAAAGCCTCCTTTTTCGACTTGGCTTCAGCATAGCATATTTAAGGTCCTATAAATCGGGCTTAATCAGAGTTTCGCAATCAACTCTTTGTTTTACTTTTCTACATAGTAATATAGTTGTTCGATGTTGTCAACCCCTTTTTGCAATTTTGTTCGATAATTTTTAAAAATCCGCCTCCGGCCAAAGCCGGAAGCGGATTTTTGCTGGCTATTTTTTACAAATAGTTGCGGGGATTGACGCTGGTGCCGTTGACCCGAACCTCAAAGTGGCAGTGGGGACCGCTGGCGTTGCCGGTCATGCCGGCCTTGGCGATGATCTGGCCCTGGTACACCTTCTGGCCCACGCTCACCAGGATGGACGAATTGTGGGCGTAGTAAGTGACGATGCCGTTGTCGTGGCGGATGGCCACCAGGTAGCCATAGCTGCCGCTCCACCCCGCCTTGATGACGGTGCCGCCGTCAGCGGCCTTGATGCCGGTACCGGTGCGGCAGGCGATGTCCAGACCCAGGTGGAAGTCGTAGCTGCCCCACAGGTTGCGCCCGCCAAAGTTGGAGGTGATGGTACCCCGCACCGGCCAGATGAAGTAGCCGTTGGAGGCCGTGACGGGCCGGGGCGCGGTGCCCGTATAGGTGTAGGTGGTGGTGGCCTCCTGCAGGGTGGTGGTGGAAATCACATTCCGGCCCATCTCCACGCCGTTCACGTAGATCACCTGGGCGTTGACCAGGGCCAGGCCGTCCTCGCCCTGCTCCTTCACCTTGGTGTCGCCCACATACAGGTCGGCGGTCTCGATATATTCCACAGGGCTGGTGATGACCTCCTCATAGGTCTCGTCGGTGGTCACCTTTACCGACAGGTAGGGCACCGCCTGCTGAATCACCAGCTCCTGGCCTACCCACAGCTTATCGACGATGACGTCGGGGTTCAGCACGGACAGGTCGTTGGGCCACATATCCAGGGAGTAGGCGATGGCGTTGAAGGTGTCCCCCTTCTTCACCTCATAGGTGGCCTGTTCAATCTCCAGGGCGCTGAGGGTCTCCCGCACGGCTTGGGTGTCGAACTGGGTGTTGGCGGGCACCTCAATGGGATAGACCTGCACGTCCTCCATAAACTCATAGCGGATGGCGTCCTCCGGGATATAGGGCTGAGCCACCTCGTCCAGCATCTGGTACAGCTCATCCTTGGTGGCAGCCCGGCCCAGCTCCGTGCCGTCCACGGAGATGGCGTAAGCCGTCATATAGGCCCCCACGCCCTCGAATAAGGTGTCCTCAATCTGGGTGGTATCGCTGAGCTCGTCGGGCGTGATATACACCGGGATGGTGTCGATGTCCGCGTCGTAGTCGTAGCTCTCGCCCAGCACGTCGGCGGCGCGGGATTCCACGTTGCTGACAATGCTGTCCACCTCGTCCGGACTGCTCACCACGCCCAGGCTCTGACCATTGACGCTGACAGCATAAGCCCGGGTGTAGCTGCCGTTAAAAATCGCCGCGCCTACGATCACCGTCACCAGGGTAACGTAAAACAGCGGGGAGATGGGGTGCCGTGCCACCACGCTGCGCACCTTGCCCGTGGCCTGGCCCATCCGGTCCCAGCCCTCGGCGGTGAGGCTGCTCACCTTTTCCCATGCGGCCTCCAGCCCCTTCAGCCCGCCCTTGGCGGCTTTGGCTGCGGTCTCCTTGGCTGCGGCAGACAGCGCTCCGGCCTTTTCTCCGGCGGCCTTGGCATTGCCGCCCTTCTCCGCCTGGACCTCGACCTTGGCCGCCGTCTCCCGGACTGGGGCGGACAGCGCCCCGGTTTTCTCTCCCGCGGCCCTGGCATTGCCGCCCTTTTCCGCCTGTGCCTTGACCCTGGCGGCTGTCTCCCGGACTGGGGTAGACAGCGCTCCGGCCTTCTCTCCGGCGGCCTTGGCGCCGCGGCTCTTTCTGGGGCGGCGCTGGGGCTGAGTCTGGGCGACCGCCTTGGCTGCCGCCTCCTGCGTGGGCATGGTCTGCTCAATATACGCTCTCCAGGACTGAGGCTGACCGGATTTACGCTGCATCGCAGCGTTTTCTCTCTGTTCGATCTGGCCGGGGCCGGTTTGCTCCGCCCCGGCTTCCTGGTGCTCTGTCTGGGTCTGCTTCACGGCTGTCCCTCCTGCTGTGTCAGATTGTCCGCAAATGGACCTGTTACAAATTGAGTTCAAACGGTTACAAAATGGTTACAGCATTATCTTACAACGATTTGTCCCGCTCGTCAACCCCTGAATTTTCTCCCCCTGGACAATCCGCCCAGAAGGGACAGCATATCTTGTTGCTTTTGGCGGGATTTTGGGGGGATGGAACACATTCTCTGGCGTCCCTGGCGAAATCGCCAAATTTTGGTCCCTTTTTTCGTCCTTTTGCCCATCCCTCTTGACAGCGCCGCCCCGGCAGTTTACAATAGATTCTACCGCAAAGTGAATGGAATATCACAGGGGCGCTGGGAGCCATTCCCGGCTGTGATGCAGGACAAAAGGCAGTCCTCGGTCCCTCGTACCTGATCCGGGTAATGCCGGCGTAGGAAGTGAATTCGACAAAAAGGGCCGTTGTCGTCTTTCCCGCTTACCGCATTGCACCGTTTGCATTGCGGTATACTTATTTAAGGAGGAACGACAATGAATCAATCCCGCAAGGCCGTGCGCGCCATGGTGGAGGGGGCCATTTTTGTGGCCCTGGCCGAAATCCTGGGCTATCTCAAGCTCTGGCATATGCCCGAGGGCGGCTCCATCTCCCTGATGATGCTTCCCATCATCATCTTCGCCCTGCGCTGGGGGGTGGGGCAGGGCTTGCTGGCCGGGCTTGCCCTGGGCATCCTGGACTTTATGCTCAGCGGCGGCATCGCCATCGGCTGGCAGTCCATCCTGGGCGACTATGTGATCGCCCTCACCCTGCTGGGCCTGGCCGGGGTGGGCCGCAAAAAGGGTCTGCCCGGCATTCTGCTGGGCTCCATCCTGGCCAGCCTGGGCCGCTTTGTCTCCATCTGGATCACCGGCGCCACCCTCTGGGGCGAGTATATGTACGACATCTATGGCCTGCCCATGGACAATGAATTTGTCTACTCGTTTTTATACAACCTGCCCGTGCTCATCTCCGGCGGGCTGGCGGTGCTTGTCTGCGCGGCGCTGTATAACATCAAATCGACACGGAAGTATATGCTGGGCGAGGACATCGCCTGAGTTAGAATGGGAGGTCTCCTCGTGGGCAAATTTGACGGCGTGCTGTTCTACAGCGACTATGACGACACCTTATATAATAGCGCGCACACCGTCTCCCACGAGAACCACGCCGCCATCCGCTACTTCCAGCAAAACGGCGGGCGCTTCTCCGTGGCCACCGGCCGGGCGCACCGCACCTTCACCCCGCAAATCGAAAAGGAGCGGCTGGTGCTCACCGCCCCGGTGGTGCTGTCCAACGGCGCGGCCCTCTACGACTACGGGGAGGACCGCTACCTCCGGCGCACCTTTTTAGACGGGGACGCGCCGGAGCGCCTGGCCCAGCTGTGCCGCGCCTTTCCCGATCTGGCCTTCGAGGCCTACCACGATGACGACATCTATGTCCACAACCCCAACGCCGTCACCATGAACCACCTGAAGCTGGTGGGGGGCACCCAGATTCTCTGCCCCATTGAGGAGATGCCCACCCCCTGGAACAAGGTCATCATGGAGCAGGACGAGCCCTATCTGAAAGAGGTCCAGGCCCACCTTCTTCAGCACTGGGGCGACCGCTGCGAGGTCATTTTCTCCAACCACGTGCTGCTGGAGCTCACCGCCAAGGGCAGCCATAAGGGAGCGATGGTGGCCGCCGCGGCCCAGCTGCTGCACGTCGCCCCCCAAAACCTCTACTGTATGGGAGATAATCAGAACGACATCCCCATGCTGGCCCTCAGCGCCATCCCCTTCGCCCCGGCCAACTGTGCGCAGGAGGTCAAGGACTGGGGGGCGCGGGTGCTGGGCAGCTGCGACGAGCACGCCGTGGCCCAGGCCATCGAAATCCTGGATTCCATTTATTAAAGGAAGCGGCCCCCAGCTTGCGATGGGGGCCGCTTTTTCCGCGGGCGCTCAAATCCCGCTGAACTTCATCAGCTTGTCCAGCGTCCAGCCGTGCTGGGTCACATACCCCTCCAGCCAGTCCAGCTGGGCGGCGCTGGGGCAGTTAAAGGGCATCCAAAATTGAAGCCTGCCCTCCGGCGTGTACACAAACTCCGCGTACCGCACCTGGTCCCCGTCCCGGCAGGCCAGCACCTCGTGGCGGTTATAGCCGTAGACAGCGCTGTCCTCATAGGCCCTCACCTTGGCCGCCACCTCTGGGTCGCTCATGTCCCAGGGGGTCGGGCAGCCGGCAATGAGCGTCTCGTCCCGGCCGATCAGGCTGCGCTCCTCCCCTTCCACGGGGAGAATATAGAGCTCGCCTGCGCTCAGCTGCTGCGTGATGTCCACTTCCTCGCCCTTGACAGTTATGGTGACGCGCTGCGCCCCGGCGTCCGCCGTCCAGCCCTCCATCACAAGGCGCAGCTCTCTGTCATTGTAGCCGCCCAGGCTCCGCCACGTCCCGGGGGCATAATTCTCATAGCAGTAGGTCCGCCACCAGATGGGGTCCAGCTCCACCCGGTTTCCATAGATCAGCCTGCACTCCAAATCCCCCTCCTGGGCCTCTGGGTCGTGCATGAGAATCCAAGCGGCAATCCGGTCCCCGGAGCCGCCCAGCACGTACTTCAGGCAGTCGTACCCGCTGCTCTTCCCGTCCAGCTCCCGGACGTACACATAGGGCACCGTCTCGGAAAACTGCCCGGTGATGTCGATGGGCTCGCCGTCCTCCGTCACCTGGAGATAGTACCGGTCCTTGATTCGGAACACCCCCACGTTCACCGGCGCGTCAAAGGCGATGCACCCGTCCTCCCTTACCTCCGCCATGGCCACCAGGGCCACGGGCTGCCGGGCTATCACCTCCGCCGCCACCGTGACGGTGAGGGCTGCCGCCACCGCCGCCGCCACAAGGACGTTGCGCAACAGCTTCCCCCGTTTTCTCCCCGGCGGGGTTCTCCGCCCCGTCTCAGCGCACCGCTGGGCCAGCTCGGCCCGCAGCGCATCCGTCCGGGCCGGATCCGGCTGCGCCTGCCGGACGGCCTGCTCAAACATTCTGCGATAGTCCTGTTCCATTGCCCAAGCCCTCCAATCGTTTTTTCAGTTGGTTCTTCGCCCGGTACAGCCGGGCGGAGATGATCTGCGCCGTTGTGTGGTACTGCTCGGCCAGCTCCGCCGCCGAGAAGCCCTCATAATACCGCAGGTGGATCAGCGCCCGCTGGGCCGGGGGCAGCTCCCCCAGCGCCTCCCACAGACAGCCGTCCTCCGGCCGCTCAAAGCAGAGGCTCTCCAGCGCCTCCTCCTTCAGCTGCGCCCGGCGCTTCCGCCAGGGGGCCCGCAGCAGGCTGGCGCACTCGTTCACCGCCACCCGGGCCAGCCAGGGCTTTTCCTTCCCCTCCGCCGGCGGCCGCTCCAGCAGCTTGAGGAATGCCGTCTGGCACACGTCCTCCGCGTCCTGGGGGGAGCGGGTGTAGCTCAGCGCCAGCGCGTACACCATGGGGCGGTATTGGTCGAACAGGGCCAAAAACGCCTCCTCCGTCACTCCGCCGCCTCCTTTCTCAATGTTTTTTGCTCTACATCAATAAGACGCGCCGGCCTGCCCCAATCTGACGGCCGAAACGCAGTTTTTTAAAAATTCTTAATAAGCCGTTCGCTTATCTTTCCCCCGTTCCTGCCGACACATTGCGTAGAGCCGGAGTTCGGCCCAAATCATGAGAATAGGAGCGAGAAAACCATATGAAACTGTTCAAACGCGTTACCCTGCTGGCGCTGGCCCTGGCGCTGACCATGGGGCTGTCCGCCTGCGCCGCCGGGCCGGAGATGCCCATGGAGGCCACTATCGACGGCCACACCATCACCCTGGGCAAGACCACCATGGCGGATATGGCAGACTGGGGCTACGAGGTGTACTCCGCTGGCCGGCAGGACGCGGCCCGCGAAGGCGATAAATACATCTACTTCCATTATAGCCTGTCCAAAGGCGCTGGCAACCAGTTCTGGGTGTCAGTATACACCCCCTACTACGGCGGCACCAACATCAATAAGGAGGCGGGCGAGGCTGCCGAGTCGGGCATTGTCTTCGCCGTCACCCTGTCCAAGTCCGCCACCGAGAAGATTTCCGCCTCCTATAACGGCGTGGACATCAAGGACATGAGCTTCGACTCCGTAGCGGAGTGGGGCTGCAAGAAGGACGAGGAGGCCTCCGTGGCCACCTACAAGCTCACCGCCGCCCAGGGCTTTATCACCTGTAAGGCGGAGGGCACCTTCAGCGAGGAGATGGACGAGCTGCGGGTAAGCATGGAGAAGAAGACCTTCGAGGCCATGCAGAAATAATTACAACCACAAACGGCCTGCCTGAGTGTGACTCAGGCAGGCCGTTTGTTCATTTCTGGGAATCGGAGCAGTAGGTCTCCTGGTGGACCCGGTCCGGCAGATACCGATTGATCGGGGGCTTTTTCTCGGCGGGCACGCCGAAGGCCAGCAGAATCAGCGGCTCCACCTCCTCCGGCAGGGCGAGCAGGGAGCGCAGCGCGGCGCGCTGCCCGGGGTACAGCCCCATCCACAGCCCGCCCAGCCCCAGGGAAGCGGCGGCTACCAGCATATTCTGGGCCGCCGCGCTCAAATCCTGTACCCAGAACAGCTCCTCCGGCTCAGCCACCCGGCGCATATCAGCGCACAGGGCCACGCACACCGGCGCGCTTTTCAGCGCCCCGGCGTAGGAGTCCAGCTCCACAATCCGGGCCATAGTCTCGGCGCTGCGGATCACCACAAATTCCCACTCCTGGTTGTTGCCCGAGGTGGGCGCAGCCATCCCGGCCCGCAGCAGCTGCTCCATCTGCCGGGGAGGGACAGGGATAGGTTCATATCTGCGGATGCTCCTGCGCTGAAAAATGGCGTCCATGGCGTGCGCCTCCTTATATATTATATAGTATACTTTCCGGACAGGTCTCAGCGAGCCGCCTTCACCGCCTCAATGAGCATGGGCGCCACTTGGTACAGGTCCCCGGCGATGCCGTAGTCCGCCGCGCCGAAGATGGGGGCGTCCGCGTTGCGGTTCACGGCGATGATGCACTGGGCGTCCTGCATTCCGGCCAGGTGCTGAATGGCGCCGGAGATGCCCAATGCCACGTAGATTTTGGGGTGGACGGTCTTGCCCGTCTGGCCCACCTGGTGGTCGGCGGGAATCCACCCCGCGTCCACGCAGGCGCGGGAGGCCCCCACCACGCCGCCCAGGGCGTCGGCCAGCTCTTGAGCCAGGGCCAGGCCCCGCTCCACGTCCTTGCTGATCCCGCGGCCCACGGACACCACCACTTCCGCGCCGATGAGGTCCACCAGCTCCCGGGCGGCCTTCACCACCTCGACCACCTCCACCGGCATATCCGCCGGCGACAGCTCCACCTGGATTCGTTCCACCGTCACCTTGTCCGCGCCGGCCTGGTCGAAGGGCTGGGTCCGCATCACGCCGGGGCGGACGGTGGACATCTGGGGCCGGAACCGGGGACAGACGATGGTGGCCATCAGGTGGCCGCCAAAGGCGGGGCGCGTCATCTTCAGGTTCCGGTTGTCCTCAAAGGGGGTGCTGTCCACGTCGATGGTGGACGCGCCCCGAAGAAAGTCCTTGTACTTCTCCACATCCACATCCAGATGGGTGCAGTCGGCGGTAAGGCCGGTGTGCAGCCGGGCCGCGCACCGGGGGGCCAGGTCCCGGCCGATGTTGGTGGCGCCCAGCAGAACGATCTCCGGCTTCTTGTCCTCCACCAAGGTGCACAGCGCCTTGGTATAGGCGTCGGTGGTGTAAACCTCCAGCAACTGGTGCTCGCAGTAATACACCTGGTCCGCGCCGTAGCCTCCCAGGGCCTTCAGGCTCTCCTCGCTAACGCCCTGGCCCAAAACCACGCCCGTCAGCTGCGCCCCCAGGTCGTCGGCCAGCTTGCGCCCCTCGCTGAGCAGCTGGTAGGAGGTGCTCTGCATCACGCCCCCCCGCTGTTCACAAAAAACCCACACGCCCTGAAAGGCGTCGGTGTCCTTGCTGTTAAACTCCATGGTTTTTCTCGCTCCTTCCCAAGTTAGATGAGATGCTTCTCACAGAGAATGGCAATCAGTCCCTCACAGGCGGCCTTCCCCGCCCCGTCCATCATCATGCCCGCGCCCCGCACCGGGGGGGAGAAGGACTTGTACACATTGGTGGGCGACCCGCTCAAGCCAATCACGTCCCCATCAATGAGGGGGTTGTCCTTCAGCGTCTCGTAGTCGTACACCTCCAAAGGCTTCTGGAAGCAGTCCATAATCCCGCCCACGTGCATATGCCGGGGCTCGTTGAGCTCCTTCACGCAGGTGATGAGGCAGGGGGTGTGCACCCGGAGCGTCATGTAGCCGTCCTCCAGCAGCCGCTTCACGGTGACGGCATTTCCCTCCACGTCCACCTGGGCGGCGTAGGACACCTAGGGCAGCCCCAGCTTTTCCGCGATCTGAGGGCCCACCTGGGCGGTGTCCCCGTCGATGGCCTGCCGGCCGCAGAATACGATGTCCTCCGCCCCCAGGCCAATCTTCTCAATGGCCGCGGCCAGAATCTGGGAGGTGGCGTAAGTGTCGCTGCCGCCGAACTCCCGGGCGCTGACCAGCACCGCCTGGTCCACGCCCCGGGCCAGCAGCTCCCGGAGCATCCCCTCTGCGGGCGGGGGACCCATGGACACCACCACCACCTCGCAGCCGCCGGCGTCCTTCAGCCGGAGGGCGGCCTCCACCGCCGCCAGATCATCGGGATTGGTGATGGTGGCCATGGCCGCCCGGTCCATGGTGCCGTCTGCCTTCACCGCCACGGCCCCAGAGGTGTCCGGCACCTGCTTCACACAAACAATACACTTCATAATGGCATCCTCCTTATCGCATCATGGCGCCGCCGATGATCATTTTCATGGCCTCGGAAGTGCCCTCGTAGATTTCCGTGATCTTGGCGTCCCGCAGCTTCTTCTCCACCGGGTACTCCCGGGAGTAGCCGTAGCCGCCAAAGAGCTGTACCGCCTCCCGGGCCACCTCATTGCACACCGTGGAGGCAAAGAGCTTGCACATAGCGGCCAGGGGGGCGTAGTTCTCGTGGGCGTCCTTGGCCGCCGCCGCCCGCCACACCATCAGCCGCGCTGCGTCCACCTTGGTCTGCATCTCCGCCAGCTGGAACTGGGTGTTCTGGAACTTGGCGATGGCCTTGCCGAACTGCTTGCGCTCCTTCACGTAGGCCACGGCCTCGTCAATGGCCCCCTGGGCGATGCCCACTGCCTGGGCGCCGATGCCGATGCGCCCGCCGGCCAGGGCACCCATGGCGATCTTATAGCCCAGGCCCTCCTTGCCCAGCAGCTGGTCCGCCGGAACCCGCACGTCCATCAGCGCCACCTCACAGTTGGACGCGGCCCGGATGCCCATGCGGGGAATCTCCTTGCTGACGGTGAGGCCCGGTGTGTCCCGGTCCACCACAAAGGCGGACAGCCCCTTCACGCCCCCCAGCGCCTTGTTGGTCAGGGCGAAGATGATGAAGGTGTCGGCAAAACCCGAGTTGGTGGTGAACACCTTCTGCCCGTTGAGGACGTAGAAGTCCCCGTCCCGGTCGGCGGTGGTCAGCGCGCCGCCGGCGTCGGTGCCCGCGCTGGGCTCGGTCAGGCCGAAGCAGCCTACCTTGCTGCCGTCCACCAGGGGGCGCAAAAAGGTCTGCTTCTGCTCCTCGCTGCCGTACTCGGCCAGGCAGGAGCAGCACAGCGAGGTGTGCACCGAGATGGTGATGCCCACGCTGGCGTCCACCCTGGACAACTCCTCCATGCACAGCGCGTAGGTCAGCACGTCGCCGCCCACGCCGCCGTACTCCTTGCCGTAGGGGATCCCCATCAGCCCATAGCGCTTGAGCTTGTCCAGCAGGTCCATATCAAAGGCCTCCGCCTCGTCCATCTGGGAGACCAGGGGCTTCACCTCGCTCTGCGTGAACTCCCGGAACATCTTTTGGGCCAGCGCCTGTTCCCGGGTAAGCTTAAAACCTACCATACGTTGTCATCCTCCTGTTGTTTGTTTCCCGTCCCAGTAGGGCGGTCTCATTGCTTCTCATCAAAATTATTTTATTGCAAAATAGTTTTTGATAAGAAGCTTTCTGGATGTTGACAATGCTAACACACCCGTGGTATACTTGTCAAGTAAAAATTTGAAACGGGAGCAGATGGCATGGAACTGGATAAATGTATCAACTTTCTCTTGAGCACCGCCCAGCACAACGTCTTTCAGTATTTGAGCGGACGGCTGGCGTCCCACGGAATCACCCCCGGGCAGTACGGCGTGCTCAACTGCCTGTGGACCCACAGGGAGCTCACCCCCAAGCAGATCGGGGAGCTGCTGCACCTGGAGGCGTCCTCCGTGTCCGGCCTTCTGGACCGGATGCAGAAAAACGACCTGATCGAGCGCACGGTTGACCCGGAAAACCGCCGGGTCGTTCGGGTCAGCCTCACGCAAAAGGCGCTGGACATCCAGCCGTCCATTGAACAGATCATTGACGAAATGAATGCCCACGTGTTGGAAACCTTCTCCCCCGCGGAGAGGGAAACCCTGCTTTGCACCCTTTCCGTCATTTCCAACCGGGTACTGAATTAATCAGGGGGCAATCGGCAGATAATAGGACGGGGTGGTATGGGACGGCCGGCAGACCATCGGGGCGCAGCTCCGGCGGGCCGCCGGCGGGAAGGAAAGGACTTCACCATGGGAAAACTGAACGAGCAATATACAAGTTCTCTCCAGTTGGCGGTGGCCATTCTGGGCGGCAAATGGAAGCTGAGAATCCTATGGTGCCTGCAATCGGGGCCGCTGCGCTTTACGGACCTGATGCGCCGCATCCCCGAAGTCTGCCAAAAGAGCCTGACCCAGCAGCTTCGGGAGTTGGAGGGTCACAAAATCATCAAGCGCAAGGTCTATGCGGAAATCCCGCCCAGGGTAGAGTACTCCCTCACCGAGCATGGGCTCCACCTTCGGGAGAGCCTGTGCGCGCTGAACACCTGGGCCCACAACTACGCCGCGGCGGAGCACATCACCGTGCTCCCCTGGGTTCCGCCCCAGGACGAGTCCCGGCCCGCTCCATAGCCCACAGCAGACAAATCGTGCCCCGCGCCAAATGGCGCGGGGCACGAAAATTTTTTATTACGAAATATTTTTCTGGCGAACTTCGTTCGCCCGCTCAGTTCGCACAAAAAATATTTTGCTTAAAAATGTTTCTTATGCCGAATAAAATGCCGGGAATCTAACATCTTTTGCCAAATAGTTTCTTTTCTCTACAAAGCATATCATTTGATACAATCGCGCCACATTCAACAATGAGCAAAAAAAGCGCGGTCTTGCACAAATATTTTTTATGCAATATGCTTCATTCAGGAGGTGTAAACGAGTATGAATCACAGCGTAATCCTGACCTGTGCTGTCACCGTCAGCGGCGACAGCCACCTGAAGCATCCCCACGTCCCATCCACCCCGCAGGAGATTGCCCAGTCCGCGCTGGCCGCGGCCAGCGCCGGAGCCGCCATCGTCCACCTGCACGTTCGAGAGCCGGACGGCACCCCCAGCCGCAAGCTGGAGTACTACGAGGAAGCGGTCCGTCTCATCCGCACCCAGAACCAGGAGGTCATCATCAACCTGACCACCGGCATGGGCGGGGACTACGTAGAGGACCCGGCAGACCCCACCATCTTCGGCCCGGGCAGCGACATGGTCTCCCCTGCCGAACGGGTGAAGCACGTGGAGAAAATCAAGCCGGACATCTGCACGCTGGACTGCGGCTCCTTCAACTACAAGGCCACCACCTATCTGGCCACCTACGCCATGCTCCAGGAGAGCGCCCGGCGCATCACCCAGGCCGGCGTGCGGGTGGAGATCGAGGCCTTTGAGCTGGGCCACATCTGGCAGGCCAAGGAGCTGATCCGGGAAGGCCTGCTGCCGGAGAACACCCTGTTCCAGCTGTGCATGGGCATCCCCTACGGCGCAGAGGCCACCACCAAGAACCTGCTTGCCATGATCGACGCGCTGCCCGCCGGAGCCCACTGGGGCGCCTTCGGCATCGGCCGCGAGGAGTACCCCATGGTCGCCCAGGCGGTGCTCAACGGCGGAAACATCCGGGTCGGGCTGGAGGACAACATCTATCTGGCCAAGGGCGTGTTCGCCACCAACGAGGAGCTGGTGACCAAGGCGGTGGAGCTGGTGGAGCGCCTCGGCGCGAAGGTACTCACCGCCGCCCAGGCCCGGGAACGGTTGGGGCTCTGAACGGGAGGCAGAATCGAAGCACGAGCAGAGAGGAGAAAATCAGATGCGCAAAATCAATAAAGTTTCATCAGCAGAACAGACAGAAAACGCACAAGTCGATAAGCCGTTTTTCTTAGTTTCTGCTGTTGTCATTCTCGGGATGATCCTGTTGATGGTCATCTTTGATAAGCAGACCGGAGCACTCATGAATGATCTCTATAATTTTACGGCTTACAATTTCGGCTGGGCTTATTTGGCTATTACCTTGATTTTCCTGTTTGTCATCCTCTACATCGCGTTCAGCAAGCTGGGCCGGATCCGCCTCGGCGGCCCAAAGGCCCGCCCTGAATTTAAGACGATGACCTGGATCGCCATGTTCTTCTGTTCCGGCATCGGCACCGCCCTGATGACTTGGGCTACCAAGGAATGGGCCTACTATATGCAGTCGCCTCCCTTTGATATGGCGTCCGGTTCCGTGATGGCCACAGAATACGCCATGGCCTATCCCATCTTCCACTGGGGTCCCTTGGGCTGGGTCATTTACTCTGTTCTCGCCTTCCCCATCGGCTATATGTATTGGAACCGCAACATGAACACTTATCACTTTGCAGATGCCTGCTCCGGTGTGATTGGCGAGCGCAACGCCAAGGGTCTGCTGGGCAAAATCATTAACTTCACCTTGATCCTCGGCCTGATCGGTGCCAACGGCACCTCTTTAGGTTCCGGCACTCCCATGCTGTCCGAATCGGTGTGCCAGCTTCTGGGCATTCCCCACACCTTTGGCGTAGACATTGTTGTGGTCTGCATCTGGACCGCCATCTTCACCACCTCCGTCACGCTGGGCCTGCAAAAGGGTATCAAGATTCTCAGTGATATCAATGTAATCGGCGTGCTGACTCTGCTGGCTTTCATCTTGATCGTCGGCCCCACTTCCTTTATTATTAATAACTACGTCAACGCTCACGGGATTATGATCACCGACTTCTTCCGTATGTCCGTATACACCGACCCCATCGGGCAAACCGGCTTCGCCCAAGACTGGACTGTTTTTTACTGGGCGTGGTATTATGCTTACGCTCCCTTTATGGGCGCTTTCATCGCCCGCGTTTCCCGCGGCCGGACCCTCCGGGAGATCGCCATCTCCACCCTGGGCGCCGGCACCATCGGCGCCGGCATTTTCCACGGCATCATGGGCGGCAATGCCATGCACCAGCAGCTGAGCGGTTCCCTGGATTTCATCGGCATTCTCAACGAGCAAGGAGACGCCGCGGCAATCGTGGCTTCTCTGCGGCAGCTGCCCTTGTCTCTCATTATTTTGATTGTGTTCTGCTTCTGCGGGTTCATCTTCTCCGCCACCACCATCGACTCCGCCGCCTACTCTATGGCGCAGACCTCCTGCAAGGAGATCAAGCAGGGGCAGGAACCACCCCGCTATGTGCGCCTGACCTGGGCGCTGGCTATGGGAGCCATTGCGCTGGTGGTCATGAACATCGGCGGCATGACCCCCGTCAAAACGTCCTCTCTCCTGGTTGCCCTGCCCATTATGATTTTCTCCGTCCTCGCCGTAATCTCCTTCTTCCGGTGGGTGCGTGAGGACAAGGGCAAAATCCTGGCCGAGATTGAAGAAGACCAAGCTCTGATGGAAGCGGAATATCGTGGGGAAAGTACCCCGGCAATGGAAGAAAGCGGGGAGTGACACCATGCGGATCACATTATTGGGCGCTGGCGCCATGGGCACCATCATCGGCGCGTACTTAACCGAAAAAGGATATGACGTCGAACTGGTAGACAGCTATCGAGACCATGTGGACGCGCTGAATGCCAAAGGTGCGCACATTGTGGGCTGCGTTGACAAGGTGGTCCCGGTGAAGGCCGTCATGCCGGACCAACTGACCGGCATTTACGACTTGGTGATCTCCCTGACCAAACAGACCACCATGAGAGAAGCCCTGGCGGGCGCAATGCCCTATACCAACGATAAAACCATCGTGATGACTCTGCAAAACGGTATCCCGGAAGATATTGCCGCCGAGTTCGTGGGGATGGACCGTGTGGTCGGCGGAGGCATGGAGTTCTCCGGAACATTCGTGGGTCCAGGGGTAAGCAAGCTGGCCTCGGG
Organism: uncultured Oscillospiraceae bacterium; assembly: GCA_910587285.1. Taxonomy (GTDB): domain Bacteria; phylum Bacillota; class Clostridia; order Oscillospirales; family Oscillospiraceae; genus Enterenecus. Next base: position 34,978 of record CAJULM010000012.1, on the reverse strand, counting down.
GGAGGATACGCTGGGCATCTCCTTCGGCCGTCCGGACGGAAAGATTACTGAGGAAGCCCGTCAAATCCAGAATATGTTCCAGCACGCGCTGGGCCACTGTGAATTGACGGACAACCTTTTAGGGGCCCGCTATACCAAACTGACCGACAATTCCTGCTTCAGCGGTCTGGCCACGGCGCTGGGTTGTTTGGTGGGGGACATCCTGGACAACCGGAAAGCGATGGAGTGCATCGCCTAACACCGGGATGGAGGCCGCCCGCATTATTCAGGCCCTGGGCGTGCGGCCTGTGGAGCTGTTCGGCCTGTGCCCCACGGTGGAAAACGTGTGCTTCTCCGACCATGCGGGGCTGGATCGAGTCATCGACTATTGGACCAGGATATACACCCCCTTCCGCGGGCAGAAGGCCAGCATGATTCAAGACCTTGAAAAGGGCCGTGTCTGCGAAATCAGGCAGATCAACGGACGCTTTGTGGAAGACGGTAAACGGGTCGGTATCCCCACTCCCTTCAATGACAAGATCGTGGAGCTGGTTCTTGAAATTCAAGAGGGCCGCCAGACCCTGGACCAAGCGTGGGGCAATTTGGACCGTTTTCATATTCCCGCGTTATAACCAGCTTCATTTTAAACATTAAAAACAGCCGGCGCACCCAGCCCGGAGCGTCCCCACGGCCGCTCCGGGCTGCCGGCCATGTAGAAAGGGGAAGTGCAATGAAACCGTTTTCCGGCATCCGCATCATCGACTTTACTCAGGCCCACGCCGGGAGTCTGGCCACCATGCTGCTGGCCGACATGGGGGCGGAGGTGGTCAAAATCGAGCGGGCGGGCTCCGGCGACCTGGCCCGGTACTGGGCCCCCTTCCGAGGGGAAAGCAGCGGCTACTACGCCTTTTTGAACCGGGGGAAAAAGAGCGTCAGCCTGGACCTGTCCAAGCCCGAGGGCAAGCAGGCTGTGAAGGCCCTTATCGCCGGCGCCGACGTGGTGTGCGAAAATTTCAAGTACGGCAGCATGGAGCGCATGGGTCTGACCTACGAGGAGGTCCGCGCCATCAAGCCGGACGTGATCTACGCCTCCCTCAACGGCTTTGGGCAGACGGGACCCATGCGGCGCAATATCGGCCTGGACCTCCATCTCCAGGCCATGGGCGGCGTGATGGACGCCACCGGCTTCCCCGACGGGGACCCGGTGCGGGTGGGCGTGGCCTTCGGCGACCACCTCAGCGGCACCTATATGGCCCAGGCCATCAGCCTGGCCCTGCTGGAGCGGGCCAAGACCGGGCGGGGGCAGCTCATCGACATCTCCATCCTGGACGCCCTTTTCTCCCTTCAGCGGGAACAGCTGGCCCAGGGCGCGGGCGGCCCGGCCCGGCGGGGCAACCGCTCCGCGGCATACGCCCCCTGCGGCTGCTATCCCACGGCGGACGGCTGGCTCCTGCTTTACGTCACCCGGGACGAGCAGTGGCGGGCGCTGTGCGCCGCCCTGGCGCTGGACGAGCCGGCCGCCCGAGCGGACCTGGCTCACAACGCCGGGCGCATGGCCCATGAGGAGGAGCTGTCCCAGCTTCTCGGCCAAGCCCTGTCCTCCCGCCCGCGGGAGGAGCTGGAGCAGACCCTTCGGGCGGCGGGCGTGCCCTGCGCGGCGGTGCGCAGCGTGGCCCAGTCCATGGACGATCCCCGCTCTCAAGCCCTGCTGGCCCAAGTGGACGACAAGGCCCTGGGCCCCGTCCGCTTCCCGGACAGCCATTTCCATATCGACACCATCGACACCCGAGTGACCCAGGGCGCTCCCCTCCGGGGGGAGCACACCGCCCTCTATCTGGCCCAGGCCGGGTACAGCGAGGAACAACTGGCGGCGCTGGTGAACAGCGGCGCGGCGGAGATGGAGGTGCGGCCATGAGCATCCTGAATCAGTTGACTGTCGTGGACCTGAGCCGGGGCCGGTGCGGCGCTTACGCCGTAGCCCAGCTGGCCGACTTCGGCGCCACCGTAATGCGCCCCTGCCCCGCCCCGGACACGCCCGCCCAGCAGGCCCTCCACTGGGGGGTGCGCCTTCTGCCGGCGGACACCCCGCTGGACTCTCTGCTGCCCACGGCGGACGTGCTGGTGGCCGAGCGGGACGTTCTGCCCGCCCACCTGGACGAAAACGCCCTGCGCCGCACCTATCCCAAGCTGATCTGCGCCCTCATCCGGGAGGATGGGGAGAGCGGCGGCCCCCTGGCCGAAGCGGCCAGCGGCATGATGGACATGACCGGCTTTCCCGGCGGCGAGCCCACCCTGTCCGGCTGGGGCGCGGCGGAGTGCTTCGCCGGGGTGTCCCTCTCCTTCGCCATCACCGCCGCCCTCCACCAGCGCGCCCGCACCGGCGAAGGGGCCTGGATCGACTACTCCCTCTATGATACCTTCTTCTCCCTGCTGGAGAGCCCCATCCTCTTTCAAGAGCTCCAGGGGGTGGCCTCCACCCGCAGCGGCAGCGCCGACCCCGGCACTCTGGTGCCCTACGATGTGTTCCGCTGTCAGGACGGATACTTTTCCGTCGGCCTGGCCAGCGACGCGGGGTGGGACCGCTTCTGCGGCGCCATGGGTATGCCCGAGCTGGTGAGCGATCCCCGTTACGACACCAACGAGAAGCGGTGCCAGCGCTACGGGGAGATGACGGCCATCTTCGCCCCCTTCTTCTCCTCCCGCACCCGCCAGCAGCTTCAGGACATCTTCTCCGCGGCCAACATCCCCTGCGCCCCGGTGCTCACCGCCCACGAGGCCGCCCGGCATCCCCAGATTCAGGCCCGTGAGATACTCCGCCAGGCCAGCGGGCGCAGCGGCCCCCTGTCCCTCCCCTGCACCCCCATGCGCATGAGCGTCACCAAACCGGTCCGCTGGGAATAGGGCGGTATGGGCGCACGCAAAGAACAAACCCTGGGCGCTACCGCCGCCTTTGCCACCGTTCTGATCTGGAGCGCCGTGTACGGCGGCAAGGAGCTGCTGCTGGCCCACATGAGCCCGGCGGAGCTGGTGGCCTATCAGTACGTCCTGGCCGTCCCCGCCATCGCCCTGCTGGCCCTGCTGCGGAAGGAACGGCTGTGGCTCCCCCTCCGGGACATGGCGGCGGTGTGGGGCTCGGGCCTTTTGGGCATCGCCCTGGGGCAGCTTCTGGGCGCCGGACTCATCGTCTCGTCCGTGCTCATCCCGGCCAAACGCTCCGGATAACACAAAAGCCCCCTCCCCGCGTTGCGGGGAGAGGGCTTTTTTTACTTCCCCTCCAGAAAATACGATACCTCCATATCCGATGGGGATAACAACAAAGCCCCCTCCCCGCGTTGCGGGGAGGGGGCTTTGTTCACTTCCCCTCCAGAAAATACGACGCCTCCATATCCGCCGTGGCCAGGGCGAAGGCCAGGGGGTACTGCTGAAGGGCCTGGCCCACCACCCGGCTGTCCTCCACGCCGGAGAAGCCCATGTGCCAGCGGATGGCCATGGCCTCCTCCCGGGTCAGGCGCATGAACCCCGAGATGATGTACACGCTTTTCTCCCCGTGGCCGTAGGGCAGCTTATCCTCATAGAAAAAGGTGGGCACCTTCTCCCACTTGCCCGTGGCGTCGTCCTTCACGTTCCGGGTGCCCGCCTTGTAGCAGCCAATCTTGCACACGTCATGGAGCAGCGCGGCCACGGCTGCCGACTCCATGGGGTAGTCCAGCCCGTAGACCTCCTTCACCCGGGGCCGCTCCAAATAGGCCTCCAAGCAGCGGAAGACGTTCACGCTGTGGTCGCACAGCCCCCCCGCGTAGGACCCGTGAAACCGGGCGGAGGCGGGGGCGGTGAAAAAGTCGCTCTTATTTTCCAGGTAGTCCAGCAGCTCGGCGGCCCCCTCTCGGTGGATGTGCTCTTGATAGATTTCGATAAATTCCTCTTTGCCCGGCATAATAATACGCCCTCCTTCAATCGGATTGATATGCCCCCATTATAGCAGAAAACAGCCGCCCTGCAAAGCCCTGCAGGGCGGCTGTCCGTTAAGATTTTCCCAGGCGCTTCCCGCCTGTTATCCCTCCAGCCTTTCCAGCACGGCCAGGGTGCTGCTGGCGCTGTCCTGCACCTGGATGCGCACGTGGTTGAGGTACCCCTCGCTGTTCTCCGCCTCGAAACGCAGGGTGTGGTTGTACATCGGCCCGGTGTTGTCGTGGGTCAGGGTGCGCACGCCGATGCGCCCGGCGAAAAAGTCCTCCTTCACCGCCGCCAGCAGGGCCTGGGCGTCCTTCCCGTAGTAGAACCGGGAGGGGTTCTCCACATAATCCGCCCTTTCGTACTTATAATTTTCGTACTCATAATTTTCGTACTCCACCTCGCTCAGCCGCCAGTCCGGCTTGGCCAGGTTTTCCTCCAACGCCGCGAAGCCGTAGGCCTGCCAGTAGAGCTCCCGGTTTTGCAGCAGCCGCTCCATGGCCCAGGCCGCCGTCCCCTCCCGCTCGATCTCGTTCACGTTGAGCCACCCGTCGTAATACCGCCGGGACAGGGTGGAGCCGTCTTCCAGGGTATAAGTCAAAACCAGATGGACGCCGCGCCAGCCGCTTCCGGCCGGGGTGCGGTCCCCCTGGTCCACCACCCCTTGATGCACCAGGGTGAGCAGCTCGATCACCTCGGGGTCGGTGATGTCCTGATAGATTTGATCTCCGTCGTCGCCCAGGCTGTCCGTCTGCATCTCCGCCAGCCGCACCTGCGCCACCTGGTCCGGGTCGGGCACCCGGGTCTCAAACCCGGTGAGGTCGAAGCCCACCACCAGGAACAGGAGGACGAACGCCCCCGCCACCGCTGTAGCCCCCTTCCACTTGTGGAACACCCGGAAGGATTTGTCCAGCAGCATCTGGGCGGCGAAGTAGCCAATCAGCCCCCACACCAGAATGGAGACCATCAGCGTCGCCTCGCCCCGGCCCAGGAACAGGGAGGAGGCATAGCCGAACACCGGCCCCACGCAGGCCGCCACGCCGTATTTGAACACCGGGCGCATGACCTTCACCGAAACCACGTCCCCCGCGCTCTCCATGTGCCGGGCGCGGTAGAGAAGGAAGGCGCACGCCGCCAGCACTAGGGCCGCGATGGCGTAAATCCCCACAGTCCACAGCCCATGGGTCTCCAGCACCCGCTGGGCGGGCTCCGGCTCCCCCAGCCGGACGGCGGGATAGGAGTAGTAGCTGTACACATTATTGCCCAGGTTCAGCGCCGGGGTGAACCACCGCACCAGCTCCCCCGTCCAGCCCATCTGCCTGCCGTTATAGCCGTAGTAGAAGGCCTGCATGGTCGTCTGGATCAGGACCTGCACCCCGTAGACCAGCACGTTGAGCACTGCGTAGAAGGCGGGCAGGGCCAGAATGTGCCCGGTGAACATGGCGCAGAACACCGCCATGGTGTAGAACAGCAGGCATTCCCCGCAGCTCACCCCCAGCCAGAACCCCAGCCCCTGCCAGGACACTACGCCGCCGGCCAGCTCCACCAGCAGGGTGAGCAGGGCGATGATGATGTTGGGCACGATGGTGAAGCTCAGCCCCGCCAGGTAGTGGGTGAGAAACAGCCCCTCCCGGCGTACAGGCAGGGAGCCGAAGAAATTGGCCGACCGGGCGTTGTAGAGGTGGCTGAACGCCGCCATGGCGCACATCGCCCCGAAGCCTGCCGCCAGCACCAGCACCCCCGGCACACTCCCCGGCACGTGCGAAAAGGCGAAGTTCTCCATGTAGGAGCCTCCGTTCTGGCCCTGCAGGCGCAGGTACATCACCCCGCTCAGGGGCAGGGCCAGCAGCCAGACCACCAGATACGCCGCCCACAGCGGCCAGAAGCGCAGCACCGTCTTTTTGAAAACCGTCCTGTCAAAGTACGATGTCCCGGACCGCATAGTCCTCACCTCCCATTTCATAGATAAAGATCTCCTCCAGCGTCAGGGGCAGGGCCTCCATAAACAGCGGGGCCAGGGGCTTGAACCCCTCCTCCACCTCCTCCGCCGTCCCCCGGACGATATAGGTGTACACCCGGCCCACCCGGTCGGTGTGGACCACAGGCAGCCCCGCGGGCAGCTCGGGGGGCTGCTCCGTCTGGAAAGCGATTTGCAGCTTCACCGTGCCCCCCTGGAGGTCGGACAGGGACCGCTCCAGCGCCACCCTCCCGTGACTTAAAAGCCCCACGTGGTCGCACACGTCCTCCAGCTCCCTCAGGTTGTGGGAGGACACCAGCACCGTGGTCCCCCGCTCGGCCACGTCCCCCATGAGCAGGGACCAAACCTGCCGGCGCATCACCGGGTCCAGGCCGTCCACCGGCTCGTCCAGCAACAGGTAGTCCGGCTTGCAGCTCAGGGCCAGCCAGAACGCCGACTGCTTCTGCATCCCCTTGGACAGCCGTCGGATGGGCCGCTTTTCGTCCACGGCGGGGAAGGCCTCCTTCAGCTTGGCATAGCGGTCCATGTCGAAGGCGGGATAGAGCCCCTTGTAGAACTTCATCATGTCCCGGGTGGAGGCGGACCCGAAATAGTACAGCTCATCGGGAATCACCGCCATGCGCTTTTTCACCCCGGGGTTTTCATAGATGGGCGCGCCCTCCAGCAGAATCTCGCCGCTGTCCTGGCGGTACGCCCCGCACAGGTGGCGCAGAATGGTGGACTTGCCCGCCCCGTTGGGCCCCACCAGCCCGTAAATGGCCCCGCGGGGCACCGTCATGGTCAGATCGTCCAGAGCGTGAAAGCCGTCGAAGCTCTTGACCACGTTTTTGACCTCAATCATTTCGTCTCCTCCTTCCCTTCCTCCGTGCACCGCCGGGCCACATCCTGGCGGCTCATCCCCAGGTAGACCAGCTCCTGGACGATGGCGTCCAGCTTGGACAGCAGCTCCCCCCTGCGCTTTTCCGTCACATCCTGGGGCAGGGCGGCGAAGCTCCCCTTGCCCGGCACCGAGTAGGCGTAGCCGTCCTGCTCCAGCGCCTCATACGCCCGTTGGATGGTGTTGGGATTGATGGCCAGCTGCTCCGCCATGGCGCGCACGGAGGGCAGCTTATCCCCCGGCGGAATGGCCCCCGTGATGATGAGACGGCGCAGGCCGTCCCGCACCTGTTCGTAGATGGGGCGGCCGTCCCGGTAATTCAGGCTGAGCATAGCCCGCCTCCTTTCCAGTGTATCAACTGTACCATTTGTGTTAGTATAGTTATCCTAACATATGAGCCCACTGCCTGTCAAGCACAAAAATCTTTCTCAATTTTCCAGTTTAAAATTTGCGAAAGGTGGCTGACAAGTGGCCTTCCACCTGCTATAATGTTGGTGCGTCCCCTTGACAGGGGGCTAAAAGTGTCAAGCAATTTACAATCGACTCGTTTCATCACTTGATTACAGAAAGGGGTCTTTTCCTATGTCCAACCACGATTTAAACGCCGCCGCCTTCCTGGACTGCGTGGGCTCCCTGCTGGACAGCAGCGAGGTCTCCGCCATGAAGCGCTGGCGGCACCATTTTTCCATCACCTGCTTCCAGCACTCCCTGTTCGTGTCCTATGTGGCCTTCCGGCTGGCCCGCTACTTCGGCTGGGACTACCGGGCCGCCGCCCGGGCGGGGCTGCTTCACGACCTGTACCTCTACGACCCTGCCGACCGCTCCGCCCATCCCGGCAACCAGTGCCTGGACCACCCGGAGTTTGCCCTGCGCAACGCCACCGCCCTGTGCCCCGACCTGTCCGAGCGGGAGAAAAACGCCATCGTGTCCCATATGTTCCCCCTGGCCGTCCACCTGCCCCGCTGCCGGGAGGCGCTGGCGGTGAACATCGCCGACAAGGTGTGCGCCACCCTTGAGGTGGTCCATCTCTACCAGACCCGGCGCATTCAGCGCTGGCTTCCCCTGCCCTCTTGGTGTTGAGCCGGCGCAGTTCCGCCGTTTTCACCGCTTTTCTCCTCTTTTCGTCCGTTTTTTTTGGTGAAATAGGACAATTACCCCAAAGCTATGAAAAAGTCTTTCAAAATCTCAGATTCTCTGATATAATGTGGGTAGTAATTTCAATCTTGGGTTCCACGGCTTCATTTCTTTATAAATCCCCCAGGAATCACCATATTTTAAGAGAGGAAGTTGCGAGCATGATCTCACACGGCAAGGACCTGAAAATCTTTTCCGGCAGCTCCAACCGGGCCCTGGCCCTGGACATCTGCAAGGAGCTGAGCATTCCCCTGGGCAACGCCGAAACCGGCGCTTTCTCCGACGGCGAAAATTTTGTCTCCATCTTTGAAACCGTCCGCGGCTCCGATGTGTTCGTGGTCCAGTCCACCAGCTCCCCGGTGAACGACAACCTGATGGAGCTGCTCATCATGATCGACGCGCTCAAGCGGGCCAGCGCCGGGCGCATCACCGCCGTCATCCCCTACTTCGGCTATGCCCGGCAGGACCGCAAGACCAAGCCCCGCGACCCCATCTCCGCCAAGCTGGTGGCCAACCTGATCACCCGCGCCGGGGCGGACCGGGTGCTCACCATGGACCTGCACGCCAATCAGATCCAGGGCTTCTTCGACATCCCTGTGGACAATCTGATGGGCTCCCCCGTGTTTGTGGACCACTTCTTCCGCCGTTTCGCCCCCGTCCATGACGAGACCATGGTGGTCTCCCCCGATGTGGGCAGCGTGGCCCGCGCCCGCTCCTTCGCCCAGAAGCTGGATATGCCCATGGCCATCGTGGACAAGCGCCGGCAGAAGGCCAACTCCTCCGAGGTGATGAACATCATCGGCGACGTCACCGGCAAGAACGTCATCCTGCTGGACGACATGGTGGACACCGGCGGTTCCCTGTGCCACGCGGCCCAGGCCCTGGTGGACATCGGCCACGCCAAGTCCGTCACCGCCTGCGCCAGCCATGGCGTGCTGTCCGGCCCCGCCATCCAGCGCATCAACGACTCGGTGCTGGACGAGGTGGTGTTCCTGAACACCATCCAGCCCAAGGAGAACATCTCCGAGCTGTGCCCCAAGGTGAAGTACCTCTCCGTGGCCCACCTGTTTGCCGAGGCCATTGAGCGCATTTATGAGGAGCGCTCGGTGTCCAAGCTTTGGTGCTGACCACGGCTGCGGAGCCGTCGCGAGCAGGGCGGATGGAGCGGAGTGAGGGCAAAAGCCCAAGGCCCACAAAGTGGGACTGGGTTTTGCCCGAATCGCAGCGAAGCCGCCCGTCGCGAGCAGGCGCAGCGCGACGGCGTCGTGGCAAGCTTTGTATCCCCTTACCTTAGATAAAGAGAAACTCCCGCTCCAGGACATCCGCCCTGGAGCGGTTCTTACCTGTTTTGGAGGTCGCTATGCTGTTTCAAAAAAAGCTCCCCGTGTCCTGGCTCATCGTGGGCCTGGGCAATCCGGGAGAGCAGTATGAGAACACCCGCCATAACGTGGGCTTCCTGGTGGCGGACGAGCTGGGCGAGCGGGGAAGCTTCCCCATCCAGCGCTTGAAGTTCAAGGCCCTCACCAACACCGCCGTCATCGGCGGGCAGGGCGCGCTGGTGATGAAGCCCACCACCTATATGAACCTGTCCGGCGAGGCGGTGGGCGAGGCCGCCCGGTTTTACAAAATCCCGCCCGGCCGCGTGCTGGTCATCTCCGACGACGTGGACCTGCCCCTGGGCAAGCTGCGCATCCGCACGGGTGGCTCCGCCGGGGGCCACAATGGCCTGAAAAGCGTCATCCAGCACCTGGGCGCGGACCAGTTCCCCCGGCTGAAGGTGGGGGTGGGCGGCAAGCCCCACCCGGACTACGACATGGCGGACTGGGTGCTGGGCAAGCTCCAGGGCGAGGACAAAAGGGTGATGGACGAGGCGGTGAAGCGCGCCGCCGACGCGGTGGAATGCTTCCTGAAGGACGGCCCTCAGAAAGCGATGAATCGCTTTAATTAGCGCTCCCGCCCCTGTCAGGGACGGAGAGAGTGTTACTTTCTGCTCGTGCAGAAAGTAACCAAAGACACGCTTAAGGGGGCAGCGGCCGGTTCGGCTTCGGGCGCTGAGGGCGCGCCCTTGCTCACAGGCCGCCGTCCCCTTAAGAATCCCCCGTTTACGGGAGAGCCCTATACGCAGGTTGGCCGCGGCCCCTCCCGGCGCCAGCGGCTTTCGATGCAGATGCGCCGATTGGCGCTGCCGCTGGTATGCAAACATAGTAAGATGAGCACCTATCGTCTCTGCGCCTAAGTGGGTGCGCCGTTCGGCTGGGGCGTGCTCCCCGCCAGCTCCGCCCCCAGGCGCACCGCCGCCCGGAACATGGCCTTACCTTGTATATTCTCCAAATCCGCATCTAAATTGGTCATTGCCTCCAACAACTCCTCCCCGCCGTCTCCAATCCGAAGGGCGATCTCATCCATCAGCGCACACTTCCGCCTCATCAAAATTTTCATCTCCGTCTCCCGCGCACATCGTTGACCAACTTGCTCCACCATCATATAATAGATGTTATTCATGATTTCAGACATATTCAGTTCCTCCTGTCTGTAGTGATTTTCACCACAGACAGGATAGCATAGTTTTCGCTACAAGTCAAGGGGAAGGTGCATTTTTATGACCAAATTTCCAGAGCGGTTAAAGCAGCTTCGGGAGGGGCGCGGCGTTTCCCAGGCAACGGTCAGTAAAGCAATGGGCGTTTCCCGCTATGCTGTTTATTCCTATGAAAAAGGAAAGACGGCTCCCACCTTGGAGGGGTTGGTCATTCTTGCCGATTATTTCGATGTCACAACCGACTATCTGCTGGGCCGTTCAGATGAACCAAAGTAGAGGTCCGCGCCCAGCCATTATCCCGGCGCGGGCGGTATGCCCCGGAGGCGCGGGCCGGTAGACCCACCCCGTGCAATGACTGGACACCAGCGGCAGCACCAACAGGCGCATCTGCGTCGAAGGCCGCTGGCGCCGGGAGGGTATCCGACCAATCCGCGTATAGGGCTCTCCCGTAAATGGGGGATTCTTAAGGGGGCCGCTGCCTGAGAGCACGGGCCGCCCTTTGGCCCGTGCTCTCAGGCAGCACCCCCCTTGAGCGTGTCTTTGGTTACTTTCTGCACGAGCAGAAAGTAACACTCCCGTCCCCCGCAGGGGACCTCACCGGGGTCATCTGCGCCTAGATTTTCCAATTTTTTCTAAATCGAGGTTCCATCATGAAAATGCTGCTCAACATTTTAGACCGAGTGCCCGAGTTCGCCCGGCTGGCCGCCGCGCTGGAGTCCGGCCGCTCCCCGGCGGAGGTGTCCGGCCTGTCCCCCGCCCACCGGGCCCACTTTGCCGCCGGCCTGCTGGAGCGGCTGGGGGTCCCCGTGGTGCTGGTGTGCGCGGACGAGGGGGAGTGCGCCCGGCTGGCGGCGGATGTGACGGCCCTCACGGGGGAGCCCGCCACCCTGCTTGGGGCCCGGGAATTTTTGTTCCACCCGGGGGCGGTGGCCTCCAAGCAGTGGGAGCACCAGCGCCTGGCCGCCTTTCACGCCATGGCCCAGGGCGGAGTCAGGCTCATCGCCGCCACGGTGGAGGGCCTGCTTCAGCGCACCCTCCCCCCGGAGGAGCTGGCCGCCCACGTGGTGGAGCTGGACCCCTCCGGCAGCTACGACCCGGAGGCCCTGGCCGACCGGCTGGCCGCCCTGGGCTATACCCGGTGCCAGCAGGTGGAGGGCGTGGGCCAATTCGCCCTGCGGGGCGGGATTTTGGACGTGTTCTCCCCCGGCCAGGACAACCCCGTCCGGGTGGAGTTCTGGGACCGGGACGTGGACTCCATGGGCCTGTTCGACCCCGCCTCTCAGCGCCGGGTGGGCCGGCTGGACCGGGCGGTGTTCCTCCCGGTGAGCGAGCTGCTCCCCCTCCGGGACGAGCATGGGAACTGGGCGCGGCTGAACGACTGCCAGCTCCCCGCCCGGTACTCCAGGCTGACCACCGCCGCCCACCATCTGCCCGCGGACGCCATTGTGTGCCTGTCCGAGTCCAGCCGGGTGGCGGAGCGGGGCAAAAACTGGCTGTGGCAGCTGGGGGAGGACGTGAAAACCCTCATGGAGAGCGGCGCGGTGGACGGCAGGCACGCCGTTTTTGCCGCCGGCCTGGACGAGCTGATGGCTGTGCTGGCCGACCATGCCCTGTGCTTTTTGGACTCCTTCGCCACCACCTCCGCCCCCCTGCCCCCCAAGGCGGTGCTCACCGCCCAAGGCCGTCAGCTGTCCTCCTTCGGGGCCAGCCTGGACACAGCGGCGGCGGATTTGACCCAGCTGCAAAACGCCGGGGCCGCCTCCATCGTCCTGGTGGGCAGCGAACAGCGGGCGCTGAACCTCCAGTCCATGCTCCGGGAGCGGAAGATCCGCTCCGCGGTGGACTTTCAGCTCCACGACCTGCCCCAGCCCGGCGGCATCACCATCGCCGTGGGGGGGCTGTCGGCGGGGTTTGACTACATCGGCTGCCCCTACGCGGTGCTCACCGAGGGGGGAAACGAGCCCCGGAAAAAGGGCAAGCGGCTCAAGCACGCCGCCGACCGCCGCCGGGTGGACTCCTTCACCGACCTGTCCCCCGGCGACCTGATCGTCCACGAGCACCACGGCATCGGCCGCTTCGTGGGCATGGTGAAGATGACGGTGGACGGGGTGGAAAAGGACTACGTGAAGCTGGCCTACGCCGGGACGGACACCCTCTATCTCCCCGCCACCCAGCTGGACCTCATCTCCAAATACATCGGCGGCGGCGACGACCCGGAGAAAAAAAAGCTGTCCAAGCTGGGAGGGACGGAGTGGGAGAAGGCCAAAACCCGCACCCGCAAGGCGGTGAAGGACTTGGCCAAGGGCCTCATCCAGCTCTATGCCCAGCGCCAGCGCCAGCCGGGGTACGCCTTCGCCCCCGACTCCCCCTGGCAGAAGGAGTTCGAGGACGACTTCCCCTACGACGAGACGGAGGACCAGCTGCGCTCCATCCGGGAGATCAAGCGGGATATGGAGGCCCCCCGTCCCATGGACCGCCTGCTGTGCGGCGACGTGGGCTACGGCAAGACGGAGGTGGCCCTGCGGGCGGTGATGAAGTGCGTGCTGGACGGTAAGCAGGCCGCCATCTTAGTGCCCACCACCGTCCTGGCCCGGCAGCACTACCTCACCGCCCGGGGCCGGTTCGCCAAGTACCCGGTGGAGATCGAGGTGGTCAGCCGCTTCCGCACTCCCGCCCAGATGAAAAAGGCCCTGGCCGGGGTGGAGGACGGCTCGGTGGACCTGCTCATCGGCACCCACCGCCTGCTGCAAAAGGACGTGCGCTTCAAGGACCTGGGGCTCCTGGTGGTGGACGAGGAGCAGCGCTTCGGCGTCACCCACAAGGAGCGGCTGAAGGAGATTTCCAAGCAGGTGGACGTGCTCACCCTGTCCGCCACCCCTATCCCCCGGACGCTGAATATGGCACTAAGCGGCATCCGGGATATGTCCGCCATCGAGGAGCCCCCCGCCAGCCGCCAGCCGGTGCAGACCTACGTGCTGGAGCACGACTGGTCGGTGCTGGCGGACGCCATGCGCAGGGAGTTGGAGCGGGGCGGCCAGGTGTACTACCTCCACAACCGGGTGGACACCATCGAGCGCACCGCCGCCCGCATCAAGGAGCTGCTGGGCGGCAGCGTGGAGGTGGCGGTGGGCCACGGCAAGATGAGCCAGGAGGAGCTGGGCGACGTGATGACCCGGGTGTCCGACGGAGAGGTGGACGTGCTGGTGTGCACCACCATCATCGAGACAGGCATCGACATCGCCAACGTGAACACCCTCATCATCGAGGACGCGGACAAGATGGGCCTGGCCCAGCTCCACCAGATCCGGGGCCGGGTGGGCCGCTCTCCCCGGCGGGCCTACGCCTACATGACCTACCGCCAGGGCAAGGTGCTGACGGAGATCGCCGCCAAGCGCCTGTCCGCCATCCGGGAGTACGCCGAGTTCGGCTCCGGCTTCAAGATCGCCATGCGGGACCTGGAGATCCGGGGCGCGGGCAACCTGCTGGGCCCCGAACAGTCCGGCTTCCTCATGAGCGTGGGCTACGACCTGTATCTGAAGCTGCTGGAGGAGGCGGTGCTGGAGGAGAAGGGGGAGGCCCCCGTCCGCCTGCCCGAGTGCGCGGTGGACCTCACCGTGGCCGCCTCCATCCCGGACCGGTACGTCCCCTCCCCGGAGCAGCGCATGGACCTGTACCGCCGCATCGCCCGCATCCGCGCCCCGGAGGATGCGGACGACATGACGGACGAGCTCATCGACCGCTTTGGGGACCCGCCCCGGCCGGTAAACAACCTGATCTCGGTGGCTCTCCTCCGGGGACAGGCCGCCGCCTGCTCCATCACGGAAATCACCCAGAAATCCGGCGCGCTCAGCTTCGCCTTGGAGAAATTCGACCTTCAGGCCGTGGCCGCCCTGGCGGGGCAGTATCCCGGCCGGATGCTGTTCTCTCCCGGCGATAAACCCGCCCTTACCCTCAAGCTGAAGAAGGGGGAGGACCCGTTACGCATGGCCGCCCAGGCGGTGGAGAAATACGCCGCCCTGCTCCCGGCGGCTTCGCAGCCTTGAGTTGCGCTGCGCGCTGGGGGACCTCCTCCGAGCGGAGAGGCAGCCATCCGCGCGCCCCGTAGCCTATGGCTGCCTTGAGGTGAGGAGGAGGTCTCCCAGCGCCTTTTGCGAGCGCTTATGGCCTGTCACGCTGCAAAACGGCCAGGTCGCTCGCGACGCGCGGGCGGCCAGCTTCCTTGTCACACTCGGATTGGCCGCGCGCTCCCGGCTTCTCCGCAACCTGGAGTCGTGCTGCGCCTGCTCGCCACGCCTGGCTTCGCTCCGACTCAGGCAAAACCCGCCCCCGCTGCGCGGCGGCTGGGCTTTTGCCATCGCTGCGCTCCATCCAGGCTGCTCGCGACGGCTCCGCAACCTGGATTTGCATTTCTCTCCGCCCTGGTGTATAATGTGCCTCGGCGCTTTCCCTGACAAATCTACTTTCCCTGGATTGGAGAACAATATGAAAAATTGGAAACGACTTGCGGCCCTGCTGGTATCCGGGGCCATGGCCCTGTCCCTGTGCGCCTGCGGCGGCGGGGATGCCGATCCCTCCCCCGACCCCTCCGCCTCCGCCCAGACCACCGGCGGGGACCCCTCCGCCCAGCCCTCCGCCGACCCCAGCCCTGCGCCCTCTGTGGAGGTGGATTTGAGCCAGGACGCGCTGGCCTTTTCCGCCGGCCTGTCCGGGGCGGATGAACTGCTCACCGTCAACGGCACGGCCATGCCCGCCGATTTGGCCCTGTACTGGCTGGCCATGAGCTGCAACAACTTTCTCTCCCAATACGGGATGTTCGGCCTGACCCTCACCGATTATGCCGACGTCTTGCGGGACGACGCCGTCAATCTCTGCGCCTACAACGTCCTTCTGCGCCAGCGGGCGGCGGAGCTGGGCTGCCTGCCCACCGACGCCCAGGTCCAGCAGGCCCGGGACACCATGATGGCCCAGGGCCAGGAGCAGTACGACCTGCTGAAAACCGCCTATGGCCTGAGCGACGACTCCATGGAATACATCTTCACCTCCAACGCCTACTATGAAAACGTGCTGGCCGCGGCGGTGCCCGAGGTCACGGACGAAATGCTCAACGGCTACGTCTACCAGGTGAAGCACATCCTGTTCAAGACGGTGGACGACAATCGTCAGCCTCTGTCCGACGAGGAGGCCGCCGAGAAAAAGCAGCAGGCGGAGGACACCCTGGCCCAGCTCCAGGCCGCGGACGACCTGAACGCCAGGTTCGACGAGCTGATGAACCAGCTCAGCGAGGACGGCCGCAACGCGGACGGCGCCCTGGCCGCCCCCGACGGCTACACCGCCACCCCCGGCCAGATGGTCCCCGAGTTTGAGGCCGCCGCTTTTGCCCTGAAGCCCGGCGAAATCTCCGGCCTGGTCAAGTCTGATTACGGCTACCACATCATCCTCCGGGGCGAGGTGGCCGACCTCCACAGCTATGACGGCGCCTTCCGGGAGCACGCCCTGGACCAGCAGCTGTCCGGCCTGCTGGAGTCCGCCCAGCTCACCCGCGCCCCCGAGCTGGACGCGCTGGACGTGCCCTCCTTTTACGAGCGCTACGCCGCCTATCAAAACGCGGTGATGGCCCAGGCCCAGCCCGCGGAGAGCGAGAGCCCCGCGGGGGATTGAGCGGCATTGTTGTCACGCTGCGCACCCTCCGCAACGGCGTCTAATCCACTCCGGCTGCGCGCGCCGTTTTTCGGCCAAAGGGCCGAAAAGCCGTCCACTCCGCTTCGTGTCTTAGCCGCCTGCTCCCGGGTGCTCCGCGCTTCCCGTGAAACGCCCGGGGGAGCCCGCTCCCGAGCTGAGGCAGTCATCCGCGCGCCCCGTAGCCTATGACTGCCTCCAAGCGAGGGATGGGGCTCCCCTGGGCCGCTGTTCTCGCGTTTTCTTGGGGCCCCCGCAAAGCCGTCCTTCAGGCTTTGTGGGGAAAGGAGGAGCAGCGCAGTGAGTGAGCTTTGCCGCTTGCGGCGAAGCAAACGATACGAAGCTTGCGACGACGTTGTCACGCTCGGATTGGGCGTATCGCCGGGTCGCCTTCCCTCCGTCTCGGACAAAATCCGGCCCGCTTCGCGGTCCTGGGTTTTGTCCTCGCTTCGGTCCATCCGGGCCTATGTGTCTGCCCTCGCGCTTCCCCCTTGACACAGCTCCCCTTTTCTGCTATCATCTTCCTTGCGATAGGGGAGTAATCGGCGGGGCGGCTTCGCCCTGTGACGGATGTCAACAGCAAGGCGGGCTTCGCCCGTCTGGCTCCGTTTGAAACGATAAGACCTATCCACAGCCCAGCCGGCTGTGGATAGGTCTTTTTTCTTTCCCTGCTTGTCCCCCTTCCCTATCATTCGACCCCTGGGATTGGTATAGTTATGATAAAGGAAAAGGAGTGCTGCCTACATGAGTCAATGGTATGCCAAAACCCCCGGCCAGACCCTGTCCGAGCTGGGCGTAAGCCAGAGCGCCGGCCTGTCCGCCCGGCAGGCCCAGGAGCGCCTGGAGCAACACGGCCCCAACAAGCTTTCCGGGGCCAAGAAGGAGCCCCTGTGGCTCCGCTTCCTCAATCAGTTGAAGGACCCCATGATTCTCGTCCTGCTGGCTGCGGCGGCGCTCTCCCTGGTGTCCTCCGGCGGGGAGGACTGGGTGGAGGCCGTCATCATCCTGGTGATTGTGGTGGTGAACGCCTGCATCTCCATCTCCCAGGAGAACAGCGCGGAAAAGGCGCTGGAGGCCCTGCAAAAGCTGTCCGCCCCCTTGGCCAAGGTGATCCGGGAGGGACAGCAGCTCCGCCTGGACACCGACGCCCTGGTCCCCGGCGACATCATCGTGCTGGAGGCGGGGGACCTGGTCCCCGCCGACGCCCGGATCCTGGAGTGCGCCAATCTGAAGGCGGACGAGTCGGCCATGACGGGGGAGTCCGTCCCCGTCACCAAGCAGGCCGCCAACCCCCTTCCCCCGGAGACGGTGCTGGGCGACCGGACCAACATGGTCATCTCGTCCACCGTCATCACCAACGGCCGGGCGGTGTGCGTGGTGACGGACACCGGCATGGACACCGAGGTGGGCCGCATCGCCGGGATGCTCCTGGGAGAAGGGGACTCCTCCACCCCTCTCCAACGCAAGATGGCGGAGATCTCGAAAACCCTGTCCTTCGTGTGCCTGGCCGTGTGCGCCGTGATGTTCGGGGTGGGCCTGCTCTACCACCGGCCCATTTTGGAGATGCTTATGGCCGCGGTGTCCCTGGCGGTGGCCGCCATCCCCGAGGGCCTGCCCGCCATCGTCACCATCGTGCTGGCCCTGGGCGTCCAACGCATGGTGCGCCACAACGCCATTGTGAAAAAACTCCCCGCGGTGGAGACCCTGGGCTGCGCCGGGGTGATCTGCTCGGACAAAACCGGCACCCTCACCCAGAACCGCATGACGGTGCAGCGGGTGTGGACCGCGGGGGACAAACACCGCCGGGAGGCGCTGACCATCTGCGCGCTGTGCAATGACACGGTGCTCTCCCTGAACGGCAAAACCGCCGGCGACCCCACTGAGACCGCCCTGGTGGACGCGGCCCTGGCCGACGGCCTGGACAAAAACGCCCTGGAGCGGGAGCTCCCCCGCGCCGCCGAGCTGCCCTTCGACTCCGAGCGCAAGCTGATGAGCACCGTCCACCCCCTGCCCGGCCAGCCCGGCCGCTTCCGGGTGATGGTAAAGGGGGCCCCCGACGTGCTGCTCTCCCGGTCCACCCACATTCTGGCCGGCTCGGCCGTCCCTCTCACCGCCGCCCTGGCCCGGGACGTGGAGAGCGCCAACGCCGCCATGGCGGAGCAGGCCCTGCGGGTGCTGGCCTGCGGCTATAAGGACCTGGACGCCCTCCCCGCCGGAACCCCCGACAGCCGGGAGCTGGAGACCGCCCTCACCTTTGTGGGCCTGGCGGGCATGATCGACTCGCCCCGGCTGGAGGTGAAGGCCGCGGTGGAGCAGTGCTACGCCGCGGGCATCCGCCCGGTGATGATCACCGGGGACCACAAGCTCACCGCCGTGGCCATCGCCAAGGAGCTGGACATCTTCCGCCCCGGCGACCTGGCCATCACGGGGGAGGACCTGGACTTCATGCCCCAGGAGCTGCTGGAGCAGGACGTGGACAAATTCGCCGTCTACGCCCGGGTGTCCCCGGAGCACAAAATGCGCATCGTCCGGGCGTGGCAGAAAAAGGGCATGGTGGTGGCCATGACCGGGGACGGGGTCAACGACGCCCCCGCCCTGAAGGTGGCCGACATCGGCTGCGCCATGGGCGTCACCGGCACCGACGTGGCCAAGGGCGCGGCGGACATGATTCTCACCGACGACAACTTCGCCACCATCGTCAAGGCCGTGGAGCAGGGCCGGGGCATCTACTCCAACATCAAAAAGGCCATCCATTACCTGCTCTCCTGCAACATCGGGGAGATCGTCACCCTGTTCCTGGCCACCCTCTTTAACTTCCACCAGCCCCCCCTGGTGGCGGTGCAGCTGTTGTGGCTGAACCTGGTGACAGACTCCCTCCCCGCCCTGGCCCTGGGCATGGAGCCGGTGGAGGCCACCGTGATGGGGGAAAAGCCCCGCCCGGCGGACCAGCCCCTGTTCGACAAAGCCTTCACCTTCCGCCTGGCGTGGCAGGGGGTGATGGTGGGCCTGCTCACCCTGGCCGCCTACTGGCTGGGGGAATATGTGCTCAGCGACCCCTCCCTGGCGGACGCCACCGCCAACACCATGGCCTTCGCCACCCTCACCTTCTGCCAGCTGTTCCACGCCTTTGACGTGCGCAGCGAGAAGCAGTCCATCGTCCACATCGGCCTGCTGTCCAACCCGGCCATGAACAAGGCCTTTCTGGCGGGCATGGCCCTCCAGCTGGCGGTGCTGCTGGCGCCGCCGCTGATGGGCGTGTTCCAGGTGTGCCCCCTGAACGCCGTGGAGTGGCTGGTGGTGCTGGCCCTGTCCCTCACCCCGCTGGTGATCTGTGAAATTGAAAAGGCGGTGAGAAGAAGCGCGAGCGTAGGCGCATAGGGGAGCCTGGACCGAAGCGAGCTTTGCAAACCAAGAATCGCGCAGCGATTCTGTTTGTGAAGCGAGCCGCAGGGAAGGCGACCCGGCCATGCGCCCAACGCGAGCGTGACAGGCCAGAAGCGCGGAGAAGCGGACAACGAGGGAGCTTGGAGCGGAGTGAGGATAAAAAATCAAGATTTGCGGAGCAAATCTGTATTTTATCCGAATCGCAGCGAAAGCGACCGAGTGCTCTGGCCGCTTCACAGCGTGACAGACCAGAAGCGCCGAACCGTCCCGAGCAGCGCGGACGGCAAAGCTCACTCACTGCGCCGCGCCCCCTCTCCCCGGGAGAGGGGGCGCTTTCCCTGCAACGGTGGCCGTTGGGAACCTTCCGCACAAAAGGCGCGTTACGCTCCCCATACAAAAATCGTTGTATTCTTCCCCAAAAAAATGAGGTTTCCCTGTTGATTTTCTGGGCAATCAAGTATATAATTTTTATGGTTATTCATTTCCGCGCAAATTCACATCTATGTTATTGGAGGTCATTGTTCATGAAAGATTTATATGTTGTCAGCTGCTGCCGCACGGCGGTGGGCGCCTTCCAGGGCTCCCTGGCCAACACCCCCGCGTCCGACCTGGGCGCCGTTGTGGTCAAGGCCGCGCTGGAGCGCGCCGGCCTGAAGCCCGAGCAGGTTGACGAACTGATGTTCGGCTGCATCCTCACCGCCGGCCAGGGCCAGAACCCCGCCCGCCAGGTGGGCGTGAAGGCCGGCCTGCCCTTCTCCGTCCCCGCCTACACCGTGGGCATGGTGTGCGGCTCCGGCATGAAGTCCGTCATCGAGGGCGCCCGGGCCATCCTGTCCGGGGACGCCGACGTGATCGTCTGCGGCGGCACCGAGAACATGACCATGGCCCCCTACTCCGTCCCCTCCGCCCGCATGGGCGCCCGCATGGGCAACACCAAGATGGTGGACACCATGGTGAACGACGGCCTGTGGGACGCTTATAACAACTACCACATGGGCACCACCGCCGAGAACATCTGCGACATCTGGGGCATCACCCGGGAGGAGCTGGACGAATTCGCCGCCAACTCCCAGCAGAAGACCGAGGCCGCCCAGGCCGCCGGCAAGTTCGTGGACGAGATCGTCCCCGTGATGATCAAGAAGAAGAAGGAAATGGTGGAGTTCAAGGTGGACGAGTACCCCAAGGCGGGCGTCACCAAGGAGTCCGTGTCCAAGCTGCGCGGCGCCTTCCCCGTGGGCCCCGAGGGCGTGGAGGGCGAGGTCGTCCACACCTTTGAGCTCACCGGCGTACATGAGGCGGACGCCCACAAGCACGTCCAGCGCGTCACCGCCGCCAACGCCTCCGGCATCAACGACGGCGCGGCCGCCATCGTGCTGTGCTCCGGCGAGGCGGTGGAGAAGTACGGCCTGAAGCCCATGGCCAAGCTGGTGAGCTGGGGCCAGGGCGGCGTGGATCCCAAGATCATGGGCGTGGGCCCGGTGCCCGCCTCCCGCCAGGCCATGGACAAGGCCGGCCTGAAGATCGAGGACATCGACTTGGTGGAGGCCAACGAGGCCTTTGCCGCCCAGTCCATCGCCGTGGCCCGGGAGCTGAACTTCGATATGTCCAAGGTGAACGTGAACGGCGGCGCCATCTCCATCGGCCACCCCGTGGGTGCCTCCGGCGCGCGCATCATCGTCACCCTGCTCCACGAGATGCAGAAGCGGCCCGACGCCAAGCGCGGCCTGGCCACCCTGTGCATCGGCGGCGGCATGGGCGTCGCGACGATTTTCGAGAAGGTGTAAGCGCGACGATAGACGCGCAGGGGAGCTTGGAGCGGAGCGAAGGCAAAAGCCCAGCTGCCGCCTATGGCGGGGCGGGTTTTGCCTGAGACGCAGCGAAAGCGACCCGGCCGCGCGGCCAATCGGAGCGTGATAACATTCCGTATCTCCACCCCAGGGGCATCCGCCCCTGGGGTCCTGATAAGTAAACTGTAGGAGGTCATATAAAATGCCTAAATTCGTATCCATCGAGGAGGCGGTCAAGCTCATCCCCGACGGAGCCACCGTGATGTTTGGCGGCTTCATGGGCTGCGGCAGCGCCCACAAATTTATTGACGCCCTGTCCAAGAGCGGCGTCAAGGATCTCACCGTCATCTGCAACGACGGTTCCATGCCCGGCGGCCCCATGGGCGAGGATTACTACGCCGTGGCCAAGCTGATCCACAACAAGCAGGTCAAGAAGCTGGTGGCCACCCACGTGGGGCTGAACCCCGAGGTCGCCCAGCAGAATATGCAGGACAAGACCCTGGAGGTCGTCCTGGTTCCCCAGGGCTCCTTGGCCGAGATGATCCGGGCCGACGGCGCGGGCCTGGGCGGCGTGCTCACCCCCACCGGCGTGGGCACCATCGTGGAGGACAACCCCTACTGCCTGGGCAAGCAGAGCATCAACGGCCGGGACTACCTGCTGATGGCCCCCATCCACGCCGATTTCGCCGTCCTGGGCGGCTATAAGATCGACAAGGCGGGCAACGTGTGGTACAAGGGCACCACCAGCAACTTCAATATCGTCATGGCCACCGCCGCCGACACCGTCATTGCCGAGGCCGAGCAGGTCGTGGAGTGCGGCGAGATCGCCCCCGAGGATGTGCGCACCTCCGGCGTGTTTGTGGATTATGTGGTCGAAGGAGGGCTTTACTAATGGAAAAATCTGAGATCAAAGGCTTTATCGCCAAGCGCGTCGCCAAGGAGCTGAAGGACGGCGACGTGGTCAACCTGGGCATTGGTCTGCCCACCCTGGTCCCCAACTATCTGCCCGAGGGCATCCATGTGACCCTCCAGGCGGAGAACGGCACCATCGGCTCCGCCGCCGCCAGCAAGGAAAACCCCGACCCCATCCATGACGTGGACGCGGGCGGCTCCCCCTCCGGCATCGCCGCGGGCGGCTGCTTTATCGACTCCTCCGTCTCCTTCGGCCTGATCCGCGGCGGCCATGTGGACGCCACCATCCTGGGCGGCCTGGAGGTGGACGAGGAGGGCTCCCTGTCCAACTGGATCATCCCCGGCAAGAAGATGCCCGGCATGGGCGGCGCGATGGACCTGCTGGTGGGCGCGAAGAACGTGATCGTGGCCATGGAGCACACCGCCAAGGGCAACCCCAAGATTCTGAAGAAGTGCAAGCTGCCCTACACCGCCGTGAAGTGCATCACCAAGATCATCACCGAGATGGCCGTGATGGAAGTCACCCCCGAGGGTCTGCTGCTCACCGAGATCAACCCCGAGTTCACCGTGGAGCAGGTTCAGGCCGCCACCGAGGCCACCCTGATTGTCAAGGGCGAGCCCAAGAGCATGATCTGAGCGGAATATCCATAAGCAAAGCCTCCCCCTGATGCCAGGGGGAGGCTTTTTTGTGTTTTGTTTCACGTGAAACGCGCCGTCGCAAGCTGCGTATCATGAGCTTCCCCGCAAGCGGGAAAGCTCATTCACTCTGCTGCTCCTCCTTTCCCCACGCGACCCGCTTCGCTGGGCTCGCGCGGGGGCCCCTTTGGGCAAGCTCCATATCCCTCGCTTCCCTTTTGCGGAAGCCCTGGGAGCCCTCCCCGGAACGCAGAGGCCGCCATCCGAGCGCCCCGTAGCCTTCTCTGGTCTGTCACGCTGCGAAGCCGCCTCACCGCTCAGTCGCTTTCGCTGCGACTCGCTTCACAAACAGAATCGCTCCGCGATTCTTGGTTTGCAAAGCTCGCTCCGCTCCAAGGTCTCGCCTTCGGCTCGGTCGGCGCTGGACGTGTGCCACGGGCACACAGCGCCCCTCGCAGGCGGCTTCTCCGCGCTTCACTCCCGGCAGCGTCTGGCCCAATCCTCCCACCGAGGATCGGCCTTGATCTCCCGCTCCACGCCGCTGAAATCCGGGCTGCGCCAGAACGGCCAGTCCTCCGGCAGCGCCGCCGCCACCCCGGCGCATACCACCGGCGGGCACGCTGCCAGCGACACCAGCAGCCCGGTCAGGGGATGCTCCACCCCGTCGGCCAGCGCCTCCAGCGCCTTGGCGTGCTCCAGCGCCCGGTCCAGGGAGTCGAAGGCCTCGTCATGATATCCCCGCTCCCACTGCACTCGGGAGAGGTAGAGGTACAAGGAGATCACCTCGTCGTGGTGTCTGCCCAGGTTGCCGTCCTCGCAGATGAGGTCAAAGAGAGAGATGGCCCCGTGCAGCTTCTCGACGGCCGCGTCGCTTTCGTAGTGAGACAGCTTGCTCATCAGCGCGTATACCACCTGCCGGGAGAAAAGCCCGGCCAGCTCCAGCAGCAGCTCCCCGATATATCCGGCCCCCTCCTTTCCGTCCGCCGCCGAGGCCAGCAGGACCTCCCGGCAGTGTTTCAGCTCCGGCATACGCTTGGCCCAGGCCACGGCCTTGTCCGTCTCCCCCAGATTCCGATAGAGCAGAACGAGGATGGCAGTGGCCTGCATGGCGATGGCGTGGTCTCCAGCCTGGCCGGCCAGCCCCTCGCACAGCTCCACCGCTTCCGCCCAGCAGGGATTTTCCCTGTGCCGGTCGTAATCACGCTGAAGATATCCCTCCTCATCGTAGCACAGCCACTCCTGGTGCCGCCGCCAGCCCGCCTCTGTCAGCGTCTCGGCCAGTGCCAGCCGCAGCCGCTCGTTTTGGGGAAACTCCGCCAGTCCTCCGCGCAGAATGTTCAGACACGGGTCTACCCACTGATCGTCTCCCCGGCTTTTGATTTGGTACGCCTCCACGGACTGGAGCATTGCGTCAATCTTCCGGTCCCGGTCGCTCTGATAGCCGAATAACTCGTCGATGGTCACGCCGAAGTAGTTTGCAATGGAGGGAATCAGCCCCATATCGGGGTAGCAGGTCTCCTTCTCCCAGCGGGACACCGCCTGAGCCGTGACGCCCACGGCCTGGGCCAGCTCCTCCTGGGTCCTTCCATCCCGGCGGCGCAGGGTCCGCAGCTGTTCTCCCAATTTGATTTGCATGGTTTGTTCCTCCAAACTTTGTCTATTTCACCGGTGTGATCTTATTGTAGTTTACGCAGGAGGGAAAAACAATGCTCAATTTGTTGTTGTAAATTCAACCTGCCGTTGTATCTCCGGGCAAAACGGAGGGGAGCCCCCCCTCACGAGGCGTCTCCCCTGTTTTTGGGTATGCAGATGGTGAGGGTGATCTCGCTGTCCGTCTCCTCCCGGCCGCACCGGGCGTTCACCCCGGCGGACTGCATCACCTCCACCCCCCGCTTCACCGTGTTCAAAAACAGCCGAACGTCCTTGATGCGATATACCGGCTTGGCCCTTCGGGGGGCCTTTCCCTTGCCGCACAGCCGGTCGATGTACTCCTCCGTTTTGGCCACGTTGAGCTGGTGCTTTACAATGTGGTCCAGCGCCCCCCGCTGCTCCTCCGCCGTCCCCAGCCGGAGCAGTGAGCGGGCGTGGCGCTCGGTGAGCTGGTGGATCCGGAGGGTCTGAATCACATCCTCGGGAAGCTTGAGCAGCCGCAGCTTGTTGGCCACGGCGGACTGGCTCTTGCCCACCTTCCGGGCGGCCTCCTCTTGGGAGAGGCAATGTCCCTGGATGAGCTGGCGCAGGGCGGCGGCCTCCTCCCACACGTCCAAATCCTTGCGCTGAAGGTTTTCCACCAGGGCCAGCAGGGCCGAGGTCTCCTCATCCGCCTCCACGCTCAGGCAGGGCACGCAGGGCAGTCCCGCCATCTTGGCCGCCCGCAGCCGCCGCTCTCCGGCCACCAGCTCCCACCCCGCCGGGGTACGCCGCACGGACAGGGGCTGAATCACCCCCACCTGGGAGATGGACAGGGCCAGCTCGGCCAGGTCGCCATCCTGGAACTCCTTGCGGGGCTGATTGGGGTTGGGCCGGATGTCTCCGGTGGGCAGCTCCAGCACCTGCCGCCGCCCGGTTTTCAAAAAGAGAGCCATACAAACGCCTCCCGGTTTGGTATGAGACAAGCATACCACAACCGGGAGGCGAAATCCATCGAAGGATGAGAAGCGCGGAGAAGCGGCCAGCGAGGGAGCCTGGACCGGAACGAGGGCAAAAACCCAGGGCCAACAACGTTGGCCCTGATTTTGCCCGAGTCGGAGGGAAGGCGACCGAGCGCCCTGGCCGCTTCGCAGCGTGACAGCGCCCCCCAGGCCCCGCGCCCCCCGAGACCCCCCGTTTACGGGGGAGCCCTATACGTACACAGGCAGATACCCTTCCGGCGCGCGCAGCCTTCGACGCAGGTGCGCCGATTTGTGCTGCCGCTTGTGTGCGGTCACTGCGGGCGTTTGCGTCTATTGATCTGCGCCTGCGGGGTGCACCGTCTGATCCGTCGGCGCATACGGCGCCGCCTCGGAGCGGACCGCGCAGTCCTGGCGAAGCCTCCCGGATGTTTCACGTGAAACATCCGAGGGGCAAGCGGCGAGACCCAGGGGAGCCCTCTCCCGAACGCAGAGGCAGCCATCCAGCGCCCTGTAGCCTGTGGCTGCCTCGAAGGGAGGGAGAGGGCTCCCCTGGGCCGCTATTCGCCCGCTTCCCTGTCACGCTCGCGCTTCTCTGTTGTCACGCTCGGATTGGCCGCGCCTATGGGTCGCTGCCCTCGCGCTTCCCTGTCACGCTCGGGTTGGACCCATTACGGGGCGGCTTCCCTCCGACTCGGGGCAAATCCAGCAGGCCCCGGCCTGCTTGGGTTTTGCCCCTCGCTCCGGTCCATCCGCCCCTATGGGTCTACCCTCGCGCTCATACTCTCATAAACCCCTTCCCAAATATCTCGCTGGAGTTGGTCACCAAAATGAAGGCGTGGGGGTCGGCCGTCTTCAGGTACAGCCGCAGCGCCACCGCCTGGGACCGGGACAGGGCGGTGAGCACCACCCACTTCGGCTCGTGGGAGTAGGCCCCCTCCGCCTGCCAGTAGGTGGCCGAGCGGTTCAGGGACTGGGTGATGAAGCCGCACACCTCCTGGGGACGGGAGGTGACGGCGAGGAAGCTCTTGCGCCGGTTCAGCGACTCGATCACCGAGTCCACCACCACCGACTTGAGCACCAGGCCCAGTACCGAGTACAGCCCCGCCTCGGTTCCCACAAAATACAGGGTGGAGGCGGCGATGAGCACGTCCACATAGAGCAGGGCCATGCCGATGTCCATGTTGGAGAACCGCTTGAGGATCATGGCCAGGATGTCCGTACCCCCGGTGGAGCTCTGCATATTGAACAGAATGGCCGCCCCCAAAGAGGGCAGAATGACGGCGAAAAACAGCTCCAGCATCTTCTGATTGGTGAGGGGCGCGGCCATGGGAAACAGCCACTCCAAGCCGGACAGTATGGCGGAGAACAAAACGGTGCAATACACCGTGCGCACGCCAAACCCCTTGTCCAGCGCCACAAAGCCCAGCACCAAAAAGGCCAGGTTGATGACGGAGGCGAAGGTGGAGGCGCTCACCGCCGGCACAATGGCGTTGAGGATGACGGCCAGACCTGTGACGCCGCCGGTGTTAAAGTGGTTGGGAAACTTGAAAAAGTACACCCCCGCGGCCACCAAAAAGGTGCCCAGGGTGAGCATGAGATACTCGCCTACCGTCTCTTTGATGCGCTGCATGACAACGACCTTCTTCTTTTCGTTTTAGGATGGAACAACTGCCAGCGGGAACACGGAATGAGGCGCGGCTCACAGCCCCCGGCGAATGTTTCACGTGAAACATCCGGGGGAGTTCCCCCAGAGCCGCGGGCTTGTGCCCGCCTGGGTTTTGCCCCTCGCTCCAGTCCATCCGGGCCTATGTGTCTGCCCTCGCGCTTCTTGTTTCACGTGAAACAATGCCCGGACAGCCGGCCCTCATTGTAGCAGAAAACCCTGGAAAGAGCAAGGGGCTTTTGTGGGAAAAACAGTGGAAAAGTCCCGCCTTTTTTGATAGAATGGGGACAAAAGAAAGGAGTGAAAGACCATGCGGGAATTAGAGGAGCGCATCCGCCGGGACGGAATCGTGGAGGACGGCGACGTGCTCAAGGTGGACAGCTTTTTGAACCATCAGATGGACGTGGAACTGTTCGCCGCCATGGGCCGGGAGTGGGCGCGGCTGTTCGCAGGAGAGGGCGTCAACAAGATTTTGACCATCGAGGCCTCCGGCATCGGCATCGCCTGCATCGCCGCCCAGCAGTTCGGCGTGCCCGTGGTATTCGCCAAAAAGAGCCGCACCAAAAACATCGCCGGAGACGTGTACCACGTGGAGATACCCTCCTTCACCCACGGCGGGGTGAGCGACGTGATCGTGTCCAAGCGGTTCCTGGGCCCCGGCGACCGGCTGCTGCTCATCGACGACTTCCTGGCCAATGGCGCGGCGTTGGAGGGCCTGCTGGCTCTGGCGGAGCAGGCCGGGGCGTCGGTGGCTGGCGCCGGCGTGGCCGTTGAGAAGGCCTTCCAGCCCGGCGGCGCCCGCATCCGCGCCCGGGGCGTGCGGGTGGAGTCGCTGGCGCGGATCCAGTCCATGGGGCCGGGGCATATTGAGTTTTGCTGAGAACAACGGGACCTCTCGGCTCCGCTCCCCTCCAAGGCCCTGCCGCTCCTGCGGCGGGGCTGCAAAAACCAATGGGGCCTCTCGGCTCCGCTCCCCTCCAAGGCCCGCCGCCCCTGCGGCGGGGCCGCACAAAAGAAAAACGGAGCCTTTCGGCTCCGCGTTTCTTTAAAGGATGGAGGATAGAATGAAAAAGAAAGGATATCTCTTGCAAGATTTAAGATACCGCAGATTCATTACGAAAGTTTACCGCTTTATGTTACAAAAGTATTAAATCTTTCGCAGCTCCTGAAAGAACGCCTCCAGCAGCCCCCGGCACTCCCCCTCCAGCAGCCCGCCGTAAATCCGCGGGTGGTGGTTGAAGGGCTCGCAGAACAGATTCAGCACCGACCCGCAGCACCCCGACTTTGCCTCCCGCGCCCCGAAGTACACCGTGGCGATGCGGGAGTTGATGATGGCCCCGGCACACATAGGGCAGGGCTCCAGGGTGACGTACAGGGTGCAGCCGCTCAGCCGCCAAGACCCCACCGCGGCGCAGGCCTGCTCGATGGCCTCGATCTCGGCGTGGGCGGTGGCCCGGCGGTCGGCCTCCCGGCGGTTGCGGCCCCGGCCGATGATTTGACCGTCCGGGGCGGCCACCACGCAGCCAACGGGGATATCCCCGTCCGGGACACAGGCGCGGGCAAGCTCCAGGGCCTCGCGCATATAATCTTCATGGGTCATGGGACACACCTCCTAAATGTTTCACGTGAAACGCCCTGGGAGCCCTCCCCTCTCTGCGAGGCAGCCATAGGCTACAGGGCCGCTCGGATGACTGCCCCTGCGTTCCGGGGAGGGCTCTCAGGGCCCCCGCAAAGCCCCGCTTACAGGGAAGCCTGCCAAAAGGGGCCCCCGCGCGAGCCCAGCAAAGCGGGTCGCGTGGGGAAAGGAGGAGCAGCAGAGTGAATGAGCTTTCCCGCTTGCGGGGAAGCGAATGATACGCAGCTTGCTCCGACGTGTTTCACGTGAAACGTTAAAAAAGGACTCTCCCAAATTCGGGGGAGTCCATTATATCACTTATTGCAAAATATAGCTATCATTAGTTTCATCGGAGACATCCGCGGCGGGGATGCCCAGGGCCTCTGCCGCCGCCACCAGCCAAGGGCGTCTTTCCACACGGCTCCAGTCCACACCGTCCGCATACAAATCTCCGTAAACCTGGGAGGTTTCGTCCGGCTGGCCCCCCTGGAACACAAATTCACAGTCATACATACTGCGGGGCCTGTTCGCGGAATCCGCGCCGCCGAAGGAATCGGGGGGCACAATCCATTCAAACCAGCCATAGGCCTCCGGCGTGCCGCCCATGATGATATAATATGTCATCCCGGTCTCCGGGTCGCTGGCATCGTGAATATAGGGCGTTTCCTCACTGATCAGATCGGTGATATCCATGCGCTGGCCCTCCTGAATAAACCACAGCCGCCCATCCTCCAAGGTCATCAGTGGTTCTGTGTGGCGCAAGGCGGTGATATTGCCGTCAGAGGTCTCCTGATAAAACAGGTCGCCGCCGGCCAGCCGGTAGGAGATAAAGGGAAACCCAGCCCCCACCAGCACCACCATGACCACCGCCAGCGCCGCCGCGATCAGCACCGTTTTCAGCCGCGGCCTGGGCTTTTTCCGCACCGGGGCCGCCTTTGCCAGCACCCGGGCCTTCACCGCCTCAACGCCGGCGGTCTCGCCCCCCTGTGGGAACACCTCGTTGTCCACGTACTCATCCATCAGCTCCGATATCATAAACCGCCTCATGTCCGTAGCCCTCCTGTTCCAAAATTGTTTTCAGCGTCTCCCGCCCCCGGCGCAGCCAGGTCTTGGCGGTCGAGACGTTCAGCCCCATGGCCAGCGCCGCCTCCCCCACCGTCTGGCCGTAGTAATAGTGCCGCACAAACAGCTCCCGCTGGGGTTTGTCCAGCCGGGACAGCGCTCGGTTTATCACGCGCGCCGTCTCCCGCCTGTCCAGCTCCCTGTCCGGGCCGTCCGCCGCCAGCAGGAGCACGTCGTCCTCCAGGGGCAGGCTCTCCCGGTTCGAGCGCAGCAGGTTAAATGCCCGGTTCCGGGCGATGGCCCCCAAGTAGCCCTTCACCTGGCCGGGGCGCAGCTTGTCCCGGTTGTCCCAGGCCGCCAGAAATACGTCCGCCGTCAGCTCCTCCCCGTCCGCCCTCCGGCCCCGAAGAATCCGGTACACCACCGAGGACACGTAGGGGGTGTACCGCTCCATCAGCGCCTCCAAGGCGGACAGCTCCCCCCGGCGCAGAGACTTCACCATCTGTTCTTCCGTCAAGTCATCACCTCCTGAGCGTCGGAGCGAGCTGCGTATCATTCCCTTCCCCGCAAGCGGGAAAGCTCATTCACTTCGCTGCTCCTCCTTTCCCCACGCGACCCGCTTCGCTGGGCTCGCGCGGGGGCCCCCATTGAGCAAGCTGCGTATCATTCGCTTCCCCGCGCCCCACAAAACCCGCAGCTCTGGGGGAACTCCCTCGAGATGTTTCACGTGAAACACGTCGGAGCAAGCTCCATATCCCTCGCTTCCGCCTTTGGCGAAAGCTCGCTCATTCCGCTGCTCCTCCTTTCCCCACGCGACCCGCTCTTCGCTGGGCTCGCGCGGGGACCCCAAAAGTCACACGCCCACAGCTCTGGGGAGCCCTCCCCTGAACGCGGGGGCAGTCACCCAGCGCTCCGTAGCCTGTGACTGCCTCCAAGAGAGGGGGAGGGCTCCCCAGGGCGTTTCACGTGAAACAATATGGAATTTGAAAAAGCTCTTTCACCTATCATAACACAGGTTTGGGGGAAATGGTTTCAAAAAGCTCCCGCCGCTCCCCTTTTTTCGTCTCCCTCATGGGCATGATATTTTTGAAAATAGTTGAAATCCCATTTCAAACAGGATATAATAATTTTCAACTGCCGCAAAGGCGGCTGTTTGTGAAACACTGGGAGGATGAATGCCATGGGCAAAAGCATCGCCATTGTGAATCAGAAGGGCGGCGTGGGCAAAACCACGTCCTGCGTCAACCTGGCCGCCGCCCTCACCGCCCAGGGCGCGAAGGTGCTGGTGTGCGACTTCGACCCTCAGGGCAACGCCACCTCCGGCTTTGGGCTGGACAAAACCCGCTCCCCCAGCATCTATGAGGTGATTTTGGGCAGCGCCCCCATGTCCAAGGCCATCATCCCCACCAAATGGGCGGATGTGGTCCCCGCCAACAAGGCCCTGTCCGGCGCCACGGTGGAGCTCATCGCCCTGGACCGCCGGGAGTACCGGCTGAAGGACGCCATCGGCCAGGTGAAGGAGAGCTACGACTTCATCTTCATCGACTGCCCCCCCTCCCTGGAGCTGCTCACCCTGGACGGGCTGTGCGCGGCGGACACTCTGCTGGTCCCCGTCCAGTGCGAATACTACGCCCTGGAGGGGCTGAGCGACCTGCTGTACACTGTCCGGCTGGCCAAGCAGCGGCTCAACCCCAATTTAGAGCTGGAGGGCGTGGTGCTCACCATGTACGACGGGCGCACCAACCTGTCCCTCCAGGTGGCGGAGGAGGTCAAGCGCCATTTCCCCGGCAAGGTTTATGCCTCCGTGATTCCCAGAAACGTGCGACTTTCCGAGGCTCCCAGCCATGGGGTGCCCGTGTCCGTGTACGATCCTCTGTCCCGGGGCGCGGAGGCCTACGAGGCTCTGGCCCAGGAGTTTTTACGAAAAAATCCCCTGGCGGCCAAGGCCACGTAAACGCCGGAATCTTTGAAAGAATAGAAAGGAATGACGCCTAATATGCCAAAAGCCAAGGGTTTAGGCAAGGGGCTGGACGCCCTCATGGGGGACACCGCCACTCTGCAAAGCCAGGAGTCCGGCTCAGTCATGCTGCCCATCTCCCAGGTGGAGCCGGGGCTGAATCAGCCCAGAAAGCGATTTGACGAGGCGGCGCTGGCTGACCTGGCCGCCTCCATTCAGGAGCACGGCATCATCCAGCCCCTCACCGTCCGCCGGCTGTCCACCGGTTACTATCAGATCATCGCCGGAGAACGCCGCTGGCGGGCCTCCAAGCTGGCCGGCCGGAGGGAGGTCCCGGTGGTCATCATCGAGGCGGACGACCGCAAGGTGATGGAGCTGGGCCTCATCGAAAACCTCCAGCGGGAGGATTTGAACCCGGTGGAGGAGGCGGAGGGCTACCTGGCCCTGCTCACCGACTACGGCCTCACCCAAGACGAGCTGGCCAGGAGGATGGGCAAGTCCCGCCCCGCCATCGCCAACGCCCTGCGCCTCACCGCCCTGCCCCCCGAAGTGCGGGAGCTGTTGGCGGAAAAGGCCATTTCCGCCGGCCACGGCCGGGCGGTGCTCATGGTGGAGGGGGAACAGGCCCAGATCGCTTTCGCCCAGAAAATCGCCGACGAGGGGTGGAGCGTCCGCCAGGCGGAGCGCGCCGCCCGCCACTTCACCTTAGACGCCCCCCAGCCGGACGACCTCCCCGATGTCCCGGACCCCCACCTGATCTACATCCAGGCGGTGGAAAAGGAGTTTTCCCAGCGGATGGGCCGGAGGGTCTCCATTAAGAACGGGGCGAAAAAGGGCAAGGTGGAGCTGGAGTATTACGACGTGGACGACCTGAACGACCTGCTGGATCAGCTGGAGCACGTCTTCCCCCTGAATAACCCTGACCAGGAGGGGGTGGAGGCATGAGCGAAAACGAACAGCAGAATGTTTCACGTGAAACAGCCGGCGCCCCCATCGAAGCCCGGCGGATCGGTTCCGCTGGCACCCCCCCCGAGGATGTTTCACGTGAAACCTCCGTTCCGCTCAAGAAGGGCAAGGGTTCCTCTTTCTTCATCTACCTGGCCGTCCTGTTCGGCGCGGCGTTTCTCATGCTGCTGCTGGCCTACTTCGTCCAGCAGCGCAACAGCGACGCCGCCCTGGACAATCTCCGCATGACCTCCAACGCCTCCAAAGAGGAGCTGCTGGAGGAGCTCCAAGCGCTGGAGGCAGAGCGGGAGGAGCTGGAGGCGCAAATCAGAGAATTGGAGCTGGATTTGAAGCAGGAACAGTCCCTCAGCCAAGACTTTCAGGCCCTGTACGACGGGGCCAGAACCAGCGCGGCACATTTGGAATACACCCTGCTTCAAAGGACCCAGGCCATGGAGCTGCTCTGGCAGTTAGAGCAGGCCTATGCCCAGCGGGACTACGACGCCTGCCAAGCCTTCATCCATTGGCTGGAGATGCCGGAAGCCAACCCGCGGAAAGACTTCCTCCCCACCGAGGAGGACCGGAAGCAATACGACTACGGCCTGGACGGCTCCACCCCGGCGGAGCGGTATCAGGAGATTGTTGAGAAGCTGTCCTGAACCTGGAATGTTCCACGTGAAACGTGAAATACAAAGCGCGAGGGCGGGCACATCGGTCCAGGGAAGCTCTCTCCCTCGCTTGGAGGCAGTCATGCGCGGATGACTGCCTCTGCTCGAGAGAGGGCTTCCCTGGGCACGGCAACGCCACCGCGGGGCGCATAGGGCCTCAAAATTTTTAAATAAACAGGTGATATTATGTTAGACATCAAATTTATCCGGGACAACCCGGAGGTTGTCAAGGAAAACATCAAAAAGAAGTTCCAGGAGGAAAAGCTCCCCCTGGTGGACGAGGTCATCGAGCTGGACCGCCGCAACCGGGACGCCATGACCGAGGCCAACAGCCTGCGTGCCGCCCGAAACACCCTGTCCAAGCAGGTGGGGATGCTCATGGGTCAGGCCAAGAAGGACCCCTCCAAGCTGGCGGAGGCCGAGGCCGCCAAGGCCCAGGTGAAGGCCAACGCCGACCGGCTGGCCGAGCTGGAGCAGTTGGAAACCGAGCTGGCTGCGGAAATCCGCAAAATCATGATGGTGATTCCCAACATCATCCACCCCTCCGTGCCCATCGGCCCGGACGACTCCGCCAATGTGGAGGTGGAGCGGTTTGGCGAGCCCGTCACCCCCAGCTTTGAAATTCCCTACCACACCGATATCATGGAGCGGTTCGACGGGGTGGACATGGACGCGGCGGGCCGGGTGTCCGGCGCGGGGTTCTACTACCTCATGGGGGACATCGCCCGGCTCCACGAGGCGGTGCTGGCCTACGCCCGGGACTTCATGATCGGCAAGGGCTTCACCTTCTGCATTCCCCCCTTCATGATCCACGGCAATGTGGTGGAGGGCGTCATGTCCCAGACCGACATGGACGCCATGATGTATAAGATCGAGGGGGAGGACCTATATTTGATTGGGACCTCCGAGCACTCCATGATCGGCAAGTTCATCGACCAGATGATTCCCGAGGATACCCTGCCTCAGACCCTCACCTCCTACTCCCCCTGCTTCCGGAAGGAGAAGGGCTCCCACGGCATCGAGGAGCGGGGCGTGTACCGCATCCACCAGTTCGAAAAGCAGGAGATGATCGTGGTGTGCCGTCCGGAGGAGTCCATGGACTGGTACGAGAAGATGTGGCGGTACTCCGTGGAGCTGTTCCGATCCCTGGACATCCCCGTGCGCCAGCTGGAATGCTGCTCCGGCGACCTGGCCGACCTGAAGGTAAAATCCTGCGACATCGAGGCCTGGTCCCCCCGGCAGCAGAAGTATTTCGAGGTGTGCTCCTGCTCCAACCTGGGCGACGCCCAGGCGAGAAGGCTGAAAATGCGCGTGCGGGGGGAGAGCGGCACCTACCTGCCCCACACCCTGAACAACACCGTGGCGGCGCCCCCCCGGATGCTCATCGCCCTGCTGGAGAACAACCTCCAGGCGGACGGCAGCGTAAAGATTCCCCAGGCGCTGTGGCCCTATATGGGGGGCGTCAAAGTTCTCACTCCCAAGCATTGAGGGCGGATGTTTCACGTGAAACAAGAAGCGCGGAGAAGCGGTCAGCGAGGAAGCTTGGAGCAAAGCGAGGACAAAAAACCAAGATTTGCGGAGCAAATCTGTATTTTGTCCGAGTCGC